>NZ_JAMYSW010000001.1:0-605665 GCF_040322135.1 Mesorhizobium sp. M0189
AATCGGTGATTGCAACGTCACCACCGTGCCATGGCCGCTCGCCCTTCAGAGCAAGCGCCGTTCTCTCTCCAAAACTTTTTGCAGAACCTTCAGGACACTATCCCCTTGTGGGGGAGATGCCCGGCAGGGCAAAGGGGGGCACTGTCCCTCGGCCTGTCAGTCGGAGACAACTACGTCGTCAGACCGTCATTAGCAGGTGAACGGTCAAGAGGCTGGCGATCCTTCGCGCCCCCCTCTGTCCTGCCGGACATCTCCCCCGCGAGGGGGGAGATTGGATGGCGCTTCGGATTTCGCCAACCTCGAACGTCAAAGGCAGGGAATGAGAAGCGCAAAGCTGGGGCGATTATTCTTTGGGCACAGCAATTTTGTTCTTGCTTTGTGCCGGCAGCTATGGTACTAATCTCGCTATGGTGCTAACTGGCTCCAACGACCCGCCGCTTGGCGGGTTTTTTGTTTCCGCTCGATCTCGGGCGCAGGTCACGCCAAGATAACAACCACTGCGATCACCCCGAACAGCGCGATCAGCAGTAAGTCGGCGACCCGGTAAAGTTTCAGCGCCCGTCGGATGTCGGTGCTCTCGATATCGTCGCGGCGGCCGCCTTCGCCCATCAACGCGTCTTCGACCATGACGCCGTCATAGGAACGGGGGCCGGCGAGCGCCAGGCCGAGCGCACCGGCCATCGCTGCTTCCGGCCAGCCGGCATTGGGCGAGCGGTGTTTTTTCGCATCGCGCCGCACAGCATGCCAGGCGGCTTTGGCATCGGCGCCCTTGACCAGGAAAGCGGCAAGCACGATCAGCAGCGCCGTCAGCCGTGATGCCGGCAGGTTGATCCAATCGTCGAAGCGCGCCGCCGCCCAGCCGAAGGCCTCGTGGCGCGGGGTGCGGTGGCCGATCATCGAATCGGCGGTGTTGGCGGCCTTGTAGGCGACGCCGCCGGCGAGCCCGCCAACGCCGATCCAGAACGCCGGCGCGACGACGCCGTCGGAGAAGTTCTCGGCCAGGCTTTCGATCGCGGCGCGGCAGACAGCGGCCCTGTCGAGCTTTTCCGGGTCGCGGCCGACGATCCGCGAGACGGCAATGCGGCCCATGTCCAGTCCGCCGCTGTCGAGGGCGTCGGCCACCGCTTCGACATGCTCGGCCAGGCTCTTCTGCGACAGCAGCGACGTCGCCAGGATTGCGATGACCAACAAGCCGAGGGGAATGCTCCAAAGCATGGCTTCGATCCAGAAGGCGAGGGCGGCCGGCACCAGCACGATGACCAGCAGCGCGAAGACGCCCCAGCGGCGACGGTGGGCGTCGGAATCAGTGGCGCGGTTGAGCCTGCCGTCGAGAAAGGATATCAGCCTGCCGAACCAGGTGACGGGATGGCCAATGGCATCGAAGAGCTGGGCCGGGTAGCCGAGTACAAGTTCGATGGCCAGCGACAGGAAAGTGATCAGGATCGACATGAAGTCTCTTGATGGAGTGACGGCGGCAGTGGACCACGGCGGAAGCCTTGGCCGGGCGAGGGCGCTTTTCCCTCACGCGCCGCTGCCTTTCGTCGACCTCTCGACCGGGATCAATCCGCACTCCTACCCGCTTTTCGATTTGCCCGCCACCGCCCTGTCGCGATTGCCGGAAGCAGCGCGTGCCCGCGAATTGGCCGAAGTCGCGGCAAGCGCCTATGGCGCTCCATCGGCGGCGAATGTCGCAGCGGCGCCCGGCACGCAGATCCTGTTGCCGCGCGTCGCTTCGCTGGTCAGCCCGGGCAGGGCGCTGGTGCTCGGGCCGACTTATGCCGAGCATCGGCGGGCAGCGGCGATCGCCGGCCATGCGGCGGCTGAAGTCGATGATTTCGAAGCCTTGGCGGCGGCCGACCTTGCCGTCGTCGTCAATCCCAACAACCCGGACGGGCGCGTCGTCGAGCGCGAAAGATTGCTTCGACTTGCCGCAAAATTGCGCGCCAGAGGCGGGCTGCTGGTCGTCGACGAGGCCTTCATGGATGTCGGCCCACGCAGCGAAAGTCTCGCTGGCGACGTCGACCAGGGCGGCATCGTCGTGCTGCGCTCGTTCGGCAAGTTCTTCGGCCTGGCCGGCCTGCGGCTTGGCTTTGCATTGACCGAGGCGCTGACGGTCGAGCGGCTGCAGGCGCAATTCGGGCCATGGGCGATTTCCGGGCCGGCGCTCGAATATGGCATAAGGGCGCTTGCCGATACCGGCTGGCAGGCCGGGATGCGGCGCCGATTGGCCGAGGATGCCGCACGGCTCGATGCGCTGTTCGGCCGGTTCGGCGTGCCTGTCGCCGCTGGCACCGCGCTGTTCCGCTATATCAGGCTGGCGAACGCCGCCCGCCTGTTTTCGGTGCTCGGCCAGCGCGGCATCCTGCTTCGGCATTTCGCCGACCGGCCGGATGTGTTGCGCGCCGGCCTGCCGGGAGCCGACGAAGAATGGCGGCGGCTCGAATCAGCGCTTGCCGGCTGGGCCTCGCGGCGCGACGATGATGCCAAGGGAGAAACGATCCAATGATCCATGTCTGCTCGCTGTCCAAAGTCGAGGAAACGGTGACGAAGACCGGGGCCGGGCGGCTGCTTTCGCTGCTCGCTGCCGGCACGGAGGTGATGCGGCCGGCCTCGATCACCAGGGAAAACCATCTGCACCTGGTCATGCACGACATTGCGGTAGCGCAGGAGGGCATGACCATGCCGGGCGAGGAGCATGTCTTGAACCTGCTCGATTTCGCCCGCCAATGGGATCGCTCGCGGCCGCTGGTGGTGCATTGCTATGCCGGCATCAGCCGGTCGACCGCCTCGGCCTACATTATCGCGGCAGCGCTGGCGCCGAAGCGCGACGAAGCCGAACTGGCCAAGACGCTGCGCGCGCTGTCGCCCACGGCGACACCCAATCCGCGGCTGATCGCAATTGCCGACGCACTGCTCGAGCGCGACGGCCGCATGAGCCGCGCCATCGAGGCGATCGGGCGCGGCGCCGAAGCGTTTGAGGGCACGCCGTTTGCGCTGAGGATCGAGGGCTAGTTACGCCAGCCAATCCGCCAGCTTTGCCTTGCGCACGTCCTTCAGCAAGCTGATGAAGCCGTCGGCTTGATGCTCGGCGGTGAGCCGGCCTTTTTCGGCGGTTGCAATGCTGGCGTCGCCGACCACGCCATTCGGGTTGAGGTCGCTGGCGATCCAGGCGAAGGCGTGCGTTCCGGTGTGGCGCAGCAGCGAAAATTCCTTTTCGGCGCGCGCAACCTTGGAGACGAAATTATCGGCCTTGGCCATGTCGACGAGGTCGGGCCGGAAGTGCAGCATCAGCGAGGTCTCGACGTCGCCGCCATGAATGCCGTGGCGGTCTTCGAGGTCGGTGTACATGCCGGCCGGCCGGCCAAACCGTTGCCAGCTGGTCTTTACCGCCAGCATCTTTGCCCGCACGCGCAATTCGCGGGTGACGATGCCCATGATCTCCTCATTGCCGCCATGCGAGTTGACGACAATCAGTTTTCGGACGCCGGCGCGTGCGACCGACAGGCCAAGTTCGGTCCACGCCTCGACCAGGGTCGTCGCCGGCAGAGTGAGGGTGCCGGGCGCATGCAAATGCTCGTTCGACTTGCCCACCGCCTGAACCGGCAGGATGCGGATGTCGAGATCGCCGGGCAGGCGCGCGATCACCGTTTCCAGCATGCCGTTCATGATCGAGGTGTCGGTCGAAACCGGCAGATGGGGCCCGTGCTGCTCGATCGCCGCCAGTGGCAGAACGGCAATGGTCGCCTCAGGATCGACGGTCGCGTATTCGGTGGTCCGGTAGTCACCCCACCATACGCGTTTTTTTGTTCCGGCCATTTTTTACCTCGAAGAGACTGGATGCGCGCTTGATGAGGGGCGGCACCAACCTTTGTCGTGTAACTTGAGATCATCGGCCTGTCGATTCCAGCCGCTGGCCAGCGCTCCTCAACCCGACGCGATGACCTCGATCTCGACCTTAAACTCCGGCCGGGCAAAGCCGGACACGATCATCAGCGTCGAGGCCGGCGCCGGACTGGCGAACAGCCGGTCGCGAACCTCCATATAGGGCCGCAGGAAGGCGCGGTCGGTGACGTAGGCGTTGATGCGGACGATGTCGGACAGGCCGAGCCCGGCCTCGCCGAGAATCGCCGCTATGTTCTGGAAACAGAGCTCGGCCTGTGCGCCGGCCTCCTCGGGGATCTGGTCGTCCGCTGTGATCGCGACCTGGCCCGAACACAGCACCAGCCGCTTGCCGGGCGGCAGCTCGACGCCATGGCTGTAGCGGGCGAAGGGCGGCTTGATCGACTTCGGCGTGAGAAATTTGAACATGGCAATCTCCGTTCACGGCAGCGTAAAGCTGGATGTAGGCGGGCATCAAGATGGCGGTGCATGTCACGAGGGCGATTGTGGACAGGCGATCAAAAAATAGGCACGATGCCTTCCGTACAGCATGACCCGTCCGGCCTTCGCGCCGCCATTGCACAGGCGGGCATTGCACAAGCGGGCGGTCCCGACGCAACGCGCCGGTGGCATGTGTCTTGCTTCTTGAAACAATGGTGTCGAGCCCGGCGCGTGATGCGCCGGAGCGAACAAAGGGTGGTGTGGATGTACGGAAGACTCAAGATTTCGGCGGGCGTGATCGTGCTGCTTGGCGCAGGTACGCTTGCCGCGGCAGCGAACGAAAAAGTCACCTTCGGCACCAACTGGCTGGCCGAGCCGGAACATGGCGGTTACTACCAAGCCGTGGTGGATGGTACCTATGCCGCATGCGGCATCGACGTGACGATCATGCAGGGCGGCCCACAGGTCAGCGGCCGGCCGCTGCTGCTCGCAGGTAAGATCGATTTCTACATGGGCGGCAATCTGCTGTCGGCCTTCGATGCCGTGCAGCAAGGCATACCGATGCGCGTCGTGGCCGCCGACTTCCAGAAGGACCCGCAGGTCATCATGTCCCATCCCGGCCAGGGGCTGGACAAATGGGAAGACCTGAAGAACGCCGACCAGTACATCCTCGGCGACGAAGGTGCGCAGACCTTCTTCCAGTGGATGGTCACCGACCTCGGCTTCGATGCCGCAAAACGCGTGCCCTACACTTTCAACCCGGCTCCGTTCATCGCCAACAAGAAGTCGATCCAGCAGGGCTACGTCACCTCCGAGCCATTCGCCGTCCAGAAGCAGGGCGGTTTCACGCCGAACCAGTTCCTGCTGGCCGACTATGGCTGGGACACATATGCAACGACGGTCGAAACCATGCAGGAGACGGTCGACAAGCGGCCCGAGGTGGTCCAGTGCTTCGTCGATGGCTCGGCCAAGGGCTGGTACAATTATCTCTACGGCGACAACAAGGCCGCCAACGAGATGATCAAGAAGGAAAATCCGGACATGACGGATGAGCAGATCGCCTTCTCGATCGAGCAGCTGAAGAAGTTCGGCGTGGTCGATTCCGGCGACAGCGAAAAGCTCGGCATCGGCGCCATGACCGATGCGCGCATCCAGAGTTTTTACGACAAGATGGTCAAGGCCAAGGTAACACCGGCGGGCATCGACATCAAGAAGGCCTACACGCTGGCCTTCGTCAACAAGAGCGTCGGGCTCGACCTGAAGAAGTAGGCCGTGAAGCTGGAGAAAGTGGCGCAACAGCCAGGAAGCGTATCGGGGCCGACGCTGTTGGCGCTGCGTGGCGTCGGCAAGGTGTTTTCCAACGGCGTCACCGCGCTCAGCAATGTCGAGCTGACGATCCGGGAAGGCGATTTCCTCAGCCTGCTCGGACCGTCGGGCTGCGGCAAGTCGACGGCGCTGCGGCTGATTGCCGGCCTGTCGACGCCGACCTCGGGTGTGCTCGACTGGCGCGGCAGCGGCGCCCTCGATCGTTCAAATATCGGCGACCGCTCGAATATCGGCTTCGTCTTCCAGGAGCCGACGCTGCTGCCCTGGGCCGATGTCTTCGACAATGTCTGGCTGCCGCTGCGGCTGAAGGGTGTGTCGCGGGCCAAGGCGGCGCCGGCGGTGATGGAGATGCTGGCGCGGGTTCACCTGACCGGCTTCGAGAATGCCGTGCCGCGCGAATTATCAGGCGGCATGAAGATGCGCGTCTCGATTGCCCGCGCCATGGTGACCAAGCCGCGCATTCTGTTGATGGACGAGCCATTCGCCGCACTCGACGAGATCACCCGCTTCAAGCTCAACAACGATCTTCTGGAGCTATGGCAGGATGAGCGTTTTACCGTCGTTTTCGTCACTCACAGCGTCTTCGAAAGCGTTTTCCTCTCCAACCGCGTCGTCGTCATGGCGGCGCGGCCGGGCCGGGTGTTTGCCGAGCTTGCCGTCGATGCATCCTATCCGCGCGACGAGGCGTTTCGCACCTCGCCCGATTATGCCGCGCTCTGCCGCCAGGCATCCGACGTGCTGATCGGCGCCATCAACTCAACTGCCGGACCGCATCATGACGGCCATTGAAGAACAAGTCCTGGCGCTCGACCCGGAGGAGGCGCGTCGCGTTCGCCAGGAGCGCTTCGAGCGCATCGGCAGGTGGCTGCTGCCGCTGGCGATCATGATCCTGGCGATCTGGCTGTGGGACCGCGTCTGCGTCTGGAACGACATCCCGAAATATATCCTGCCGCGTCCCGGCGTGGTGCTGCAGACGCTGCACGACGATGCCGGGCTGCTGTTCTCCTCGCTGCTGGTGACACTCAGGATCACCTTCTTGAGCCTGCTTCTCGCCGTCATCGGCGGCGTCGGGCTGGCAGTGCTGTTCGCGCAGTCGAAATGGGTGGAGATGTCGTTCTTTCCCTTCGCCATCGTGCTGCAGGTGACGCCGATCGTCGCGATCTTTCCGCTGATCAATATCTATGTCGACAACCAGACGACAAAGCTTTTGCTTTGCGCCTGGATCGTCGCCTTCTTCCCGATCCTCTCCAACACCACGCTCGGCCTCAATTCCGTCGACCGCAATCTGCGCGATTTGTTCAAGCTCAACGGCGCCACCCGCTGGCAGCAATTGCGCTATCTGCGGCTGCCGGCGGCGATGCCTTATTTCCTCGGCGGGCTGAAGATCGCCGGCGGCCTGTCGCTGATCGGTGCGGTGGTGGCCGAGTTCGTCGCCGGCGCCACCGGCCAGTCGTCCGGCCTCGCCTCGCGCATAATCGAGGCCGGCTACCGGCTCAACGCGCCGAGGCTGTTCGCGGCGCTGATCCTGATCTCGCTCACCGGCATCCTGATCTTCCTGGTGCTGTCGCTGATTTCGCATCTCATTTTGCGGCGCTGGCACGAGAGCGCGCTGAGGCAGGAGCGGTGATGGTGGACAGCGCCGCCTTGATACCAGCTTCTGGTTCCTACCATCTCGCCAAGGTTCGGCTTCATGCCTCACTGACGCCGGGCTTTTCTGGAGCCTTCGATACCGACGGGTTTGGGCTCGCGGATATCGCCATCGCCGATGGCAAGATCTCCGGGATTACGGCGCATCGATCCAACGCACAGGCAGGCGCCATCGACCTTGGCGGCCGGATCGTCTTGCCCTGCTTCGTCGACTGCCACACGCATATCGACAAGGGCCATATCTGGCCTCGAAAGCCGAACCCGGACGGCACCTTCATGGGCGCGCTGAACGCAACGGGCGCCGACCGCGCGGCGCACTGGAGCGCCGACGACGTTGCCCGCCGCATGGATTTTTCGCTGCGCTCTGCCTATGCGCATGGCACCAAGGCGCTGCGTACGCATCTCGACAGCGTTGCGCCGCAGGAAGAGATCTCCTGGCCGGTGTTCGAGACGATGCGGGAGAAATGGCGCGGCCGCATCGAGCTGCAGGCGGCCTGCCTGCTCGGCATCGAAGGCGTGCGCGACAGGAAATGGTTCGAGAGGCTGGCCAAGCGGGTGGCTGCCGCCAAGGGCGTGCTCGGCGTCGTCACCTATATGGTGCCGGACCTCGAGGAACTGCTTGACCAGGTGTTTGCGCAGGCGATCAAGCATGGCCTCGACCTCGATTTCCATGCCGACGAGACCGACGATGTCTCGGCGATCTCGCTCAAGAAGATTGCCGAAGCCGCCCTCTGGAACGGTTTTGACGGGAACATCCTGGTCGGCCATTGCTGCTCGCTGGCGCGCCAGCCCGATCTCGAGGTGCTCGACACGCTGGACAAGGTCGCCAAGGCCGGCCTGGCGGTGGTGTCGCTGCCAATGTGCAATCTCTATTTGCAGGACCGGCGCGGCGATAACACCACGCCGCGCTGGCGCGGGGTGACGCTGCTGCACGAGATGAAGGCGCGCGGCATCGCCGTCGCCGTCGCCTCCGACAATACGCGCGACCCGTTCTACGCCTATGGCGATCTCGATATGCTGGAGGTCTATCGCATGGCGACGCGCATCCTGCATCTCGACCATCCCGTCGCTGACTGGCCGCAAGCGGTAACAGCGACGCCGGCCAAGGTGATGCGGCTCGATGGTTTCGGCACGCTTGCCGCCGGAGGGCCGGCCGATTTCGTCGTCTTCAAGGGGCGAAGCTGGACGGAATTGCTGTCACGGCCCGAATCGGATCGCATCGTGGTGCGCGACGGCCAGGCGATCGAACGCCAGCTGCCCGATTATGCCGAACTCGATGATCTGATGGTGGAATGATGGATATTGCGGCGCTCAAGCGCGACCTGGACGGCCTCAAGGTCGACGACCATCCGGCGATCGTCCAGCAGAAGAGCCGCGACTTCTACTGGTACAGCCCGGTGCTGAAGCAGCAGCTCGAGCATGTCACCGGCGACCTGATCGTGACGCCGAAAACGGAAGATGAGGTCGTCCGCGTGCTCGCCGCCTGCCACCGGCATGGCGTGCCGGTGACGCCGCGCGGCAGCGGCACCGGCAATTACGGGCAGGCGATGCCTCTGTCCGGCGGCGTCGTGCTCAATCTCGCCGAGATGAACGCGATCAAGGCGATCGCGCCCGGTCGTGTCGTCACCGGTCCCGGCGCCGTGCTCGCCGACATCGACAAGGCGACTCGGGCGCATTCCGGCCAGGAGCTCCGCATGTCGCCGTCGACCTACAACACGGCATCGATCGGCGGCTTCGTCGCCGGCGGCTCCGGCGGTATTGGCTCGATCCGCTGGGGCGGCTTGCGCGACCTCGGCAACGTCATCCGGCTGAGGACCGTGACGATGGAGGCACAGCCCCGCGTCATGGAGCTCACCGGCGAGGACGTGCTGAAAGTGATGCACGCCTACGGCACCAACGGCATCATCACCGAAGTCGAGATGCCGCTAACCGCCAGTTATGACTGGATCGACGTCATCGTCGGCTTCGACGATTTCATGGATGCGGCCGGCTTCGGCAACGATCTCGCCATCCAGGACGGCATCCTGGCGAAGCTGATCACGCCGATAGCAGCACCCATCCCCTACGATTACTTCAAGCGCCACCAGCGGTTTTTCCGGCGCGGCCAAAGCATCGTCGTCCTGATGATCGCGCCGCATGCGATGGATGCCTTCCTCGCCTTCACTGCGCGCAGTAAGGGCGAGATCGTCTTTCGCGCCGATAAGGAGGCCGATCTCAAGGGGCTGCCGCCGGCCTATGAGCTGACCTGGAACCACACCACGCTGCGCGCCATCCGGGTCGACCCGACGATCACCTATCTGCAGACCCGCTACCCGTCGCCGGACCACCTCGGCCACGTCAAGGCAATGGTCGAACGCTTCGGCGACGAGGTGCCGGCGCATCTCGAATTCATCCGCTTCGACGGCGCCATCGGCATCGCAGGGCTGCCGCTAGTGCGCTTCACCACGGCGGAGCGGCTGGACGAGATCATTCGCATCCACGAGGACAATGGCTGCTGGATCTTCAACCCGCACCGCTACACGCTGGAAGAGGGCGGCATGAAGCGCACCGACGAGGTGCAGCTCGCCTTCAAGCGCGAGACCGACCCGCAGGGGCTGCTCAATCCGGGCAAGATGATCGCCTGGGAAAATCCGGACTATGATTATCGCTCAGGCAAGTCGTTCCTGTTCAAGGGGCTGGAGAAGACGGGTTGAGGAGAGGTTTGCGCTTGAACACCCCCCTCTGGCCTGCCGGCCATCTCCCCCTCAAGGGGGGAGATCGGCTGTCGGTATCGCTTTCGCCAGTTGACGACGTTGGAAGATGGTCGAGACGATGGAACCGCCAATCTCCCCCCTTGAGGGGGAGATGCCCGGTAGGGCAGAGGGGGGTGCCTCGCGCCGACCTGCGAGGACTTGGGTGAACATCCTCGTCCTCTACGCTCATCCGGTCGAGACCAGCTTCAATGCCGGTCTGCACCGGACCATCGTCGAGCGGCTGAAGGCCGCCGGCCATGCCGTCGACGATTGCGATCTCTATGCCGAGGGGTTCGATCCCAGGCTGACGCGGGCCGAACGGCTCTCCTATCACGACGCGCGCAGTGACGGCGATCCTGCAGCGGCTTACGTCGAGCGCTTGCTGCGGGCCGAGGCGCTGGTGCTATCGTTTCCGGTGTGGAACTTCGGCTATCCGGCCATTCTGAAAGGCTTTTTCGATCGCGTCTTCCTGCCCGGCGTGTCGTTCAAATTGGTTGACGGCAAGGTGCAGCCGTCGCTGCACAACATTCGCAAGGTCGCCGCGGTCGCCACCTATGGCGGCAGTCGGTTCCGAGCCATGCTGATGGGCGACCCGCCGCGCAAGCTGGTCAAGCGGGTGCTGCGTGCGACCATCAAGCCTGGCGGGTCGGTTTCCTACCTCGCGCAGTACTCGATGAACCTATCGACCGACGAGAGGCGGACGAGATTCGTGGCGAAGGTCGCGGCCGAGATGGATGCGTTCTGAGCTACATCCGCACTCGCTCGGCCTTCGGATCGTACATCGGCTTGAGCGAGGCCTCGGCGGCAAAGCGCTCGCCGGCGATCTCGATCTCGTAGGACGACGACAGCACATCCGCCTCGCTCTCACCCTTGCAAGGCACGTAGCCAAGCCCGATTGCGCCGCCGAGATGATGGCCGTAATTGCCCGAGGTGATCGGACCGACGATCTTGCCGTCGCGCAGGATCGCCTCGTTGTGGAAGAGCAGCGGCTCGGGGTCGTTCAGGCGGAACTGCACCAGCCGGCGTGACAGGCCGGTTTCTTTCTTCTTCAGCACCGCATCGCGGCCGAGGAAATAGCTCTTGGCCGTCTTCACGGCGAAGCCAAGGCCGGCCTCCAGCACATTGTCTTCGTCGGTGATGTCGTGGCCGAAATGCCGGAACGCCTTTTCGATGCGGCAGGAGTCCAGCGTGTGCAGGCCGCATAGCTTCAGACCGACATCGGCGCCGGCCTCTTCTATCGCCTCGAAGACGTGGGCGGCCTGATCGGTCGAGACATAAAGCTCCCAGCCGAGCTCGCCGACATAGGTGACGCGGTGGGCGCGGGCCAGGCCCATGCCGATCTCGATCTCCTGAAACGTCCCGAACGGATTGTTGTCATTGGAGAAATCATTCGGGCTGACCTTTTGGATCAGCTTCCTCGAATCCGGGCCCATCAGGCAAAGCACCGCTTCGGCAGCGGTCACATCGGTAATGACGACGAACTCGTCGGCAAGATGTTTTTTCAGCCAGGCCAGATCGCGCTGCAGCGTGGCGCCCGGCACGACGAGGAAGAAGGCTGTTTCGGACAATCGCGAGACGGTCAGATCGCTCTCGATACCGCCGCGCTGGTTGAGCATCTGGGTGTAGACGATCTTGCCCGGCGCCACGTCCATGTCGTTGGCGCAGAGCCTTTGCAGGAAGGCGCAGGCGTCGCGGCCTTCGACGCGGATCTTGCCGAACGAGGTCATGTCGAACAGGCCGACGCCGTTCCGGACCGCCAGATGCTCCTCGCGCTGGTTGTCGAACCAGTTCTGCCGTTTCCACGAATAGCGGTATTCGCGCTCCTGGCCGGGCCTAGCGAACCAGTTGGCGCGCTCCCAGCCGGCGACCTCGCCGAACACCGCGCCGCGCGTCTTCAGGTGCTCGTGCAGCGGCGAACGCCTCACGTTCCGCGAGGTTGCCATCTGCCGGTAAGGAAAATGATCGGCGTAGAGCAGGCCGAGCGTTTCGGAGACGCGCTCCTTGAGATAGCGGCGGTTCTTCTGGAACGGCTGGGCGCGGCGGATGTCGACCTCCCAGAGATCGAACGGCGCCTCGCCGTCATTGATCCATTGCGCCAGCGCCATGCCGCCGCCGCCGGAGGAGACGATGCCGATCGAATTGTAGCCGGTCGCCATCCAGTAGCCGGAAAGCTCCGGCGCCTCGCCGAGATAATAACGGTCGTCGGGGGTAAAACTCTCTGGGCCGTTGAAGAAGGTGTGGATGCCGGCGGTGGCCAGCATCGGCATGCGGTTGACGCCCATTTCGAGGATCGGCTCGAAATGGTCCATGTCCTGCGGCAACTGGTCGAAGCAGAACTCCTCGCTTATGCCGTTCATGCCCCACGGCTTGGCCACCGGCTCGAAAGCGCCGAGCATCATCTTGCCGGCATCTTCCTTGTAGTAGGCGCATTCGTCCGGCACGCGCAGCACCGGCAGGCGGGAGAGCCCCGGGATCGGCTCGGTGACGAGATAGAAATGCTCGCAGGCGTGCAGCGGGATGGTGACGCCGTTCTGGGCGCCAAGTTCGCGTGCCCACATGCCGGCGCAGTTGACGACGATATCGGCTTCGATCGTGCCTTGCTCGTCGCCCTGCGCCCAGGAGACGCCGGTGACGCGGCCTGCCTTGGTATGCACCTTGGTCACCTTGACGTTCTCGACGATCGTCGCACCGCGCTGACGTGCGCCCTTGGCCAACGCCATGGCGATGTTGGCGGGGTCGCATTGGCCGTCGAGCGGCAGATGCACGGCGCCGACCACATCGGATACATTGAGATGCGGGTACATCTGCTTGACTTCACCTGGCGAAATCTCGCGCACGTCGACATCGAAGGCGCGGGCGAGAGACGCCTGCCGATAGATCTCGTGCTTGCGCTCCTCGGTAAGCGCCACCGTGATCGAGCCAACCTGGCGCATGCCGGTGCCGACATCGGTCTCGGCCTCGAGCTTGACGTAGAGATCGGCCGAATACTTCGCCAGCCGGGTCATGTTCTGCGAGCCGCGCAGCTGGCCGATCAGGCCGGCAGCGTGCCATGTCGTGCCCGATGTCAGCTGCTTGCGCTCGAGCAGAACGATGTCGGTCCAGCCGAGCTTGGCCAGATGATAGGCGACCGAGCAGCCGGAGACGCCGCCACCGATGATGACCGCCCTTGCTTTGGGAGGAATGGCCTTGGTCGGTATGGTTTTGGCGGGCGGCGAGTTCATGCGGCTTCGCGGCGGTAGCTGGAGGCGAAGCGGCGCAGGCGCGTGGCAGCCTCCATCAGCACCGGCTCAGGCTGGCAGAGGCTGAAGCGGATGTGGCCGGCTGCAGCTTCGCCGAAGCTCGAGCCGGGCATGACGCCGACCTTCTCCTGGTCGAGGAACGCCCAGGCGAATTTCTCATCGTCCGGCTCGATCGCCGATATGTCGAGCATCACGTACATGCCGCCCTCGGAGCCGCGCACGGTGATGTTGTTCATGCCGCGCATGGCATCGAGAACGACGGCGCGCCTTGCGGCATAGCGCTCGGCGATCTCCTTGACGCCGTAGCCGTTTTCGAGCGCCTCGGCGCAGGCGAGGCTGATGAAGGCCGGCAGGCCGTAGGTCATCACCAGATTGAGGTCGGTCAGCAGCGAGACCATTGGTTCGGGCCCGGTCAGCCAGCCCATGCGCCAGCCGGTCATGCCGTGGCTCTTGGACATCGAATTGATGACCAGCGTACGTTCGGCCATGCCGGGCAGCGAGCGTGGTGAGACGTGCTCGCCGCCACCCAGCGTCCAGTAGACCTCGTCCGACAGCAGCCATAGGTCATGCTCGCGGCAGATCTGCGCCAGCTCTTCCAGGCGCTCGCGCAAATAGACGGCACCGGTCGGGTTGTTCGGCGTGTTGATCAGAATGGCGCGGGTGTTCGGCCGTAGGGCGGCGCGGATCTCGGCGGCGCGCGGCTGAAAGCCATCCTCGGCGGGTGTCTCGACGACGCTGAACGCGGCGCCCGCCGCGCTGAAGGTATTGGGATAGGTGGCGTAATAGGGCGCGACGACGATGGCATGGTCGCCCTGGTCGAGAACAGCTTGAATAGCTGCGTAAAGCGCGGCCTGCCCGCCCGGCGTGGCGATGACCTGGTCGGGGCTGGTCGCAACACCGGTGCAGAGCGTCGAGGCCGCCGCCATCGCCTTGCGCAGCCGCGGAACGCCGGCAAGTGGGGTGTAGTGGTGATTGCTGGCGCGGACCGCCGTCACGCAGGCTTCGATCGTCTCGCTCGGCGTGTCGAAATCATGGTCGCCGACCGACAGCATGATGATGTCCTCGCCGGCCTGCTTGCGCGCCCAGGCAGCGGAATGAACCTCCCAGCCATCCTTGCCCGAAGGCACGATGCCGGAAATGCGCGATGATGGCCTGGGCATTATGCTACTCCCGAAATTTCGTAGCCGGCCTGTTCGAGCCGGTCGCGCAAGGCGGCGATGTGGGCCGGTCCGACTTCGCAGCAGCCGCCGACGATGCCGGCGCCGGCCTCGACCCAGCCGATCGCCTGGCCGGCATAGGCGTCCGGATCGAGGTCGTGGCGGGCGTGCAGCACTTCGACGGTGCCGCCATGCTTGAGCGCCTCGACCGAGGTGAAGCCATTGGCATAGGCGCCGACCGCACCGCCGAGAGCGATCAGTCCGGGCAGCGCTGCAGCGATCGCTTCGGGCCGGCAGCAATTGATCAGCCGGGCCGCGACGGGCAGTCCGTCAAGAGCGCTCGACGCCGTCGTAATGGCTTCGCCGCTACGCAGGCGCGGCGTGCCGTGGTCGGCAAGCGTCCACGACACCCATACGGGCTTGCCGCTTTCCGACGCCGCGGTGACGGCGGCGCGCGCCTCTTCGGCCGACGCCATGGTTTCGCACAGAAACAGATCGACGCCGTCCGCCTGCTCGGCAACTATACGGCGATAGATGTCGAGCGTATCCTGGAAGGATATCGTCAGCGCCGGCGCATAGCTGCCGAACAGCGGCGACAGGCAGCCGGCGATCGCCGCGTCGCCGGTCTGGTCGCGTGCTTGCCTTGCCAGTTCGATGCTGCGCTTCTGCAAAGGCTTGAACAGCTCTTCCGCGCCCTCGCGCGCCAGCCGCTCCGGCGTTGCGGAATAAGTGTTGATGGTGATGACGCGGGCTCCGGCGCGGATGAATTCCGCATGCAGGTCGCGCACCAGATCCGGTTCGTCGATCAGCACCCTGGCCGACCAGAGCGGCGTCGGCTCGGAGCTGCTGCGGCGGACCAGCTCCTGGCCCATGCCGCCATCGGTGAGGATGACTTTCTTCATGCTTTGAGCCTCTCGTTCTTCGGATCCCATAACGGCTCATCCTTCTGCACGATCGCCCGAAAACGTTCGCCGAAGATATCGACCTCGACCGCGGTTCCCGGCTCGGTGAGGTCGGCGCGCAGCATGCCGAGCGCGATCGACTTGTCGATGCGATGACCCCAGCCGCCGGATGTCGTCTCGCCGACGATCCGGCCGTCATGCCAAAGCGTCGACATGTAAGGTGTGTCGCAGTCGCCGGGATTTTCGACGACCAGCGTGACGAAGCGTTTCTTGACGCCTTGCTGCTTTTCGCTCTGCAACGCCGCCTTACCGCGGAAGTCGGGCTTGTCCCATCTGACGAAGCGCTCCAGCCCGCCCTGCAGGATCGAGTAGTCGGTCGACAGATCGCCCTTCCACGTACGGTAGCCTTTTTCGAGCCGCAGCGAATCCAGCGCGTACATGCCGAATGGTTTCAGGCCGTGCCTCTGGCCGGCCGCCCAGACAGCGTCGAAGATGACTGCGGTATCGTCGACCTTGCTGTGGATTTCCCAGCCGAGCTCGCCAGCGAAGGATACGCGCACCAGCTTGGCCCAGCGCCCGGCGATCGATGTTTCCTGATGCGTCAGCCAGGGCAGGGTGAGGTCGGCCGCGCAGAGTTCGGCGAGGGTGTTTCGCGAGTTGGGTCCGGCGAGGATCTGGGTCGAATACTCTTCTGTCCGGTCAGTCAACTTGAACGTCGCGTCCTTCGGCATGCGCGATTTCAGCCATTCGAAATCGTGCCACTGCGCCACCGCGGCGGTGATCAGCGTCATGTGATCTTCGTCGTGACGCACCACCGACATCTCGGTGACGACGCGGCCCTTGTCGTCGGCAAAGTAGACGAGGCCGATGCGGCCGGGTTTCGGCACCAGGCCTGTCACCTGGAGGCTCAGCCATTCGGCGGCACCCGGACCGTCTAGATTGAACCGGGAAAATCCCGGCAGGTCCAGAATGCCGGCGGCATCGCGGACGGCGAGGCATTCCTCGCGCACACGATGCTGCCAGGGGCCGTCACGGCGGAAGGTCAGCGTGGATTGTTCGGAGATGTCGTCGCCTGGCTTCGCATACCAGGTGGCGCGTTCCCAGCCATTATAGGCGTCGAACCGGGCGCCGAACGACTTGATGCGGCCGTGGAGCGGCGACAGCTTGCGGTCGCGCCCAGCCGGCCAGGCGTGGCGCGGGAATTGGATGGCATACTCGTTGCCGTAGATCTCCATGCCCTTGGCGACGCAGTAATCCGGCGCCGACGCAAAGGCGGTGAAACGGCGTGGATCGCAGGACCACATGTCCCATTCGGTCTGGCCCTCGGTCACCCACTCGGCCAGCACTTTGCCGGCGCCGCCGCCCTGGGCGATGCCGAAGGTGAAGACGCAGGCCTCGAAGGCGTTGGGCACGCCAGGCATCGGGCCGATCAGCGGGTTGCCGTCCGGCGCATAGGGGATCGGCCCGTTGATGACCTTGGACAGCCCGGCGGTGCCGAGGATCGGCACGCGGGCGACGGCATCGGCCAGGTAATGTTCCAGCCGGTCGAGGTCGTCGGGAAACAGCTGGAACGAAAAGTCGTCCGGCATCGGGTCGTTGTGGCCGACCCAATGGGCGCGGCAATTGCGCTCATAGGGGCCGAGGTTCATGCCGTTCTTTTCCTGGCGCAGATAATAGGACGTATCGACGTCGCGCAGCAGCGGCAGCTTCTTGCCTTGTTCCTTCGACCACGCCGCCAGTTCGGGGATTTCCTCAAACAGGATGTATTGATGGCTCATCACCATCATCGGCACCTCGCGGCCGAACATCCTGCCGACTTCGGCGGCGCGGTAGCCGGCGGCGTTGACGACAATCTCGCAGCGAATCTCGCCTTGCGGCGTCTCGACCACCCACTCGTCGTTCTCGCGGCGCACGCCGGTGACCGGGCAGAAGCGGATGATCTTCGCACCCATGTCGCGCGCGCCCTTGGCCAGCGCCTGGGTCAATTGCGCCGGGTCGATGTCGCCGTCGCTCGGATCGTAGAGCGCGCCCTTCAGCTCATGCGTTTCGATGAAGGGGTAGCGGCGCTTGATCTCGTCGGGGCCGACGACATTGATGTCCATGCCCTGATAGCGGCCCATGCCCTTGGCGCGCTGGAATTCCTGCATACGCTCGATCGTATGGGCGAGCCTGAGCGAGCCGGTGACATGATAGTTCATGGGATAGCCGACCTCGTCGGCCAACCGGCGATAGAGCTCGGTCGAATAGCGCTGCATGTTCATCAGCGACCATGACGAGGAGAACGTCGGCACGTTGCCGGCGGCATGCCAGGTCGAGCCGGAAGTCAGCTCGTTCTTCTCCAGAAGCACGCAGTCGGTCCAGCCCGCCTTGGCGAGATGATAGAGCGAGGAGGCGCCGACGGCACCGCCTCCGATGATCACCACGCGTGCCGTGGTCGGCAAACTGGCCATGTTCTTCTCCAGATCAATAGACGGGCGGCGAAACCACCCAGATCACCACAGCCGGTTCCGCTCCAGGATTGCGCCAGCGGAACGGCTTGCCGTCAAAGCGGAAGGAGTCGCCTGCTCCAAGCCGGTGCCAGACGCCGGCAATTTCGATGTCGAAGCTGCCGGACGCGACGTAGCCGGCTTCCTCGGTCGGCCGGCGGGCCTCGGTCTTCAGCTCGGCACCGGGGGCGAAGACCGAACGCAGCATCTCGAAGCTACCGCCGAGATCCGGCGACAGAAGCTCCTCCACCAGGCCGGAATCGCTTGTGCCAAGGGTGCGCCGGTTGCCGGCGCGCACGACCACGCCGCGTTCGGTCTCGACAGGCACGTCATGGCTGAAGAACAGGCTGACCGGCACGCCGAACAATTCGGCGAAGGCCCTGAGATCGCCGAGCGACGGGATCGACAGGCCGCGCTCGACCTGACTGACCCAGCCGACGGAACGGCCGAGCTTCAGCCCGATTTCGGCAAGCGTCAGGCCGCGCGCCTTGCGCAACGCGCGAATGTCGCCGGCCAGCAGCCGTTCGCCGTTATCTTGTTCCGGTGTTGCGGCGGTTGAGGGCAAAGCCATCCCTGTCTCGATGAAAAATTCCCAGCAAATTTCATGTGACCGCAGGTCTGTGAAAAAATCAAGATGATTTTCATGAACCCACAAGATTTACTTGCGCCATTTTGACGGTTCAGGCAAAGGCTCGGCACACGAGCGGCGAGTGGGGCGTCCGGTCGAGGCGGATAGGGCGTCGAGCGTTCATAGAAACTCGCAAGGATGCTCCATCACTTCTAGTCGGCGCATGATCCTTTCCGGAAAAGCCGGGTTCCAGGATTATGCGCAAAGGGACGGCCCATGCTGGAAAACAACTCCCGGATTGCGGCGGCGATCGTCGATGACGCGATCACCTCGCGCCGGTCCGTACGCGCCTTCTTGCCTGACATGGTCGATGACGACACCATCCGCGATATTCTCGCCGTTGCCGCGCGCGCGCCTTCAGGCACCAACATGCAACCCTGGAAGGTCTATGTGACCAAGGGCGAGGTCAAGCAGCGCATCACCGACGCCATTCTCAGTTCGGGCATCCGCGCCGAAAAGGCGGAGTGGGACGAGTACCGCTACTATCCTGACCAGTTCTTCGAACCCTATCTGACGCGACGGCGGGCCAACGGCTTCGGCCTCTACGGCGTGCTCGGCATCGGCCGGCGCGAGGTCGACAGGATGCGCGCCCAGCACGACCGCAATTTCGTCTTCTTCGATGCGCCGGTCGGCATGATCTTCACCGTCGACCGGCGGCTGAACAAAGGGTCGTGGATCGATTACGGCATGTTCCTGCAGAACATCATGGTCGCGGCGCGGGGCAGGGGCCTACACACCTGCCCGCAGGCCGCCTTCGCGCCCTATCACCGGCAGATCAGGCCGGTGCTCGACATCCCCGACGAGGAGATCGTCGTCTGCGGCATGGCGCTCGGCCATGAGGATACGTCCAAGCCCGAAAATGCCTTCCGCACCGACCGCGCGCCGCTGGAAGAGTGGGTTACGTTCGCGGAGTAGGGTGACGACGCGCCGTCTAGCTACTGCACTTCGTAACCGACTTCCTCGCTGGCGTGGCAGAGCGCCTTCCAGAACGAGCGTGCGAACGAGCGGAACACATAAATGTCGAATTGATCGGCGCCGGTGCGCTGGATCTGCGCGAAGACGTCGTGATGCATGGTCGAGCGGCCGGCGCCGATCGGGAAGGCCGGCAGCGCGAAGTCGATGGCGAAGAATTTTGCCAGGACCCACTCGGCCTTCGGCCCGGCGATACGGATCGCGGTGCGGCCGTGCGAAAGGTCGGTCACCGTACCGATAGCCGGAGTGACGACGTCGGCAAAGGCCGACGCCAATCCCTCGGCCTCATCGACCATTGTGAACTTTCCCGGCGCAAAGCCGAACACCGATCTGACGCCGTCCGTGACGCCGCCGCCGGCGCCGTCGGGCAGAGCCAGGCCGGTGACCGCATGGATGCCGGCCATCAACGCCTTCTCCTGGCCGGGCCAGGCGGCGAGCTGCAGGATCGAACCCGGCCTGGTTTCGGAGAGGATGATTTCGACACCGTGCTCGAAATTGCCATGCGAGCCTGGATGCAGCACCGGCTCAAGCGGTGATTGGCGCTCAACCATGCATGCGGCTCCCGTCCGGATCGAAGAAATGGTTGGAGACGATCTCGACCGGCCCGAACCGGTTGCGCAACGGGTCGGAGACATAAGCGCGCGTGCCGCGCCGCGCCTTGCCGCCCTTGACCAAGGCAAGCGCTATATATTTGCCGAGCGCCGGCGAATAGCAGCAAGCGGTGATGTGACCGAGCGAGCCGTGCGGATTGGCTTCGTCAAGCTCCTCGACGATGTGTGCGCCGCCGTTTAGCGGCTGGTTGTCGAGCGAAACAATACCGACGAGTTCCAGGCGGTCGGGCGCGATCAGCCCCTCGCGATCCATCATCGCCGAACCGATAAACGGCTTCTTCTTCGACAGTATCCAGTCGAGATGCAGGTCGCGCCCCGTGGTACGACCGTCGATCTCGGCGCCGGTGACGTGGCCCTTCTCGATGCGCAGGGTGCCCAGCGCCTCCAGTCCGTAGGTCACCAGCCCGAACGGCTTGCCGGCTTCGATCAGCGCCTCCCAGACATGGGTGCCGTAACCGGTGCCGGAATAGACCTCGAAGGCCATTTCGCCGGAGAAGGACAGCCGGCAGATCATCACCGGCACGCCGGCGATTTCGCCGTGGACGATGCCCATGAAGGGCAGGGCGGCATTGTCGACAGCGGTGCCGCTGACGCAAGCAGCCAATATCTGCCTGGCGTTCGGCCCGCCGATGGCGGCACCGGCCCATTGGTCGGTGACCGAGGTGACGTGGACCTTCAGCTCCGGCCAGATCACGTCGAGAAAATACTCCAGATGCTGCATTACCTTGCCGGCATTGGCGGTGGTGGTGGTCATCAGGAAATCCTGCTCGCCAAGCCGCCAGGTGGTGCCGTCGTCGAAGGCGAGGCCGTCCTCGCGCAGCATTAGCCCATAACGCGCCTTGCCGACGGCCAGCGTCGAAAACATGTTGGTGTAGACGCGGTCGAGGAATTCCGCCGCGTCCGGGCCTTGCACCGCGATCTTGCCCAGTGTCGAGACGTCGACAATGCCGGCGCTCCCGCGCGTGGCTCTCGCCTCGCGCACATAGGCCTGCTCGATCGTTTCACCGGGATGGCCGTAGATCATCGGCCGGTACCAGAGGCCGGCCGAATACATGGAGGCGCCGTTGGCGACGTGCCAGTCATGCATCGGCGTCAGCCGCTCGGGCTTCAGATCGCCGAAGCGTTCGGCGGCAAGCGAGCCGATCGACACCGCCGAAAAAGGCGGACGAAAGCGCGTCGTGCCGACCTGCGGGATCGGCTTGCCCAGCGCCTCGGCCATGATGGCGAGGCCTGGTATGTTGGAGCTCTTGCCCTGGTCGGTCGCCATGCCGAGCGTGGTGTAGCGCTTCAGATGCTCGACCGAGACGAAGCCTTCGCGGTGTGCCAGACGCACGTCGTCGGCCGTCACGTCATGCTGGAAGTCGACGAAGCTTTTTCCTGCGGCCTTGATCTCGAACACCGGTGCCGGATCGGGATCGCCAGGTGCTGCCCCGACGGCAGGCAAGGCCGCCGGCGTGGCTGTTGCGCCCGCAGCGGAAAGGCCGGCGGCGCGACCTTCGGCGATCGCCTCGGCGGTGGAGAAACTGCCGGTGAAGGCGCCGGCGCCGATCCATTGCCGTGTTGTCGGTTTCGGCGGCAGGAACGCTTGTAACGCTTCGTTCCATTCCGCTTTGGCTCCGGCCTGGCTGGCCAGATGGATGGTCGGCGACCAGCCGCCCGACATCAGCAGGCAATCGGCGTGGATGCTGCGCGCATCGCCGGAAAGCGCACCACTGGCCATGTCGAAGCGCTGCACCTTGAAGCCGGAAAGCGCCTTGCCGCCCTCGGTGGCTATCACCGCGTGGCCAGAAAAGATCTCGGCTTCGGTCTCGCCGGCCAGCTTGCGCATTTCGCTCGAAAGCTCCGGGCGCGCGTCGACGATGGCGACGACCGCGGCACCGGCCTTCTTCAACGCCAGTGCTGCGCGATAGGCGCTGTCATTGTTGGTGAACAGCGCGACCCTGTGACCCGGCAGCACGCCATATTCATTGGCATAGCGCTCGGCCGCATGCGCCAGCATCACGCCTGGCCGATCATTGCCAGGAAAGACCAAGGGACGCTCCAGGGAGCCGGTGGCCAGCACCACCGATTTGGCGCGGATGGTCCAGTAGCGATGGCGCGGCTCGCCTTTGTCCGGCGTTTCCTTATGGTCGGTGACGCGTTCGATCGCGGCAAGCGTGTTGCCGTCGTAATAGCCCCAGACGGTGGTGCGCGGCAGCAGGCGAACATTGTCATGGCCTTCGAGCTGGCCGGCGGCGCGCGCCGCCCAATCGGCGGCCGGCATGCCATCGATCGTCTCGCCCGACCAATTGGCCGAGCCGCCGAAATGCGGCTCGAGCTCGGCCAGGATGACGCGTGCACCCTGATCGGCGGCCGCCCTGGCGGCCATCAGCCCGGCCGGGCCGGAACCGACCACCAGCACGTCGCAAAACGCGTTCATGCGTTCGTAGCGCGCCGTATCGGGAGCCGTGCCTGCCTTGCCCAGGCCGGCGGCACGGCGGATGAAATGCTCGCAGAACATCCAGAAGCGCGTGCCCTTCAGCGGACCGACCACCGGTCCCATGAAGGTCTTGTAGTAGAAGCCGGCCGACAAAAGCTTGCCGCCGAGCTGGTTGATGGCATTGACGTCCCAGGCAAGCGAGGGGAAGCGGTTCTGGCTCATTGCGGCCAGCCCGTCATAGATCTCGACCATGGTGGCGGGAATGTTCGGCTCGCGAACCTCGCCCCTCAACACAGTCACGAGCGCGTTTGGCTCCTCGACGCCGGCAGTCAGCACGCCGCGCGGGCGGTGATATTTGAACGAACGCCCAAACAGGGTGACGCCGTTGGCCAGCAGCGCCGAAGCCAGCGTGTCGCCGGCATGGCCGGTATAAGGCGCGCCGTCGAAGGTGAAGCGGATGGTCCGCAGCCGGTCGATGCGGCCGCCGGTCTCGGTACGGCGCGGGCTCATGACTTGTCCTCGGCCCTGTGCCGCGCAACCGAGTTGTGGTCGCCGCGCGCGAAGGCAGTGCTGGAGATCTCGTGCGTCAGCGTGTTGCGCACCACCCTGAGATGGGCGCGGCAGCCGCCGGAATGCTGCCAGATCTCATTGTGGTCGCCGGCGGGGTTCAGCCGGTCGTAGACATAAGCGTTCCAGGCGTCGAGGTTTTGCGACGCGGGCTGTGGGCGCTGGCGATTGCCGTCGCCCTGATAGGTGAATTCGATAACGTCGCGCGGGCCGCAATAGGGGCAGGTGATGAGCATGGATCTCTTAAACTTCTCGTTTGACCATGATCTTGTCCGAAAACCGGTTTCCACTTTTCGCTGACGCGGACCTGCGGTTCGGGATCATGGCCTAATGCAGCCGGGGCGTGGCGCCCTGGCCCTTGTCGTCGATCACCATGCCACGGTAAAAGCGGTCGAGCGTGAAGGCCGCGTTGAGATCGTGCGGCTCGTCCTTGGCAATGGTCCAGGCAAAGCACCAGCCGGAAGCCGGCGTCGCCTTGAAGCCGCCATAGCACCAGCCGCAGTTGAGATACATGCCCGGCAGCGGACCGGTGGTGATGATTGGCGAGCCGTCCATCGACATGTCGCAGACGCCGCCCCATGAGCGCAGCATGCGGACGCGGGCGAGCCCCGGGAACAGCGCCAGCATCTCGCTCATCACCTCATCGACGATCGGCAGGCTGCCGCGCTGGGCGTAGCTGTTGTAGCCGTCGAGGTCGCCGCCATAGACAAGGCCGCCCTTGTCCGATTGCGACATATAGAAATGGCCCATGCCGAAGGTCAGGACCGTATCGATAAACGGTTTCAGCGATTCCGTAACGAAGGCCTGCAGCACGTGGCTCTCGATCGGCATTGTCTCGATGCCGGCAAGCCGCATGACCCGCCCGGTGCTGCCGGCCACCGCGACCGCTACCTTTTTAGCGCGGATTTCGCCGCGGGTCGTCGTGACGCCGGTGATGCGGTCGCCGTCGCGCAGGAAGCCGGTGACCTCGCAGTTTTCGACGATGTCGACGCCGCGGCGATCTGCGCCACGCGCATATCCCCAGGCGACCGCATCGTGGCGGGCGGTGCCGGCGCGTCGCTGCATCAGGCCGCCGACGATCGGGAAACGCGCCGTGGCGGAGACGTCCAGCGCCGGCACCAGGCGGGCGATCTCCGCCGTGGTCATCAGTTCCGCGTCGACGCCGAGATGGCGCATGGCGTTGCCGCGCCGGGCATAGTCGTCGAGCTGAGCAGGTGTGTGGGCGAGGTTCAGGCAGCCGCGCTGCGAGAACATGACGTTATAGTTGAGGTCATGCGACAGGTTCTCCCACAGCTTCATCGAATGTTCGTAGAAGCGCGTGTTGGCGGGCAGCAGGTAGTTGGAGCGGACGGCCGTCGTGTTGCGGCCGACATTGCCGGAACCGAGCCAGCCCTTCTCCAGCACCGCGACATTGGTGATGCCGTGCTCCTTGGCGAGATAGTAAGCGGTCGACAGGCCATGGCCGCCGCCGCCGATGACGATGACATCGTAGGACGCCTTCGGGTCGGGCTTGCGCCAGGCCGGCCTCCAGTCCTTGTTTCCGGTCAGCGCGTTCTTGAGAAGCGAAAAGGCCGAATATTCCGCCATTCTTATTGTCATCCATTTCAGGCTTGGCGGCAGACTATAGAGCAGGCGGCCAACGCAAAGCCAAGATTGCGCCATCGCTTTTCGACTCCCCGACTTCGATTGGATATGGCCGACTTCGAAAGCGGGCCGTCAGGGACGGCTTGCCCCCAGATATGTCGGTCTTTATCAAGAGCGGGCCTTTAGAACGCCTTATCGCCCGTGAGTCGCCAGACAATCATGTTTTTCCGACTGCTCCGCTTCGTTCTGGTCCTGATGCTTGTCGCCTCGGCGCCGCTTTCGTTGCGAGCGGTGGCGCAAGGGCTTGGCCAGGCGCCCGCGGGACTGGTCAGTGATCAGCAGAAAATCCTCCAGGACCTGACGACGAAGACCGACAATCTCGAAACGAAGTTCCAGCAGGACGGCGACGATGACGCCAGCCTTGTCGATATTCGGCTGCAGCTGGAAGAAATGTCGCGTGCCTCGCTCAACAGCGCGCTCGCTTTCCGGCCGCGGCTGAGCGAGATCAACAGCCGGCTAGAGCAGCTAGGCCCGCCGCCGGCCGCGGGCCAGCCGGCCGAGCCCGATATCGTGACCGGCGAACGCCAGGCGCTGGCCTCCGAAAAAGCCGAGATCAATGCCGTCATCGCCACGGCGCAAAACCTGTCGATCCGCATCAGCGGGCTGATCGAGAAGATCGGCAATATGCGCAGCGAGCTTTTCCGCAACCAGCTCACCAAGCGCTACGTGCTGTCCGATGCATTGAGCCCGGAGGTCATTTCCGATGCCAACAACGAATTTACCAGTTTCTACAAGGCGGTGTCGTCCTGGCTGAGCTTTGCCTTCAAGTTCAAGTTCCAGGCCGTTCTTGCCGCGGCCTTGATGGCGCTTGCCTTGGCCGCCGTGCTTTTCGTCGGCGGGCGGCGCCTGTTCGGCCGTGTGTTCGAAGCGGACCCCTCGGTGGAGGATCCCTCCTATCTCAGCCGGCTGTCGGTGGCGTTCTGGTCGACATTGCTGCCGACGCTGGCAGTCGGCGTCTTCCTTGCCTCGACCATTTTCTTTTTCAATTATTACAACGTCTTGCGCGGCGATATCGGCATCTTCCTGAATGCGCTGGCTGCCGTTGTCGCGGGTGTGTTCTGCGTCAACCGGCTGACCAATGCGGCGCTTGAGCCGCGACTGCCGAACTGGCGTCTGATCCCTGTCGAAACCGGCCCGGCGCGCTGGCTGGTGCGGCTGACGACGGCCATGGCCGTCGCCATCGGCATCAATTATTTCCTGTCGGTCGTGAACGACAAGATGGGCTCGCCGCTGTCGCTGACCATCGCCAGAAGCTTTGTCGCCACCATCATCGTCGGCGTCATCCTGATCCTGATGGGCCTGCTGAAGCCGTTCAAGGCCGCCGACGGGATCTGGCGGCCGTGGCCGGCGTGGCTGCGTTACACCGCCGTGGCGCTGGGGCTGTTCACCATCGCGTCGGCGCTGTTCGGCTATATCGGCCTTGCCATGTTCGTCTCGGTGCAGGTCGTGATCACCGGCACCATCCTGGTCACCGCCTATATCGGCTTCCTGTCGGCGCGGGCGATCGGCGAGGAAGGCGGCTTCGCCAATAGCTCGATCGGCCGTTGGCTATCCGCCAATTCAAGCTATGAGCCGACCGCGCTCGACCAGCTCGGCCTGGTCGTCAGCGTCGCCATCAACGTGATGATCGTGCTGGTGTTCCTGCCGCTGATCCTGTTGACGTGGGGCTTCCAGCCCGGCGACATCCAGGCTTGGGCCTACAAGCTGGCAACGGGGCTGACCATCGGCTCGGTGACGATCTCGATCACCGGCATCCTCTCAGGCGTCGTTGTCTTCATCATCGGCTATTTCCTGACGCGCTGGTTCCAGGGATGGCTGGACGGCTCGGTGATGGCGCGCGGCCGCGTCGACACCGGCGTGCGCAATTCGATCCGGCTGGCGGTCGGCTATGCCGGCGTCGCCGTCGCGGCACTGGTCGGCATCTCGGCCGCCGGCATCGACCTCTCCAGCCTCGCGCTGGTCGCCGGTGCGCTGTCCCTCGGCATCGGCTTCGGCCTGCAGAATGTCGTCTCGAACTTCGTCTCGGGCCTGATCCTGTTGGCCGAGCGGCCGTTCAAGGTCGGCGACTGGATCGTCGCCGGCGACATCAGCGGCACTGTCAAGAAGATCAGCGTGCGCGCCACCGAGATCGAGACGTTCCAACGGCAATCGGTGATCCTGCCCAATTCAAACCTGATCAACAATGCGGTCGGCAACTGGACGCACCGCAACAAGCTCGGCCGCGTCGACATCAAGGTCGGCGTTGCCTATGGTAGCGACGTCAAGCACGTGCATGGCGTCCTTTTGGAGATCGCACGCAGCCATCCGCTGGTGCTGAAGAACCCGGAACCCTTTGTGCTGTTTTCCAATTTCGGCCCGGCCGCGCTCGAATTCGAGATTCGCGTGTTCCTGGCAGACGTTCTTAGTGGCAATATCGTCCAGAACGACATCCGCTTTGCAATCTTCGATGTGTTCGCCGACCAGCATATCGAAATTCCGTCGGCGCCGCGCGCCGTCGTCGAGACCAAAAAGCACGAGGCGTGGCCGATCGACGACGACAAGATCGAAGTCGAATTCGCCGAGCGAGAGCAAGCAAAAGCACTGGCAGTGGCGGAGGCGAAACGTCTCGCCAAGTCGGGACGCAAGGTGCGGAAGCCTGATCCTGACTAGCTGTTTGGAGCTTGCCTTCAAGCCTTCGGAAACCAATTGCGGCATGAATGCGGCATTCAGTTGCCGTTCAGCTTGCATTGCATATAAGCTCACCTGCAAACGGCGAGAATGCCTTGCAAAATGCAACAGAGGCGGTGGCAACACCGATACTGCAAAATGTGGAAGTCTCTCGTCGCCGCCATCGCTTTTCTGGCCGTGGGCGGTTCGGCCCATGCCGCCAGCGCGGTCAACAAGGACGCTGAGACCCGCACGCTGATCGTGACCGAAGGCGGCGGCAAGACCGAGCTGGCGCTGGCCGCCGGCGAAACCGTGGAATTTTGCCCGAGCGGCTGTTTTGTTACCTTGCCGAATGGCGACCTCGAGGCGCTGACCGGTTCGGAGACCATTGAGATCTCGGGCGGCGTCGCGCGCATCAAGTAAAGTCGACGCCATGATTTTTTGAAGGCCGGGCAAACGCCCGGCCTTTTATTTGCTTCCGGTAATCGGCGATGAAGGTATGCACTTTTCTTCGAAGCTGCGCAGGACGGGCTCTAGCAGCGCCTTCGTACTGAGCAGGGCGAAGGCGTAGGTCTAACTGCATTCGACGGGCTGGTGGCGCGGGCTTTTTTGGCGATGTCGCAAACAGGCTGCAAGCGCGGCGCGGCGCCGCCCTATAGTCTGGCGCAATAGCATCTTGGAGTCGCGGGCAATGGCAGGGTTTCCGGAAAAGGCGAAGGTCGTCATCGTCGGGCTTGGCGGCATCGTGGGCGCATCGGTCGCCCATCACCTGATCGAGCGCGGATGGGACGATATTGTCGGCATCGACAAATCAGGCATCCCGACGGATATCGGCTCGACGGCGCATGCCTCCGACTTCTGCTACACGACCAGCCACGATTTCCTGTCGTGCTGGACGACGCTCTATTCCATCGATTTCTACGAAAAGATGGGCCATTACGCGCGCATCGGCGGCCTCGAGGTCGCCCGCGTCGGCGACGACGCCCGCATGGCGGAGATCAAGCGCAAGATCGCCTCGGCGAAGGCCTTCGGCACACGCGCCCGCCTGATCGATCCCGCCGAGATCAAGGAAAAATTCCCGCTGATCGAAGAACAGACGGTACAGGGCGGCCTGTGGGATCCCGACGCCGGCCTCGTCATCCCGCGCTCGCAGACGGTCGCCGGCAAGCTGGTCGACCAGGCGGAAGCCTCCGGCAAAGTCAGGGCGTTTGCCAATACCTCCGCCAAGTCGCTCGTCATCGAGAACGGCCGCATCAAGGCCGTGGTGACCGACCGCGGCACTATCGAAGCCGACTATGTCGTGGTCTGCACCGGAATCTGGGGACGGCTTATTGCGGAAATGGCGGGCGAGGACCTGCCCGTGATGCCGATCGACCATCCGCTTACCTTCTTCGGGCCGTACACCGAGTTCGCCGGCACCGGCAAGGAGATCGGCTGGCCGCTGCTGCGCGACCAGGGCAACTCGGCTTACATGCGCGATACCGGCGATCCCAAGACGGCCGAAGGCGGGCAGATCGAGTGGGGCTACTACGAAGAGACCAATCCGCGCCTTTGCCATCCGCGCGACATTCTCGAGAAAAACGAGGCACGGCTTTCGCCGTCGCAGCGCGATCTCGACATGGAGCAGATCATGGCGCCGCTCGAGCGCGCCATGGAACTGACGCCGATCCTGGGCGAGTTGGGCTACAATGAGAGCCATTCCTTCAACGGCCTGCTGCAGGTGACGGCGGACGGCGGCCCGTCGATGGGCGAAAGCCAGAAGGTCAGGGGCCTCTGGTATGCCGTTGCCATCTGGGTCAAGGATGGCCCGGGCATGGGCAAGCTCATCGCCGACTGGATGACGGACGGCCGCACGGCGATCGACCACCACGCCATCGACTATTCGCGCTTCTATCCGCACCAGACGAAAGAGCAGTTCATCTGGGACCGCTGCACCGAAACGGCGATGAAGGTCTACAACCCGGCGGTGCATCCGCGCGAACCCTTCTCCAAGGCCCGCAATGTCCGCCGCTCGCCCTTCTGGGAGCGCGAGAAGGAACTCGGCGGCTATTTCATGGAGCTCGGCGGCTGGGAACGCGCCCATGGCTACGCCGCCAACGAGCATTTGCTCGAGAAATACGGCAACCGGGTGCCGATGCGTCAAAACGAGTGGGACAACCGCCATTTCTGGCGCGTCTCGAATGCCGAGCATCTCGCCATGAGCGAGGATTGCGGCATCGTCAACCTGTCGCATTTCGCCATGTACGACGTCGAAGGCCCCGATCACGTCGCGCTGATGGAATGGCTGTGCGCGGCAAAGATCGGCGGCGACGGCAATATCGGCAAGGGCATCTATACCCATTTCCTCGATGAGGAAGGCATGGTGCGCGCCGACCTGACCGTCATCCGCAT
The DNA here is from genome assembly GCF_040322135.1 of Mesorhizobium sp. M0189. Taxonomy (NCBI): domain Bacteria; kingdom Pseudomonadati; phylum Pseudomonadota; class Alphaproteobacteria; order Hyphomicrobiales; family Phyllobacteriaceae; genus Mesorhizobium; species Mesorhizobium sp. M0189. Next base: position 29,688 of record NZ_JAMYSW010000001.1, read on the forward strand.
GGCCGACCGCTGCCGCGTGATCGACGGCGCCGATGCCGGACCGCGCGACTTCCAGTACATGCGCCGGACGGCAGAAGACAAAGGCTTCGACGTTACCGTCACCGACGTGACCGAGAAGTACGTGACCGTCGGCATCTGGGGTCCGAATGCGCGGGCGGCATTGAGCAAGGTCGTGGAAAATCCCGACGGACTGACGCCGGAGAATTTTCCCTTTGCCGCCATCAAGCCTGTCAGGATCGCCGGCAAGGACGTGACCGCCTTCCGCATCTCCTATGTCGGCGAGCAAGGCTGGGAACTGCATATGCGCTACGAGGACGGCCTGGCCGTCTGGGACGCCCTGCGGTCGACCGGCGTAATGGCCTTTGGCGTCGAGACCTATGCCAACAGCCGCCGCATGGAGAAGAGCCTGCGCCTGCAGAACGCGGATCTCTTGACCGAGTACAATCTGCTGGAGGCTGATCTTGCCCGGCCGAAGGTCAAGGAGGCCGATTTCTGCGGCAAGGCAAAGCATCTGGAATATCGCGCCCGGGCGCATCAGCCGGCCATGCTTTGCACCCTTGTGATGACGGACAATACCGATTCCAACGGCGTTCCCCGCTATCCGGTCGGCACGATGCCGGTGATGGACCCGCAAACCGGTGAGACGCTGGTCGACGAGCTCGGCCGTCGGTCGTTCACGACCTCGGTGGCCTATGGTCCGACCCTCGGCAAGAATATCGCGCTCGCCTACCTGCCCTGGGCTTATTGCCAGGAGAGCCGCAAGTTGAGCGTCGAATATTTCGGCGAGAAATACCCGGTCGAAGTGGCCGCCGTCGGCTACAGGCCGCTCTACGACCCGGAGAACCTCAATCCGCGCAGCTGAACTTAGAGACGTGCTCGCAAAAACGTGACTGGAACAGCCGCGCTCTCGGCCGGGCTTTCCTCTTTGTCGGTCGTCGATTTTAGCTTACCGTGCGGCATGTCTGCTTTTGCCTGTGCAAGACATCTCGTCTCGGGTGCCGCCGCGCTGGCGTCGGTGCTATGGCCGGCGGCAATCTCCCGCGCCGCCGAGCCGGTTGACGTCGAACTGGTGCTGGCAGTCGACGTGTCCTTGTCCATGTCGCCCGACGAGCTCGAAATCCAGCGCCACGGCTATGCGGCGGCGCTGACGCACGACGACGTGCTGCAGGCAATCGGCGACGGCGCTCACGGCAAGATTGCCGTCACCTACGTCGAATGGGCAGGCGCGACCTGGCAGCAGGTCGTTGTGCCGTGGACGGTAATCGCCAACCGTGCCGACGCCGAGCGGCTGGCAGCGCAGCTTTCCGCTCATCCGCCGGCCAGTGCCAGGCGCACCTCCATCTCCGGCGCGCTGGAATTCGCCAGCGATCTGTTCGCCGAAAGCGGCTTCCAGGGCGTCAAGCGGGTGATCGACATTTCGGGCGACGGCCCCAACAACCAGGGCGCACCTGTCGACATCACCCGCGACGCCGTGATCAAGCAGGGCATCACTGTCAACGGCCTGCCGCTGATGACCAAGGGCGGCGGGTTCAGCAGCGCTTACGATGTCAACAATCTCGACCGTTACTACAGCGATTGCGTCATCGGTGGGCCAGGTTCCTTCATGATCCCGGTCAATGACTGGACGCAGTTTCCGGAGGCCATCCGCCGCAAGCTGGTGCTGGAGCTTGCCGGTCCGGCCTCGCCGCAGCGAGCGACGGAAGAGGCGGCGCATCCGCCATTGGTGCTGGCACAGGACATCCCCGTCACCGACTGTCTGGTCGGCGAAAAAATGTGGCGCGACCGCAGCTGGATGTACAACAGCCGCTGATGGCGAAGTTTGCTGCCGGCGGCCACATACCGCAGTGCAGCATCGGCTTCATTGACAAGCCTGCGGGCGTCTGTGACACAATTCCCATCCGAACAAAAAAGGGGAACCGACATGAACAGGATCGGAATTCTTGCCACAGGCTTGGCGCTTGCCGCTGGGTTGTGCGCGCCGGCGATAGCCGCCACATCGGTCAGCATCGGCATCAGCGGATGGACGGGCTTTGCGCCGCTGACGCTCGCCAAGCAGGCCGGCATTTTCGAAAAGCATGGCCTCGACGTCACCTTGAAGAAGGTGCCGCAAGCCAGCCGGCCGCTCGCCATCGCCAGCGGCGACCTGCAATGCGCCGCCACCACGGTCGAGACCTGGCTGGTCTGGAACGCCAACGGTGTGACGACTAAGCAGATATTCCAGCTCGACAAGTCCTACGGCGCCGACGGCATCGTCGCCCGCAACGACATCAAGACCGTTGCCGACCTCAAGGGTAAGTCGGTTGCGTCATCGGCGCCGGGCACGTCGCCCTATTTCATGCTGGCCTGGGTGCTCAACAAGAACGGCATGTCGACCAAGGACGTGACGGTCGTCAATCTGGAGCCGGATGCGGCGGCGCAGGCGTTTCTTGCCGGACAGAACGATGCGGCAGTCACCTACGAGCCGTTCATCTCGGCGGTGCGCGAAAAATCCGACCAGGGCCATATCCTTGTGACCACTCTCGACTATCCGATGGTGCTCGACACGGTCGGCTGCACGCCGGAGTTCCTCAAGGCCAATCCGGATGCGGCCAAGGCGCTTGCCGACAGCTATTTCGAGGCACTCGCCCTGATCAAGAGCGATCCGGCGAAATCCTATGAGACCATGGGCGCCGACGTGAAGCAGTCGGCCAAGGAGTTCGAAGAGTCGGCCAAATATCTGAAATGGGCGGACAAGGCCGAAAACAAGCAGTTCTTCACCAAGGAATTCCAGGACTTTTCCAAGACTGCCGGCGAGCTTCTGCTGCAGATGGGACTGATCAAAGAAGCGCCCGACGTCTCGACATTGGCCGACACCAGCGCCGTCGCGGACTGACCGGCAGAATTGTCGCCCGGCGGCGGCGCCCTGCGCCGCCGCCTTTTCATTCAGATCAAAGGACGGTTGACGATGCCGCGCCCCTTGCATCCGGTCTCGCCGGGCATTCGAACCGTGCTCGGCATCTCGTTCTTCGTGCTGTTCGTGGCGTTCTGGGCATGGATCACGCTTGGCGGCCACGTCAATCGCATCTTCCTTGCCGATCCGCTTTCGATGCTGAGAGACGGCTGGCGGCTGCTGGTCGAGGACCGCTTCTGGCTCGACATCCTCATCACCATCTGGCGCGTCTTCGGCGGGTTTCTGATGGCGGCCATCGTGGCCGTGCCGCTCGGCATCGTGATGGGGGCCTGGAAGCCGGTGGAAGCGTTCCTGGAGCCGTTCGTCTCCTTCGCCCGCTATCTGCCGGCATCGGCCTTCATCCCGCTGCTCATCCTATGGGCGGGTGTCGGCGAGCTCGAAAAACTACTAGTGATCTTCGTCGGCTCGGTATTCCAGATCATCCTGATCATCGCGGTCAAGGTCGGCGGCACACGGCGCGACCTGGTCGAGGCGGCCTACACGCTTGGCTCGTCCGACAACGGCATCGTGCGGCGCGTGATCATGCCGGCCAATGCGCCGGAGATTGCCGAGACCCTGCGCCTGGTGCTCGGCTGGGCCTGGACCTATGTCATCGTCGCCGAGCTGATCGGCTCGTCGTCGGGCATCGGTTACATGATCATCAACAGCCAATCGCGGCTGGCGACGGGGCAGATCATCTTCGGCATCATCGTCATCGGCCTGATTGGGCTGTTGTCCGATTTCGCCTTCAAGGCGCTCAACCGTTGGCTGTTTCCATGGAGCCTGGCGTGAGCAAGCTTCTTATTGAAGGCGTCTCGCGCACGTTTGCCGGTGTCGGCGGCGGGCAACCGGTCCAGGCGCTGATGCCGATCGATCTGGCGGTCGCCGCCAACGACTTCATCACCATCCTCGGGCCGTCCGGCTGTGGAAAATCGACGCTGCTCAGGATCGTCGCCGGCCTCGAAGCGCCGAGTGAGGGCCGCGTGTTGCTCGACGGCAAGGCGGTGGACCGGCCGGGTCCAGACCGTGGCATGGTTTTCCAGTCCTATACGCTGTTCCCGTGGCTGACGGTCGCCGAGAACATCGCCTTCGGCCTGCGCGAACGTGGAGTGGCCGAGCGCGAGCGCAGCGACATCGTCGCGTCCTATGTCGATCTGGTCGGTCTGAAAGGTTTTGAGAACCATTGGCCGAAGCAGCTTTCCGGCGGCATGCAGCAACGCACGGCGATTGCCCGGGCACTGGCCAACGATCCGGAGATCCTGCTGCTCGACGAGCCGTTCGGCGCACTCGACAACCAGACCCGCGGGCTGATGCAGGAACTGCTTCTCGGCATCTGGGAGCGCCGGCAAAAGACGGTGCTGTTCGTCACCCACGACATCGAGGAGGCGATCTTCATGGCGTCGCGCGTGGTGGTGATGACGGCGCGGCCCGGCCGCATCAAGTCGGACGTTGCCGTCGACCTGCCGCATCCGCGCCACTATACGCTGAAGACCAGCCCGGAGTTTTCGGCACTGAAGGCGCGGCTGACGGAAGACATCCGCGTCGAGGCAATGCGCACGGCCGAAGCGCATTAACTCAGTGGACTTTCTTCAGCTGATGGCTCGGATCAAGCCGCCAGAAGCTGCTTGCGGTCGACGCGTTCTTGTTGCGGCGAGCGGGCATAGAGTTCGCGATAGCATTTGGAGAAATGCGAGGCGGAAACAAAGCCGCAGGCGACTGCCACTTCGACCACCGGCAACGACGACTGGATCAGCAGGTGCCGGGCGCGGTCGAGGCGGATTTCCAGATAGTAACGGGCAGGGGAGCGCCCCATCTCGGTGCGGAACAGGCGCTCGATCTGCCGGCGCGACAGGTCGACATGGTCAGCGATCTCGATCAGCGAGAGCGGCTCGGAGAGATTGGCCTCCATCAGCTCGATAATGGTCAGAACCTTGGAATTCTGCACGCCGAGACGGGCGCGTAGCGGCAGGCGCTGGCGGTCGGTCGGGCTGCGCACGCGATCGGTCAGCACCTGCTCGCAGACGCGGTTGACGAGGCTCTCGTCGAAATCGTCGCCGATCAGCTTCAGCATCATGTCGAGCGCGGCGGTGCCGCCGGCGCAGGTGTAGATGTTCTGGTCGATCTCGAAGAGGTCGGCGAAGACATTGGCCTTGGGGAACGCCTCGGAAAAGCCCGGCAGGTTCTCCCAATGGATGGCGCAGCGCTTGTTGGACAGCAGGCCGGCGGCGGCCAGGATATGCGCGCCGGTGCACAGGCCACCGACGGCAACGCCGCGATTGTACTCCTCGCGCAGCCAGGCAAAGGCCGATTTGTTCTGGTAGCGCTCGACATTGATGCCGCTGCAGACGATGGCCATGTTCGGCCGGTCCGGTCCGGACATTTTCTTGCGCTCTTCCTCCAGCGAGGTGTTGACGGCGCATTCGACGCCATTCGAGGCGCGCACCGGCTTGCCGTCGATGCTGGCGAGCCGCCAGCGATAGGCTTCATAGCCGAGCATGCGGTTGGCCGAACGCAACGGATCAAGCGCCGTCGCGAAGGCGATCATGGTGAAATCGGGGATCAGGAAGAATACAAACGATCGCCGGATCGGGTGCTTTACGACGTTCACGGGTAGATCCTCACGCTGCAATGGCGCGAACAGGATGTCGCGATCAGCATAGCGACATCAGGAAAAACGTTTCCTGTCAATTGGCTAGATGGCAACGGAAAGACTTTATTTGCGACATGGGTCGCAAATGGGCAATCGCTATGCGGCGAAGGGCACAACGTGCCGCCGGATTGTCCAAACGAGCCGAACAGTCTGCGCACACGAAAACGCCGCCTCGGCAAAGCCGAAGCGGCGCTGGATCGACTTCGAAGCAGCGCTAGGCTGCTTCTGCCAAGATTTGCTGTTTCAGGCGACAAAGCCGAGGCGCGCGGCGGCCATGGCACCGGTCTGGCCAGGCATGGTGTTAGCCAGGCGCTGGCGCTCGAGCGCGGTCGTCAGGTTCATTTCGCGGCGGGCAAAGAGGCGGGCAAAAAGCTTCATGATCATCTCCATTCGGTTGCTCAGACGGGTCGCCTTCGCTTGATGGAGTGGGGCAGCTCGTTTGTTGATGATGATATAGGCTTAGGTGAGGGGAAACTAAATCGCAAAAGCGAAGCACTTGATATGAAAAGCGACACGGAATGCCACAAATTTGGGCATTCTGCCCAGGATTTACGATTATTTACAACGTGTTGATTGCCGGCGCGGGCTGCTATGCGACTTGCTCATATGCGTCATGCGGCGGCGACATGGCTCGGGGAAATCATTTGAATACAAACAAAAAGGCCTGCCGGGCTGATCTGCGCGGCAGGCCTTCAGCTGTTGATACACACGGTTACTTTGCTCCGGCCCAAGATCCCACACCATGGCGAGTGCCAGTCTTGGCATCGGCAGCTTCGGGCCAGCCGATATCCTTCTGCAGTTCAATCGGCAGCGCGCGGATGGCGCGTTCCGTCTGGTAGCGGGCACGGGCCTCGCTGAACTCGGTCGCGATCCGACCGATGGATGACAGGATAGACATCTCATTCTCCTTCGCGTTGGGCCGGGATTGTCCCGGCGCTTGCAGCGTCAGGCGGTACACCGGGTTTGTTTCAGCTTCATTTCGTGTCGATTGCAGGTCCGTGTCATGGTTGTTTCGGGACCACTTCTACGTGTCTTGCCTTCGATGGAGTTGACTATCCTCCCAAACTGATGTTCAATCAAACGAAATGGAATGATGGTTTGCATCAGAAAAATTGAAGGTCGCTTCCCATGAACGCCCCACTCAATCATCCACTGCCGCTGCTCGATCTCGATGTTCTGCGCACTTTCGTCGCAATCGCCGAGACCGGCAGTTTCACCACTGCGGCCAATGCGGTCTTCCGCACGCCGTCGGCCGTCTCCATGCAGATCAAGAAGCTGGAGGACATTCTCGGCCGCTCGGTGTTCGCGCGCGACGCCCGTTCGGTGACGCTGACCACCGATGGCGAGATGCTGCTCGGCTATGCGCGCCGGCTGCTGTCGATCAATCGCGAGGTGGTGTCGAAGTTCATCATTCCAGACATTGTCGGGGTGGTGCGGCTCGGCTCGCCGGACGATTACGGCGAACGTGTGCTGCCGCATGTGCTGAAGCGGTTCGCACAATCGCATCCATCGATCGCAGTCGACGTCACCATCGACCAGAGCGTCAATTTGCGCCGGCGCATGGACGACCGGGCGCTCGACATCACGCTGCTCACCAACTCCTACAAGACCAGCGCGATCGGCGCCGAAGTGCTGCTCACAGAGCCGATCGTCTGGGCCGGTGCCAAGGGCGGTTGCGCGCATCTGCGCGAGCCGCTGCCGGTCTCATTGTGGGAAGAGGGCTGTGCCTGGCGGGCAGGGGCATTGGAGGCGCTTGGCCGCGAGGGCCGCAACTACCGCATCGCCTATATGAGCGCACACACGGCCGGCCAGCGCGCCGCGATCATGGCGGATCTTGCAGTCGCGCCGCTGCCGAAATCGTTCCTCGGCAGTGACATGGTCGAGTTGTGCCCGAAGGACGGTATGCCTGACATCGGCACCTACAATCTCGCCATGGTGGTGACGCCAGACGCCAGCGCGCCGGTGAAGGCAGTCGCCGACCATATCCGCGCGACGTTTGAGATGTTCAGGGAAACTGGGAAGTTCTGACCCAAACTACGACCTGAGCGGCGCAACCAGATCGCGAGGGGTTCCGTCGCGGTCTGTCCTCTGCAGCGACAACACGCCTGCCGTGGCATGATAACTGTCAGTTTCGTTGGTCAAGAAGGCCACTATACTGTCCCGCGCGCGTCGCGCCTCCGGCATGTCGATCAACGGCCAGACATGGAACATGCCTTGCTCGTGGACGACCTCAATTTCGACGCCGGCCGCGCGTGCCTTTTCAGCGAAGATCAGATTGTCGGGGGTGAGCAGATCGCGTGAACCGGTCAGCAGCAACGTTTTGGGCAGCACCGACAGGTCGCCGTAAACCGGGCTGATGCGCCAGTCGGTGGGATCTATACCGGCGCTGTAAAGCCGGATCGCCTCGCGGCCGCCAGCAATGCCCAGCCACGGATCGTTGCGTTCAGCCTCATACATTTCTGGGTTGGCGAGCGACACGTCGAGGCCGGGCGAAATCAGCACGTGGCGTGATGGCAAGGGCAGGCCGTCTTGCGCAGCCATCATGGTCAGCACGACGGCCATGTTTCCGCCGGCGGAATCGCCCATGAAGATGATGTCATTCGCCCCGGTTTCGCCGAACATCTGGCGGTAGACGGCGCCGACCATGCCGAACATGGCGTGGAAATCGTGTTCGGGAGCAATGGGATAGATCGGCACAGTGATGCCGAACCCGAGACGGTCGGCCATGTCCGCGATCAGCCGCCAATGATAGGGTGTGATTTCAAAGACGTAAGCGCCGCCGTGCAGGTAGAGAATCCGCCTCCGCTCGCCAGCCTTGGGCGCGATCTCGTAGACGGGGAAGCCGCTGATCGTGCGGGTTGTGATCTCCAGGCGCGACTGCAGCGACGCAGGCGGCTGATGGTTTTCAGTCTTGCGCGCATAGGCGATCCAGCGCTGCAGGTTCTCCGGGCTGGAAAACGCCTTCTTGCGGCTGTACCTGAGGACGAACGACACGACGTGGCTTTTGAGGCTGGGCATACAGATACACGGACTTCGGCTGAGCCGACTAAGAGAACCCCCGACTATTTCGAAGATTGTGTCGCCACCAAAAAAGTCAAGATTTATGCGATCTCAACACGGTGGTTTGATCCCGGCCGGCGACAAAGTGTCCGGCCTATGGAGTCCCTGGCCCAGCGGCGCAGCTCAACGCCGGGGCAGTAATGCGGCGCGCAGCCAATTGCTGGGTGCAGCCGGAGCCGCATTGCGGCCCCGGCGAATACCGAGCAGCTTGCATTTGTCGGTGAATTTCATCCGCGCTGCATGCCCCAGCCGACCGAAAGCTGCTTTTTGCTCGATCGCGGCGACACCGGCCAGCCAATGTCCTTCTGGATCTCAGGCGGCAGGCTGTTCAGGATGCGCAGTGACTTGCGCGCTTCGCGTGCTTTCTTGAAGGCCGCACCATAGCGGCCGAGGCTTTCGAACATCGACATCTTGATCTCCTTTGGAGCGTTGCGGTGGCCGGAAACTGGTTCTGCCTGCCGTTCGATGCCGGTTAAATGCACCGCCTATGTATCTGGCGGATTTCACGAAAACGCGATTTCGTTTCCAGATCGGCGCGATCTGGAAACATTTGCATACAAATGAAAATGGAAGGTATGACAGGCCTAGCGGGGGCGAGTCATCCCCGCCCGCGCCGCGCGGCGTGGCCTTCGCGCGAACGCCGCCGCGGGGCGGCGTCGCCGGCAATGCCGTCTTCGCTCACCGTCTTGCGCGGCGGCAGTTTGACCGCCGCCGAAAGCTTGGGGAACGGGTCGATCTTGTTCGGCAGCGCCATGGCGTAGACGAAATGCTCCTGGAATTTCGGCTCCAGGGCCGTCTCAATCTTCTCGATCCTGCTGACGGTTTCCTCGATCTCGCGGCGATAGCCGCGGTTCAACAGCGCCATGCGGGCACCGGCGCCGGCCGCATTGCCAACGGCCGAGACCTTGTCGAGGTCGCAATCCGGGATCAGGCCCAGCACCATTGCGTATTTCGGGTCGATGAACGAGCCGAATGCACCGGCGAAGTGGATGCGGTCGACATGATCAGTGTGCTGCTTTTCCATCAAAAGCTTGGTGCCGGCATAAAGGGCGGCCTTGGCAAGCTGGATAGCGCGCACGTCGGTCTGGGTGATGGTGATCTTGGGCCCGCCTTCCTTCAGCACATAGGAGAAGGTGCGGCCGTTGGCGACGACGCGCGGCGAGCGGGCGCTCAGCGATCCGTCGACGACACCGTCCTCGGAGATGACGCCGGCGAGATACATCTCGGCGACTACCTCGATGATGCCGGAGCCGCAGATGCCGGTGACGCCGGTCGCCTGCACGCTGTCGAGGAAGCCCGGCTCGTCGGACCAGAGTTCCGAGCCGATGACGCGATATTTGGGCTCCAGCGTTTCGGGATCGATACGGACGCGCTCGATGGCACCCGGTGCGGCGCGCTGGCCGCCGGAGATTTCCGCGCCCTCAAAGGCCGGGCCGGTCGGCGAGGATGCCGCCACGACCCGCTGGCGATTGCCGAGCACGATCTCGGCATTAGTGCCGACATCGACGATCAGCATCATTTCGTCCTGGCGGTGCGGCCCCTCCGACAGCGTCACCGCCGCCGCATCGGCGCCGACATGGCCGGCAATGCAAGGCAGCATATAAAGCCTGGCGCCCTGGTTGAGCTTCAGGCCGATATCCGATGCCTTGATGTGGACGGCGCCGGAGATCGCTAGCGCGAAGGGAGCGCCGCCGAGCTCGGTCGGATCGATGCCGAGGAACAGATGGTGCATGATCGGATTACCGACGAAAACGGAATCCAGTATGTCGTTGCGCTGGACGCTGCCTTCGGCGCAGACCTTGTCGACGAGGCCCGAAATGGCCTCGCGCACGGCGACTGTCATGCCTTCGCGGCCGTCCGGGTTCATCATCACGTAAGAGACGCGGCTCATCAGATCCTCGCCGAAGCGGATCTGCGGATTGGATGTACCCGACGAGGCGGCGACGCGGCCCGATAGCAACGACACCAGATGCATGGCGATCGTGGTCGAGCCGATATCGCAGGCAAGCCCGTACGCCTCGTTCTTGAGGCCTGGCCACAAGGCGATGACCCGTGCGGTCTCGCTGTCGGTGTCCTTGTGGATGGCGGCGGTCGCTGCCCAGTTGCCTTTGCGCAAAATGCCTTGCACCTGCGGCAACAGAAGGAAATCGAAATCGAGGCTCTTGAGGCCCCAGTCCTTCATCAGCGCGATTTTCAGGCGGTCGAGGTCGCCGAGCGGCTTGTGCATGTCGGGTTCTTCGATCTCGACATAGCACATGCGGATTGCCGCATCGCGGGCGATGACCCTGGTGTCGGCGTCTTTGCGGATGGTTTGCGCGTTGATGACGGTGTCCTGCGGCACGTCGACGACGAGATCGCCGAGAATCTGCGCCGAGCAGGACAGGCGGCGGCGTTCGGGCAGCCCACGAACGCGCTCGTAGCGCTCTTCCTTTGCGCCCTTGGGCGAGATGTGGTCGTTGGAGGAAACGATCTTGTGCTTGGCGAAATTGCCTTCCTGCACCTCGATCTGGCAACGCCCACAAGTGGCACGCCCGCCGCACACGCTCTCGACATAGACACCGAGCTGGCGCGCGGCATCCAGCACCGGCGTGCCGACCGGAAACCGCCCCCGCTTGCCAGACGGCATGAACAGCACGAGCGGATCGGTGATGTTGACGGGAGAGTTCATACGTTCCAGACTTTACTTTCTACGCTGCTCAGGTCTTGGCCGCGGCAGCGATGCCGCAGTGTTTCGGTTCCTCCCCAGTCCTAGGCCCCATATCGTGTCGGCCAAGCCATGGCTCAACCCCGGGCCATCCGCGCTTCGCGGCCGCCGCGCCTGCGTCCGCCATTGCCATTGCCATCGCCCGGCGCGTTGACCTGCGTCCGGGCGGCAACGGCCTGGCCGCCTTCGGCAGGCTTGTAATCCTTGTAGGTCCTGATCCAGTTGGTGCAGTTCTCATCGGTGCCGTTCAGCACATTGGCGCCACGCACCGCTTCCATTTCCTGCGGCCGCACCGGGTTCATGATCGCCGAGGTCATGCCGGCGCCGATCACCATCGGAATGAAGGCGGCGTTGATGCCATGACGGTGCGGCAGGCCGAACGAGATGTTAGAGAGGCCGCAGGTGGTGTTGACCTTGAGCTCCTCGCGCAGGCGGCGTAGCAGTGCAAACACCTGGCGGCCGGCATCGCCCAACGCGCCGATCGGCATGACCAGCGGGTCGACGACCACGTCATGCGCCGGAATACCGAAGTCTGCGCAGCGCTGAACGATCTTCTTGGCGACGGCAAAGCGCACGTCGGGGTCCATCGAAATACCGGTCTCGTCGTTGGAAATGGCGACGACCGGAACGTTGTATTTCTTGACCAGAGGCAGGATGGCCTCGAGCTTTTCCTCCTCGCCAGTGACGGAGTTGACCAGCGGTCGGCCCTTGGCGACTTTCAGCGCCGCTTCGATCGCCGCGGTCACCGAGGAGTCGATCGACAGCGGCAGGTCGACCAGGCCCTGCACGATCTCCAGGGTCTGCACCAGCAGGCCGGGTTCGGTCTCGTTCGGGTTGACCGAGGTGACGCCGGCATTGACGTCGAGCATGGTTGCGCCGCAGGCGGCCTGTTCCAGCGCATCCCTGATGACGGTCTCAAAATTGCCCGCGATCATTTCGGCGGCCAGCTTTTTGCGGCCGGTCGGGTTGATGCGCTCGCCGATCACGCAGAAGGGCTGATCGAAGCCGATGATGATTTCTCGTGTCGCCGAGGCGACGATGGTCCGGGTCATGAAATCTCTCCATCGTGATATAAAGAGTTCTTTATATCGTTATCTGTTTCTGATCAAGCGAATGCTGACGATTCGCGCTGTCAATGCGCGGTCTTGACCATGTCGACCTGGGTTTCGGTGAGGTCGTCATGCAGTATGTGGTCGAGCCGGTCGGCAACGAGCTGGTCGTCGCGGCGGATTTCGCGCTTCCACGGCCGACGGCCCTTCAGCACGCCGGACTCGTCGACGATCTCGGCGACATACTCTTCCTGGCGATAGGCCATCACATGGACGCCGGACACACCTGGAATTTCCTTCACCTCATTGATGATGTCGATGCAGAGCTGCTTGCCTTCCTTCTTCTGATCCTGAGCGCCTTCCAGGCGCTTGACGATCTGATCGGGAATGTGAATGCCCGGCACGTTGGAGCGGACCCATCTGGCCGTCTTGGCCGAGGCCAGCGGCCCGACTCCGCACAGGATGAAGCATTTCTCGGTATAGCCGAGGTCGCGGACCTTCTGCATGTAGGTGCGGAACATCGGTACGTCGAAGCAGTACTGGCTCTGCACGAACTGCGCGCCGGCGGCGATCTTCTTGCCCAGCCGATACGGCCGGAAATCGATCGGCGGCGCGAACGGGTTGATGGCCGCGCCAAGGAAAAGCTGCGGCGGCGTGGTGAGTTTGCGGCCGGACAGGAATTTGCCGTTATCGCGCATGATGCGGCAGGTTTCGAGCAGCGACATGCAGTCGAGATCGAACACCGGCTTGGCGCCGGGCTGGTCGCCGGCCTGCACGCCGTCGCCAGTCAGGCACAGCATGTTGGCAACACCCATCGCGGCACCCCCCAGCACGTCGCCCTGGATGGCGATGCGGTTCCGGTCGCGGCAGGCGATTTGCATGATCGGGGCATAACCCATGCGGGTCAGCAGCGCGCAAATACCGACCGACGACATGTGGCAGTTGGCCCCGGAAGCGTCGACGGCATTGATGGCGTCGACCCAGCCGTCGAAAATCCTGGCGCGGTTGTAGACGTCTTCCGGATCGGCGCTGTCGGGCGGATTGAGCTCGGTCGTCACTGCGAACTCGCCGCGTCGCAGGACCCGCTCAAGCCGGCCGCGCGAGGTGTGGCCGGGTAGGGGATCGAGCGGCAAATGGATGCCGGCGGGATTCTCGTCTGGCTGGCGGCCGATCATGCCGACGCCCCGGTGTTGGTAGTATTCTGGACCCCATTGCGGGCGGCCGCGGCCTGCGCGGTCACCCGCAGCCAGGCGGAGGTTTCGCGCAAGGACTGATCCACCGGCTTCTGCACGTCCAAAATCTTGTCGCCATGCACCATGTTCTGCGAGCCTTCCCAGGCCTTGACCCAGACGCAAGGCATATCAGGCTCGACCTCGCAATTGCCGTTGGCGCGCACACCGCCGCAAGGGCCGTTGCGCAATTGCTTAGGGCAGTTCATCGGGCACGACATGCCGGTCGAGGAAAGAATGCACTGACCGCACATGCGGCAGTCGAACATGAAGCCCTTGACGCGCTTCTCGACGAATTTCACCGGCCCTTCGACACGGCTGTAGCCGATGCCCTTCCATAGCGGGTGGAGAGTCAGGAACATGTCGGCGAATTTGGCGTAGAACCATTCGAGCAGCCGCGAATGCCGCACCGACCAAAGCCGCACCGCAAACGAGCGCTGCACGCGCCGCTGCGGCGACACGTCAGCCGGCTTGTAGTCGGATTTCGGCGCCGCCTTCTTGACGATTGTCGCCTGGGTCACGCCGGCTTGAGCCGTCGTCGCCGGCATTGATTGGGGATCAGACATTTTCTTTGCCGCCCGCCTTGACCAGAGCGACCAGCCGCTCACGGTCGTATTTCGCATCGAGCTCCTGAAGAGCCTTCTCGGCCTCGACTTCAAGATCGTCACTGACTGGGACGGGCTCTGCCTTGCGCCATTCGGCAAGATAGTCGTCGGTGCCGCCGGCGCCGGTGCGCATGGCGCACATGTCGATCGCCTCGGTGAAGCGCAGCGGCAGTTCGCGCTTGGCGTTCTGCCGGCCCTTCTTGATGATGACCTGGGCGGGGATGTCGCGCCAGTAGACGACGATCAGATCGGCCATGAATTCCTGCTCCTGGAGAGCGCCGCGCGTCCAATCGAACGCACAAACGATGCTCTACCACCTAACTCCGTTGCATCGTGCCCTCCGAAGATCGATTCCGATCCTTTGGGCCGATGCAGTGGTTTCGAGCATTGCCGGAAGCGCTGTTGGGCTGCTTGTTATGGGACGACGCGGGGGCCTTCAAAAGCGACGCAATCGACGGCTGCGGCTGAAAGCGGAGTCTCTTCCAGCACTGGTCAGCCGGCGCGGCCATCGAAGCTGCCGACCAGTTTCCTGTGGAAGCGCACGTAACCTCGTTCGGTCGTGCGTAAATGCTCCGCGATGATCTCATGGAAGCGCGGCAGGCGATGGAAGGGAACGGCCGGATAGGAATGGTGCTCGGAATGGTACGGCATGTTCCAAGCCACGAAGCGCACCAGCCTTGTGGTGAAGGTGGTACGGGTGTTCTCGAGCATGTTGGCGACATGCGGGCACAATGCGTGCTCGGCCAGCAGGTAGGCCCGCAAAAACGGCTGTCCGACCAGCACCGGCACGATCCAGACCCACAACAGCAGCGCCGACTGTGCGGCGAGCGATGCGGCCAGCAACACCGCATAGCCGATCAGGAACAGCCGCGCTTCAATAACCACCTTGCCGCGGCCCTTTTCCGGCACAAAGCCGTCGCGGTTGCGGCCCGCCGCATTGGTTGCGAACACACGAGCCATGCCTATCCAATAGGGGCCGCCGGACAGATAGCGCAGATATTGGCCGATGGTCTCCGGCTTCGGGGCCATCAGTTCGGGGTCGTTGTCCGGGTCGTGGGTGTGGCGGTGATGGGCGAAATGGAAATAGCGGAACCATGCGGGCGGCAGCAGGATCAAGAAGCCGGCCACGGCGGCAACAGCGCGATTGAGCCACGCCGTTCTGAACGCCGTTTCATGGATGGTCTCGTGCAACAGCGTGAAGAAGAAGACGATCAGGATCCCCTGCGGCAAGACGAGAAGCGGCCAGAACGGGATGCGGGCGGCGATCAGTGCGCCCAGCACGACAACCAGCCCGCCATGGACGGCCAGCCGGACAATGCCTGGCCCGTCGACCCGGGCGGTGAGGTCGCGACGTTCCGCAACCGAAAGGCCGGCAATGATGGTGCGGTGGTCGATGTCGCTCATGATGCAATGTTAGCGGCGGGTGGCTGTCGGGTAAATCGGCGCGCGTGTCACCAGACGCCGTTTCTTATCCCGGTCCAGAGATAGAACCAGACCGTCGGATGATACCATTGTCTCGAAGGCAGACCGGGATCGACCGTGCCGAGCTTGCCGACCAGCGCATCCCTGACCGCCTCGACGCAGATGTCGCGCGAGAATGCCGCCTGCCGCAACGCGTAGCTTGAAATAGTGTCGCCAGGTTGGGGTTTGCCGCGTGCCTGCCGCAGCACCCCGCCAGTGTCGACGCCGGCGTCGACCAGATGCACGGTGGTGCCGAAGTTTTCCGCATCGCCTGAAGCCAGCGCCCAATAGCCGCCGTTCATGCCACGATATTTCGGGGCGATGCCGGCATGGTAGTTGAGGACCGGGCAAGGGATTTTCGCCAGCGTCTGCCGCGACAGCAAGCGGCAGCCGGCGAGCAGCACGACACCCGGCTGGATTTTCTCGATCGCCTGCAGGCACTCCGGCGCGTTGGCCGACGAGACCTGGACGATCTTTTGCCCAGGCTTCGGTTCGGTTTGCAGCTTTTGCTCGGCGGCGAGCCGTGCTGCGTGGCCGGCGAAGAAGCGCTTGCCGAGCCGGGTCAGCATCATCGTGCCGAGTTGACCGATGGCCGAGGTCCAGCCTTGCCGCCGCGCCCGCCCGAGAAGCAATTGCCTTTTGGATTCAGGGGTTTCGAGGATGACGCTGACAGGCGCGAGGTGGTCGGCGATGGCGTTGACGATCGCCCAGATATGCGGGCCGCCTTCGGTGACGACGACGATCGGCCGTTGGTTTGTTTTCGACCGTGCCATGCTTCGCGACCCCCGCAAAGAGCTGTTCTTTGTGCGCGAATGCTAGGTTGACCGGGTTAACCCTTGGTGATCGGGGGCGGGCTCAGCGCTTGAATTCGAGGATGTCGAGCTTCGATTCGTAGTGGGGCGCCGGGAACTCGATGCGCCATTCGCTGGCGCTGTGGCGGAAGGCATAGCCGACCTGATCGCTTTCCGGGCCGCTGCCGTAGGGCTTTGCCGGATCGTCGTTGACGTAGAAGGAACCTAGATAGATCGCGCGTTTCTCGCCATCGTCGAAGAAGCGGCCCTTGGTGCGCTGCGAACCGGTGATCTTTTCCAGTCTCCAGCCGGAACCGTCGTCGCTCACCTTGCATTTGAACCAGCCATAGATGACGAGCGGGCTCAATCCGCCGGCCTTGATGGTGCGGCATTGCCAATTGCCGGTCAGGTCCTTGTCGGAGAAGGAAACCAGCGGCTTTGCCAGCAAGGCGTCGAGCTGCTTGACCTCGGCGGGATCGCCGGCCTTCGCCTCGTCAAGCGCTGCCTTGCGCGTCTCGCCATATTTGTCGAGGCGCGCCTTGTCGGCAGCGGTGATCAGCTTCTGCACTTCGCCATCGGCGAACGCGGGCAACGTCAAGCAGAGGACAGCTGCTACGGCAAACATAAGGCGAGCGATCATTGGTGGCGTTTCCCTTTTGATGACTGGAGCAGCCTGTTTTCTTGTCTGGCGCATACCTTAATGTTTCGCCGCGCTCTGTCATCCTTGCTTGAGCATCGACAGCAGAAACGAGGTGGAAAGAATGCGGATCTTGCTGACGGGATCGTCGGGTTGGCTGGGCAGGGCCTTGGCGCCACGCCTGCGGACTCTCGGCCATGACGTCACTGGCCTCGATCCCGTCCCATCCTCGGAAACGCGAATCGTCGGCTCAGTCGCCGATCGCGACCTGGTCATGAGGGCGGTCGAGGAGAACCGCATCGAGGCCATCATCCATAGTGGCGCGCTGCACAAGCCTGACATCGAACATCATCGCAACGAGAATTTCGTCGAGACGAATGTGCGCGGCACGCTCAACCTGCTCGATGCGGCGGCAACTTTCGGCGTTCAGCGCTTCATCTTCACGTCGACGACATCGCTGATGATTACCCAGGCCATCCGCGCCGGCTTGCCCGGCAGGGCGGCTTGGCTAACGGAAGACATGTCGCCTGAACCGCGCAACATCTACGGCGTGACAAAGCTTGCGGCGGAACATCTTTGTCGGCTCTACCATATCCAGTTCGGCCTGCCGGTGATCGTACTGCGCACCGCCCGCTTCTTTCCCGAAGCAGACGATATGGCGCATGTGATCGAACAGTCGGACGCCAACACCAAGGCCAATGAGCTGTTGTTTCGCCGGCTGACGGTGGAGGATGCTGCCGACGCCCACATCGCTGCCTTGGAGAAAGCGCCGCAATTGGGCTTCGACACCTTCATCATCTCGGCACCGACACCTTTCCAGCCCGACGATTGCGCGGCATTGATCGCCGACGCACCGTCGATCGTCGCGCGCTATTTTCCGGATTATCCGGCACTCTACTTGAAGAAAGGCTGGACGATGTTTTCGTCGATCAACCGGGTCTACGATGCGTCCCGGGCGAGGGACCGGCTGGATTTCGTCTGCAAGACGAGCTTTGCCGATGTGCTCGCTGGGCTCGAAGCTGAAGAAAACGGTGCCTAAAGTGTCAGGCCAGGGCTGAGGCCCCAGCCAGTTCCTTCGTCAGGTCGCCGTAGCCGGTCGAGCGGCGCTCATAGGCGAGGCCGAGCATTTTCGCCGCCTTTTCGGCGACCTTGTCGAGTTCCGGGTCGTCGGTCTGGGCGATGTAGATCAGCTTCTCGTAATTGCCGAAATAGTCCTTGATCAGCTCCGGGTGCTTGTCGAGGCCGAGCGGCTTCATGAAGAAGGCATCGAATTGCCGGCAGAGGAAATCGGTCATGTAGAACGACATCATGTCGTCATCGGCAACCTTCGCATAGGCATCCATGCCTTGGTAGAAGGCAAAGCAATGCGGCCCGGCCATGCGCTCGACGCCATGCTTCTCGCAGATCCGGTCGAGCAGGCCACCCGTGCCGCAATCGGCATAGCCGACGAAGATGTGTTTGTAGCCGTCAGCCCTGGCCTTGGCGATTGCCTTGTCCATGGCCGGCGCAATGCGGTCCGGATAGAAATGGAACTCCGCCGGGAGGCAGGTCAGGTCGAGATGGTCGAGCCCGAGCTGCTCCTTGACCGCCAGAACTTCGCGCGCAATCATCCCGCAGGCGATGACGAGCAGCCTGTCGCCTTGATCGGATTGTTGTTTTCGCGCGGTAGTCATGGAACCAGTCTAATCCATCTTCGTTGCTGTCCAGCGAATTTATATTCTGAGGGAGACACCAATCATGAAATTGTTCCGCGTTGCGCCAATCGCTATTCTCGCCTGCGCCCTGGCTGTTTCGGCCTGCGCCAACACGGTGCGCGGCGTCGGTAAGGATATCAAATCCACTGCGAAGGCGGTTGACGATACCGTCAAGAAACCCTGATCTGCACGATTTCAAACATTTGGGAATAAAAAAGCCGCACTGCAAGGCGCGGCTTTTCTCGTCGGTGCCGAATTTATTGACTCAGGCCGAAGCGCGGACGTTGTGCTTGCGCTTCATGAAGTCCTTGGCGGTCTCGACCGCCACCGCGGCGTCGCGGCAATAGGCGTCGGCGCCGACGGCTTTGCCGAATTCCTCGTTGAGCGGCGCGCCGCCGACCAGCACGACATAATCATCGCGAATGCCTTTTTCCTTCATCGTATCGATGACGACCTTCATGTAAGGCATGGTCGTCGTCAGCAGGGCCGACATGCCGATGATGTCGGGCTGATGCTTTTCGATGGCATCGAGATATTTTTCGACCGCATTGTTGATGCCGAGGTCGATGACATCGAAGCCGGCGCCTTCCATCATCATGCCGACGAGGTTCTTGCCGATGTCGTGGATGTCGCCCTTAACGGTGCCGATCACCATCTTGCCCTGCTTCGGCGCGCCGGTGGCGACAAGCAACGGACGCAGGATGAACATGCCGGCCTTCATCGCGTTGGCCGACAGCAGCACTTCCGGAACGAACAGAATGCCGTCGCGAAAATCCTCGCCGACGATGCGCATGCCTTCCACCAGAGCCTCGGTCAGCACCTTGTAAGGCGCCCAGCCGCGCTCGAGAAGGATGTTGGTGCCTTCCTCGATTTCTTCCTTCAACCCATCATAAAGGTCGTCGTGCATCTGCTGCACCAACTCGTCGTCGGAGAGTTCCGAAAGGATGATCTCGTCGTCGGCCATTTTTTCTCAGGCTCCTTGCCGGCTACAACTATCGCGGCAGCTTAAAAATATCGCGCCATTACCTAACCCGCGCGGGCCGGTTGTCCATAGCTGATTTGCGACTTCCCGCAAAACGAAAGCGACCGTAAATCTCTTGGAATTCTTGTCGATTTTGCGACAGGCGTTGGCGCTGGCGGGCCGTTTCGAATAAGGTGCATGGCTACGATCCGGCCAGAGACCGCAATATGCGGCTGCAAATGGATTTCAGGCCGGAACAAGAGCCCGGCCAAAGCAAATCAGGCCAGAACGAAAGCCAGGGAAGAACGATTATGAGTGAGAACGCGCCGGTCGATCAGGAAGCGTCAAACGCACGGCGCGGGCGCGCTGCCAGCGGTGGCGCCGCAGCGCGCCGGGCTGCACGTTCGGGCGGCGGCCCCGGTACACAGCTCACCTATATCAAGCGCAAGATCAACGTCTATGAAGTGCTGGACGAGGAAGGCCTGGCGCTGATCGAAAAGAACACCGACACGGTGCTGGAAGAGATCGGCATCATCTTCCGCGACGACGCCGAGGCACTGCAGCTTTGGAAAGAGGCGGGCGCCGACGTCAAGGGCGAGCGGGTGCATTTCCCCAAGGGCCTCTGCCGCTCGCTGTTGAAGACCGCTCCGTCCGTCTATACCCAGCACGCCCGCAACGGCGAGCGCTCGGTGCAGATCGGCGGCAACGCGACCGTGTTCGCGCCGGTCTATGGACCGCCCTTCGTGCGCGATCTCGACGGCGTCAGGCGCTACGCGACGATCGAGGATTTCCGGAATTTCGTAAAACTTGCCTATATGGCGCCATCGATCCACCATTCGGGCGGCACGGTTTGCGAGCCGGTCGACGTGCCGGTCAACAAGCGCCATCTCGACATGGTCTACAGCCATATCAAATATTCGGACAAGCCGTTCATGGGCTCGGTGACCGCGCCCGAGCGCGCCGAAGATACGGTGGCGATGGCCAAGATCGTGTTTGGTGACGATTTCGTCGAGAACAACACGGTGTTGACCAGCCTGATCAACGCCAACTCGCCGATGGTCTTCGACGAGACCATGCTGGGAGCGCTGAAAGTTTACTCGCGCCATAACCAGGCGTGCATCGTCACGCCGTTCATCCTTGCCGGGGCGATGAGCCCGGTGACGGTCGCCGGCACACTGACCCAGGTTTTGGCCGAGGTTCTGGCCGGGGCGTCGTTCACACAGCTGATCCGGCCGGGTGCGCCGGTACTGTTCGGCACCTTCGCCTCGTCGATCTCAATGCAGTCGGGCGCGCCGACCTTCGGCACGCCGGAGCCGTCGCTGGTCTCCTATGGCGCCGCCCAGCTTGCTCGCAGGCTCGGGCTGCCGTTCCGCACCGGCGGCTCGCTTTGTGCTTCGAAAATCCCCGATGCGCAGGCGGCCTATGAGAGCGCCAACACGCTGAATTCGACGATCCTCGCCGGCACCAATTTCGTGCTGCATTCGGCCGGCTGGCTCGAGGGCGGGCTCGCCTCCTGCTACGAAAAGTTCATGATGGATATCGACCAACTCGGCATGACGCAGAAGTTCTCCGAGGGTGTCGACCTGTCGGAAAACGGTCAGGCGATGGATGCCATCCGCCAGGTGGGTCCGGGCAGCCATTACCTCGGCTGCGATCACACCCAGGCCAATTTCCAGACCGCGTTCTACCGCTCCAACATCGCCGATAACAATTCCTACGAGCAGTGGCTGGCCGAAGGCGAAAAAACCGCGCCGCAGCGCGCCAACGAGCTCGCCCGCCGCTGGCTGGAGAGCTACGAGGCGCCTTATCTCGACCAGGGCATCGACGACGGGCTGAAGGACTTCATCGCCAGGAAGAAGGCGTCGATGGCCGACGCCTTCACCTGAAAGGAGCCCGAATCAGGCGGGGCTAAAGTCGCCAACATCATCCACAAGGAAGTCTGGCGGAGCGCCTTCTCCGACCCGGACAAGAAGGGATGATTCTCGAGCGCGGCATGGTCGAAACCATCGCGGCCGCGCTTTCCGCCCACGGCCTCATCCTGCGCGGCGGCTTCAATTTTGCGGGCGGTGAGGGGACACCTTCCGGTCTCTCCGGCGCCGCCGCCAGATCCGTCCTGCTGGTGGGGCAGGCAGGCGCCGCACCTTGGCCGCACTTCCTGCGCTGGTTGGAGAAACAGTCACAGCCGATCGACGATTCGCTCGACAGATGGTCGCGCGGAGTGATCGGCGCTGTGGCCGAAAAATTCGGGGCACGCGCGGTGTCACCGTCCGACAGGCCTTATCTGCCGTTCCAGCAATGGGCGATGCAGGCGGAGGGGCTGAAGCCGTCGCCGCTCGGCATCCTCATGCATCCGCAATACGGGCTCTGGCATGCCTATCGCGGCGCGCTGTTGTTCGAGAACGAGATTGCGCTCCACGAACGTCGCGACGTGATTCACCTTTGCGACACATGTTTGGAAAAACCTTGCCTGAAATCCTGTCCGGTCGCGGCTTATTCTGCGGATGGTTTTGTGCATGAAACCTGTCTGGCGCATGTGCGTGGGCAAAACGGCGGACCTTGCCGGACCGGCGGCTGCCTTGATCGCAACGCCTGTCCTTACGGCATCGATTATCGCTATCCGGCCGAGGTTCAGGCCTTTCACATGGCAGCATTCGCGCGCTAGCCAGACAAGACCCCGCTGCACGCAAAGACGTCGACCGTTCCGATCTCAGGATTTTTGGCCGAAAGCCAGCCCCGCCGCGTGAAAGAGACCCATCAGCAGCACCCCGATGGCACCAGAGACCAACGAGACGATGGGATACTGTGCGAAGTTGGCCCCGTACGCGAAGAGGGCCACCACGAAGCTCGCCCAGCCGGCTATCAGATTGGGCACGGCGGAGTTACCGAAGACGCACGGGTAGGAACCCTTGGTTATCCCACTCACGAAATGTGGGACGCCATTGGCGCCAAAAACACCCGCGAAAAAAGCAAGGAATGCCGTCAGCCACATATGAGCTCCGTCCCTTGGCAAATTGAAGCGCGCCGTTCACTTCAGGCCGCCATAGCATGGCAGGCAGTCGGCGAAATTGTGCACAAAGCCAGCGTAAAGCAACCCCGATACGCATTTGTGAACGTGGCGGCTCCACATAGTGCCTTCGATGCAGCCGGCGCCGAACGCCACTGGGAGCGGCTGACGATGCTGTTTGCGGAGACGCTCGGCCAAGGCGCGCCAACCATTACGACGTGACTGCCCGCCAAAAAATTCTTCCCATCACCCAAGGAATCGCCATTAGCCTTCGTCCAACAGGCAAATGATGGCGATGATGCTGGACGAAAGCGAAGCCTCCGACGCCGAACTGATCGGGCGGGCGAAGGGCGGAGACAGGGGTGCTTTCGGCAAGTTGCTCGAAAGGCACTACGGTTTCGTCTATCGCGCCGCCTATCGCTGGTGCGGGAAAAAGGCCGACGCCGAGGATATCGCCCAGGAAGTGTGCGTTCGGCTCGGCCGGGCGATCCGCGACTATCACGGCAGCGGCGCCTTCACGACGTGGCTCTACACCATGACGCTGAATGCGGCGCGCGACATGATGCGCAAGACCGCCCGCGATACGGCCAAGACCGAGGCCTATGGCGCCTATGCGCTGATTTCGGGGGAAACCTCGTCCGAGGCGGAAGACCCGGTCGAGGCGCTCTGGGCAGCGGTGCGCAAGCTGCCGGACAAGCAGCGCGACGCGGTGCTGCTGGTCTATGGCGAAGGGCTGAGCCACGCAGCCGCCGCCGAGGCGATGGCGATCTCGGAGACGACGGTTTCCTGGCACATCCATGAGGCGAAGAAACGGTTGAAGACGCTGATGCGTTCAGCCGGGGAAGTGTGACCATGGTCGACGACAAGCAACTGAACAGGCTGCGCGATATCGCAGCACCGGCGCCTGACGCGGATGCAAAGGCGCGTGCCCTCCAGGCCGCGCTGCGCGCCTATGACATGGAAGAAAAAACTTTACCGGCCGCCCAAGGATCGGCAGGCGGGCTTCGTCTCACAGAGCGAGCACAAAGGCTCTGGAGCGAAATCATGCAAAAGAAACTCTTCGCCACGCCGGCCATTGCCGGGCTCGTTGCCCTGCCGATCGCCGGATACGCCACCATCTATATGCTTGGGGAATCCAAATTCGGCGGGCCCGAATTCGGCGGCGACGATAAGATCACCGAAACGCTGGCTGACAAGCCGGCGACCGTCAAACCGCCGGTTGTTGCCGAAGCAGATAAGCAGAAGAAGGCGGACGCCGACAGCGAAAGCCGCGACGCCGGCGAGGCGCTTGTGGCGCCGACATCGCCGCCGAAAGCGGAATCGACCGCGGTCGGCGGGTTGACGCAGCAGGATGTGCTCACCCGCAATGCACCCGAACCGGCGCAGAGCGGCGAGTTTGCGCTGGATGGCGGTGCAAACTCCGTGGCTCCGGCAGTCGATGGTGGCGCGCGGGTCGGACGCATGCCTGGCACGGTTGCCGAGTCCAAGCTGATGGCACAGCAGCCTGCCGCTGCGCCGGCCGACCAGATGCTGCCGCGAGAGGAAAACCGTGACCGGGTCGAGGATTTCAAGACCAATCCGGTGCATGCCGCACTCGAAGACCCGGTCTCGACGTTCTCTATCGATGTCGACACCGCTTCCTATTCCTTCGTCCGGCGCTCGCTGAAGGAAGGTTTTATCCCGCAGGCCGATACGGTGCGCGTCGAGGAGATGGTCAACTACTTCCCCTATGACTGGAAAGGCCCGGACTCCGCCTCGACGCCGTTCAACTCGACCGTCAGCGTCATGCCGACTCCGTGGAACGAGCACACCAGGCTGATGCATGTCGCCATCAAGGGTTTCGACGTGAAGCCGGCCGAGCAGCCCAAGGCCAATCTGGTCTTTCTGATCGATGTGTCGGGCTCGATGAACGAGCAGGACAAGCTGCCGCTCCTGCAGTCGGCCTTTCGGCTGCTGGTCAACAAGCTGAGACCCGACGATACCGTCTCGATCGTCACCTATGCGGGCGATGCCGGTACCGTGCTGGAGCCCACCAAGGCTTCGGAAAAGGACAAGATCCTCGCTGCCATCGACAACCTGACATCCGGCGGCTCGACGGCAGGCGAGGCGGGCATCAAGGAAGCCTACAGGCTGGCGCAGAAATCCTTCGTCAAGGACGGTATCAACCGGGTGATGCTCGCCACCGATGGTGATTTCAATGTCGGCCAGACCGACGACGACGACCTGAAGCGGCTGATCGAAAAGGAGCGCAAGACAGGTGTGTTCCTGTCGGTGTTCGGCTTCGGCCGCGGCAACCTGAACGACCAGATGATGCAGACCATCGCCCAGAACGGCAACGGCACCGCCGCCTATATCGACACTTTGGCGGAGGCCGAGAAGGTGCTGGTCGAGGATGCCTCCTCGACACTGTTCACCATTGCCAAGGACGTGAAGATCCAGGTCGAGTTCAACCCGAACAAGGTCTCGGAATACCGGCTGATCGGCTACGAGACCCGCGCGTTGAACCGCGAGGATTTCAACAACGACCGCGTCGACGCCGGCGAGATCGGCTCAGGCCATTCGGTCACCGCGATCTACGAGATCACGCCTAAGGGCAGCGGCGGCGAACAGATCGATCAGCTGCGCTATGGCCAGGCCTCGGTGAACAATGGCGGTGTCGCCAATGCCGACGAATATGCCTTCGTCAAAATCCGCTACAAGCTGCCGAACGAGGACACTTCGAAGCTGATCACCACGCCGGTGACGTCAGCCAACGAGGTGGCGTCGTTCGACCAGGCCAGCACCGACCAGCGTTTCTCCGTTGCCGTCGCTGCCTTCGGCCAGAAGCTGCGCGACGAGGATGCGACCGCGAAGTTCGGCTACGACAAGATCATGGAGATTGCCACCGCCGCCAGAGGAGCCGACCCGTTTGGGTACCGGTCCGAGTTCCTCTCGCTTGTGCGCCTTGCCTCGGCGCTCGGCGGTAACCGGTAGTGGCAATGATGGCCGGTTTCTTTCAGATGGGATCGTTCTGACAGGGGGAACCGGCCTACGGGCGGGTGAGGCAGGCCGGCGAGGGAAACCTTGCCGGCCTTTTTTCGTGGCTGCACCGCTTCGCGGACCGCGTCGCAGCCGAAAGCGTCAGGCGCGTCCGCGGCGCCGTTCGCGGCGGGCTTCGCTGGTCTCGGCGACGTTGACCGTCGCCTGCTTGTTGCGCATCGGGCCGATGCGTTCGACGATCTGCTCGACGGTCGGGCGATCCGACCTGGTGTGCGCATCGAGCGCCTTGCGCATGGCGGCAAGGTGCTGGAACGAGGTACCGCAGCAGCCGCCGACGATCTTGGCGCCGGCATCGACGGCCAGGCGCACATAATCGGCCATCAGCTCGGGCGTGCCCGAATAGTAGATCTCGGCACCGCGAAATTCGGGGATGCCGCAATTGCCCTTGACGATCACCGTTGCCTCGGGCTTCGCCTCGGTCATGTCGAGCAGCGAAGCGAGAATATCGGAGGCGCCGACACCGCAATTTGCGCCGACACCGAGCGGCGTCTGCGACAGGCCGTCGACGACACCGTGGATGTCCTTCGGCAGCAGCCCCATCATGGTGCGGCCGGCGGTGTCGAAGGAGCCGGTATAGGTATAGGGCAAGCCGACGCGGATGGCGGCTTCGGCGGCGGCACGGATCTCGTCCGGCGCCGACATGGTTTCGATCCAGGCGACTTCGGCGCCGCCGGCCTTCAGGCCCTCGATCTGCTCGGCAAAGGCCTCGACCGCCTCGTCATAGGTCATGGCGCCGAGCGGCACCAGCAATTCGCCGGTCGGGCCGACTGAGCCGGCCACGATCACCTTGCGGCCGGCCTTGCCGGCGACGGCGCTTGCGATCTCGGCGGCGCGCTTGTTCAGTGCGTGGACGCGGTCCTGCGCATGGTGCAGCTTGAGCCGATGGCGGGTCCCGCCAAAAGAGTTGGTCAGGATGATGTCGGCGCCGGCATCGACAAAGTTCTGGTGCAGGCTGGTGATGGTGTCGGGCGCGGTCTCGTTCAAGAGCTCAGGAGCCTCTCCGGCCTCAAGGCCCATCGCGAACAGATTGGTGCCGGTGGCGCCATCGGCGAGCAGGACGCCCTTTTCGGCAAGCAGAGCGTCGATCGGATTGGTCATGTGAAATACGCCTTCCCGGAAGAATAACTGAGATAAGGATATAAAGAATTCTTTATGTGCCGTCAATGTCGACACGGAGAGCAACCGGTCAAAATCGCATCTCCGCCAGCTTTCGTGTGAAGCTGGCCGCTTCATGCGCGTTGACGTCCGCGGCACGGATCAGATTGTCGAAATGGCTGGTCAGGATGCGGATCGGCTGCGTGGCGTTCAGCACCAGATACATGTCGCCGACGTAAATGGCTGCGCGATAGGGCCCGAAGATGGTGTACGGGATCGAATAGCGCATCCGCCCGTCATAGAGAAACAGGCGGAAGGTGGGATAGAGGTCGTCGAGTAGCGTCGCCATGTGCAGGAGCTGCTGGTGGCGGTCGGCCTCCGGAAAGCGGTCCCACACGCCCAGCCCGCGCGCGAAGATCTCCAGCGTGTGGCGCGGCATACAGACTTCCATGTCGGTTTCGGGCCGTCGGTTGTAGTCGATGCGGTACTGCGTTTCGCCGGCCTGTGCCTCGCGGCTCTTGTTGGCGATGACGGCTTCATAGTCGACAAGCGCCTCGGTGCGCAGAAGATCGGGAATGCCGGCCGGGACGTAGCGGATTTTCGTTCCCGCCGCCTCGGCATGCCAGCGAGCCAGCAGCGTGCGGTCGAAGCCGTCCGGCGCCTCCTCGATCTCAAGGCTCTCGCGGATTTCACCGGTGACGCCCTCGTCCTGGCTGAGGCCGAGCAGCCAGTCGAGCGAGACTTTGAATTCGGCGGCGATGTTGAGCAGCGTTTCGGCGCGGGGAAGGCGGGTCGAGGCGCCGGAGAGCAGCTGCGACAGCGCCGAACGGTCGATGCCAACCGCGGCGGCGAAGGCCGACTGGTTCAGATCGGACCTTGTCAAGAGCATTTTCAGGCGCTCGCGAAAGATCGTCGACAGGTCGCGCTTGTCCAAATCGCCACCCCACCCGATAGGAGGAAAAATTTGCGCTGAAGCCGCGAACGCGGAGCTTCAGGCGTAAATGAATCCGGTGCGTTGTTTACAATGCATAACATATGCAGCTGAAAATGCGCAATCGCAACAGTTTGTGCGCTTTATCGCGTTGCAGCAATGCAACGCTCCTGACACAATGCTGTCAGGAATCAAACGGGTTCCGGCGACTGGAAGGCAGTGGTCGATAGCATGACGAGCATGGGCAACAGGCGACATGGCGCGGCGACCATCGAATGGCCGACGGTGTTTCTCGCACTTTTCTGCTACGGCGGCTGGCTCGCTACCGGCTTTCTGCTCTGGCCATCCTACCCGCTGTTGGCGCTCGCCCTTCTGGCCCTGATTGCGGCGCTGCAATCCTCGCTGATGCACGAGGCCCTGCACGGCCACCCAACCCGGAACGCGCGGCTCAACGAAGCCGTTGTGTTCCTGCCGATTGGCCTTGTCTGGCCGTTTCGCCGGTTCAAGACCATTCATCTGCGCCACCATGCAGACGAGCGCCTGACCGATCCGCTCGACGATCCCGAAAGCTATTACAAGGCGCTCTGGCAGCACGAAGAGCTGCCGTCGGCTATGAAGTTCCTGCTGAAGGTCAACAACACGATGCTCGGGCGTTTGGTGCTCGGTCCGTGGCTCTCCTGCATCGGCTTCTTCATCGACGACGCCAGGCAGGTTGCCGCGGGCGACAATTCCATCTGCAAGGCATGGCTGCTGCATGCGATCGGCCTCGCCGTAGTGTTGCCTGTCGTGCAGTTCGGCTTCGGCATGCCGTTGTGGCTCTACATACTGGTGCCGGTGTGGCTTGGGCAGTCGCTGATTTCGATCCGCACCTACGCCGAGCATCAATGGTCTGAACATCCGGAAGGCCGCACGATCATCGTCGAGCGCTCGCCGCTGTCCTTCCTGTTCCTCAACAACAATCTGCATTTCGTCCATCACAAGAGCCCGACGGTGGCCTGGTACAGGCTGCCGAAGCTGTTTCGCGACCGCCGCGACGAGTGGCTGCGGATGAACAATGGCTACGCCTATCCGAACTATTTCGCGCTGCTCAAGGCCTATGCCTTCAAGGCGAAGGAACCGATCGTCCATCCCGTGCTGCGGCGCATGCCGGAACCAGGACGCGCGTTCAAGCCGCGCGTCAGGGCACGCAGCCTCAATGGGCTTGGCAGCGCACCGGTACCCGCCGAGCCGCCGAAGGAATGATCCTCGCGGCATTGCAGGCGCTGCCGCGCGGGCAACGCTTTCCTGACCTTGTCAATTTCCCTGCATAACGGTCAAATCCCGGCATGAGCGAATTCATTGCGGCTTTGCCGATGTACGACTGGCCGGAAGCGCGGGACGAGGTCGACGCAGAATGGGCGCGGCTGCGCGATGCTTTCAGACAAAAAGGCATCGATGCGCCGGAGACGATTATCCGCCGCAATGGCGATTTGCCCCCGGTGCCTGGCGGTATTCGCGACGATAAGGGAAAACTCATCGCGCCCGATCCGGCGACATTGCCGCTGGACGAACTGGATTTTCACCGGCTCTGGCTGCACCCGGCGCTGCTCTTTGCGCAAACCTGCTGGGGACCGATGGAACTCGGCCTGTCGCAGCGTGTCCACCTCGTCGGCCAGCCGCGCTACGACGCCTTTGAGGGCGGACAGGGCGAACTCTATTCGAGCGCCATCGTCATGAGGGCGGGCGAGGCACCGCCGGCAAGGTCGCCGGCCGACGGCGGCGCCGTCATTCCGCTCGATCAGCTTCGCGGCAAACGTTTCACCTTCAACAGCCTCGATTCCATGTCGGGCATCATCGCGCCGACACGCGACCTGCAAGCACTGGGCGAGAGTTTGGATATCTTTTCCGCGCTGAGCGAAAGCTGGGGGCACCGCGCTTCGATTGTTGCTGTTGCCGAGGGCAGGGCCGACGTCGCGGCGATCGACTGCGAGAGCTGGGCGCTGGCGCAGCGTTTCGAGCCTGCAGCGCAGAAGATGACGGTCGTCGGCTGGACAAGGCGGCGCAAAGGATTGCCGTTCATCACGGCCAGCAGGACGCCGGAAACGATCGTCGCCATGATGCGCGAGGCGATCGAGGCGCTCACATAAAGCGCGTCGCGTCCGGTCGGCCTCATGCGACGCGCTTTAAATTCTTGTTTTACGCATGTCGTTATCGCAAAACCGCTGCACACTTTTGCGCGACATGCATTAGGTTCGCTCAGCCCCCAAGCAGCCGATTGTCGAGCGGATAGGTCGAAAGCTTCTCGTTGCCGGTGTCGGTGATCAGGATCTGTTCCTCGATCTTGACGCCTTCGTAGGCGCCAAGCCTGCCGATGTAGCTCTCGACGCACAGCACCATGCCTGACACAAGCACGCCGTCCGGCGTGTCGTCGGTCCAGTCGCCGGCATGCGGCAATGTCGGGTATTCGTCGGCCAGGCCGACGCCGTGATAGAGCACCCCGTAGCGCGCCGGGAAGCAGTCTCCCGGCGGCACCGACGAGCCCTCGACGAGATCGCGGAAGGATATGCCCGGCCGCATCAGTTCGGTGTTGTGGGCGATCTGGTCGGCAGCGATCTGAAACAGGTCACGCTGTTCCTGCGACGGCGGCGCGTCACCGCAAAGCCAGGTGCGCGACAGGTCGGCGCAGAAGCCGTAAGGACCGATCAGGTCGGTGTCGAAGGCAACGAGATCGCCGGCCTCGATCGTCCGCGACGAACACTCCTGGAACCACGGATTGGTGCGCGGACCCGACGACAGGAGCCGGGTTTCGATCCATTCGCCGCCGCGCGCGATGTTGCCGCGATGGAGTTCGGCCCACAATTCGTTCTCGGAAATACCAGGTCTCAGCGCCTGCTCCATCTCGCCCATCGCCGCCTCGCAAGCGACGATCGCCCGGCGCATGGCAAGGATCTCGTCGGGCGATTTGATCAGCCGCGCATTTTCCATCACCGCCTCGCCATTGCCGGTCGAAATGCCGAGACGGGCGAGTTCCTCGATGCCCTCGGGATTGATGTGATCGACCGCGATACGGCGATTGCCGCCGCCATGTTTCAGTACCAGCTCGGCGATGCCGGCTGCCCAGCGGCGGACTTTTTGCCCGGTCAACTCGCCGCTGTAGAGATACGCCCACGACACCGCCGGCCGCACCTCGTCGACGACGCCGGAATGGTCGGAAAGGTGCTCACAGGAAAAATAGTCGAACAGTACCACCGGCCCATCGGTGGCGACGAAACAATGCCTGGTCGGATTGTGCGCGACCCAGAGCTGCATGTTGGTCGCATCGGTCGCGTAGCGGATGTTGACCGGATCGTAGAGCAGGGCTCCCGCATAGTCGCGGCGCTTCAGCTCGGCGCGGATGCGCTCGAGCCGGTATCGGCGCATGGCGCGCAAGTCAGGAGCGTCAATACCCGCCGCCTGCCACTCGGCTTCCGCCAGCGCACCATAGCCCAGCAGATGCTGGTTGAGTTCAGCGGCCTTCAGGCGCGATTTTTTGCGCAGCGCATCGATCGAGTCCTCCGGCTCGAACGGCATGATCTTGCGATGATGACGGGGCCGGTCAGTCGGATTCCTGTCCACCCTCGACTCCTTCGCCAGCGCCTTCCTTGGGCGCCATGGCTCCTTCCATTCTCTTCAGTCGGACGAATGCGCCGGGCCGGGCGGACTTGTCGGTGCCACGCAACAGCGGAACCATGATTTGCCGCGGTTGGCCGTCCGGCTCATAGCCGGCCGCTTTGAGCTGGTCCAAAATGACCGGCCGCGGATCGTCGTGATCAAGCCAGACGAGTACGGCCGGCCCCCGCATCAGCGTTTCGAAATTAGGCACTTCCTGGTCAAGTGCGACCAGTTTTTCGTCGACCAGCCGCAGGTTGCCGACCCATGCACCGTCGGATATTGCAGTTTTCACCGGTCCGTCCGCGGTCAGTTGGCGATAGAGGGCCGGGTAATCCAAGCGGATCATGCGGGAGAGGCCACTGGTCCCGTTTATCTGGACGTACCAAGTGGCGGGCGCGAGCAACACGGCGATGATCGCTCCAGCCGCGATCACCAGGAGCTGCGCATTCCTGCCGCGCGGCGCCAGCCGTTCCATAGTGGCGACGATGGCCAGCGGCAACATGAACAGGACCGGCAGCAGCCAGCGGTCCTTGACAACCGTCACGCCGGTGGCCAGCACAAGTATTGCCAGCATAGCCAAGCCGAGCGCCAAGCTACGCCACAACAGAATTTCCCTGGCCGGACGTTTCGGGTGCCGCTCGGAGAAACGGAACTTCGCCACCCCGAAGGCCAGCGCGGAAACGAGCACCGGCAAGACCGCGAAATTGAAGGTCCCCATGACAAACTTGCCGGCGCCGACAAAGGCCGCCGCGATGCGCCCTTGTTGCGGGTCTATTCCGAACTTCTCGCCTCTCGACAATAAATCGGCGGGATGCATGAGGCTCCAATAGGTGGTTGGTGCCAGCACCAATATCGCGACCGCTATGCTGATTGCGAACTTTGGATCAAGGATGGCGCTGCGCAATTCGCGCAGCGACAGCGCTGCCGCAACAAGGGCCACCACGAGGAAGACATCGTTATACTTGGCAAGAATTGCCGCCGCCGTGGCCAGGCCAAACGCCGCATAGGCAATCATGCTACGCCGCTCGAGAAGATAGGCCATGGTGAGCAGGAGCAGCGAGCAGAAGCCGACGACGGCGACGGAATGCGACAAAGCGCGCTGCGATTCCCAGACGACCTGCGGGATCGTAAACAGGCCGAACATGGCCGCCGCCGCTGTCGCCTTGGTGTAGCCGAACCGCCGCATGGCGGCGAACACGCTGCAGGCGGCGAGGAACAGCACTGAGTATTTGACGAGCTTCAACGTGAAGATACTGGTGCCGAAAACATGCGCGGCCAGCCAATTGATCCAGGTGTAGAGAGGTGGTTGCGAGCCGCCATATCCAGCCCAGAGATACGGTACATAGATCAGCTGCTCCGCATCGTCGATGCCGACGCCGGTTCCCGCCCAAGAGCTCAACAGGGACAGTATGATGGTCTGCAAGGCAAAATAAGCCGCGACCATGACGATCGCCGCCGGGAAGGGGCCGATCCGTCCCTCGGCCAGCCACTCGGCCCATTTCATGTCGTACTTCAAGGAAGTCTCATCGCCCCTGCCGGCACAGTTGCCGGCTGGGCTAGCATGAAGAGCGTGCTCCGCACAATGCGACCGGCTGGCTGCACCTACGTTCGCATCTTTTCGCCACTCGGGTCGAAGGGCGGCTCGACGTTGATGCGCGCCGACCGCCGGTGTCCAAGGATCTCGATCTCGAACAGCCCGGCGCTCTCGTTTTCGGCAAGCACTGCCGGTACGTAGCCTTGCGCCATCGACTTCTCGACATAATGCGCATAGCCGCCGGAGGTGACCCAGCCGACCACGCGCCAGTTGCCGTCGACAATACCGCGCACGGCAGACGCGCCTTCAGCGGCGTTCGAGCCGCGCACTTCCTTGCCGCCCGCGTCGAAGCGCGGCGCGCCATAGCCATGCGGCTTTTCTACCGTGCCGAAATCCTTGTCGCCGACCTTGGCCCAGATCGGCTCGTCGCCCATGACGTCGGCATCCGCAGCATCGACGATAAAGGAAACGCGGCGCAGCTTCGGCCCTGCCGCCTGTTCCTTGGCCGCTGCCTCGCGGCCGATGAAATCGTTCTTCTCCAGCTTGATAAAGCGGTCCATCGAACCTTCGAACGGTCCGTAGATCGGACGTAGCTCGCGGAACCAGGTCGGAAAGTTCTTTTCAAGCCGCATCGAGAGCAGGGCGCGCATGCCGAAATCAACAAGTCCGAACTCTTCGCCGGCCTCGTTGATCGCCTTGTAGACCAGACGCTGATAGGCCGGCGCCATCCAGATCTCATAGCCGAGATCGCCGGTGTAGGTGATGCGGTTGACCATGCAGGGCGCGCCGCCGACCGCCATCTCGCGGAAATCCATGAAGCGGAAGGCCTTGGTCGAGATGTCGACGTCGACCAGTTTCTGCAGCAGGTCGCGCGATTTCGGCCCGGCGATGGAGAGGCCAACCAGCGTCTGGTCGAAGCGGTGGATGCGCACCTCCGACGCCCTTGGACCGTCCTTCGGCAGATGCTTCTCGAACCAGCGCATGTGATATTTTTGCGCGGCCGAAGAACCCCAGATCATGAAGCGTTCTTCGCCCGCCTTGGCGATGGTGAAGTCGCCGATCAGTCTGCCGAACTCGTTCAGCATCGGCGTCAGCACGATGCGGCCGGTCTTCGGCATGCGGTTGGTCATCAGCCGGTTGAGGAAATCCTCGGCCCCAGGTCCGGAGACTTCGTATTTGGCGAAGTTGGCGATCTCGGTGACGCCGACCCTCTCGCGGGTGGCGCACACTTCCTCGCCGATCGCGCCGAAATCATTCGAGCGGTGGAAGGACACGATGTCCTTCGGCTCCGAGCCTTTCGGCGCGAACCAGAGCGGGGTTTCGAGACCCCAGCTGTCGCCCATGACGGCGTTGTTGGCGAGCATGGTGTCGTAAAGCGGGGTCGTCTGCGCCGGTCTTGCCGCCGGCAATTCCTCGTTGGGAAAGCGGATGGAGAAACGGCGCGAATAATTTTCGCGCACCTTTGCGTTGGTATAGCGCAGCGTTGCCCATTCGCCGAAGCGCGCAACGTCCATGCCCCAGACGTCGAAGCCGGGGTCGCCATGGACCATCCAGTTCGACAGCGCCAAGCCGACGCCGCCGCCTTGGCTGAAGCCGGCCATGACGGCGCAGGCGCACCAGAAATTGGTCAGGCCCTGCACAGGGCCAACGAGCGGGTTGCCGTCGAGCGCGAAGGTGAAGGGGCCGTTGATGATCTGCTTGATGCCGGCTTTCTCGATGCCGGGAAAATGCTTGAAGCCGATCTCGAGCGACGGCGCGATGCGGTCGATGTCGGGCTGCAGCAGCTCGTGGCCGAAATCCCATGGCGTGTTGACCGGCGACCACGGCTTGCAGGCTTTTTCATAGGTGCCGAGCAGGATGCCGTTGCGTTCCTGGCGGGTGTAGATCTCGCCCTTGAAATCCAGCACGCCGATCATCTCGCGCCCAGTCGACTTGTTGAATTCCTCGACTTCCGGCATCGGCTCGGTCAGGAGATACATGTGCTCCATCGCCAGCACCGGCAGCTCGACGCCGACCATGCGACCGATCTCGCGCGCCCACAGGCCGCCGCAGTTGACGACATGCTCGGCTTTGATCGTGCCTTGCTCGGTGACGACGTTCCAGGTGCCGTCGACCTCCTGCGTCAGTTCGACGACGCGGTTGCGCAGCACGATCTCGGCGCCGAGCTTCCGGGCGGCTTTGGCATAGGCGTGGGTGGTGCCGGAAGGGTCGAGGTGGCCCTCGACTGGGTCCCACATAGCGCCGACGAAATTCGTCTCGTCCATCAGCGGGAACATCGCCTTGGCTTCGGACGGCGTGATCAGTTCGGTGTCCATGCCGAGATAGCGGCCCTTGGCATGGGCGAGGCGAAGGAAGTCCATGCGCTCGGGCGTGTCGGCCATCATGACGCCGCCGGTCAGGTGCAGCGAGCAGGATTGGCCGGAAATCTCCTCGATCTCCTTGTAAAGCTGCACCGTATAGGCCTGCAGCTTGGCGACGTTGGGATCGCCGTTCAGCGTATGAAAGCCGCCCGCCGCATGCCAGGACGAGCCGGAGGTGAGCTCCGAACGCTCGATCAGCATGATGTCGGTCCAGCCGGCCTTGGCCAGATGATAGAGCACCGAGCAGCCAACGACGCCGCCGCCGATAACAACCGCTTTTGCATGAGATTTCATGAAGATAGTTCCGTTTTTGAAGAGATTGAATCGAGTGAGCGGGGCGCGAAAACAAAGCGGAAATCGAATACAGCGATGTTTTCGGCCAGCCTGCCATCAAGCGCGGCAAGAATGGTTTCACAGACGGAAGTACGATGTTTCAGGACGTCATGGCTCCAAAGACGCAGGATCGAGTAGCCTTGGGCGCGGCGGCGGTCATATGAACTGCCGGCGTGCTGTTGTCCGTCGACTTCAACAACAAGCCATTTTTCGCGGCAGACAAAGTCTGCAAAAAAGGCGCCGATGGAGAACTGACGCGTAAAGCGATAGCCGCCAAGCTTGCGCGCCTTTAGTTCAGGCCAAAGCAGTGCTTCGGCCTGATTGCCTGCTTGCCGCAGGCTACGCGCTCGCTGGGTTGTGCCTGTTTTGCGGCGGCTGCGCGTTTCATGAACGGCTTCCCCCACTCCGTCGCCGCTTCGCGGCGCCACCTCTCCCCCCTCCGGGGGGAAAGGAAGGGCGCCAACTGGAATCGTTTCGCGCCCTTCCTCTACCCCGTCGATCGGGGGTGAGGTGTCGAGCGAAGCTCGACGGAGTGGGGGTCGACTACTCATCAGATGATCAGAAATCGGTCGGGGCGCCGCCTTCGGCCCGGCGCTTGTCGACGAAAGCATTGAGCTCCTCGCGGATCGCCGGGTCCATATAAGGCTCTTCATAGGAGGCCAGCCGCTCCTTCCAGACGCGATTGGCTTTTTCGAGCGCGGTCGGTGACCCAGCCTCCGCCCAACTCTCGAAATTGCGCCAGTCCGAAATGATCGGCGCATAGAAGGCGGTCTTGTAGCGGTCCTGCGTGTGCTGGGTGCCGAAGAAATGGCCGCCGGGGCCGACCGACTGGATGGCGTCGAAACCGAGCGCCTCGTCGGAAAGATCGAGCGGCGTCAGGAACTCGGCGACCATCTGCAACAGGTCTATGTCGAGGATGGTCTTCTCATAGGAGCAGCGCAGGCCGCCTTCGAGCCAGCCGGCGGCATGCATCATCAGATTACCGCCGCCCTGGATGGCACCCCACAGCGAGAACACGCTTTCATAGGCGGCTTGCGCGTCGACGGTGTTGGCGGCGCAGGTGTTGGAGGTGCGGTAGGGGATGTTGTAGCGGCGGGCGAGCTGGCCGCCGACCAGCTGCGCCTTCATATATTCCGGCGTGCCGAAGGCCGGCGCGCCGGACTTCATGTCGACATTCGAGGTGAAGCCGCCGTAGCCGACAGGCGCGCCCTTGCGCACCATCTGTGCGAAGGCGATGCCGGACAGCGCCTCGGCATTCTGTTGCACCAGCGCGCCGGCAATCGTCACCGGCGCCATGGCGCCCGACAGGGTGAACGGCGTCACGATGACCACCTGGCCCTTGCTCGACATCTGGATGATGCCTTCCATCATCGGCACGTCGAGCTTGAGCGGCGAATTGGTGTTGATGATGGTGAACACCGACGGCTCCGCAAGCAACTGCTCGTGGCTGATGCCACGTGCGATTCTGGTGATCTCGATGCCGTCGACGTTGCGCTCTTTGCCGAGCGAATAGATGTGGAACATCTTGTCGGTCAGCGTGGCGAGGTCACGGATGCATTCGAGGTGGCGCACGGACGGATGGATGTCGATCGGCTCCACCGGATAACCGCCCGTGCAATTCAATATGTTGTGCATCTGCGCAAGCTTGAGAAAGTTGCGATAGTCCTGCTGGTTGCCCGGCCGGCGGCCGCGGTCGACGTCGGAGCAATTGGGTGCCGACGCCATCATCGAGATGATCAGATTATCGCCACCGAAGCGCACATTGTGCGCCGGGTTGCGGGCGTGGATGGTGAATTCCGGCGGGCAGTGCGCAACCAGTTCCAGGATCATGTCGCTGTCGAAGCGCACCCGCTCGCTGCCTTCGCGGACATCGGCGCCATGCGCCTTCATGATGCGCCGCGCTTCGTCATGCAGCACGTCGACGCCGATTTCCCGCAGCACGCGCAGAGAGGCGAGGTGGATGGATTCCAGCTCGTCCTCGGAAACCAGCCGGGTCGGCGTCAGCGGGTTCTTCAACTGGCGAAACGGCGGCTGGTCGAACGCCGCCGATCCGCCGGCACGCTTCCCCGCGCGGCCGCCGCGACGGGCGCGGTCGTTTGCCAGTGCCGGTTCGGCGGGCTGAAGGGCGGCGGTCATGATAGTCCTCGTACGCTGCGGCAATGCGGCGGCATAATGGACTGCCGGCCCTCCGGCCATTGCGGAGGCGGCGACCACTAGGACGAGGGAAGCGACATGCCCTGGGGGCAGCCGGCGGGATCGTCAGCCTCTTGATCGCGTTCCGGCTGGCGCAAGCGGTTTTCGTTGCCGGTGCTTACTGCGACGGAACCGAAACGCTAATCCTGCATCATGGACCGGGCGGAACAGAACAGCGGCGAGACAGTGCAATGGGCGGCCATCACCGGCGTGATCGCAACCGTCTCGGTGTTCGCCATTGCGCAAGGGCTGAGCTATCCGCTGTTGAGCTTCATCCTGCAGCGCCAGGGCGTCTCGCCGGCCATGATAGGCCTGTCGGCGGCAATGACGCCGATCGGCTTCATCGTCTCCTCGCCGCTGGTCCCGGCTCTGTCGCGCCGTTTCGGGGCCGGGCGCACCGCGCTTACTTGCGCGGCACTTTCCGCGCTGGTGCTGGCGCTGATCGGCTGGACGCAAAATGTCTATCTGTGGTTTCCGCTGCGCTTTTTGATCGGTGGGGTCACCAACCCGCTCTACGTGCTGAGCGAAGTCTGGGTGATCGCACTGGCGCCGCCAGCACGCCGCGGCCGCGTCATGGGCATCTATTCGACGATCATTTCGGCGGGCTTTGCGGCGGGGCCGCTGTGCCTGCTTGCGGTCGGCACCGTGGGATGGCCGCCGTTTCTGGTCGGCATCGGCGCATTCCTGTTTTGCGGCGCCTGCCTTGCCTCGGTGCTGGCACGGCTGCCGAGGGTCGACGAGAGCGGGCACCGGGTTTCGGTGCTGGGATTCGTGCCGCAGGCGTGGCTGCTGTTGTCGGCGGTCGTGGTGGCCGCTGGTTTCGAACAGGCAGTGCTCGCCTTGCTGCCGGTCTACGGAACGCATTACGGCATCGCCGAAGCGCGCATGTCGGCGCTGCTGTCGGTGATGATCGCCGGCAACATCGCTATGCAGGTGCCGCTCGGCCTGTTGGCGGAACGACTGACGGCGCGGCTGGTGCGGTTCATCTGTGTGGCGGTGACGGTGCTCGGATGCGTGCTGTTGCCGGTTCTCATCGAGACGCCGCTCATATGGCCATGCGTCTTCATCTGGGGTGCGGTTTCCTACGGCATCTACACGATGTCGATCATCGAGCTCGGCGAGCGGTTCACCGGCTCGGCGCTGGTCGCCGGCAACGCCGCCTTTTCGCTGATGTGGGGCGTCGGCGGCATCGCCGTGCCGCCGCTGGCGGGCGGCGCCATGGATGTTGTTGGCGCAGGCGGCCTGCCGCTCACGCTTGGCGCCATTTGCCTGGCGCTGGCGCTTGTAACGGTCATTCGAAGGCGGATGGTGTGAATGCCTGAAGTCGCCGTTCTGACGCAATGACTTGAATATTAGCGGCCCCGTGTCGATCTTGGCGATGCCGACGCCCGACTCAACCGGAGACCTCATGACCAAATTGAACAGCCAGGCCCAACCGGATCCGGCGGCCGAAGATCCCTTCCTCTGGCTGGAGGGCAGGACTGACCAGCGAGCGCTCGACTGGGTTCATCGCCAGAATGAAATCACTGTCGCCGAATTGCAGGGTGACCCGTCCTACCAGGCAACGTTCCAGACCGCGCTCGACCTGATGACGGCCGAGGATAACATCGCCGTCGGGGCCGCTATCAACGGCCATGTCTATAATTTCTGGCAGGACCGCACGAACGTACTCGGCCTCTGGCGGCGCACCACCGTCGCGTCCTACAAGACCGACAAGCCGGATTGGCAGACGATCATTGACTTCGACAGTCTGGCGGCGGAAGAGGGGGTGAAATGGGTGTTCAGCGGCGCCAGCCGGCTTTACCCCGATTTCAGCCGCTGCCTGCTCAGCCTGTCGCCGGATGGCGGCGATGCCAGCGAGATGCGCGAATTCGATATCGAAAGCAGGTCCTTCGTCGAGGGTGGCTTTCGTGCTCCCGCCTCGAAATCGAACTTCAGCTGGCTGGACGAGGACACGGTCATCGTTTCCGCCGCCTTCGAGGAGGACGACAAGACCCAGTCCGGCTATCCGCGCGTGGTCAAGCTCTGGCGGCGCGGCACGCCACTGGAAGCGGCGATGCCGATCTTCGAGGCGCTGAAGCAGGATCTCGCCGCCGGCGGATCCGTCGAATTCGACGGTGACAGGCGCCACGTCTTCCTGGCCCGGACGCTCGACTTCTTCGCCTCGCACAGTTTCCTGCGGCTGCCTTCTGGCGAGAACCGGCGCATCCCGTTGCCGGACGACGTCACCGATACGGCGCTGTTCAAGGGCCAGCTTGTCTTCGGCGTGCGTACCCCGTGGACGGCGCCGGACGGCACGCTGTGCAAGCCCGACGGGCTCTATTCACTCGATTTCGAGCGCTGGATCGAAACCGGTCTGTTCGGATCCATCGATATCGTGCTCGAGCCGGCGCACCGTGTCTCGATCGCCGGCATCGCCCGCACGCAGGCCCGGCTGTTCATCAATTTGATGGACAATGTGCGCGGCAAGGTCATCGCCGGCGAGCGCAGCGACAGCGGCTGGGAGTTCAAGCCCGTTGCATTGCCCGAAAACGGCAATGTCGGCATCAGCCATGCCGAGCATTTCGGCTCCAGCGTCTCCTTCTCCTTCACCGATTTCCTGACGCCGAGCTCGATCATCTGGTCGGACGATAATGCCGCGGCGCTGGCAACGGTGAAGTCGCAGCCGGCGCGCTTCGATGCGTCGTCCCTGGTCTCCGAACAGTTCGAGGCGCGCTCGAAGGACGGCACGATGATCCCGTACTTCGTCGTCAGGCGGCGCGACCAGGACGGGCCGGTGCCGACATTGCTTTACGGCTATGGCGGCTTCGAAGTGCCGCTGCTGCCCGGCTATGCCGGCGTGCGCGGCAGGCTGTGGCTGGAGAAGGGCAATGCCTATGTGCAGGCCAACATCCGCGGCGGCGGCGAGTTCGGCCCGAACTGGCACCAGGCGGCGCTCAAGGCCAATCGCCAGAATGCATTCGACGATTTCGCAGCGGTGGCGCAAGATCTGGTCAAACGCGGCATCGCCACACCGGCCACGCTGGGCATCCAGGGCGGTTCGAACGGGGGCTTGCTGACTGGCGTCTCGCTGACGCAACGCCCGGAATTGTTCGGCGCGGTGATCATCGACGTGCCGCTGCTCGACATGCTGCGTTACACCGAGCTGCCGCCCGGCGCGTCATGGATGGCCGAGTATGGCGATCCGGCGAAGCCGGAAGAGGCAGCTTGGCTCGCCTCCTATTCGCCCTACCAGCATGTAGACACGGATGCAGCCTATCCGCCGGTACTGCTGACGACCTCGACTGCCGACGACCGCGTCCATCCCGGCCATGCCCGCAAGATGGCGGCGCGGCTGCAGGCGGCGGGCCATGGCAAGACGCTGTTCTTCGAAGAGACCGAGGGCGGGCATGGCGGGCGCGGCGATCGGCGGCCGCAGGCCGCACAGGCGGCGATGAAGTACGTCTTCCTGCAGCGGGCCCTGACTGGCACCAATTGACCGACATCGCTTGACCGGTACGGCTTGAACTGAGGGCTGGAGGCAGCCTAAGGTACATGCATGGCTCGGCTGGCGAAATCGGGGTGCGCATTTGGGGTGGCGGTGACGCCGTCGCCGCGCACGCTTCGCGCCGAGCTGTTGCGGCTGTGCGCCCGTATCGGCTATTCGCCGCCCGCTGTCCTCTAACGAATCCGCCCCGGCGCGAAAGCTGCCGGATTGGTTCAAGAGGAAAGACCAGACATGACCTACCAGAATTATTCGCTGAAGCAGCTTCAGCAGATCGATGCCGCGCATCACCTTCATCCGTTCACCGACCACAAGGAGATGCGCGAGACCGGCTCGCGCATCATCACTCACGCCAACGGTCCGTTCATCTACGATGCCGAAGGGACGGAAATCCTCGACGGCATGGCCGGGCTATGGTGCGTCAATGTCGGCTACGGCCGCGACGAGCTTGCCGACGCCGCCTACGCCCAGATGAAGGAATTGCCCTACTACAACTCCTTCTTCAAATGCTCGACGCCGACGCCGGTTCTGCTGTCGAAAAAGCTGGCGGAGATCGCGCCAAGGCACATCAACCAGGTGTTCTACGGCTCATCCGGTTCGGAGGCCAACGACACGGCGCTGCGCCTCGTCCGCCACTATTGGGTGCTGGAAGGCAGCCCCGAGAAGAACCGCATCATCTCGCGCAAGATGGGCTACCACGGCTCGACCATAGCCGGTGCCTCGCTCGGCGGCATGGATTTGATGCACAACCAGCTCGGCGGCGCCGTGCCCAACATCGTCCACGTGATGATGCCCTATGCGTACGAGCTCGCACTGCCCGGCGAAAGCGACCATGATTTCGGCCTGCGCGCGGCAAAAGCGGTCGAGGACGCGATCCTCGAAGCTGGCGCCGATAAGGTCGCCGCCTTCATCGGCGAGCCGGTGATGGGGGCAGGCGGGGTGAAGATCCCGCCGATGAGCTACTGGCCGGAGGTGCAGCGCATTTGCCGCAAATACGATGTCCTGCTGATGCTGGACGAGGTTATCACCGGCTATGGCCGCACCGGCGAGTGGTTCGCCGCACAAGCCTTCGATGTCGAGCCCGACACCATCACCACGGCCAAGGCGCTGACCTCCGGCTATCAGCCGCTGTCGGCGCTGCTTGTCGGCGACCGCATCGCGGCGACGCTGGTCGAAAAGGGCGGCGAATTCTATCACGGCTACACCTATGCCGGGCATCCGGTGGCCTGCGCGGTGGCACTGAAGAACCTCGAGATCATCGAGCGCGAGGGCCTGGTCGAGCGCGTCAGGAACGACACCGGGCCTTACTTCGCCAGGGCGCTGCAGGAACGTTTCGGTGGGCATGATCTGGTTGGCGAGGTGCGCTCGTTCGGGCTGATGGGGGCGATCGAGATCGTCAAGGACAAGGTGACCAAGGAGCGCTTCCTGCCGGCCGGCAGCGCGGCGGTGATGGTTCGCGACCACGCCCTTGCCCAAGGCATGATGCTGCGCGCCACCGGCGACACGATGATCCTGTCGCCGCCGCTGATCTGGACGCGCGAGACGATCGACATGGCCTGCGACCGCATCGCCAGGGCGCTCGACCTGGCCGAAGCAGATTTGCGCAAGCGGTAAGATGGAACGATCGCCGGGCGTCCGGTAATCGGGCGCCCGGAGTTTGAATGCCGCTTTATGGCGAAGAGTTCGCCAGGCGAGGCTGTTGGCAGTATCGACGACCACGCGTGATCACTGGCCCGCCTTGACACCGATGACGTGCCCCTTCGCGTCAGTGACCAACATCCATTTCGATTGGTCCAAGATCACAACAATGTTGCCGAAAGGATCGCGGACACGGGCGCACCGCCCGACCGCGATCTCGAATGGCGGTTGCACAGCCTCACCGCCGGCGGCCAAGAATTCCTCAAACGCGTCGTCCACGTTATCGACCAGGATGTCGGTCTCGGGACCGATATGAAGATGGACAACCAGCTCCGCATCGGTTTCAGGCAGCGCAAAGCCGGCGGCTTCATCGTCCCGCCAAACGAGCGCATGACCGAGACGATCCCCATAGAACGATACGGCTGCATCGAGGTCGCTCACCCGCAATAGATGATTATCGAGCTTGCGGAATAATGGTCTTTTTCGAGGCTCGTGCGCCATTGCGGGACCTCAATATGTGAAGAGATTCGTGCGGCCGTATAGCCTCTAATGAAATAGTCTTCGCGACTATGTCTGCAACTGGGTTGCCTTCAAGCTTTCGAGCCCGCTCGGTGGAAATGGTAGCGAGCCGAAATTCATGTGGGGGTCGTGAGCGGAAATTCAAACTGAGACAGCACCGAAGGGCCGCATCAGCGACGCGGCAATCGGAATATAGCTCCGACGACATGGCGAAAACGCAAAAACCGCGCTCCATCGGAACGCGGCTTTGCCAGATACGCATGGTGCTTCGCCAACAATACACTTGCGAAACTTACGGCGAAACTTACGGGCTCCGGTACGCGAGACCTGATCCGGAGCGCCGGGCGGATGTCCGCCTCGCAATCCGTTTTAAACGCACATCGTTACTGCAGGGTTAGCAAGAGCTTAAGCAAACCTAAATTTGCCGACTTTCCGCTTTGGGCAGATCGAAAACTATGAAATTTGACCTTACGCAGGGTCACCGCGCAGGAAATTGATGATGCCGGAAAAATCCGCGCCGGCATTGCCTTGTGCGTTGAACAGCGCATAAAGCTGGGCTGCCTCGGCGCCGAGCGGCGTTGCCGCACCGACGCTCTGTGCGGCCTCCTGCGACAGTTTCAGGTCCTTCAGCATCAGTGCCGCTGCA
The DNA here is from genome assembly GCF_040322135.1 of Mesorhizobium sp. M0189. NCBI lineage: Bacteria > Pseudomonadati > Pseudomonadota > Alphaproteobacteria > Hyphomicrobiales > Phyllobacteriaceae > Mesorhizobium > Mesorhizobium sp. M0189. The sequence continues at coordinate 73,864 of NZ_JAMYSW010000001.1, forward strand.
AACCCGGGCTTATAGCCATTGTTGGCGGGCGATGTCGGCACAGGGCCGGGCACCGGGCAGTAAGTGGTCAGCGACCAGCACTGGCCGGACGAGGTCGAGGCGACGTCGAACAGCGCCTGGTGCGACAGGCCGAGCTTTTCCGCCAGCACGAAGGCCTCGGCAACGCCGATCATCGAAATGCCCAAAATCATGTTGTTGCAGATCTTCGCCGCCTGCCCGGCGCCGTCGTCGCCGCAATGAACGATGCGGCCGGCCATTGGCTTGAGGATCGGTTCGGCCTTGGCGAAGGCGTCCTTCGAACCGCCGGCCATGAAGGTCAGCGTGCCGGCCGCCGCACCGCCCGTCCCGCCGGAGACCGGCGCGTCGATCGTCAGCAATCCGTGCTTGGCCGCGGTGGCATGGGCCTTTCGCGCCGACTCGACGTCGATGGTCGAGGAATCGATGAACAACGCGCCTTTTTTCGCCTTGGCCGCGATGTCTGCGTAAACCGACAGCACATGCTTGCCGGCCGGCAGCATGGTGATGACCGCATCGGCATCCTTTACCGCCGCAACGGCATTGGCCATGATGACGACGCCGTGCTCCCTGGCGATGACGAGGTTTTCCGGCACCAGGTCGAAGCCGTGCACGGCATACCCGGCCTTGACCAGGTTGGCGGCCATCGGATTTCCCATATTGCCGAGGCCGATGAAGGCGATGGTGGTCATAATGGCACTCCGCGGTTTGGGTAAGGCAGGCAGTAGGCAGTAGGCAGTAGGCAGTAGGCGACCTATTCGGGCGCAAGTTTGCTAATAAGTTGGCGAAGCATTTTTCCGATGCCCTCGGTCGCTAACAGTACGTGATAAGCTTGGTCATGCGTGGCAAGGCCAATGCGTTCAGCGATCTGAAGGTGTGTCTCGAACTCCTTCAACGATCCTTGGGCTATCCTGAGAAATTGCTGATAGGAGCCTCTGTTGTCTCGACCATAACCTTCCGCGATGTTTGCAGGAATAGAGGTTGCTGAGCGGCGAATTTGGCTGGTCAACCCATACAATTCTTCTTTTGGCCATGCCTTGGTCAAGGAGTAGGTGGTGACGGCCAGATCCATCGCCTGCTGCCATACGATAAGATCCTTGTACGAATTGATCTTGCCGGTCATCTTCCTGCCTACTGCCTACTGCCTACTGCCTACTGCCTACTGCCTACTGCCTACTGCCTACTGCCTACTGCCTACTGCCTTACCGTCCGATCAGCGCGCGAGCGATGATGACGCGCATGATCTCGTTGGTGCCTTCGAGGATCTGGTGGACGCGCAGGTCCCGTACCAGCTTCTCGATGCCGTAATCGTGCAGATAGCCATAGCCGCCATGCAGCTGCAGGGCGTCATTGGCGACGTTGAAGCCGGTGTCGGTGACGAAGCGCTTGGCCATCGCCGACCATTTTCCGGCATCCGGCGCCTTGCGGTCGAGCTTCGAGGCGGCGGTGTAGAGGAAGATGCGTGCTGCCTGCAATTCGGTCTCCATGTCGGCGAGCTTGAACTGCAGCGCCTGGAACTGGTTGATCTTCGAGCCGAAGGCCTTGCGCTCGGCGGTGTAGGCGAGAGCCTTGTCGAGTGCCGATTGCGCGCCGCCGAGCGAACAGGCGGCGATGTTCAAGCGGCCGCCGTCGAGCCCGGCCATGGCGATGCCGAAGCCGGCGCCTTCTGCCGACAAAAGGTTTTCCGCCGGCACCTTGCAGTCCTCGAAGACGACCTGGCGGGTCGACTGCATGTGCCAGCCCATCTTGTGTTCGTTGGCGCCGAAGGAAAGGCCGGGCGCATCGTTCGACACGACGAAGGTGGAAATGCCTTTCGGCCCGTCGGCGCCGGTGCGCGCCATGACGACATAGAGGTCGCTGTCGCCGGCACCGGAGATGAACTGCTTGGCGCCGTTCAGCACATAGTCACTGCCGCTTTTGACCGCGCGCGTCTTCAGCGCCGCCGCATCCGAGCCCGAGCCCGGCTCGGTCAGGCAGTAGCTTGCCAGCCATTCCATCGAGGTCAGCTTCGGCAGGAAGCGCCGGCGCTGCTCGTCGCTGCCGAAGCGGTCGATCATCGATGCTGCCATGTTGTGGATCGAGATGAAGGCGGAAAACGCCGGATCGGCACGCGAAAGCGCCTCGAAGATCAGCACGGCGTCGAGCCGGCCGAGCCCCGAGCCGCCGACATCGTCGCGGACATAGATGCCGCCAAGGCCGAGCGGGCCGGTCTCGCGGATCACGTCGGCGGGGAAATATTTGTTGCGATCCCAGTCGAGTGCGTTCGGCGCCACACGATCGGCGGCGAAGGCCTCGGCCATCTCTTGGATGGCGCGCTGGTCCTCGTTGAGTTCGAACTGGCTGGTGCCCGCATCGACAGCGGCGTCCATGGCGTGCTCCCTGATGTTTCCGGCCTGCTGGCCTGTCGTTTTTGGCTTTGCGCGCCGTCCAATCTAGACCAATGATGCCGCCGCGCAACCCGACCGTCTGCGCAGCCGCTGTGTGCGAATGCGCTTTGGAGCAAAGTGTGACGACAAATTTCGACGAACTGCTTGGACGCTTCCATGCCTATCTCCAGACGTTCGATGATGCGCTGGTGCGCGACGCCGTGGCCCGAATCGGCTGGGACATGCCAAGCCGGCCGCTCGAACCGCATGCACTGCGTTGTCTCGTCCTGCTCGACCGTATCGTCGAACTCGCTCCCGCTGCGGCCAAGCCGCTGGCGCGGCTGGTTGCGCAGCGTCGCGGCGATCTGCGCTGGGGCCAGACCTATGGCGAAGCGGATTTCGGCAAGATTTTCATCGACAATTACGGCTGGCTGGAGGTATTCGGCACGCGCGGTCATTTCGTCAATGAAGAGGTCGCGGCCGGCCTGCTGATCCTTGGGCCCGACATTGTCTACCCCGACCACCATCATGTCGCGGAGGAGATCTATATCCCGCTGACCGGCGGCGCCGAATGGCGCATGGGCGATGGCGGTTTTCGCCTTCGAGCGGCGGGCGAGTTGATACACCATGCCTCTGACGTCAGCCATGCCATGCGCACCGGCAAGGAGCCGCTGCTGGCGCTCTATCTCTGGCGCGGCGGCCCGCTGGCAGCCAAGTCGACGATCACCGGAACCGTTGCGCAGGGCAGGGGCTGATATGGCCAAGGCAATCATGCTGCAGGGCACGGGTTCGGATGTCGGCAAGACGGTGCTCGTCGCCGGTCTTTGCCGCGCGGCGAAGAACCGCGGCTTGAAAGTGCGGCCGTTCAAGCCGCAGAACATGTCGAACAATGCCGCCGTCGCCGATATTCCCGGCGATTCAAGCGGCGGTGAGATCGGCCGCGCGCAATGGCTGCAGGCGATCGCCTGCGGCGTGCCGCCGACCATCCACATGAATCCGGTGCTGCTCAAGCCGCAGACCGATGTCGGCGCTCAAGTTGTCGTGCAGGGCAAGGTGTTCGGCGAGGCGCGGGCGCGCGACTACCAGGCGCTGAAGGGCCGGTTGATGGATGCGGTGCTGGACTCCTGGGCGAAGGTCGGCGAGGGCGCCGATCTGGTCATTGTCGAGGGCGCCGGCTCGCCGGCCGAGATCAATCTCAGGAGCCGAGACATTGCCAATATGGGCTTTGCGACGCGCGCCGGCGTGCCGGTGATCCTGGTCGGCGATATCGATCGTGGCGGTGTCATCGCCTCGGTCGCTGGCACCCATCTGATCCTGCCGGAGGAGGACCGGCGTATGATCGTCGGCTACCTCATCAACAAGTTCCGTGGCGATGTCTCGCTGTTCGATGACGGCATCGAGGCGATCGAAAAATTCACTGGCTGGCGCTGTTTTGGCATCGTGCCGTGGCTGAAGGCGGCGGCGCGGCTGCCGTCGGAGGATTCCGTCGTGCTCGAACGGCTGGCGTCCGGCCAGAGGCGCGCGCTGAAGATCGCCGTGCCGGTGCTCTCGCGCATCGCCAATTTCGACGACCTCGACCCGCTCAAGGCCGAACCGCAGGTCGAGATGGTGTTCGTGCCGCCTGGCCAACGCCTGCCGCAGGATGCAGGGCTGGTGGTCATTCCCGGCTCAAAGTCGACGATCGGCGATCTCGTGAAATTCCGCGAGAATGGCTGGGACCGCGACCTTGCCGCGCACAGGAAACGCGGTGGCCATATCGTCGGTATTTGCGGCGGCTTCCAGATGCTCGGCCATAGCGTGCGCGATCCCTACGGCATCGAGGGCAGCGTTACCGAGACGCAAGGCCTCGGCCTGCTCGACGTCGAAACGGTTATGGAGCCGGAAAAGACGGTGCGCAATGTCAGCGCGCGCTCGGTGCCGTTCGATCTGCCGCTCGAGGGCTACGAAATCCATCTCGGCCGCACCACCGGTCCCGACACGCTGCGGCCATCCGCCGTTATCAACGGCGTCGATGACGGCGCCATCTCCGCCGACGGCAAGGTGTCAGGCACCTACATGCACGGGCTGTTTTCCGCCGACGCCTTCCGGGCGAAATTCCTCGAAAGCCTCGGCGTCAAGGGCGGCGGCATCGACTACCGCGCCGAGGTCGAACGGGCACTGGACGAGATCGCAGCCGAACTGGAAACCCACCTCGACTGCGACGCGATTTTCGGGCTGGCGCGTTAGCTGGCGGCTTCGTCAGCCTTCGGCCAGTAGGTGCCGAACGACCAGACATTGCCTTCCGGATCGCGGCAGATGAATTCGCGGCTGCCATAGTCGCGGTCGGTGAGCTCTTCCAGAATCTCGGCGCCGGCGGTTTTTGCCCGAGCGTATGCCGCGTCGGCGTCAGCGACCGCGACATAGATCGACTTGCCGCCGCCCGAGCCGGGCGCGCCGACCATCTTTCCATAGGCATCGTCGCGGGCCGTGCCGAGCATGATGATCGAGGAGCCGAATGCGAGTTCGGCATGGTGCACCACGTCGCCTTCGCCATAGCGGGTGCGGACGCTGAAGCCGAAGGCCTCGCACAACCAGTCGATCATTTTGCCGGCATTTCTGTAGCGCAGCGCCGGGTAAAGCCGCGGTGCTTCGGTGGTGTTCGGCATGGCTGATCTCCTTCGCTGTGTTGGTCGATCAACCCAGTCTGGGCGAAGGCCGGTCGCGCGTCTTGAAGAAATGTTACCTCACGGCGACAGTCGTCGGCGTGACGCCTGCGAGGTCGCGAAACTCGCGCACCAGATGCGCCTGGTCGGCATAGCCGCAGTCGGCGGCGATGTCGGCCCAATCGCTGTTGGCCTTTCTCGACAGGCAAAGCGCGTGGTTGAAGCGGACGATGCGCGAGAGCGTCTTGGGTCCAACGCCGACCGCGTCCGAAAATTTTCCGGCGAGATGCTTGCGGCTCCAGCCAAGCTTTTCGGCCAGCGTCGAGATGCGGGTCCGACCACTCGTCGAGACGATCGTCTCATAGGCCCAGACAATTTCGGCTTGAGTGCCGTCTGTGGTTGCCAACCGGTCGGCGACGAAGGCCTCGGCGATGGCAAAGCGTGAGCTCCAATCCGGCGCATTGCCAAGCCTTTCGCGAAGCGCGACGCCTCCAACGCCGAGCACGTCATCCAGGCCGACCATGCGATCGGTCAGTTCGCTCATCGGCCGGCCGAAGAAGCGACGAGCGCCGAGCGGGGTGAAATTGATCTGCACACAACAGGCGCCGCCGAAGGATTCGATCACCACCGGCCCGGCGTAGAGGCCGGCGGCAAAACTGGCGAAGCGGTCATTGTCGCCGGGGTCCCTGCCGAGCCCGATGGCAAAGGGTTCGGCAAAGCTGATGACCAGCGGCACGGTCAGCGAGGCATATTCGATGACGCGGAAATGGCCTGGCATGGTTTCGCGAAAGCCGCACATGTCGGTGACGGCGCCTTGAAGCCGATGACTGGGCGCGCGCCGCACCATCTCGAACCGATCGAGCCCTGGGCCGTCGTGGCGGCTGCCGTCTTCGCTGGCGGGCATGTGCTTCCCTCGTCCAGGAATTCTAACAGACCATCCTGCAGAATCAAAAGCGCCCGGGGTTTGGCCGGGCGCTCCGAGTTGCCTGAGATTCTGAATTGTCTGGACGTGTTTAAGCGCCGCGCATCAGGCAGCCGGCGGCCAGCACGATGTAGGCGATGACGACAATCCACGCGGCATTCAAAGGGATAAACGCAAGAACGCCAAGCGCGGCGAGAACGCCGATGATGGCGATGACAAGGGATATGATGAAAATAAGCTGGGTAGGCGCACTGAGATTCATGTCCGGTCCCTCCTCAACATGATTCGTACAACGGCATACTATCAGTCGCGCGGTCACACACCAATGCGCGCGCAGCGGGGCTTGCCGGATCGGCCAGCAGTTTTCCGGCGAGAATATGGCCGGTTCGACTATGCGCACCCCGTTTGCGCCAAGCCGATTCCGCGTTACCTTCCCGACGAATCGGAAGGGGCTGATGGCGATGGGATTGCTGGATCAGATACGCTCGATCTTCGACGGCGATCCCGGCGTGCGCAAGGTGGCGGACGATCCGGTGCTGTCGGCGGAATTGCTGATGCTGTTCCGCATGATCCTGGCCGACGGGTCGGTCAGCGAGAGCGAAATGACCGCCTTCAGGCGTATCTGCCGGGACGCCTTCGGCATTCCCGAAACCAGCATCGACAGCGTCATCGAGTATCTCAACGAATTCGGCTACGAGACCAACGGCTCGCAAGCCATCGCTCAGTTTCGCGACCTCGACGTCGAGCGGCGCAAGCTGCTCGCCCGTCACATGGCCGAGATCGCCAAGGCCGATTCGCAACTTGCCGGAAGCGAGATGCAGCTGTTGCGCCGCACCCTCGACCTGCTCGACATCAGCCCGGCCGATGTGGTGAAGCCGCAAGACTGAGTCATCGGCTGACTGCTGACGTTCTGAGCGTCATTTTGTCTGTAATAGGTCATCCTCCAGGATAACCTGTCACAGAAATTGCCGTGTCTCATTTATGTGGTGAGGTCCAGCACTGTCACCGTAGTTCCAGTTTTGTACATCTAGCGAAAAAAATCTTTAGGCATCTAATTTCTCTATTTACCTTTGCGTCTCCATCGCAAACTTTTTAAACTGTTCGATAATCTTCGACAAGTTCCTTGCCCCTCCAAATCCCTTGAAAGTACCATCCTTGACTGTTACAAAAAACCAATCTATTTCCTCGCCATACTGAAAGCTTACGTCTGTAAACTTTCTTCCATAGAGCTGCGTCCCGTGCAAATCTATTGAAACTTCCCATCCAGGGTTGTCGATCGTATCAATTTTTATGCCGTATTGGTGTTCCCAATCGCCGTTGCACTGCCCTTGGTACCACTCCTCTAACCACTCGAGCATTGATAGGTCGACCATTAGCCCCTCCTGTTAGTCGTTTGGAACAGAAGGAGGTTTATCGCCTCCTTTGTTGGGATTTGGCTTTACAGGGTCCCGACGCCCCGTTTCGCCGCCTCCTTAGCCATTCTAATGTCCGCCATTGTTGCCGGTCGAATCCTTGCTTTCTTTGTGGCTAGACTCGACACTCCGCTCGCCTGATTGACCGCGATCGGTGTAGTTTTCACGTGAGGGGGTAGGTATGCTTTGTGGATCAAGCCGTGCCACGAAGCTGCTCACCCCTGTTCCTGCAGCCTTTTCGCAATTGCCCGATGCAAATCGGGAGCGGCGGCGACCAGCGCCTTGGCGGCTTCGGATTGCGGGTGGTCGAGCACTTCGCTCGTCCTGCCGCGCTCGACGATCTTGCCGTCATGCATGACCATCACTTCGTCGGTGATGGCGCGGGCGACGGTCAGATCATGGGTGATGAACAGATAGGCGATGCCGAGTTTCTGGTTGAGTTCGGCGAACAAATCGAGGATCTGCGCGCGGATCGAGACGTCGAGCGCCGAGACCGGCTCGTCGGCGACGATCAGCTTCGGCCGGGTGATGATGGCGCGGGCGATCGACAGGCGCTGGCGCTGGCCGCCCGAAAACTCGTGCGGATATTTGTCCATGTCTTTAGGCGACAGGCCGACCTCGTGCAGCGCATGCGCCACCATTTCGCGCCGCGCGGCGGGCGCCGGCTTCTTCTCCAGCACATGCAGCGGCTCGGCCACCAATCTCTCGACCTTCTGGCGTGGGTCGAACGAACCATACGGGTCCTGGAACACGACCTGCATGTCGCGCCGCGCCGGCTTCAGCTCCGCCTCGCTCTTGCCGGTGAGGGTGTCGCCACGGAAGCGGATCCCACCGGCCGTCGGCTTGTCCAGCGCCAGGACCATGCGGGCGAGCGTCGACTTGCCGCAGCCGGAGCGCCCCACGAGCGCCACCGACTGGCCGGGCGCCATCGAGAAGGAGACATCGTCGACGGCGCGGATGGGAGCTGCCGGTTTCAACAGCGATATGCGCCGTCCGGGATAGTCCCGCGTTACGTTCGCTACCTGAAGCAGCGGTTTGGCTGATCCGCTGTCATGCGTGCGGGCTCGCGCCGGCAAATGCATCGAGGCCTGCGCCAGTTGGCGCGTGTAGGGGTGACGCTGTTCAGATAGCGTGCGGGCCGTGTCGCCGGCCTCCATCACCTCGCCATGGCGCAGGATGGTGATGCGGTCCGCCATCTCCGTCACCACGGCGAGGTCGTGCGAGATGAGCAGAAGACCCATGCGGTTTTCCGCTACGAGGTCGCGCAGAAGGTCGAGGATCTGCGCCTGCAGCACCACGTCGAGCGCGGTCGTCGGCTCGTCGGCAATCAGCAGCTTGGGTTTCAGCGCACAGGCAATGGCAATGACGACGCGTTGGCGCTGGCCGCCGGAGAGTTCGTGCGGATAACGCGACAGCGGGAATTGTGCTGCCGGCAGGCCGACCCGGTCGAGCATTTTTCGCGCCCGTTCCTCGGCGTCGGCGCGGCTTGCCCTGGTGTGCCAGCGAATACCCTCGGCGACCTGCTCGCCGATGGTCTTGACCGGATTGAGCGCCGTCATCGGCTCCTGGAACACCATGCCGATATCGTCGCCGCGCAGCGCGCACATCTGGTCCTCGCTGGCGGCAAGGATGTCGATGCCGTCGAAGGTGATGCGTCCGCTGGTGTGCGCCGCCCAGGGCAGAAGCTGCATGACGGTGAGCGCCGTCATCGACTTGCCGGAGCCGGATTCGCCAACGAGCCCCATCACTTCGCCCGGCGCGACGGAAAGTTCGATGTCTCTGAGGATACGGGTGCTGCCGATGGTCAGCGACAGCTTGTCGATTTCGAGCAGGCTCATCGCTGCCGCCGCGATTTCGGATCGAGAATGTCGGCAATGCCGTCGCCAAGCAGGTTCAGGCCAAGCACGGTGACGACGATCGCCATGCCCGGAAAGATCGCCATCCAGGGCGCCACCACCATGCGGGTCTGGGCGTCGAACAGCATGCGGCCCCAGCTCGGCATCGGCGGCTGGGTGCCCAGCCCGACATAGGAAAGCCCGGCTTCGGCCAATATGCCCAGCGCGAACTGGATGGTGCCTTGCACCAGCAGCAGCGTGGCGATGTTGGGCAGCACATGTTCGATGCTGATCAGCGTCCTGCTTTTGCCGGCGGCGCGGGCGGCGAGGATGAATTCGCGCGGCCAGATCGCCAGGGCGCCGGCCCGGGCGACGCGCGCGAACACCGGGACGTTGAAGATGCCGATGGCGATGATGGCGTTGAACGCGCCCGGCCCGAAGATGACGGTGATCATGATTGCCGAAAGCAGCGCCGGAAAGGCGAAGACCAGGTCGTTCAGCCGCATCAGCACGTCGTCGGCGATGCCGCCGCGCGCCGCGGCAAAGGCGCCGAGCGGCACGCCGATGCCCATGCCGATGCCGACCGCCACCAGCGCCACGGCGATCGAGTTGCGGGCGCCGACCATGATCATCGACAGGATGTCGCGACCGAAATGGTCGGTGCCGAACCAGTGCGCCAGCGATGGCGCCTGGGTCTTGTCGGAAATGACCAGCCTGGTGACATCGTAAGGCGTCCAGAAGAAGGAGAGGATCGCGACCGCAGCCACCAGCGCGGTGATGACGAAGCCGGCGAGGAACGAACGGTTTTTGAACGCCTTGGCCAGGATGCCGGCAAGGTTCTCGTCGGGGATGTCGATGTGCAGCGTCATTGCCGGCCTCTCAGGCGCGGATCGACCACCGCATAGGAGAGATCGACAACGAAATTGACGACGATGACGGCGGCGACCAGCAGCATGACGACGCTCTCGACCACGATCAAGTCACGCTGGTTGATCGCCTGGAACACCAGCCGGCCGAGGCCGGGCAAGTAGAAGACGTTCTCGATGATGACGGTGCCGGCGAGCAGGAAGGCGAATTGCAGGCCTAGAATGGTGACCACCGGGAGCATGGCGTTGCGCAGTGCGTGCCGCCACAAGACAATACGATAGGGCAGGCCCTTGGCGCGGGCGGTGCGGATGTAGTCCTCGCTCAGCACTTCGATCAGCGCTGAACGGGTGACCCGGGCAAGGATCGCCGCCTGCGGCAGAGCGAGTGCGATTGCCGGCAGGAGCAGCGATTTCAGCGCCGGCCAGACGCCGGCGCTCCAGCCGGGAAAGCCGCCGCCAGGCACCAGCCGCAGCCAGACGGCGAAAAGATAGATCAGCATCAGCGCAAACCAGAAATTGGGCACGGCGACGCCAAGCTGGGCGGCGCCCATAGCGATCGTGTCGCCGGCCCGGCCGCTACGGCTGGCGGAAAACAGCCCGACCGGGATGGCAATGACGGTGGACAGCGCCAGCGCCATCAACGCTAGCGGCAGCGACACGACGAGGCGCTCGCGGACCAGATCGATGACCGGCACCGAATAGGTATAGGAACGGCCGAAATCGAGGCTCAGCAGCCCGCCGGCCCAATGCAGATAGCGCAGCACGACGGGAGCGTTGAGGCCCATCTGGTTGCGCAGCAATTCGATCTGGTCGGCGCTGGCGTTCAGGCCAAGCATCAGCCGTGCCGGGTCGCCGGGAATGATCTCCAGCACGGCAAAGACCACCATCGAGGCCAGAACCAGCGTGACGACGGCGATGGCGAGGCGCTTGAGGAGGTAGGCGGTCATGGACGTTGAGGAACCGCTGTGTTGCCGGACGCAAAAACCGGGCGAAGCTTGCGTTCCCGCCCACCCCCCTCTGTCCTGCCGGACATCTCCCCCTCAAGGGGGGAGATTGGCAGTTTCCACGCTGACACTGTCCTTGCAACGCTAGTGGTTAGCGAAAGCGGCGATGAGGGCTCGATCTCCCCCCTTGAGGGGGAGATGTCCGGCAGGACAGAGGGGGGTGTGACGGAGTGCAACTTTCGCCCTTCTGTCAGCGGCTCAATCCGTCCACTTCACCTTGGTCAGGTCGTTGGCCTGGATGGGGGCGTTTTCCCATAGGCCCTGCAGTTTGGCGTCCCAGACGCCGACCTTCGGCAATTCGTAGAGGAAGCCGACCACGGCGTCATCGGCCAGAACCTTCTGCGCCTCGCCGAGCAGCGTCATGCGCTTGGCCTCGTCGGAGGTAAGGTTCAGCTCGTCGATGATCTTGTCGAAGGCCGGATTGTCGTAGTTGAAGTAATAGTCCTTGCGCGAATAGATATCGATGTCGTTGGGCTCGGTGTGGGAAACGATGGTCAGGTCGTAATCCTTCTTGGTGAAGACCTGATCAAGCCACTGCGCCCATTCGACAGGGATGATCTCGAGGTCGATGCCGATTTCGCGAAGCTCGGAGGCGATGATCTCGCCACCAAGCCGCGCATAGGAGGGCGGCGGCAGCTTCAGCGTCGCCTTGAAGCCATTCTCCAGGCCGGCTTCCTTCAGCAACTCCTTGGCCTTGTCCACATTGTGCGGATAGAGGCCGGTGAGGTCGACATAGGCCTTGCTGGCGGGCGACATGTGCGAGCCGATCGGCACGCCGAGGCCGGCCGAGGCGCCGTCGATGATCGCCTTGCGATCGAGCGCAAAGGAAATCGCCTGCCTGACCTGCAGCTTGTCGAAGGGCGGCTTCTTGTTGTTGATCGACAGGATGGTTTCGCCCTCGGTCGAGCCGATCACCACCTTGAAGCGCGGGTCGTCCTTGACCTGGGCGACACTGTCAGGATCGAAGAACGGAAAGGCCTGGATGTCGCCGGAAAGCAGCGCCGGAACGGCGGCGGCGGCGTCCGGAACGATGCGGAACTCGGCCTTGTCGAGGAACACCGGGGCGCCCCAGTAATTGTCCGACTTGACCAGCATGATCGATGAGCCCTTGGCCCAGTTCTGGAACTTGAACGGGCCGGTGCCGATCGGTTTTTCCTTGTTGGTGTCGGCTGTCTCAGGCGCGACGATCACCGCGTCGCCCCAGCCCATATTGTAAAGGAACGAGCCTTGCGGGTTCTTCAGCGTGACCGTCACCGTCGCGGGATCGACGACCTCGACCTTGCCGATGGCGGCGAACAGGCCCTTTTGCGCGTTGACGGAATTGTCGGCGCGGGCACGATCGAGCGAGAATTTCACGTCGTCGGCGTTGAAGTCGCTGCCGTCATGGAATTTCACGCCTGTATGCAGCTTGAAAGTGTAGACCTTGCCGTCGTCGGAAATGCTCCAGCCTTCGGCGAGATCGGGCAGCACTTCGCCGTTCGGTCCGATGCGGGTCAGGCCCTCGAAGACATTGGCGTAGAGCACCTCGTCGATCGCAGCCGCGGCACCCGCGGTCGGATCGAGATGCGGGGGTTCGAGCGGAATGCCGATGACCAGGTCAGTTCGCGCGGCCATCGCCGAGGTTCCGGCGGCCAACGCCAGCGCCGCTGCGGCCAGAATGGTTTTCCACAATTTCATCGTGCAACTCCCCATATGCTAAAACACGTGCTGAAACCCGGCGGATAGAAGCGTGAATTCGCCGCCGAGTAAATTGCGTTTCGTACCGTCCGCCGCCGCCGGGAGGAATGTTTTTCCGCCCATGGCCGGATCATTGCGGGCCGGCCCCCCTCAGCAGAACGCCGAGGCCGATTGCCATCACCTTTGCCGAGTCCAACATATCGGCAATGCCGACCCATTCGTCGGGTCGGTGGGCAAGGTCGAGAATGCCCGGCCCATAAGCGATGCAGTCATAGATGTGGCCGATGCGGGCGACGTGTTTCTGGTCGTAGGTGCCGGGCGAGATCACGTAATCCGGCTCGCGGTCGAATATCTCCATGATGCCTTGCGCGACCGCCTTCACCACCGGTGCGTCGCGCTCGGTCATCAGCGGCAGCACTTCCATCAGATCGCGGATTTCGTAATCGAATTTCTTGCGCTCGCGCTTCAGCCGCTCGAGGATATCGATCACTTCGCTTTTGACCGTGCCGAGATCCTCTTCGAGCAGGAAACGGCGGTCGATGGTCAGCCGGCAGGAATCAGGCACGTTGGGCGAGGGCAGGCCGGGCCGGAAATCCTCCGTCTGGCCGCCATGGATCGAGTTGATGTTCATGGTCGAGCGTTTTGCGCCTTCGGGCACGACCGGCATGCGCGTCATTTTGCGGTCGAGCGCCGGAAACAATTCGTCCTCGAAGGCCCGCAGCACGGCGCCCATATGGCGTACCGCATTGTCGCCGAGGAACGGCATCGAGCCGTGCGCGATCTCGCCTTTGGTCTCGATCTCCGCCCACCAGACGCCGCGATGGCCGAGGCAGATGCGGTCCTTGTTGAGCGGCTCGGGAATGATGACGTGGTCGACCTTCGGCCTGGAGAAATAGCCGAGCTTCGCCAGATGCGCGACGCCGCCAAAGCCGCCGGACTCCTCGTCGACCGTCCCCGAAATCTCGATGGCGCCGGGAAAATCGGGAAAGACCTCCATGAAGGCTTCAGCGGCGATGATCGAGGCGGCAAGCCCACCTTTCATGTCGCAAGCACCGCGGCCATAGACCTTGCCGTCCCTGACGATGCCGGCGAACGGATCGAGGCTCCAGCCGTCGCCGGGCTCGACCACGTCGATATGCGAATTGAAGTGCACGCAAGCACCCGGCGCGCGGCCATCGAAGCGGGCGACGACGTTGACGCGCGGATAACGGTCAGTGTCGCCGGGCGTGCCTTCGGCACGGATGAATTCGATCTCAAAACCGCGCTTCTTCAGCCGCGCGCCGATAAATTCGGCACACGGCTGATAGGCTTCGCCGGGCGGGTTGATGGTCGGAAAGCGGATCAGATCCGCGGCCAGCGCAACCAGATCATCGGCTCGGTCATCGATCGCCTTGAGGAGCCGTTCGTTCGGTTCGTTCATTCGGCGAATTGAGCAGCGGATGAGGCGGTTTTGCAAGCCCGATGGCGAATTGCGAGGCGATTGCGTGTCGTTACGGCAACTATTGCGGGAAATCGTTCAAATTCGCTGCTTTGGATTGGTGAAATCGTCAGGGAGTAGGTGTTAGCTCGCTGGCTTGCCATCAAAATGCTGGAGAACAGCGTGAGGGCAGGCAGGCAAGGGGCATCAAAGGGGTTTGATCGCATGAAAAACACTGTTCTCATGGCAGCAGCATTGGTAGCGATGCTGTTCGGTTCGTCGTTCGAGGGCCGGGCGGCCAGCCTGGTCGCGAACATTGATATTTCCTCACAGACGATGACGGTAAGATACGGGCTTTCGTATTACCGGTGGAGCGTTTCCACCGCCCGCAAAGGCTACATCACGCCGCGCGGCAGCTATCGTCCGCAGCGGACGGCCAGGATGTGGTATTCGCGCAAATACGATATGTCGCCGATGCCCTATTCGGTGTTCTTCCGCGGCGGCTATGCCATCCACGGCACCGGTGCCGTCCGGCAATTGGGGCGCCCGGCATCGCATGGCTGTGTGCGCCTCCACCCCAGCAACGCCGCGGCCTTCTATTCGATGGTGCGCAAAGCCGGCTTCGGCAACACGCGGATCCTGGTGACGAATTAGGCCTGTCACTGGGCCCGAAAATAAAAAACCCGCCGGAGCGGCAGGTTCGTCGGCGCCAAGTAGCACCATACCGAAGTTAGTAGCATAGCTGCCGGCACAAAGCAAGAACAAAATACGTCAGTAGCGGAAAATGTTTGCTATGATTTCCGCTCAGGCGGCTTTGTCGCGCAATTTCAACGGCCGCCGCTTTCTGCGCTTGCTGATCTCCCAGCGCTTGTGGAACCACATCCACTGGCCAGGGTCTTCGCGCACCCAGCGCTCGACCACATCGTTGAGAAGCTGAGTGGTGGCGGGGACGTCGACATTGCCGCCTGCGGTGCGCGGCAAGGTGAGCTTGTCCTCGATTTCGAGCCGGAAACGATTGTTCGGCAAGCGCACGCAGCGCGCCGGGTAGACATCGCAATCGTAATGCCGGGCCAGCGTGCCTAGTACGCGGTTGCTCTCGCAGGGGCGGCCGAAGAATGTCGTCTCGAGCCCGCCCGTGAATTTCTGGTCGACCAGCACGCCGATATTGCCGCCGTTCTCCAGGATAGCCGCAAGCGCGAACGAGGCGCCGGTCGAAGACGGCAGCAGCGATCCCATGCTCGAGCGGCGGGTCGAGAGGATGTAGTCGGCGAGGTAAGGGTTGTTGGGCGGGCGAAACAGCGCCGTGATGTTCATGCCGAAGGTGGCAGCAGCCACCGGCAGCAGCTCGAAATTGCCGAGATGCCCTGTGAAGACGATATGCGGCTTGTCCTCGCCGGCGATGCGCACGAAATGCTCCACGCCCTTGACCTCGACACGGCCCGGCTTCGTCGCAGCAGGATCGTAGTCGAACAAAGCATCGAGGAAGATATATTCGGCGGCGAGGCGAGCCATGTTGCCCCACATGTCGGAGGCGATCGCCTCGATCTCTGTATCGCTCTTTTCCGGATAGGCCTTGCGCAGATTGTCGATCGCAACCTTGTGGCGCTGCACCCAAGGGCCGATGTGGCGGGCGGCGCGGTCGGCGAAATTGAGCGCCCTGTCGGGCGGCAGCAGGCGCAGCGCGGAGATGATGATCATCGCGACCCGCGCGACCAGCCAGTAGTTGAACCGTCGAAGCCGCCGGCCATGGCGGAATCCCAGGTCCCGGCTGATCTTCCTGAAAGTCTTGCCGACCATTCTCAGCCGACGCGCAGGATGATCTTGCCGAACACGTCGCGGCCTTCCATGCGCTTCAGCGCGGCATCGATGCCGTCGAAGCCGACCTCGGTGTCGATCACCGGCGCGACAAGACCCGCCGCCATCTTCTGCATGGCGTCGGCCATGTTTTCCATGCGGCAGCCGAACGAGCCGAGCAGCTTCAGCTGCTGCTGGAACAACTGCATCAAATTGATTTGCGTCGACACACCGGAGGTCGAGCCGCAGGTGACCAGCCGTCCGCCGCGTTTCAGGCACAGCATCGAGGCGGCAAAGGTGTCGGCGCCGACATGCTCGAACACCACGTCGACGCCCTTCTTCTTCGTCAGCTTGCGCACGACGCCTTCGAAGCGGTCCTCGCGGTAATTGATGACGTGGTCGGCGCCGAGCGCCTTGGCCTTGTCGATCTTTTCGTTCGAGCCGACGGTGGTGATGACCGTGCAGCCCATCTTCTTGGCCAGCTGAATGGCGGCTGAGCCGATGCCGGAGCCGCCGGCATGGACGAGTATCGTCTCGCCGGGCTGCAGCCGGGCATTGTCGAACAGCATATGCTCGACCGTGCCGAAGGTAACCGGCGCCACCGCCGCGCCGATCTCGCTCACGCCGGGCGGCGCGGGGACCAGAAGGCGCGCCGGCAGGTTGATCTTTTCCTGCGCAAAGCCGTCGAGATGGAAGCCGTGCACGCCCGAAACATGCTCGCAGAGATTGTCGCGGCCTTCGCGGCAGGCGCGGCAAAGACCGCAGGTGCGGGCTCCATAGATCGACACCAATTGCCCGGGCACAAGGCTGGAAACGCCGGGGCCGACCGCCTCGACCTCGCCGGAAGCCTCGGCGCCGACGACCAGCGGCAGCTTGCGCTTGGCAAAAGCCATGCCGCGCCAGCCCCAGACGTCGATGTGGTTCAGCGCCACGGCCTTGATGCGCAGCGTCACCTCGCCGAGCGAAGGCGGCGGCGGTGGTGGCAGGTCCACCGTTTCAAGCCGGCGATCCTCGATAAGTTGCAATGCGCGCATGCCAGATCCCAGGTTGCGCATGACCCGAGAACCGTTTCGGAAAGGACCATGCGCACGACAACAGTGCTAGAGCGGAACGGTCGCTTAGACCGGTTCCCGCGCCATGACAAGGCAGGTGTTCTGGCCGCCGAAGCCGAAGGAGTTCGACAGGACCGTGCCGACCTCGGCGTTGCGCTTGGTGTTCGGCACCACGTCGAGCACGATCGCCGGGTCGGGATTGTCGTAGTTGATGGTCGGCGGAATGACGCTTTCGCGCATCGTCATCAGCGAAAATGCAGCCTCGACGGCACCGGCTGCCGATAGGGTATGGCCGATCATCGACTTGTTCGACGAGACCGGCATTGACGAGATACGCTCGCCGAACACCGTCGACAGCGACAAATGCTCCATCTTGTCGTTTTCGGGCGTCGAGGTGCCATGGGCGTTGACATAATCGATCCCGTCCTCGCTCAGGCCGGCATCGGCAAGGGCGGCGCGCACCGCCGCGATCGCCGGCGAACCGTCCGGCTTGGAGCGGGTGCGATGGAAGTCGTCGGCCTTTTCGCCGCAGCCGCGCAATATGCCGAGAATGGTGGCGCCGCGGGCAAGTGCTGCCTCCAGCGATTCCAGCACAAGGGCGCCCGAGCCTTCGGCCAGCACGAAGCCGTCGCGATCCTTGGAGAACGGCTTGGATGCCTTTTCGGGGATGTCGTTATGGGTGGAGAGCGCCGACAGAAGCGAGAAGCGGATCAGCGCCTCCGCGGTTGCCGATCCGTCGGCGCCGATCGACAGCGCCCGGTCGCATTCGCCGCGGCGGATCGCCTCGACGCCGAGCTGGATCGCCGTGGCGCCCGAGGCGCAGGCGGTCGACAGCGTGATCGGCAGGCCGCGCGTGCCGAAACGATCGGCAAGCCGGTCGGCGATCGAACCGAACTGGGTGGTCTCGAAAATGTCGAGTTCCCTCAGGCCGCGCGCCACCCGCAGGAGCCTCTCTGCACCGGTATCGTGCGTGTCGGAATTGTAGAGCGAAAAGCGCTCGCTCCAGTCGAGTTCGACCGGCGGCGAAGCGAGGAAAAGCGGTCCGCCGAAATCGCCGGCATCGAGGCCTGCCTCAGACATCGCTTCCTGGGCCGCGGTTTCGGCAAGCTCATAGGTGAGGAGACTGGCGCCCTTGGAACTCGACGGCAGGAAATCGACCATGCCGGAGATGCGGGTGTTGAGATGATCGACCGGGAAGCGGGTGATCGGATGGATGCCGGACTTGCCGGATGTCAGCGCCGCCCAATTATCGGCCTTGCCGACACCGAGCGAGGTCACCACGCCGATGCCGGTGACGGCGACGATCGGCCTGCCCATGTGGTCGTTCAGATTGGCCATTTGTTGTCCAAAAACCTGTTTCTCTTGGAGCATCGGATCGCCCGAAAACCGCGTCACGTTTTCGGTCCGATGCTCTAGGCGGCTTTGATCAGCGCCATGCCCTCGAATTGGTGATAGCCGATCGCCGTTGCAAGGACGGTCTTCGGGACGCCGGCAAACGGTTTTTCGACTGTGGCGTCGAAGACAGGGTAGGCGGCCTCGCGATCGACAGCCAGGGCCGCCAGCGCGACGGCGAAGGGGAACTGCGCTTCCTTCATGTGGCCGGTGAGCGTCGAAAAGCCGCGTGCGGCGATCGCCGGATTGGCCTCGAGCGCCGATTTCTCGGCGGCGGTCGCGGCATGGGCGCCCGAAGCGCCGGAGATCGCCAGCAACTCGCCGTCCGGCAATGCGGCTTGCTTCAGCAGCATGGCGATCTCTCCATCGAGTTCGCCCCGCCGGCGCCTGGCGCGACCGGACAGGACCGGGCCAAGTTCCGCATAGATCTTCCGGCCACGGCTTGTCGCGTGCTCGCGCTGCTCCAGGACGAGAAACGCGCCGCCGGATCCGGTCACCACGCCGCCGCCCTCGGCACCTTGCCTCTGCCAGACCGGCCGCCACGGACCGCGATGCAGGTAGCCGGCCAGTTCATAGCCGAGCAGCATGTCGGAATGTTCGGTCTGGAAAGCGCCGCCGACCAGTATATGCGTCGACTGACCGGAACGGATGCGCGCGGCCGCGGTCTCGACGGCGGCGACGCCCGCACCTTCCTCGCCCATGAAGGTGCGCGACGACCCCGTCACCTTGTGGACAATCGAGATGTTGCCGGCGAGCAGGTTGGAAAGCTGTGCCAGAAACAGCGTCGGGCGCAATTCCGTGGTCAGCTTCTCGTTGAGCAGCACGTCGCGGTCATTGCGGCTTTCCGATGCCGCGAGAATGGCCGCGTCGACCGCTTCGTCGCGCTCGCCGCCGCCGGCGGCCACCACCATGTCCATGGTCGCGCAGAGTTCGTCATTGCCCTTGATGCCGGCATCATCGAGCGCAAGGCCGGCCGCATAGGTGCCGAGCCTCTGCCAGGTCTCCATCTGCCGCTGGTCGCCACGCTTGGAGATCTGCAGGTTCCAGTCGACCTCCGGCAGCGGGTGGACTGTATAGGGCGAGAAGCGCGAGGCCTCCAGAACCGGCTCAAGGCGCGGCTGGACGAGCTTTTGCCAATGCGCATCCGGACCCTCGCCCAGCGACGAGACTAGGCCGATGCCTGATATGACGACGTCGTGGGGGTTCATGGGCGGCTGTTCGGGTGAAGGCGCGTCAAGCGCTGTGCTTACGTGGCGTTCTTGGCGGCGACGAGCGCGTCGATCTTGGCGCACAGGTTCTTCATGACGAAATAGTCGTCGGTCGACGCCTTGCCGTCATTGACCTCCTGCGTCCACTTTTCCAGCGGCACCTTGATGCCGAATTCCTTGTCGATGGCAAAGACGATGTCGAGGAAGTCGAGGCTGTCGATGCCGAGATCGTCGATGGTGTGGCTTTCGGGCGTGATCGTCTCGATGTCGATCTCGCTGGTATCGGCGATGATCTTGGCGACTTTGTCGAACGTGGTGGACAAGGGCTTTTCCTTCGATTGCGGGCGGAATCTGTCCGCATGTGTTTTGGGCTGTCTAATCGGTTTTTCCGGGCAGGAAAAGGCCTGATGCGCCGGCGGCAACTGGGATTGCTGTTCTGGCAGAGCAATAGGGGTCGCTGGCAACCCCTCCCGGCGATATGCCGAAACCGTCCCATCTCTGGTCATTGCGTGTACCAATGTACCACGAAGATCTATGACCATAGAACGCGTGCAGACCGGGTGCGCCTGGAAAAACGATTGGTGAAGGTGCTCAAGGCCTTGGCTAAGCATGGCGACATGAGCATGGGTGGGCGGCTGGCGCACCGCATCCGCTATGTTCGCGTTACGCCGGATTCGCGTGTCGGATTGTCGAGGTGGCCTGCCGACCGACCACTAACGGAGGCACGGAGGCGTCGATTACCTATGCGTTCACTGCCTGAGCCCGGCAGGACCATCGTATCTGTCCGAACTGACGGAGGACGCGTTCGCGGACATGATCGAGGGATGGAAGCTCCATGTCGACGCTTGGCTGGTAGCGGTGAAAATCTGACGCCGGGTAACTTGAACGAATTGCCACCAACGGTGGAATGTTACCTTCGTCTCGTAGATGGGAACGAGCAAGTAGCGGACAAAGCGGTCGCTCAGTGAGTTTTCCTTCGTTCTGTGCCTTGATGGGACAATTCTTCGCCGCTGATCGGAGCAACACCCGTGGTCATGCATTCCTTCCACATCCACATCCCGGATGAACAGATCGAGTACCTCCAGCGTCGTATCCAAGCGACAAGATGGCCGTCGTCGATCTTCGCATACGGATGGGAGGACGGTACTGACGTTGATTTCCTCAGAAAGCTTTCACGTTACTGGGAATACGATTTCAGGTGGCGCGATCACGAAAAACGTCTGAACCTGTTGCCTCAGTTTAGGGTCACGATAGACGGGTGCGACATCCATTTCGTTCACCAGAAAGGAAAGGGGTCATCGCCCTTGCCGTTGATCCTCACTCATGGCTGGCCCGGCTCCTTCGCCGAGTTCGAGCATGTCATTCCGCTGCTCACGGAACCTGCCAAATACGGCGGGGATGCCGATGACGCCTTCGATGTCGTCGCACCGTCGCTTCCGGGTTTCGGCTTCTCGTCCCCGCCGCGTCAAGCCGGCGTTAGCTCAAAGCATGTCGCGAAGCTGTGGCGGGGGCTGATGCGCGAACTGGGATATGATCGCTTCGCCGCACAAGGTGGCGACATCGGCGCCGGCGTCTCGACCTGGCTCGCTCAGCTTTACCCGGAGGACCTTATCGGATTGCACCTGAATTACATTCCGGGCAGTTTCCGCCCGACCCTCGGTCGCGACGACCCACCTGTCACGCCGGAGGAGAAGGCATTCCTCGACAGTGCGGCGAATTTCGCCGCGACGGAGGGGGCCTACGCTTTTCTGCAGGGGACCAAGCCCCAGACGCTAGCCTTTGCACTGACAGATTCCCCAATCGGGCTAGCCGCATGGATTGCCGAGAAGTTCCGCAGTTGGAGCGACTGCGAAGGCGAACTCGAACGCGCCATCCCTCTAGACACGCTGCTTACCGACATCTCGCTCTACTGGTTCGGTAACACGATCGAGGCCTCGCTCCGGATTTACAAAGAGAACCGGCTCTGCCCCCTGATCTTCGGGCCAAGAGAGCGAATAATACCGCCCCTCGGCGTTGCAGTCTTCCCTCGAGAGCTTCCTATGCCACCTCGCTCCTGGGTCGAGCGAGTCTTCCGTGTCGAGCGCTGGACCGACATGCCGAAAGGAGGACATTTCGCGGCGATTGAGCAACCCGAACTCCTGGTCGAGGACATCCGGGCCTTTTTTCGGCCGCTGAGGCTCCGGCCGGCAAAGTAGAGGACGAAAACCTCGCCCGTTGTCAACGCTCGGAAGGCCTGATGAGACGTACCATCGCATTCGCTTTCGTTGAAAGCGCTCGTTGGTCCTGACTAAGGGTCGATGTCGACCTTGGACTCGATCAAGACCTCATCGCGGGTCGGAACCGGTATTCCGCTTAAGGTACTACTAGCGAACGCTTCAACCGGCTCCGGCGCAGTCAGAAAGTGACGCGGCCGAGTACTCGCAGGCCGTCGCCCTGCGGCTCGACGACCACCGCCTCGCCTTCACGCGGCGAGATCCCGGTCAATTCCTGGATGTTTTCGAGATGCGTGACCATGACCAGATTGTCGGAGCCGGAATAGCCGCGGATCTCGGCAAGGATCGCGGCAATCTGGTCGGCCTTTTCCTTTTCGTCGGTCTTCAGCAGGTCAAGCGGTGCGAACGGCTCCGGCTCGCTTTCGAAAGCGATGCGGGCGGTCTCGAGGCAGCGGCAATAGCGGCTGGACAGCACGCGCTCGACCGGTGCGGCGCGGGCGCCAAACAGCGCGCCGATCTTGCGCGCCTGTTGCTTGCCGCGCTCAGAGAGATTGACCTGGGTCGCGCATTTGCCGAGGTCGAAATTGGCCGCATCGGTGGTGCCGGTGACCATGGCATGGCGAAGCAGGACCACATGCCCGCCGTCGCGGAGCAGCGCCCAGCCGGCTTCCGTCGCATGGGCTGTGGCGGAAACGGCAAGCAACAGCAGCGCCAGCACAAATCGAAGCATCAGACATCCTTTCGGGTGACCGGCAGGCAGGTCCCCGGTGACCGGCATATAGGGACGGCAAAGCCGGCTGAAAGACAAGCCGAGTGCAACCTGCGGCCGAGACGCCTATTTCTTCGCTATCTGCTTCTTCACCAGATCGATCTTGCGGTCGGTCAGCGGGATGGGGAGTGTGTAGCCGGCTTCGGTAAAGCCTTGCTTGGCGTTCTCGAAGAATTCGATCGCCTTTTGGTATTCGGCATTGCCGCCGCCATAGCTGCCGCGGTTCCAGTGGACGTCGCCGAGATTGTTCTGCTCGAAGGCCCATTGCATCGGCTGGCCTTCGCGGGTGAAGACCTTGAGCGTCGCCTCGAAGGCGGCTTCGGCGTCGTCCAGATATCTGCCGGTCCGTTCGAGATTGCCGAGATTGATCAGGCTCATGCCGATGCCGTTCTGCGCGTTTGCCCAATCGACGGGGGAGGTCTCGAAGGTCAGCACCTGTAGCGCCGCCCGGCGCGCGGCGATAGAAGCGGCCAGTTTGCCGGGATCGGCCTCGCTCATGCTCAGCCATTGCAGCGCCGAGCCGAGGCCGGCCTGCGCCAGCGCCCATTGCCGCGGCGTCGTCTCGCGCTTGTATTCGCGCAGTGCATCGCGATAGGCCTCGATCGCGTCTTCGTAGTGCACCGGCTTGTCGGTCACGCCGCCGAGCAGTTGCAGCGTGTTGCCGAGATTATAGTGGGTCATCGCCCAGTCGAGCGGAAAGCCCTTCTTGGTATAGACGCGCCGTGCCGCCCGGTATGCGGCGGCCGATTGCTCAAGCCTGGCAGCATCGCGGGTGCGCTGGCCGAGCGTCTGGTAGATCGAGCCGAGATTGTTCTCAGCGGAAGCCCAATCCATCGGAAAGCGCTGGCGGGTGAAGATGGTCAGCGCATCGCCGTAGGCGGCAGCCGCCTCTTCGAGCAGGCCGGTGCCGAGATCGAAACGAGCAGCACTGCTCAGCGCGTTGCCGAGATTAAGGCGGCTGGTCGCCCAGGAGACCGGAAAGGTGGCGCGGGTGCGGATCTTGAGCGCAGCGCGAAAGGCATCGGCCGCTTCGTCGATTTTCGCCTTGTCGTTGCGTTGCGTGCCGAGAGACACCAGCGTGTTGCCCAGATTGTTCTGAAGCATCGCCCACTGAACGGGTGCTTTTTCGCGCGTGTACTCTTCAAGCGCCAGCCGGTAGGCAGTCTCGGCCTCGGTCAGGCGCTCGCCATTCGGTTCCCGTTCCGAAAGCGCATAAAGCGCAAGGCCGAGATTGTTTTGCGAGGCGGCCCAGTCCAGCGGGACTTTGTCCCGCGGACGCTTCTCCAGCGTGGCGCGCATCGCCACCACCGCCTCGTTCAGGCGTTTCGGGTCGCTCTCGCGCTCGCCGATCTTAAGCAGCACATTGGCCAGGTTGTTCTGGGCGGCGGCCCAGTTGAGGTCGTCCTTCTCGCGCTCGAACACGACAAGCGAATCGCGAAAGATCTTCGCTGCCTCTTCCAGCCGGTCGGTTTCGCGCTCGCGCTCGCCGATCGTCTGCAGCACCACCGCCATGTTGTTGCGGGTGATCGCCCAGTCGCGGTTCTGCTCGCCATTGGGGATGAAATTCAGGATGACGCGGTAGGCGTCGATGGCGCGCTGCAGCGCTTGCCTGTCGCCGGTGGCATTGCCATGGGCATTCAGCGCTTCCGCCTCCTGGTTCTTGTAGTTCCAGCGCAGTCTGTCGTCCCATTTCTCGACCAGCGAGAAGGCCTTGCCGTAATCGTTGGCGGCCGACAGATAGTCGAAGACCAGCGCCGAAGCGTCGGCGCGCCTGGTATAAATCGCCGCGTCGGCAAGACGTTTTTGCCTGACCAATTCCTCCGCCTGGTCGACGGCGCCGCTGGCCTGCTCGACCCGGCCCACCGCTTGGTCGAGGAAGTTGCGCGCGGTGACGATGGCGCCCTGGCCTATGGCCTTGTCGGCCGAGGCGACGAGGCGGCTTATCTCGGGGTCGTCGGTGCGCAGCGCGTCGCGCTCGGAAATCATCTTCTTCAGGCGCTCGGCCTGGGCGTCGAGCAGCTTTTGCAGGTCGGTGGGGTCTTCCGGCATCTTTTCGGTGCCGAGCGCCTTCAGCACGCCATAAAGCGCGTCGAGCGGCACGCCGTCCTGCAGCGAGGCCAGTTCCACCTGTGCCCGCTTGGGGTCCGGCAACTCGGCAATCGTCAGCAGCAATTGCCGCCGCTCGCCGGTGATCAGCCCGTCGTCGCCGGTCGGTTCCTGCGGTGCTACGCCGAAATAGAGCAGCCGGCGCAGGCTTTCATTGACCCATGGCCGCTGCTTTGCCTTGGTGTCGAGATAGACCTCCTCGGTCACCATGCGCATGACCGAGCCGAACTCCGTGCCCTTCATCGCCGCGAGATGGCGCAGAAGTGCCGCTGCGTAGGGGCTGTTTTCGCCGACGATACCGTCGAGTGCCGGCCGCCCCGGCTCGGCGGCAAAGCCGATCACCGTTCCCAGATTTTCCGTCGCGGTCGCGTCCGCCAGTGCCTTGGCGCCGCGCACCGGCTCCAGTCCGCCGGCGCCGATCGGCGAGGCCGAGGCCGTGGGCGTCCGGCGCAGCACCGCGTCCGCCGGAAACGGGTTGGTGCGGCAGGCATCGAGCAGCATGATCGTTACCGGCACGGTCGTCTTCAATTCGTCCATGACGGCGGAGATCGGCACCAGGGCCTGATCGGCGTCCTTCAATGAAGAAACGTCGGCGTCGACCGGCACCAGATAGTTTTCGCCGCCGGCCTCGATGCCGTGGCCGGAATAGTAGATCAAGGCGACGTCGGCGTCCTCGGCATCCTCGGCGAAACGCTCGAGATCACGCTTCAGCTTTGCCGCGTCGCGGTCGGTGACGCTGCGCGCGTCGAAGCCGAGATCGGTCAGCAACTTGGCGATGTCGCGGGCGTCGTTGGCGGGGTTGGGAAGAGCCGTTATGTGCCGGTATTTCGACTGGCCGACGATCAGCGCCACGCCCTTGAGGCTTGCTGGCTCCGCGGCATGAGTCGAGGTCACCACGAGACAGAGCAGGGCGGCGACGAAAGCCGTCAGCCACGCCTGCTTGAAGAAGTGCTGATTTCCGACAAGGCCCATTCGCCGCGTGTCCCCCGACAACCCTGTATAGCGCTGCCATCCAACCATGAGCAAATTCGGGCAAGATCCGAGCGGCCGGATTGTTGGCTGGTACATTCGCGAGGGAAGGGCGATTGCGCCGCGATCAGGGCTCGCCTATCACGGCAAAAATGTCTCCGCTTACCGAAACCGTCCTCTTCGTCTTCAGTCTCGTCGGGCTCGGCTATCTTGCCGGGTTGACCGGCTATTTGAAGCCGGCGAGCGGCGAGGGCGTATCCGAATTCGCCATCAACGTGGCAATGCCGCTTTTGCTGTTCCAGACCATGATAAAGGCGGATTTCCACGGCGTGGCGCCGTGGTCGCTGTGGGGCGCCTATTTCGCAGCGGTGGCGCTTACCTGGGCTGCCGGCCATCTGGTCATTACGCGCATCTTCGGACGAGACGCACGCGCCGGCGTCGTCGGCGGCGTGTCGTCGTCCTATTCCAATGTCGTCCTGCTCGGTGCTCCCTTCATCATCGGCGTGTTCGGCCCGGCCGGGTTCGAAGTGCTGTCGCTGCTGGTTTCCATTCACCTGCCGGTGATGATGATGGCCTCGATCATCCTGTTCGAAATGTTCGGCCGCGGCGGCAGCGAGCCTGTGCATCCGCTCCGCGTCATCACGAGCTTTCTCAGGAGGGTATTCATCAACCCGCTGATCATCGGCATACTGGCCGGGCTCGCGTGGCGCTTCACCGGTACGCCGCTGCCAGCGCTTGCGACGCGGTTGAGCGACGCGCTGGCCGGCACGGCCGCCCCGGTGGCGCTGTTTGCCATGGGGCTAAGCCTGCGCCGTTTCGGTATTTCCGGCAATGTCCGCCCGGCGCTGGCGCTGTCGGCGCTGAAACTGTTCCTGATGCCAGCACTGGTTCTTTGCCTGGTCTGGCTGATCGGCCTGCCGCCATTGACCGCCAAAGTGGCGGTCATGGTTGCGGCGTTGCCGTCCGGCATCAATTCCTATCTCATTGCCGTGCAGTTCAACACCGGCCAGGCGCTGGCATCGAACCAGATGACCATCGCCACCGCCAGTGCGGTCGTGACCACTGCGTTTTGGCTGACAGTGGTCGTCCATATTTTTGGATAGGAGCCCGGCGGGATCGCTCTCGCTTTGGCTGGCCTAAACCCTATATGCCATCTTGTGATTGCTTGCGGGGCTTGCCCTGGGCTAAGAGCAGTGGCTCTAGCGATGCTATCGCGCACGTCCATTCACGAAATCAGCGACCGGCCCGCCAGGTGCCGAACGGAGGCGAGATCATGCTTCAGAAAACCAGCCATTTCATGCGGCAGGCCAATCTCATCAATGGCGAATGGGTGCAGGCCGATTCAGGCCAGACGGTCGACGTCAACAACCCTGCCACCGGCCTCAAGATCGGCACCGTGCCGAAGTCGGGCAAGGCCGAGACCCGCCGCGCCATCGAGGCCGCCGACGCTGCCTTCAAGACATGGCGCAAGACCACCGCGCTCGAACGCTCGAAGCTGTTGCGCAAGCTGCACGACGCGATGATGGACAATCAGGACGTGCTGGCCGAACTGCTGACCATCGAGCAGGGCAAGTCGCTGTTCGAATCGAAGGGCGAGATCGGCTCGGCCGCGTCCTACATATTGTGGTTCGCCGAAGAGGGCCGCCGCACCTATGGCGACGTCGTTCCGTCACCCTGGGCGGACCGCCGCATCCTGGTGACCAAGGAGTCGGTCGGCGTCATCGCCGCCATCACGCCATGGAATTTTCCATCCTCGATGCTGGCCCGCAAGCTCGGCCCGGCGCTTGCGGCCGGCTGCACGGCCGTGGTCAAGCCGGCGTCGCAGACGCCTTATTCCGGGCTTGCCTGGGGCGCGCTTGCCGAAGAAGTCGGCTTCCCCAAAGGCGTGATCAACATCCTGACCGGCGCCGCCGGCGAGATCGGCGACGAGATCTGTGCCAATCCGCTGGTCAAGAAGATCACCTTCACCGGCTCGACCGAGGTCGGCAAGATCCTGATCCAGAAGTCGTCGGTGACCGTCAAGAAAGTGTCGATGGAGCTCGGCGGCAATGCGCCGTTCATCGTTTTCGACGACGCCGATCTCGATCGGGCCGTCGCTGGCGCCATCACCGCCAAATACCGCAATTCCGGCCAGACCTGCGTCTGCACCAACCGCTTCCTGGTGCAGGCCGGCATCTATGACCGGTTCGTCGAAAAGCTGGCTACTGCGAGCAACGGGCTGAAGGTCGGTTCCGGCCTCGAAGACGGTGTCCAGCAGGGACCGCTGATCGATGAGAAGGCGGTGGAGAAGGTCGAGGAGCTGATTGCCGACGCTACTGCCAAAGGCGGCAAGATCGTCGCCGGCGGCAAGCGCCACGCGCTCGGCGGCTCGTTCTTCCAGCCGACGGTGATCGCCAATGCCACGCCGAAGATGCGCTTCATGAAGGAAGAAATCTTTGGCCCGGTAGCGCCGGTGTTCAAGTTCGAGACCGAGGAAGAGGCCGTGGCACTCGCCAACGACACCGAGTTCGGCCTGGCCTGCTACTTCTACACCGGCGATCTCGGCCGCGCCTTCCGGGTCATGGAAGGGTTGAAATACGGCATGGTCGGGGTCAATGAAGGGCTCATCACCACGCCTGAGGCGCCGTTCGGCGGCGTCAAGGAATCGGGCCTCGGCAAGGAAGGCGGCCATCAGGGCATCGAGGATTATCTCGACACCAAATATGTCTGCATCGGCGGACTTGGTCTCTAGAAGCCTCATACGGTAATTCCGAAAACGATCCTGGGCCGCTTCGGAAAGGCCAGGCTGGCGTCGATCGAGCAACGAACTTGCGAGCATGGCGATGAAGGACGGCGAGGTTTTCGGCACGACGCAGGCGGGCGAGGAAGTCCGCCGTTTCACCATTCGTGGCGGCGGCCTTACCGCCAACATCATCGGCCTGGGTGCGATCATTCAGGATCTGCACCTGGCCGGGCACGAGGCGCCATTGGTGCTCGGCTATGATCGTTTCGAGCACTATGAGACGGATACCGCCTTCTTCGGCACTGTCGTCGGGCGCTATGCCAACCGTATCCGCGACGGCCGCTTCACGCTTGCCGGCAAACGCTACCAGACCGAGCGCAATTTCCTCGAAAAGCACACGCTGCATGGCGGTTCGCAAGGTTTTTCGCGCCGGGCCTGGGCGGTTTCGCTGCATGGCAGGGATTTTGTCACGCTGACCCTGCACGACCCGGACGGCATGATGGGCTTTCCCGGCGCGCTCGACGTGACCTGCACCTACCGGCTCAAGATCCCCGGTACGCTCAGCGTCGAACTGACCGCCACCTGCGAGGAGCCGACGCTCTGCAATCTCACCCAGCATTCCTATTTCAACCTGGATGACGGCGGCGCCGGCGACATTCTCGACCACCGGCTGATGCTGAATGCCGGCGCCTATCTTCCTGTCGACGCCGATTTGATTCCGACAGGCACGGTCAAGCCGGTCGACGGCACACCTTTCGACTTTCGCCAGGCGCGGCCGCTGCGCATGGAGACCGAGGGCGAGCAACTCCCCTACGACCAGAATTTCTGCCTCGCCTCGACGCGCGGGCCGCTGAAGCAGGCATCATGGGCGCAAGGCGCGAATTCCGGCGTCGAGATGGAGCTCTGGACCACCGAGCCAGGTGTCCAGCTCTATACCGGCCAGTATCTGGCGCCGTCCTCGCATGGACTGGGCGGACGCCAGTACAAGGCGTTTTCAGGCTTCTGCCTGGAACCGCAAATCTGGCCGGATGCGCCCAACCGGCCGTATTTCCCGCAAGCCACGCTGTGGCCGGGCCAGATCTACCATCACGTGACGGAATGCCGGTTTAGGCTGCCTTAGGGCATGACCCCCGGAAACCGGCATGGTTTTGCTGCGCTGACCTCCGGTTCGGAAAGGATCATGCAAATTCAAAGTGTTATAGCGTCCTTTGCGCGTCCAATGACGCGCGGCGCTCTGGAGTCAAAACGCAATCACTCTGAACGACCGACTTCGAACCCTCTCGGACCTTTGACGCCGAGAGCCCTGACGACGCAAGTTGACCCTGAGCTGCCCTTCGTCAGCCCATTTCACTGCGCGATAGCCGACATTCGCGGCACTCGGCACTGACCCCTTGCTGACCTTCTCCAAGACGAGCCCCAAGCGCAAGTCGTGGCCCCAGTGGGGACAATCGACAGGCGCGATCACCCTATGTAGCTGCTTGGCGATCGAGCCTCGAAGTCAACCTGATAGACTTTTGAAATGGGCGGCATAAAATTCGCTTTTCTGCTTTCAATGAAAGCAACGCGAAATGGCCGAAGAACGCGCCCAACGCCGCCTTGCCGCCATATTGGCTGCCGACGTGGTGGGCTACAGTCGACTTCTGGACCTGGACGAGCAAGGAACGTTGGCCGCTTTAAGGAGGACGAGGAAGGAAATCCTCGAACCACTCGTCCGCGACCGTCATGGCCGTATTGTGAAAGTGATGGGTGATGGCGTTCTGGTCGAGTTCGGAAGCGCGGTGAACGCCGTGTCATGCGCCGTGGACCTTCAGAAGCGGATGGCGGCCGCAAACGAGGGTGTGACCGCCGACCGGAGAATCTACCTGCATATCGGCATCAATCTGGGCGATGTCGTTGTCGAGGACGGCGATCTGTTCGGCGACGGCGTCATTGTCGCAGTGCGGCTCCAGGCAATGGCCGGGGCAGGAGATGTCTGTGTGTCCGGCAGCGTCTACGACCAAGTCAAGCGGAAGCTCGATTGCGGCTTCGACGAACTTGGTCCGCAAGCGATCAAGAACGTCACCGAACCAGTGTCTGTCTACCGGATCCGGCTGTCGACCGCATCGGACGATGGCGGGCTCGCGGAGAAAGCGCCTCTGCAGCTCCCCGCCAAGCCCTCCATTGCCGTCCTGCCCTTTACGAACATGAGCAATGATCCGGAGCAGGAGGCATTTGTCGATGGCCTCACCGAAGACTTGATCACGGATCTGTCGAGGACAAGCGAGTTGTTCGTCATCGCCAGCAACTCGGCATTTGCATACAAAGGCAGGCACGTGGATGTGCGTCGCATCGCGCGAGAACTGGGAGTTCGCCATCTTCTTGAAGGTAGTGCACGGCGGGCCGCTGGACGGGTGCGTATCAACGCCCAACTGATCGACGCGATCGCGGGTGACCACCTTTGGGCCGAAAGATTCGACCGGAGCCTAGAAGATATCTTCGCCGTTCAGGACGAGGTGACCGGCAAGATTGTCGAGGCTCTGGTTGGCCGCCTGACCACCGCGCCGGCGCGCAACAGACCGAGCAACCTGGAGGCCTATGATCTCTGTGTGCGTGCCCGGGCCCTTGGCCTGCAAACGGCGCTCACCGCGAAAGAGGCCATTTTGCTGCTGAACCGGGCAATCGCGCTCGACCCGGAATACGCGGAGGCGCACCGTTGGCTGGCACTCAACCTCTGGCTGGGCTGGGAGTTCTGGGACGAACCGATGGACCCCAACCGCGCAAGAGCGCTCGCCGAAGCACAGCTGGCGGTCGAACTCGACCCGAACGACGCCGGGAACAGATGGGTATTGGGCGTCATACTGGGACATGAGAGTCGCTGGGTGGAATCGGATGCCGAATTCGATGCTGCCCACGAGTTGGACCCCAACCACGCCGACGCTTGGGCGATGCGGGCCGAGTTGACGACTGAAAAGGGGCGACCTGCCGAAGCCATAGAGCAGGTCCGCAGGGCACTGCGACTCAACCCTCACCCGCCCGGTTGGTATTACTGGATGTTGGGCCAGGCCCAATATGCCATGGGCGACTACGAATCCGCGATCCAAACGCTGCGCAGGCCCGAAACCTATCGCACGACTTCACGACGCCTGCTTGCAGCAAGCCTTGCGCAACTTGGCCGTTTGGAGGAAGCGCGCTGGGAGGCGAAAATGTTCATGATAAGCGATCCGCACTTCACTATCCGGCACTGGTCGGATTCGCAGCCATTCCCAGCCGAAGACGTGCGCCGGCATATCGTGGAAGGTTATCGCATGGCGGGGCTGCCAGAATGACTGTCATTGGTTATACCTTCGGCCTGCTGTCGACAGGCGTCCCAAGGCTGCCGTAGCAGCGAACATTTTGGTCTTCTGACGGAACGAAATTCGCCATATCGTGCGTTTGTTTCGCCTCATGGTGTGCTTGAACATGGCCAGTGAAGACTTTCGGCACCGGATAGCGCGACGCGAGGACCTCGCCTCCATGATTGCGCTCATGGATGCAGCGATCTCCGAACTCCAGAAACCGTTTCTCGACGATGACCAGATCCGATCCAGCCGCGCAATCATGGGGCTGGACACGCAGCTTGTCGATGATGGCACCTATTTCGTCGTGGAGCACGCCGGCGTCCTGGCAGGCTGCGGTGGCTGGAGCCGGCGCACGACCATGTATGGTGGTGATCAGTCACCGGGACGCAACGCGGCACTGCTTGATCCAGCCACGGACGCGGCGCGTATCAGAGCCATGTATACGCATCCGGACTTTGTCCGGCGAGGCGTCGGCCGCCTTATCCTTTCGCTGTGTGAACGTGCCGCTAAGGCTGAGGGCTTCCGCCGTGCCGATCTGGCAGCCACGATGGCAGGAGAGCCGCTCTATCGAGCCTGCGGCTACCAACCCGCCGAGAAATTCGTCGATGACCGTGGCGGCGCTCCGGTTCCGATCCTGATGATGAGCAAGACGCTCTGAGCTACGCTCAAAGGCCACTCGCTCGCGGCCGGCACTCGCTCCGGCCAGTATGGCAGGAGGAGGATGCTGGAGATTGAACCAGGCCATCTCGAACGAAACAGTACTTCGCCTGTACTTCCGCTCCATGGTCGAGTCGCGACCGACGTGGGGGTTTTCGGGAACGTCTCGAGATGGCGCATGTGGTCGGGTGGCGCGTTGAGTTTAACCGGATCAAACGACCATCCGCTTCGGGTCCGCATCAGGTCGTAGCGAGAACGAGCGCAATGCTGAAGCGCCATGATTGTCAGCAAATGGCGCTCTGTGCTCATTCCCGCCGACTAATTCAAACGGCAAGTTCCGCCCATCTGGGCCATTGGCGGCAGCCAGTCTGATTGAGTTTTGACCCTAATCCTCAAACGCCGCCCTCAGCGTTTCGAACGTCGCAAACACGCCCAATGCAGCGCCCTCGGGATTCTTGGTCGGTGGCAGAGCTTCAGCTATCCGGCGCACCAAGGTCGTCTCAGAACCGGCTGGAGCGTTCTTTCGGCTGAGGCGACTTCAAGCCGTGACAGGAGCATTCCGGATCAGCGGGAAGTCGCGCGGCGGTCTCCAGCGCGACCCGCGAGGCTGTCATGGAGAGACTGGGCAGCACGTCCTCCTGCAGCAATTTCTGGCGATTGCGATCCATATAGTCGTTGAAGCCCGCCGTCACGAATGCGCAAGGCACGAAACACGCGCCGATCTCGCGCGACAAGGTCGCCTCAGGGGCGATGGAATGGTTGAGGACATCCGCACCCATGCCCCGATACGCCAAGGCTTCGGCTGGCGTTGTCAGTCGGGGCCCATAACAATGGGCAGCCACCAACTGCTGTTCGATGCCGTAAACGCGGCATTCGGCTGGCCAATGACGGCGGGCCGTTTCGACCA
The DNA here is from genome assembly GCF_040322135.1 of Mesorhizobium sp. M0189. NCBI lineage: Bacteria > Pseudomonadati > Pseudomonadota > Alphaproteobacteria > Hyphomicrobiales > Phyllobacteriaceae > Mesorhizobium > Mesorhizobium sp. M0189. The sequence continues at coordinate 107,126 of NZ_JAMYSW010000001.1, forward strand.
GAACCGCCGCACATCTTGGACACACGATTTGCTTGCCCGAACAGTCAAAGCTCTGGCGGTCAGGAAGCAGTGAAAACGGGGTCTGCGTCAGTTCAATGATGTCGGCGGTCACCACCATGTCGCCCGGCTGGATCGCCTTGTTGACGGCGCCTACAGTCGAGCAGGCGAGAACTTGCCGTACACCCGCCCGCATCAATACCCAGAACGCGCGGCGATGGCAGGAATGGTCGATACGGTCGCGGGGATTGCCGTGCGAATACATGCACAACGCACGTTTTGCTCTCCCTTCGGCTGTGATGGACGCATCGAACTCGAGCAGCTTCCAGTTGTCGGTACGACCGAAAGGCGTTTCAAAACTCATGTCGCGCCGCAACGTGCGCACACCATCGAATTCGACATCTTCCGGGAAGGCAAGCCCCCAGTTTGCCGACCCGGTGATGATGGCCAACCCTACCTGAGGGATGTCCGTCGAATGATCCGTCAGATCGTCGGCTGCATGGTGATTGGTGGGCATGTTTCCAGTCTCGGTCAGGATTTTTGGCGAAGGGTCACAATCAGGACCACGGCCACGACGATGACGGTCCACAATGTCGAGATCGCCGCAATGGTCGGATCGATCTGATCGCGCAGCGACAGGAACATAAGCTTCGGCATCGTGCTGTTGCGACCGCTTGCGATGAAGATCGAAATCACAGACTCGTCGAGCGAAGTCAGGAACGCCATCAATGTCGCCGACAGCAAGCTGATCCGAAGTTGCGGAACGATTATTCCGCCAATGGCTCTGGCCCAGTTTGCACCGAGGCTGCGCGCCGCCTGGACCTGGTTCCAGTCAAAGCGGGCGAGAGCCGGCAGCAACACAATGCAGGCGACCGGAACGGCCAGCACCACATGTCCGACCAGCACACCGAATAGCGTTCCGATCAGATGTTGTGCAGCCAAGACAAAGAAGAGACCGATCGCAAGCAGGATACCCGGGGTGATCGAGGGGGTTAGCAGGACGCTCTGGATGATCGCAGCGGTTTTTCCGCCCAGCCGATTCATTGAAATGCAGGCGAGCAGCGCAAACGGCACCGCGATCAACGCCGTCAATGTCCCAAGGATCAAACTCGTTCTGAGCGCAGCCATCCACGTTGCCGAGCCGAAGAAGTTCTCATACCAACGCAACGAGTAGGCGTGCGGCGGAAACTCGAGGAGATTCGACGCCGAAAAGGAAAGCGGCACCACCACGAGCGTTGGCAGCATCAGAAATGCCATGACAAGAGCGGCAAAGCTCCAGAGCAAAATGCGGGCGAGCCTGTTTTGCGGATAGGCTTCAAGCATGGGGGGCTTCCACTGTGTTCTGGGCCACCAGGCGGCGTGCCGCCAGCAACATCACACCGATCAGCGCCATAAGAACGAGGAGCAGAATGCCCAGGACGCTCGCCGACCCCCAGTCCTGAAAGGTCGATAGTGTACGCTCGATCCGGGTAGAGAGAGGATTTACCTTGCCGCCGCCAAGCACCGCCGGCGTGATGAAAAAACCTATGGCGTAGATGAGGACGATGATCGAACCCGAGAAGATGCCGCCCGCCGATAGCGGCAAAATGACCGTGCGGATGACCTGCCTGAGAGTGGCTCCCATGCTCGCCGCCGCGCGAATGAGATTTGGGTCGATATCGCGCATCGCAGCATAAACCGGCAGCAGAAAGAGCGGCAGCATGTAGTGCACCATGCCGATGAGCGTTCCGGTGAAGTTGTAGACCAGCGGCAATGGCTCCGCCGTCAGGCCTGAACCGGTCAAAGCCGCGTTGATCAGGCCATCGCGCCGCAAGAGCACGAGCCAACCATAGGTACGCACCAGAATGGAGGTCCACAGCGGCAGCATGACGAACGCCATCAGCACGTTGGCCACCCTTGGTCTGACGCTGGCCAGAGCCAGCGCCAGGGGGGTGCCGAGAAGAATGCAGGCCGCCAGCGTACCCAGGGACAGTTCGAGGGTCGTGACGAGCGCCGACCATGTCAGTCCGCTTGAAAGGACCTTCTGGTAATTGCCCACGGTGTACTCACCCGCGGTGGTCAGGAAGGACTGCCGGATGATCCAAAGGATGGGCAGTATCGCCGCCAGCCCAACGATGAACAGCGCCGGGAGCGAAAGTGAAAGAAAAAACCGCCGCTCGCGCCGTGCATCCGCAGCGAGCGCCGGATCCCGGACGACGGTCACGCCGTCGCTCCCGGTATGGCGTGAACCTTCGCTGCTGGTGCATATGCGGTCATCCGCTGACCGGCGGCAAGCTCGGCGCAGCCGCCGGCCAGCGCTGCCGGAATGCAGACAAGAACCTCTTGCCCACCGTCAAGCGCCAGCGTCAAAAGCCAGTTTTCGCCGCGGAACGCTTTGGCGCGCAGTATTCCTTCGAGAGCCACTCCGTTTCCCCCGACGAGCTTCGCATCAAGATGGAAGCTTTCGGCGCGGATCATCAGAGTTTCGCGTGATGGTTCGGCGCCGTCGATTCTGCGTGCTGAGCCTGGCGCCACAATGTTAGCCTCGCCCATGAACTCCGCGACGAAGCGGGTCGATGGACGATCATAAATTCGCTGCGGCGTATCTATCTGCTGGATGCGGCCAGAGTTCATCACCGCAATCCGGTCAGACATAATCAGCGCTTCGCGCTGGTCATGGGTCACATAGATTGTGGTGATCCTTAGATGATCATGCAGGCGCCGGATCTCATACTGCATGGTCTCGCGCAGATTCTTGTCGAGCGCCGACAGCGGCTCGTCCATCAACATCACGCGCGGTTCGAAGACGATAGCCCGCGCCAATGCCACCCGTTGACGTTGGCCGCCGGATAGTGCGGCAACATTGCGCTCCGCCAGGCCATCCAGCTTCACGCGGGCCAAGGTATCAAGCGCCCGCTGACGCGCCTCCGCTCTCGGTATCTTGCGCAGCACCAGCGGATACGCGACGTTCGCCAGGACATTCATGTGGGGAAACAGGGCGTAATTCTGGAATACTATGCCAATGTCTCGTTTGTTGGGCGGCAGGCGGGTGATGTCTCGATCGCCCAAGAGAAGTTTACCGGAATCCGGCCGGACAAAACCGGCCAGAGCCATGAGTAACGTGGTCTTGCCCGATCCCGATGGCCCTAGCAGCGTGAGGAATTCGCCAGCCTGAATGTCGAGCGAAACATCATCCAGTGCGACGTAGGATCCATAAGCCTTGTGCACGCTTTCGATGGTGATCGCGAGCGACTTCATCATGTGCTCCAGCCTTAAGGCGCGTCGCCTTCGACCGGCCTCACGCGACACGCTTTAGGTTCTTGTTTTCATGCATGTTGTTGTCGCAAAACCGCTGCACACTTTTGCGCGATATGCATTAGAGCTGAGAGTCAGCGGGCCATCATTTCATCGAAGGCTCTTTGGGCAGCCTCGCCATTCTTGACCCACCATTCTGAATTCGAAAACACCGACGTGCCAGCATTTTCAGGCGCGGTCGCAAGGGTCTTCAGACGGTCCTCGGGAATAAGGCCACCCTCATATGCCGCAGGATTGACTGGGCCGTAGGCAATGAAATCGGTCAGCTTCGCAACTCGCGCAGGCTGCGTCATCGCTGCGATGAGCTTCATCGCGGCTTCCTTGTTCGGCGCTCCCTTCGGCACCCCAAGGCAGTCCGTGCCGATGACCGAACCCTTGAACGTGTAGTCAGCCGCGCCGCCATCTGCTTTCACGGTTTGAGCCCGTCCGTTCCAGGTAATGACCAAATCCGCCTCACCATCTTTCAGCAACTGCGCGGACTGAGCTCCCGAGGTCCACCACACGGCGACATTTGGTTTGATCGCTTCAAGCCGGTTGATGGCGCGCTCTAGCCCTTCCGGCGTGCTGAGCACGGAATAGACGTCCGCGGGTGCCACGCCATCGGAGAGAAGCGCGATCTCGATCGAGTCTTGCGCATTGGCGCGCAACGCGCGCCGGCCAGAAAATTTGGCAACATCCCAGAATTCCGCCCACGTCTTCGGCGGGTTCTGGCCATAGGTCTTGGTGTTCCACGACATGACGGTGCCGTAGGAGTCGAACGGATAGCAGTAGTCGGACTTCGCACCCTCCGGCACGGATTTCGGATCGATGATCTTGTAGTCGAGTGGCTCAAGCAGCGATTGTGCGGCCGCCTGGGCACCTTCCGGTGAGCCCAGGTGAATGACGTCGGTCGTGACCGCACCCGATGTGACCTGCATCTTCAAGGCGGCTAGGCCGTCGCTTAGGGTCTCCTCGCGGACATCATAGCCGAGCTCTTTTGCAGCAGGCCCCCACATGGCTTCCTTCATGGCGTTGCCATAATCGCCACCTGCGGTCGTGATGGTGACTGTTTGCGCATGGACGGGCAAGGCAGCCGAGATTGCGAATGCTGTTAAGGAAATGCGTAGCCAGGACATAGGTTCTCCTCCCCAACTTTATCCAAATGTCGCTCAAAAGTGCCATTATTTTGTAATCGTAACGTTACGATTGCATCTGAATGCGCTGGAGTCAAGCTGCTTCCTGCGGGAGTTTGGATTGACCGGGATGTCGAATCCGGTAACGTTGGCGGTCAGCAAAATCAGCCGGCGCTTTCGCAAACGAAGTCGGGCGAACAATGGCCAATCTAAAGCAGATCGCGGCGGAACTTTCCCTCTCGGTGACCACGGTATCCCGCGCTCTGAAGGATGGGCCGGAAGTGCAGCCCTCGACCATAGCCCGCGTCAAGGAGGCGGCTAAGCGGGTCGGCTATTTACCAAATCATCATGGTCGCGCGCTCAAAACCGGTCGAACGCAGACGCTGACGGCAGTACTCCCGATGGAGACACGAGATCATCTGTCCGATCTGTTGAAGCTTCCTTTAATCGAAGGCATGACGTTGGCGGCGCGGCAAGCCGGTTATAGTCTGTCCATCTATTCCACCACTCCCGACGACGATCCCGTCGAGAGTGTGGAGCGGCAGCTCCAGGCGCGCAGCGCAGACGGCCTGATCATCACACGCCTGGTGTCGGCTGATCCGCGCGTCAAGCTGCTGCTGGATAAACGCATGCCATTCGTCGCGTTTGGAAGAACCGACCTGGATATCGCGTATCCTTATGTCGATGTCGACAATGAACAGATTGCCTACGAGGCGACCCGGCGGCTCATGGATAAGGGCTGTCGACGCATTGCGCTGCAACTTCTCGTTCCGGAGGACCAAGCGAGTGCCATGCGTCTTTCCGGGTATGGAAGGGCAATGGCCGAGGCCGGTATTCCGATCGACCAATTGCTGATCGGTCATGGCATGTTCACCATGGAATCGAGCGCAGGCTGGTTCGATCGCTTGCTGGCGTCATCAGATCCGCCGACGGGCTTGGCGTGCGCCAACGAACTGGGCCTTCTGGGAGCGTTGCACGCCCTCGGCAAGCGGGGTCTTACACCAGGCCGCGACGTCCACATCGTCACCCGTGACAGCACGCGGCTGGCACGTTTCCTGCCGGCAAAGATCGGAGTTCATTCCGTGGATATGGCGGGTGTTGGACGCAAACTTATCGAAGTCCTGGAGAGCCGGATCATCAATCCGCTTGGGCCGGTGGAGACAGTCTTGGTGCAAGGCAGATTCGAGCCGGCCGAATAGTCCGGGCTGCCGTCAGGGGGCCACCTCGTCTTGAACCGGCCGGATCAGCGCCTTTGCGGCAGCTGCTCCCGCTGCAAGGATGCGATCCGACAATTCCGTCCCTTCCAGGGCGCGGGCCAGTTGAAGCGCGCCGATGAGCGTTGCAAACACACCCAACGCAACGCCCTCTGGATCATTGGTCGGCGGCAGAGCGTCGGCTATCTGACGCACCAGGGATTGGGCGCGTTCGGCATAGAGGGCCCGCGTTTCAGGCGGCTGCCGCGCTATTTCCGGCAGTAGCGCGGCCGAAGCGCAGCCCTTTCCAGGATTGTCCCGGTGCTCGGCCGATAGATATGCCCCTATGGCCATTTCCGGACCGCCGGCGGCCAACGCTTCCTGCACTTGCTGCGACTGCGCGTCCAGGGCCGCCGCCACGCTTTCACGGACGAGCTCCGCCTTGGACTGAAAGTGCGGATAGAAGGCCCCGTTCGTCAGCCCGGCGTCGCTCATGATGGTCGCCAGCCCGGACGCCGCGATGCCGTCAGATCGAAAACGTTCGGCGGCGACCTCCATGATCCGGCTGCGTGACGCGTCTTTTCGGCCCTTTTCGTAGCGCATGTCTTCTTTCCTGCCCTGCTATTGCATTATGCTCATAATCTGATATTACGACCATAATTCAATTCGTGGAAATAAGCTAGACCTCTCGAACCTGGAACATCAAAAATGAATGGGAATTCTGAAAAAACCGCAATCGTGACCGGAGCCTCCTCGGGCATTGGCCGCGCCAGCGCCGAGGCCTTGGCGCGGGCGGGGTTCACTGTCTTTGGCACAAGTCGCCGCAAGACCAGTAATGGCCCGGAAGGGGTGACCATGCTGGCATGCGACGTGACCGATGATGCGGCCGTCACTGCGCTCGTTGCCACCGTGCTCGCGCAGACCGGCCGGATCGATCTCCTGGTCAACAATGCCGGTGTCGGCCTGCTAGGGGGTGCCGAGGAATCCTCGGTCGCACAGGTACAAGCCCTGTTCGACGTCAATCTGTTCGGCGTCATGCGGATGACCAACGCAGTGTTGCCGTCGATGCGGCGGCGCGGCCAAGGGCGCATCATCAATATCGGCTCCATTCTGGGATTGGTACCCGCGCCATACTCAGCGCATTATTCGGCAGTCAAGCACGCGCTCGAAGGCTATTCGGAATCGCTCGACCACGAGGTGCGCGCCTTCAACGTCCGCGTTTCCGTCATCGAGCCGGCATTCGTCCGCACCGTCTTCGACCAGAACGGCATCGAGCCGGATTCGCTGTTGAAGGAATACGATCGGGCTCGAGCCGGGCTCAAGGCGTTGCTGGGCGATGTGATGCCGATAGCCGATCGGCCGGAAGTGGTGGCGAATGTGGTCGTCAAGGCGGCGACCGATGCCCGTCCGCGACGGCGTTACACCGCTGGCAAGGCAGCGCGCCAGGTCAGCCTGCTGCGCCGCTTTGCCCCCGCGGGGATGTTCGACAAGAGCCTGCGCAAGCAGTTCCGCTTGCCGGTCTGAACAACAGAGCCAGGGGATTTCGCGCATATGCGACTAGCAACCACAACACATTTGGTCAGGCCCTTGTGCGCAAACTCATCCTGGCTGGCAAGGGGCCGGCCGGTGGCGAAGGCATCGACAAGGTGACGCCGCTGACGATCGTGGACATGATCAAGGGCGCGCTGACTTTGCGGGATCCGAAATACTATCTCTTCTTCACAACGACGCCGAATGGGCGCCGCGCCGCAAACGCATTTCTGCAACGGCTGAAAGAGCGCCGGTCCAACCGGGACAAGGCGGTATCGCTGAGCGCCTTCGGCGCGCAACTCAAGGCGATCAAGGCCTACGGACTCCAGGCGCCGCAAGACCTGAGCGCTATCCGCATTCCCACTTTGGTTGCGAATGGCGACCAGGACAGGATGGTGCCGAGCAGCAATACCTACGATCTCGCCGGGCGTATCCCAGGGGCGCATCTGGTTATCTATCCGGATGCCGGGCATGGCGGGGTAGTTCAGAACTACGCCGATTTCGTCCCGAAAGCCCTGTCCTTCCTCGAGGCTGAGGTCTTGCCGCAGGGCGGCCATGCAACTGAAAACGTTCGGCTTGTTTTGTCGCGGAACACCAACAGACATTCTTAGAAAGTAACTGCCATGAAGGCATTCGTTGTCGATAAATATAATAAAAAGGGCCTTCTGCGGCTGGCCGAAATGCCGGAGCCGCAGCTCCAGGACAGCGATGTCCTGGTCGAGGTTCATGCCGCAGGGGTGAACCTGCTCGATTCCAAGGTCAGAACCGGAGAATTCAAGCTCATCCTGCCCTATCGCCGGCCCTTCATCCTGGGCCATGACGTGGCTGGGAAGGTTATCCGCGTGGGATCGAAAGTCCGCAAGTTCAAGGCCGGCGACGATGTCTATGCGCGGCCGCGCGATGGCCGGATTGGGACATTCGCCGAGTTCATCGCCATGGATGAAGCCGATGTGGCCTTGAAGCCTGAGAATCTCAGCATGGAAGAGGCGGCCTCGATTCCCCTGGTCGGTCTCACCGCCTGGCAGACGCTTATCGACAGGGCAAACCTGAAGAAGGGACAGAAGGTCTTCATCCAGGCTGGTTCCGGGGGCGTGGGAACATTCGCTATTCAGTTGGCCAAGCACCTCGGCGCGACCGTTGCGACAACCGCGAGCGCGTCGAGTGCCGATCTGGTGAAAAGTCTCGGCGCCGATGTTGTCGTCGACTACAGGCAAGAAGACTTCGAGAAGGTTCTGTCGGGCTACGATGTCGTCTTGAACAGCCAGGACGCCAAGACGCTCGAAAAATCCCTGAGCGTGCTGAAACCGGGTGGCAAGCTCATCTCCATCTCGGGTCCACCGGATTCCGAGTTTGCCAGGGAAAAGGGACTGAATTTTATGCTGAGGCTGGTGCTGCGCTTCCTGAGCCGCGGAATTCGGGCCAAAGCCAAGCGCCGTGCCGTGCAGTTTTCGTTCCTTTTCATGTGGGCGCAGGGCGATCAGCTGAGCAAAATCACCTCCCTAATCGAATCCGGCGCGATCCGCCCGGTTCTGGATCGGGTCTTTCCATTCGAAGCGACCAATGAGGCTCTGGCCTATGTCGAAACAGGACGCGCCAAGGGCAAGGTCGTCATCAAGGTCAGATAGCAGTTGCCTCGAACGCAGCCCTGAGCGTCTCGAACGGCGCCAGGGCGCCGCGCACCTGTACGACGGCGGCGGCGACGCGATGGGCGCGCTGCACCGCCTCAGTCGGCGCATGGCCGGCAAGGCGGGCGGCGAGATAGGCGCCATTGAAGGAGTCGCCGGCGCCGGTGGTGTCGACCGGGGTGGCGACGTGTACCGCCGGCACGGTTTGCAAGGTTCCGTTTTGCGCGATCAGCGCCGGTTCCTCGCCGTTCTTGACGACGACCTCGCCGACCAGCTTTCGCAGCCGTTCGGCTGTTTCCTGCGGTGTCGTATCACCAAACAGCATCTGTTCGTCGGGAAAGGTGGGTAGCGCGATGTCGGCGACGGCGAGCGCCTCGAGGATCGCGGCCTGCGCTTCCTCGCTTTGGCGCCACAGCCGCGGCCGGTAATTGGGATCGAAGGCGATCAGCGAGCCGGCCGCGCGCGCCTTGGCCACGGCCGTCAGCAGTACCTTGCGCGCACCCTCGTCGAGGATTGCCAAAGTGATTCCGGAAAAATAGACCAGCGCCTGGTTTTCAAGGCTTTTCTGTAAAGCGGCTGGGTCCGAAGCCAACTGCCTCGCGGCCGCATCGGCCCGCCAATAGGTGAACGAACGTTCGGCGCCGGTCAGCGTGATCGCATAGAGGCCGGGGCGGGCGCCCGCTATCACCGGGCTGGCGCCGACGCCGATGCCGTTTTCGGCGAGGAATTTGATCTGGTCGCCCGAGAACGGGTCGTCGCCGAAGGCCGAGACATAGGTCGCCGGCCGCTCGCCGCTCAAGGCATGCAGCGCCCATAAAGTGTTGAACGTGTCGCCGGCAAAGCCCATGCGCCAGTTCGGCCCGGCCTGGCCCGAAAGCTCGAGCATGCACTCGCCGATCGAGGCGACGCCGTTTCCTGCCATGAAGTACTCCTCCATCCGTGCAATTGCGGTGCTGTAGCTTTTTGCGGCCGGCAGCGCCATGCTTGGCGACGGCGGATTCTTGCGCTGGGCGCGATTTCCCACAGGGGCGTGGGACGCGATCTGCCCAGCGAATCGTTATCCGCAGAACAGGAATGGGTTTGGCATCGTTATGGCGTTATCTTCTTGGAGGCTTCGGCCTGGCTGCCTTGCTCGCCGGTGTGCTGGCCGTCGTCTATCTGACGGCGCCGCATGCGCCGCAACCAAGCTCGGACGTCGGCCGTTCAAGGACGACGGCGAACAAGCTGTTCGTGGCGACTTTCGAGCCCGAGAAAGGCGTCATCCGGCAGGGCGAACTGGAGTCCTGGCTGCTCACATTGAAAACCGTCGAGGGTGCGCCGGTGGAAGGTGCTGCGATAACGATTTCCGGCGGCATGCCGCAGCACAAGCACGGTCTGCCGACCAGCCCGCAGGCGACCGATTACCTCGGCGAGGGACGCTATCGCATCGACGGCGTGAAATTCACGATGAGCGGGTGGTGGCAGTTGCATTTTGCCATTTCCGCCGCGGCCGGTTCGGACACTGTCGTCTTCAACGTGGTGCTGTGAGCCATAGATGAGCCGGTTTTCCAGTCTTCTCGCGTTGGTGATGGTGGCCGTGCTCGCCGGCTGCGGCAGGCCGGAGTTTTCCGACGCCGAGAAGCAAGCCGTCGCCTCATTGGCGCTGTCCAAGCTGCCGCCGCTGAAGCCCGACACGACCAATCGCTTTGCCGAGGTGCCGGCCGCCGCGGCACTCGGTTCGACGCTGTTCTTCGACACCGGGATGAGCGGCGGCGGCACCGTATCCTGCTCGACCTGCCACAAGATCGACCGCCAGTTCCAGGACGACCTGCCGCAAGCGGTCGGCGTCGGCCGCACCAACCGGCGTACCATGCCGCTGGCCGGCGTCGCGCATGATCCCTGGTTCTTCTGGGACGGGCGGCGCGACAGCCTGTGGGCGCAAGCACTGACGCCGCTCGAAAATCCGCTGGAGCAGGCCGGCAACCGCGCCGCCTTCGCGCATTACATCAAGGCCCGTTTCGGCGAGCGCTACGAGCGCATCTTCGGGCCGCTGCCGGACCTTTCGGGTGTGCCGGCCAATGCCAGCCCGCTCGGCACCGATGCCGAGAGGGCGGCCTGGAACGCCATGCCGGAGGCGCAAGCCGAGGAGGTCAATCGCGTCTTTGCCAATATCGGCAAGGCGATCGCCGCCTTCGAGCGCTCGATCGCGCCGCCGCAGACACGCTTCGACCGTTTTGCTACCGATCTTGCGGTGGGCGCCGAGCCGCAAGGCGACGCCGTCTTTTCGCCGGAGGAAATCCTCGGCCTGAAGCTGTTCATCGGCAAGGCCAATTGCGTGACCTGCCACAACGGCCCGCGTTTTACCGACGGCAGTTTTCACAACACCGGCGTGCCGCCTGTCGCGGGCCTGCCGCCGGATCGCGGCCGCGTCGACGCGGTGGCGCAGGTCGAGGCCGATCCGTTCAACTGTTTCGGCACCTTTCGCGACGGTGATGCCAGCGCCTGCCGCGAGTTGCGCTTCATGGTCAAGGCCGGGCCGGAACTCATTCGTGGGTATAAGACGCCGTCGCTGCGCGGTGCCGCCACCCGGCCGCCCTACATGCATGCCGGGCAGTTTTCCTCGCTGGACGAAGTGGTGGCGCATTATTCCAAGGCGCCGGCCAGTGTCGAAGGTGTATCCGAGATCCACCCGCTGCAGCTTTCGGACCGCGAACGCGCGGCTCTGGTGGCGTTTTTGAAGACGCTGGCGGAGTGAGGCCGGGTTTGTGTGCGACAAGAGCGGACCACCGTCTTGGGCCGCCAAATAACGTTGACACGATGCAGGGTCGCTGCTCATGATAACCAAGGCGCAAAGTGCGATACCTCAGGCTGTGGGAGGATAAAATGCAGCCACTTGAAATCGACGCCAAGCCTCAACCTGTTTCAATTGACCCCGCCAAGACCGCAGTTCTCGTCGTGGACATGCAGAATGACTTCGGCTCGAAAGGCGGGATGTTCGACAGAGCCGGAATCGACATTTCCGGGATTCAGCGGGCTGTCCGCCCCACCGCCCATCGCGTCGGATGCACCCAGGAGCAATCATGACGCCTCGATTACGCTCGTGCAGATACTCTTTGGATGGACATCGACGTCCGACCATTTCCTGAGGGCGATCGAGGAGCAATTTCAGGAGCGTCTTGAACGAGCCGGATGAGCTGACGAGATATCAGTGAGCGCCTACCGATCCTTCACCGTCTCCATCGCCACGAAGGTCGAGGTCTGGGCGACGTGCGGCAAGGCCGAGATGCGTTCGCCGAGCACGCGCCGGTAGGCGGCGATGTCGGTGGTGCGGACCTTCAGCAGATAGTCGAAGCTCGATGCCATCATGTGGCACTGCTCGATCTCCGGCACCGTCTGCACGGCGCGGTTGAAGGCGTCGAGCGCGGCCGAGCGGGTGTCGGACAGTTTCACCTGGACGAAGGCGACATGGCCTTCGCCCATGCGCTCGCGGTCGACGATCGCCTGGTAGCCCCTGATAAAGCCGTCCTTCTCCAGCCGCTTCACCCGCGCCTGCACCGGCGTCTTCGACAGGCCGACTTTTGCCGCCAGTTCCGACATGGAAAGCCGGCCGTTGCTGCCCAGGGCCGACAGGATGTTTCTGTCGATGCGGTCCAATTGGTCTTCTGCCATCGGATTCCTGGTCGAATTGGAGGTGATTGGCCATAATGATAGATCAATCGACCTGTCCTGTCGATTTCTTTAGACCGGACGAAATCCCTACTTATGTTAGCTTGCGCCATTCGGTCCGGTGACCGCCGGCCCGCTTCCTTATGCTCGCTCTACAGGACCGCCATGCCAGCGCTCGACACCATCCGCCAGCAAATCCGTGCCAATTATTTGCCCGACGAAGACCAGGCGGTGAAGCGGCTGGCCGAGGCGGCCGGGCTGTCCGTGCACGATCGCAAGGCGATTTCGGCCCGTGCCGCCGATCTGGTGCGGGCGGTGCGCGGCTCGTCCGATCCGCGGCTGATGGAAGTGTTCCTGTCCGCCTACGGCCTCTCGACCAAGGAGGGCGTGGCGCTGATGTGCCTGGCCGAAGCGCTGCTGCGGGTGCCCGACACCGAGACGATGGACGACCTCATCGCCGACAAGATTGCGCCGCACGACTGGTCGGCGCATTCGGGCGGTTCGAGCTCGATCTTCATCAATGCATCGACCTGGGCGCTGATGCTGACCGGCCGCGTGCTCGACGAAGGCGAGGGCGGCATCGAAGGCACGCTACGCGCCATGGTGCGCCGGCTGGGCGAGCCGGTCATCCGCAAGGCAGTCGCCGCCGCGATGCGCGAGATGGGCGAGCAGTTCGTGCTCGGCCGCACCATCGCCGAGGCCGTCAGGCGCGGCCGGCCGATGACGCAGAAGGGCTATCTCTATTCCTTCGACATGCTGGGCGAAGCGGCCCGCACCGAGGCCGACGCGCTGCGCTATCTCAAGGCCTATGCCGAAGCCATCTCTTCGCTCGATGCCGGCGCCAACGGCCCCGACATCCGCCAGAACCACGGTATTTCGGTCAAGCTGTCGGCGCTGCATCCGCGCTATGAAGTGACCCAGAAAGAAAAGATGCTGCCGGTGATGGCCGAGCGGCTGTTGTCGCTGGCGCTGGCGGCGCGCCATTCGCGCATGGGGCTCAACATCGACGCCGAGGAAGCCGACCGCCTCGATTTGTCGCTCGACGTCATCGAGCGGGTGTTGGCCGAGCCGGAGCTTGCCGGCTGGAACGGTTTTGGCGTCGTCGTCCAGGCCTATGGACCGCGCGCCGCCTTCGTCATCGACTGGCTCTACGCTCTGGCCAGGAAATACGACCGCAGCATCATGGTGCGGCTGGTCAAGGGCGCCTATTGGGACACCGAGATCAAGCGGGCGCAGACGCTCGGGCTCGACGGCTATCCGGTCTTTACCCGCAAGGCCAACACCGACGTCTCCTACTTGGCCTGCGCGAAGAAGCTGTTGTCGATGACCGACCGTATCTATCCGCAATTCGCCACTCACAATGCCCACACCGTCGCCGCCATCCTGTCGATGACGACGGAGCGCGATACATTCGAGTTCCAGCGCCTGCACGGCATGGGCGAAGCGCTGCATGAGACGGTGCGGCGGGCCGAAGGCACGCGCTGCCGCATCTATGCGCCGGTCGGCGCGCATTCCGACCTGCTCGCCTACCTGGTCCGCCGGCTGCTGGAGAACGGCGCCAATTCCTCCTTTGTCCACCAGCTCACTGACGAGGAGGTCGAGCCCGAGGACATTGCCCGCGACCCGCTCGAAACGGTGGAGAAACAAGGCCCCGCCGCCAATCCGGCGATCGTGCCGCCGTCGGCGATCTTTGGCCCCGGCCGGCGCAACTCCAAGGGTTTCGATATCACCGACACGCTGACGCTGGCGGCGATCGACAAGGCCAGGGCCGAGTTCGCCGGGCCGGAGCGCTGGCACGCCAAGCCGGTCAGCCGCGCCGCCGGCTACGGCAAGCAGCGTCCGGTGGTCAATCCGGCAAAACCTTCGGAAGTGGTCGGCACGGTCAGCGAGGCCGGCGCCAAGCAGGTCGAGACCGCCGTGCGCATCGCCGTCGAGGCACAACCGGTATGGGCAAGACGCCCGGTCGCCGAGCGCGCCGCCATCCTCAACCGCGCGGCCGATCTCTATGAGGCGAACGCCGTCGAGTTCTTTGCGCTCGCCGCCCGCGAGGCCGGCAAGTCGCTGGCCGACGGCGTTGCCGAGGTGCGCGAGGCGGTCGATTTCCTGCGCTACTATGCGGCCGAGGCCGCCAATGCCGAGGCGGGCACCGAGGCGCGTGGCGCCATCGCCTGCATCTCGCCGTGGAACTTTCCGCTTGCCATCTTCACCGGCCAGATTGCAGCGGCACTGGTCACCGGCAATTCCGTTATCGCCAAGCCGGCCGAGCAGACGCCGCTGATCGCCTTCCGCGCCGTCCAGCTGCTGCGCGAGGCCGGCGTGCCGGAAGACGTCATCCAGCTTCTGCCCGGCGACGGTCCCTCGGTCGGCGGCCCGCTGACCGCCGATCCGCGCATTGCCGGTGTCTGCTTTACCGGCTCGACCGAGGTCGCCAAGCTGATCGAAAAGCAGCTGGCCGAGACCGCCGCGCCCGACGCCATGCTGATTGCCGAGACCGGCGGCCTCAACGCCATGATCGTCGATTCCACGGCGCTGCCCGAACAGGCGGTGCGCGACATCCTCGCCTCCGCCTTCCAGAGCGCCGGCCAGCGCTGCTCGGCACTGCGCATTCTCTACGTGCAGAAGGACGTCGAGAAGAAGATGCTGGAGATGCTGAAAGGCGCTATGGAAGCGCTCAGCCTCGGCGACCCCTGGCGGATCTCGACCGATGTCGGCCCGGTCATCGACGACGAGGCACAAGCGTCGATCCGCGACTATTGCACGAAAATGGGCCTGCAGGGCCGGCTGATCGCCAAGCTCGAAGCGCCGAAGGACGGCCGCTTCGTCGCGCCGCACGTCTTTCGGGTCAAGAGCATCGAGGAGTTGGAACGCGAGGTGTTCGGCCCGGTGCTGCACGTCGCCACCTTCGATGCCGACGAGATCGATGCGGTGATCGCCGCGATCAACCGCAAGGGCTACGGCCTGACCTTCGGCCTGCACACCCGCATCGAAGGCCGCGCGCAGCATTTCGTCGACGGCATCCATGCTGGCAACATCTACGTCAACCGCAACCAGATCGGCGCCGTCGTCGGGGCGCAGCCCTTCGGCGGCGAGGGGCTTTCCGGCACCGGACCGAAGGCGGGCGGGCCACATTATCTCCGGCGCTTCCGCAAGGGGCCGGAGGCCGGCACCCATCTTGCCGAAGGCCGCAAGGTGACGGCGACCGAGCTCGCCGACAATCTGCCGGACCCGGCCTTTGGCGGCTGGTCGACGCGGCCGGATCGCGTCGCCATCCTGAGGAAACATCTGCGCGGCAAGGGTGCCGCGGCCATCGGTGCCGCCGCCGGCATCGATTTCGGCCAGGTCGACCTGCCCGGGCCGACCGGCGAGGCCAACACGCTGTCGCTGTCGCCGCGCGGGCGCGTGCTGTGCCTCGGTCCCGACGCGGATACCCTGCTTGCGCAGACGATCCAGGCGCTGGCTGCCGGCAATGCCGTGCTCGCCGTCGCACCTGGCGCGCCTGCGGCACTGTCGGCGCTGACCGGCAAGGGCCTGCCGCTGGCGGCGATCGACGGCCGTCCGGACCCGGTCGAAGCGCGCTCGCTGCCGGTCGATGTCGTCGCCTTTTCCGGTATGCCCGAGGCCGCGCGCATCGTGCGCAAGGTCATCGCCGACCGCGCCGGCCCGATCGTACCGCTGGTCAGCGAAGTGTATTATCCGGCCGCCTATGCGCACGAGCGCGCCGTCTGCGTCGACACCACGGCGGCGGGCGGCAATGCCAGCCTGCTGGCCGCGGCATAGGGTTTCGCCAGGGCTCGCTCATCGCGGGCAGGGCGGCGCCGACTCTGCGTGGGGAGGGTCGCTACCTGATACCGAGCGGCACCTCGAACTGCCAGGCCGAGCGACCGGCTCCGTCTGGAATCGGGGGAAACGGAGAAGCCCGGCGGACCGCGTCGAGAGCGGCCTTGTCCAGCGCGGCAACGCCTGAACTGCCCGTCAGCCTGGCCGACCGGACGCTGCCGTTCGAACCGACGGTAAAGGCAACCGTGGCTGTGCCCGTGGCGCGCGTGCGTGTCGAATTGAAGGCCCGCACCAGCTTTGATCGGATCTTGCCGGGGTAGTTTGTGACGGCTGCATTGCCGATGCCGGACTTGCCGCCCCTGCTGGCAGTCAGGATCTTGCCGTCCTTCTTGCCGTCGGCCGTGCCGCGCGCGACATCCATTTCGTCACGGCCGCCGGAGCCGGTCTTTTTCTTCTTGGAATCGGCTTTGGCAAGTGCCTTGCCCGCCTTCTTGCGCGAGACCGGCTTTTCAGGCTCGTTTGGTTCGGCTTTCCTGGCCGGCTTGTTCTTTGCGGTTGCCTTCTTCGGCTGCTTGGGCTTCGGCCTTTCCGGCTTCGGTTCTTCCGCCGCGACGACGGTCTCGACCGTCTGAACCGTTTCGGCCGGCGCCGGGTCGGCTGGTGCCGGAGCACTCGTCTCGGCAGGATCGGCCCTTTCGACCGTGCTGACTGGCGGCGGCACGGCATTGTCGTCAGTGGGCACCAGCCTGTCGGTCGCGAGAATGTCGGGCGATGGATCCGGGCGCGCCGGCTCGACAGGCTGGGCAGGCGCGGGCTCGGGGCGATCGGCAAGAGGAGCAGTTTCCGTGACGGCCTCGCTAACCGGCTCGACCACATCTTTTTCCGATGCTTCCGCCACATCGGTGACCGGCTGGAGCGCCTCCTCTGCCGCGGTTGCCTGCGCCTCGACCGTTTCGACGGGCTTGGCGTCGAGCATGGTCACCATCGTTACGTTGGTCACTTCCGGGTCGTCTCCGACATCGCCGGCCGCCTGCTGCGGATCGGCGCCGAGCAGCATTTCGCCTTGCTGGTCGGCACCTTCGATGCTTGGCCTGTCGTCCGGCAGGGTGAGAAAGGCCAGCGCCACCGCTGCGTGAAATGCGCAAGAGCAGGCGATCGCCACCGTCCAGTTGTGGCGCCGCTGCATCTGTCGTGCCTGCCGCAATGGCTCCGCCGGCACCGCAGTCAATTCGCCGTCGGCATCGGCGATGCAACTGTCTTCCGGTCTGTCGCGCGGCGAAACATGCAGCACCCCGCGAGGGATGGCGAAATCGGGATCGTCCGGTTCCGGCGGCAGGAAACCGGCCAATGGCCACGCCAGGGTGTTTCGCGCGAATGCCGGTTCCAGTCCCAAATTCAGACCCCGAAGGCGATGCCGGTCCTGGTCTGCGTCTTCAGCCCGCGCATGCAGGCATTCGGCTCAGCGCCGGCGCATTCCGTGGCGCTGTTGATCAACACGCGGCTGACCTTGCCGCAATCGGTGCCGGCAAGGTCGAAACGCGTCACCTTGGTCTTGCCTGCAGGCAGCAGCCGGTCGACGACGCCGGCCTCGTTGAACAACGCGATCTCGAACGCCGCCTTGGAAAGACCGGCGCCGAGATTGTTGGTGACCACGAAGGTTAGGCGGCAGCCCTTGTCGGATGGCTGCGCGCCGTTCAGCTCGAGGATCAGCGCCGGCGCTTGCTGCTGTGTCCATGCCGGAGCCGCCGCAAGCGACATAGCCACCGCCGCGGCCAACAGACGAAGGGATGCTGTCACGCCTTGCCTCATCGTCAGCCTCCAAACCGCATGGTCGCCGCCAGCTTCAGGGTGACGCCGGGCTCGTAGACGATACTCGTGGTCGACGCGTTCAGTGGGTTGGCGTATTTGACGTCGAACAGATTGTCGGCGCGGAAATCGACCTTGAAATTGTCGGTCGCCTGGTAGCTGGCGAAGGCATTGACCAGCGTATAGTCCTTGGCCACCGCGTTGCCCTGCGGCTTGCCGTTGTATTGCACCTCGCCGCCGACAGTCAGCCTGTCCTCGAGGAAGCGAAAGCCGAGTTGCCCGGTGACCTGGGAGGAGGGGACGGTGACAAGGTCCGCCCGCTCGCCTTCATAGGAAATCGTGTGGCCATCGGTGAACGACGCCGAAAGCCCGGCAAAGCCCCAGGCTGCGTCATAGACGCCCTCCATCTCGAAGCCGTGGATCTTGGCCTTGGCGAAATTCTGATACTGGAAGCAGATCGGGATGCCCGGACCGAACGGGCAGCCGCTGGTCGGGTCGAACGCCGATAGCGTCACGCCGTCGATGTAATCGTCGACATTGTTGTTGAAATAGGCCGCCTTCAGCCGCAGCGCGTCGTCGGCCTCGATGACGCCGTTGGTGCTGTAGTTGACGCCAAACTCCACGGTCTTGCCGGTTTCGGGCTTGAGATTGGGATTGGGGAGGAACGGGAAGCTGACGCCTGCCGGATGATTGCCGCTGATCAGGGTCTCCGATAGCGAAGGGGAACGGTAGCCTTCTGCGTAAGTGCCGTAGAATTGCAGGCCGGAAAGGCTGGCGCTTGCGAAGGGCGAAATGCCCACTGTGATGCGTGGCGACAGCCGGTCGCCAGAGGTTTCGCCGACATCGCTGTCTAGCTTGTAGCTGTCGTAACGCAGCCCGGCGATGACCTCGAGCCAGTCCCAGGTGAGCTTGTCCTGGACGTATGCGCCGGAGACGTTTCTATCGCCCGAGGGCGTGTAGAAACTGTCGCCGCCCGCCGTGCCGCCTGTCTCGACATCGTCGCCAACCCAGTCGCCGCCATAGGTCAGCTCATGCGCGATCCCAACGGTCTCGAATCTCGACGTGTTCCAGATGTCGATGCCGGAGGTGCCGATGTCGAACATCGATTTCGAACCCGCCGGCAAAACCACGGGCAGACCGGTGACCGGATCAAACCGGTTTTGCGCCACAAGGGTCGTCAGATCGAGCTTGGTCTTGTTGTAAGAGGCGTTGATGTGGAGATCGAGCCAGCTCTTGTCTTCGTCGGTGATGTTGTAGCGGGCCGTGAAGGTATTCGCCTTCAGGTCGGCGTCGTTCACCGGCGCGCTGCCGCTGGTCTCGGTCCATCCGTCGTTCGAGCCGATCCAGCCGAGCTTCAGCTCGCTGTTTTCGCTGGGGCGGATGGTCGTCTTGAGGAGGC
Source organism: Mesorhizobium sp. M0189 (assembly GCF_040322135.1). Taxonomy (NCBI): domain Bacteria; kingdom Pseudomonadati; phylum Pseudomonadota; class Alphaproteobacteria; order Hyphomicrobiales; family Phyllobacteriaceae; genus Mesorhizobium; species Mesorhizobium sp. M0189. The sequence continues at coordinate 126,504 of NZ_JAMYSW010000001.1, forward strand.
CGCTCAAGACGTCGAAGCCAGTGCCCGCTACAGTGTCGCCGCCGCCATGCTTGTAGTCGTCATAGTCGCGGTAGACGATGTTGCCGAGCACGTCCCAGTTCTCGTTTATCCGGTAGGCGCCGGTGGCGCTGGTGGTCCAGCCTTCACCGTTGGTTTCGTAACGCCCGGTCGCGGATGCCGCCCAGGTCTCGTCGGGCTTGAGGAAATCCTGAGCATCCTTGGTATCGAAAAAGACGACGCCGCCGATCGCCCCGGAGCCGTAGGTATTGGCGACCGGACCGCGGATCACGTCGACGGATTTGATCAATTCGGGATCGATGTAGAAGGTCGATTGCGTGCCGTGATCCGAGCGCTGGAAATTCTGGCGGGCACCGTCGACGATGACGGAGACGCGGCCGAAGTCCTGCAGGCCGCGGATGTTGATGCTGGAGCTGACACGCCTTGCGTCGGCCTGGACGGCGACACCCGGCACACCGAACAGCATGTCGTTGGGCGTCGTCGCCATGCGGCGCTCTAGCTGTTCCTCGTCGACATGGCTGGCTGAAGCAAGCGACTCGATCGCCGTCTCGCCGGTGCGGCTGAGGATCAGGATCTTGTCGAGCAGCGTGGCACCCGCCGGGGCGGGCTTTGCCTGTTCTGGCGGTTGAGACGGGTCAGTCTGCTGCTGGTCGGCTGCCGGTTGGGCAGCCTGCTGGGCGCCGGCCGGTGCGGCGAGCAGCGGGATCGCCGCCGCGCCGGCCAGCAACGCGGCCATTTTGCTTGCCGTCGACCCCACTTTCCTTACCGTCGACCAGTGTGCCAGTCCGCTGCCCGCCGGCCGTCCCCAATTCGCCAACCCCATGCTGCAACTCCAAGAATCCATGTTCGATGCTGGCTGGCTTGGGGCTCGCTGGCATTTTTCATCGCGTCCGGCGTCTTAAATGTTGACTCATTTACTCCGGTATTGCACTGCTAGATAACATGACTATTCGAGTCAAGAATTGAATCGGCATTTCACGCAGGCGCCGAGCCAGATGCCCGGCACAGAACAGGGAGCGAACCCATGAACACGCACAATCCCAGCGACTTTCGCCATCGCGTCCGCCGTTCCGACGAAAATTCCGTCCGTTTCGAACGGGTCCAATCGGCCGTGAGAACGCTGTCCAGCAACACGCTGTTCCAGGGCGAGCACGAGATCGGCATCGAACATCACGGTGCGCTGTATCGGCTGAAGATCACCCGGCAGGGCAAGCTCATCCTCAACAAGTAGGTGGTGGAAATGGACCAGCGCGTAAAACCCGCCCCGCACGAGATCCGACGGGCACGGGTAGACAATCCGAAAATGCGCGAGCGCGACCTCGCCGCCCAACTCGGTATTTCGGAGGCCGAACTGGTCGCCGCGCATTGCGGCGACGGGGTCGTGCGGGTCGAGCCGCGTGTCAACGACCTTTTGACTGGTCTCGAAGCTGTCGGTGAGGTGATGGCGCTGACCCGCAACGAAAGCGCGGTGCACGAGAAGATCGGCGTCTACGACAAGGTCGTCACCGGCAATCACAATGCCATGGTGCTCGGCGAAAACATCGACCTGCGCATCTTCCCGAAAGTCTGGGCGCACGGCTTTGCGGTGGAAAAGCGCGACGGCGCCGACATCCGTCGCAGCCTGCAGTTCTTCGACGCCGCAGGCGAGGCGATGCACAAGGTGCATCTCAGACCCGCATCCAACCTCTATGCCTATCAGAAGCTGGTGGCCGGGCTGGAATCACCGAACCAGGAACCGACGGTGGCGATTTCAGCGGGCGCGGCTGACGACGAGATCGAGACTGCGGACAATTCGGCCAGCGTCGAGCATCTGCGCGACCGCTGGAGCCAACTAACCGACGTGCATCAGTTCTTCGGCATGCTGAAGACACTGAAGCTCAGCCGCCGGCAGGCGGTGCGCTTGGTCGGCCAGGATTATGCCTGGCTGGTCGATAACGATGCGGTGAGCGCCATGTTCAACCACGCCGCCGCTGGCGCCATGCCGATCATGTGCTTTGTCGGCAATCGCGGCTGCATCCAGATCCATTCCGGCCCCGTCGCCTCGATCAAGCCGATGGGACCATGGCTCAATGTGCTCGACGAGACCTTCCATCTGCACCTGCGGACCGACCACATCGATGAGGTCTGGGCCGTGCGTAAGCCGACCAAGGACGGCCATGTCACGTCGCTCGAAGTCTATGGCACCGACGGCAAGATGATCATCCAGTTCTTCGGTAAGCGGCATGAGGGCGAAAGCGAGCGCGAAGACTGGCGCTTTCTGGCCGAAAACATGCCGCGTATCCCAAGCCCGACCGCAGCCTGAGGAAAACGACGATGGTTCTTTTCTCCAGGCTGCCATCGGTCTCCAGGTCGGCGCTTGGTCCTGCGGCCGCTGTTTTCCTGGCGTTCGCCGCGCTGATGCCCGCTCAGGCCGCCGAAGGCATCGCGACTTTTGCCGACCGCTCGAGGATCGTGGCCATCGGCGGCTCGATCACCGAGATCGTCTACGCGCTCGGCGAACAGCATCGCCTTGTCGCGCGCGATTCGACCAGCCGCTATCCGCAAGCGGCGGCGGAACTGCCCGATGTCGGCTACATGCGCCAGCTGTCGCCGGAGGGTGTGCTGTCGGCCAATCCGTCGGGCATATTGGCCCTGCACGGCAGCGGACCGAAGGAAGCCGTCGACGTCTTGAAGAAATCAAGAATCCCGTTCATCGAGGTGCCCGAGCGCTATGATAATCAAGGCATTCTCGAAAAGATCCACATCGTTGGCAAGGCGCTCGGCGTCGACGCCAAGGCCGATGCGCTGGCAGCCGAGATTGACGCCAAGCTGAAGGCAGCCGAAAAGCAGACCGCCTCGATCAAGGAGCGCAAGCGCATCCTGTTCGTGCTGTCGATGCAGGGCGGCAAGCTGCTTGCCGCCGGCAGCGACACCGCAGCCGACGGCATCATCAAGCTTGCGGGCGGCATCAACGCCATCGACGGCTTTGCCGGCTACAAGCAATTGTCGGACGAGGCAGTCATCACCGCCAGGCCGGACGTGATCCTGATGATGAACAATGCCGGACCGGCCACCGCGGATGACGAATTGTTTTCGAACCCTGCCGTGGCTCCGACGCCGGCGGGTGTCGCCCGCAAGCTGATCCGCATGGACGGCGGCTATCTGCTCGGCTTCGGTCCGCGCACGGCGGACGCTATCCATGATCTCGCCGTCTCGCTCTATGGCGGCCAGGTCACGGATTGAGCGCGATGGCGGATCATTCGATCGCTGATGCGGCGGGCATCATGGCGACGGCAGCCGAGGGTGACCGTTCGCGGCGCGCCCGCCTCGTCATCGTGCTGCTCTGCGTCGGGCTGGCTATCGCCGTGCTGTTGTCGCTGACCTCCGGCGCATCCGATGCCTCGGCCATCGGCGTCATGCACGACTGGCTGTTCGGCGCGTTGCCCGGCGACGCGGCATTGAGCGCCCGCGACCATGTGATCATCCATGACATCCGTCTGCCGCGCGTCATTCTGGGCGTACTGGTCGGCGCATCGCTTGCCGTCTCCGGTGCCGTCATGCAGGGGCTGTTCCGCAATCCGCTGGCCGACCCCGGCCTGATCGGCGTTTCGGCGGGATCGAGCCTCGGTGCGGTCGCCGTCATCGTGCTTGGCTCAACCATGCTGGCGCCGCTGACCTCGGCGCTCGGCACGCTGGCTCTGCCGCTGGCTGCGTTCTGCGGCGGGCTGGCGACGACATTGCTGCTCTATCAGGTCGCGACACGGCAAGGCCGGACCTCGGTCGCCACCATGCTGCTCGCCGGCATCGCGCTGGCGGCGCTTGCCATGGCACTGACCGGCATCCTGATCTTCATGGCCGACGACCGGCAATTGCGCGACCTGACCTTCTGGCAGCTCGGCTCGCTGGGCGGCGCAACCTGGCAAAAAATCGGCTCCGTCGGGCCGATCATCGTGCTGGCGCTGACGGCAATGCCGTTCCTGGCGCGCGGCCTCAACGCGCTGGCGCTTGGCGAGGCCACGGCCGGCCATCTCGGCATTCCGGTGCAGCGGCTGAAATACACCGCGATCGTCGGCGTCTCGGCAGCGGTCGGCGCGTCGGTCGCCGTCAGCGGCGGCATCGGTTTTGTCGGCATCGTCGTGCCGCATTTGCTGCGCCTGCTGATCGGCCCCGACAACCGTTACCTGCTGCCGGCATCGGCGCTGCTCGGCGCCGCGCTGCTGCTGTTGGCCGACGCCGTTGCCCGTACCATCGTCGCCCCTGCGGAATTGCCGATCGGCATCGTCACCGCGGTCGCCGGTGCCCCGTTCTTCCTGTGGATCCTGCTGCGCAAGCGCGGCGTCATCGACCTGTGAAAGTTTGCCTATGATCGAAGCGCGCGATGTCTCGGTGGCGATCGGCGGCAAGCGCATTGTCGCCAATGTCGATTTCGAGGCGCGGCCGGGCGAAATCGCGGCCATTGTCGGCCCCAACGGTTCGGGCAAGACGACCTTCCTCAGAGCACTGTGCGGCGATCTTGGCTATTCGGGAGAGGTCACCATCAACGGCCGCAATCTATCGGCGATGAAGCCGGTCGAGGCGGCGACGGTGCGCGCGGTGCTGCCGCAGGCGACGACGCTGTCCTTCCCGTTCACTGTGCGTGAGATCGTCAGGCTAGGCCTGGTCGGCGGGCGTTCCGGCGCGCTGCCCGGCGAGGACCAGCGCCTGCCCGAACGCGCGCTGGCGCGCGTCGACCTCGACGGCTTTGCCGGCCGCTTCTACCAGGAGCTGTCCGGCGGCGAGCAGCAGCGCGTGCAGCTTGCCCGCGTGCTCTGCCAGGTCTGGGCGCCGGTGCTCGACGGCAATCCGCGCTATTTGTTCCTCGACGAGCCGGTGTCCAGCCTCGACATCAAACACCAGCTGATCATCATGGACATCGCGCGTGATTTCGCCAGACGCGGCGGCGGCGTGGTCGCCATCCTGCACGACCTCAATTTGACGGCGATGTATGCCGACGGGATTTTCGTCATGCATCGCGGCAGGCTCGCCGCTACAGGTTCGCCGCAACAGGTGCTCAGCGACGAGCTGATCGAAATGGTCTTCGATTGCCGGCTGAAGGTCGGTGTGTTGCCGGCAGGAAACATGCCGTTCGTATTGCCGCAATCGGCAGCTTAGGCAATCAGAGAAATCAGGCGGCCGGCGCCCGTTGCACCAGCATGTCGATGCCGAGCAGGTGTCGCACATTCGGGCGCGCCGCCACCAGATCGGCGATCGTGTAGCGCGACAGCACGGCGAAGAAGGCGTTGAGCGCCTCGCGCAATGCCGAATTCAAGGCGCAGCTGTCGACCAGCGGGCATTCGGCGGCGTCGTTCTCGAAGCACTCGGCCATGGCAAAGCTTTCCTCCGTCACCCGCACGACATCGAACAGGCTGATCGTTTCGGCCGCGCGGCCGAGCCTGACGCCGCCATTCCTGCCGCGCACCGTTTCGATCAAGCCGTTTTCGACCAGTGGCTGCAGGATCTTGAACAGGAAAAGTTCCGATACCGAATAGGCGGCGGCGATCTCGGGGATGCGGCTCAGCCGTTCGGTATTGGCGGCGCAATACATCAGAATGCGCATGGCGTAGTTGGTCTGACGGGTAAGCCGCATTGTGTCCTCACATAGCAGTGGTTGGGGTCAATATGGCCTATAGTTTGGAACAATTCCAGACTGGCGCTGCATAATAGATGAATTCAGGCGTCAAGTTTGCATGCGCGATTGCGCGCACCGGGATCAGCGGCGCGCTTTCTGTGGGAAGCGACATTAGATAAGTTCGCATGATCGATCAGGAGCGGCCCACCATGTCACGACCAGCCCCGGTTCTTGCATCCGTCGCGTTCGCCCGGTTCGACACCGACGCCGATGCCAAGCTTTCGGCGCTCAGGCGCACCAAGTTCGCTGCCACCGCAGCACTTGCGTTTTGCGTGCTGATCTTTGCGGCGGCGAAATCGTTCGAGAGCCGGCATGCGTGGTTGGGCTTTGTTGCCGCTTTCGCCGAGGCGGCGACGATCGGCGGGCTGGCCGACTGGTATGCGGTGGTAGCGCTGTTTCGGCGGCCACTCGGCCTGCCGATCCCGCATACGGCTATCATCCCGGAGAACCAGAACCGAATCGCCGACAATCTCGGCCGCTTCATCGAGGTCAATTTCCTGGCGCCGGAGCCGGTGCGCGAAAAGCTCGCCGAAGTCGATTTTTCCGCGCTGGTCGCGGACTGGCTGGCCGACCCGAACCGCGCCGCCGACCTGTCGCGTTTTGTCGGCCGGCTGGTGCCGCAGACGCTGGCGGCGGTCGAGCAATCCGGACTGCGCGGCTTCGTCACCAGCCGTATGCTGGAGCAGATCGAAAAGGTGCCGCTGGCGCCGCTCGCCGCCGAGTTGCTGTCGGCGCTGACTGACGATCGCCGCCACCAGAAACTATTCGACGAGTTCACCAAGGTGGTCGGCCGCTTCTTGAGCGACGAGCAGGCGCTGGCGACGATGCGCGAGAAGATCCGCGAGGAACTGCCGTCACTGTTCAACCTGTTTCGCGCCGACGCCTATCTGTTGAAGAAGATCGTTGCGTCGGCCGGCTCGCTGCTCGATGAAGTGCGCGCCGATCCGCACCATCCAATGCGCGCCGAATTCGACCTTTTCGTCGCGACTTTCGTCGAGCGGCTGAGGACATCCAAACAATATGCCAGGCGCGCCGAAAAGCTGAAGCGAGATTTCCTCGCCCGGCCGGAACTCAGCGCTCTGGCCGGCGACATGTGGGAGAGCCTGCGGCTGTTCATCGAGCAGGACGCCAAGGCGCCGAATTCGATGATCCGCGACCATCTCGCCACCATGTTCGTCGAGGTCGGCCGCCATCTTGCCGACGACGCGCAGATCAGGGCCGACATGAACCAGGGGTTCATCGTGGCGCTGGCATCCTTCGTCGAAAGCCAGAAGAGCGGCGTGTCCAAATTCATCGCCGACCAGGTCAAGCGCTGGGACCTCGCGCAACTGACAAGGCTGATCGAGATGAACATCGGCAAGGACCTGCAATATATCCGCTTCAACGGCATGATCATCGGTGGCCTTGCCGGGCTCGTGCTCTACACCGCCGAACGGCTGTTTCTCGTCGGCTGACCTCGTCCGAATGGACCGCTGAGCTTCGCTGCACTATCTTCCGTGCAGTGGCGGCGTTCACGGCAACAGGGGGAGAGTACCAGCATGGCAAAACGACCGGATTCCGAGTCCTTTATCGACATGTTCGGCAAGTTCGGCCGCGACCTGAAGCTGCCGAATGTCGATGTCGAGGCGATCCTCGCCCACCACGCCAAGAACCTGGAAGCGCTGGAGAAGTCGGCCAGGGCGAGTGCCGCCGGAGCGTCGGCGCTGTTGTCCAGGCAACGCGAGATGCTACAGGACACGCTGCGCGAAATCACCGACATGGCACAAAACTACAGGGCGCCCGGCAATCCCCAGGAAATGATGCAGAAGCAGGCGGCGTTCGCCAGGAGATCCTTCGAGACCGCGCTGAAGAATGCCGGCGAGATGGCCGAACTGGCGAGGGCGTCCGGCACCGAATCCATCGAAATCCTGCGCAGCCGCATCAAGGAGGCGATGGAGGAGATCCGCGCCGGCCACGACAAGAAATAAGCTGTTCCCCAGCAGCACGCTTGCCGGCGGCGAAGACTGGCGGTTCGCGGCCGAAGATTATGGGCTGGAATCGCACTGGCGAATTGACAGGGGCGGCCCGTCGTGGTCCGGAACAGGCAAGCGATCGGGAAAGCAGGAATGACGCAGATACGGCCCACGACGCCGCCGACCTTCGAGCAACTCAGGGCGATGGCCGGGCAGGAATTAGGCGTCTCGGACTGGACGCTGGTCGATCAGCACCGCATCGACCAGTTTGCCGAATGCACGGGCGATCATCAATGGATCCATGTCGATCCCGAGCGGGCGAAGCGGCAAAGCCCGTTTCGCACCACGATCGCGCATGGCTATCTGACCCTGTCGATCATCGGCGCGCTGGCGCTTGAGATGGGCATCGTACCCGAAAACACGCAGGCCGCTTTCAACTACGGTTTCGACAAAGTGCGTTTCGTGGCGCCAGTCAGGGTCGGCTCGCGAATCAGGCTGCGCACCACGCTGTTGTCGATGGAAGACAAAGGCCCGGGGCAATATCTGATGAAGGCTTCCAATACGGTCGAGATCGAAGGCGAGCAGAGGCCGGCGCTGACCGCCGAGACGCTCGTCATGCTTTACGCACGCCGCAAGCGGGCCGGCACCTGAGAGACCGTTTGGAAACTCTACTCTGGCGGCCATCTGATCGCGTTTTCTGCGCTTCCGGCCTTCGCCGGCCGAAGCACCGATCAGCGGTCGTGGCAGTTAAGGCTACGGCCGGCGTAGGCCGGTGCTCACGGACCTAAATGTCCGCTGCGCTCCGGTTCTCGAAACCACCACCATATGACTCGCCAGAGCGAATTTCGAAACAGTCTCCGAGGACACGGGCTCAGACAGGCGTGCGGCGGTGCAAATCAGCGCGACATCGCCTGTTCAAGCGCCCTGAAAATCCGGTCGTCTCCGGACTGGGCGACGTTGAAGCGCATGAAACGGCTGGCCGACCGAGACAGGCTGAACGCATTGCCGGGCGCAAGCACGACGTTGGCCGACAAAGCGTGACGGGCGACATCCGCGGCATCTATCCCCTCCGGCAGCCTGCACCACAAAAACATGCCGGCCGGCTGATCTATCCATGGCACGATGCCGATGGCCTTCAGGCGGGCGCTGGTTTCTTCCACGGCGCGCGAGAGCCGCGCGCGCAGCAGATCGACGTGCTTGCGATAGAGGCCGTCCTTCAGCAGCGTCAGCACCAGTTCGGATGCAAGCCGCCCGCTGCCAAAGGACGTGGCGATCTTGAGATCGGTCAATCCTTCCATCCAGTCGCGAGGAGCGGCGATGAAGCCGCAGCGCACCGATGCCGAAAGCGTCTTGGAGAAGCTTCCGATATGGATGACCCGGCTGAGACCGTCGAAGGCCGCCAGCCGGGGCGCGGGCGTATGTTCGAAATCGGCGAAGATATCGTCCTCGATAATCGTCAGCCCCGACTGGTCGGCGAGCTTCAGCAGCCGATGGGCGGCGACGGGCGACAATATCGCGCCGGTCGGATTGTGGAGCGCGGAATTGGTGATGTAGAGGCGCGGCCGGTGCTCGTTCAGCGTTTGCGCGAACAGCTCGATGTCCGGCCCCGAGCGTGTGTAGGGAACGCTGATCACCTTGGCCCGATGGGCGCGCAACAGGGCATGGAAGTTGAAATAGCAGGGATCGTCGACCAACACGGTGTCACCCGGTTCGAGCAGAAACCTACACAGCAGGTCGATCGCCTGGGTGCCCGATTCCGTCAGCATGATCTGGTCCGGGGAGGCTTCGATACCGTGCTCGGCCATGCGCCGCGCCAGCAGATGGCGCAGCGCCGGCAAGCCGAGCGGCGTGCCGTAATCGGTCAGCGCGGCATCGTCGGCGCGGGCCATGGTCCGCAGTGCGCGGCGCAATCCGGCCTCGGGCATCCATGCGGCCGGCAACCAGCCGCAACCGGGTTTGAGCACATTGTCGCCAGCTTCCAGCGATTGGCGCGAGACCCACAGCGGGTCGACAGCACGGTCAAGCCTGGGGCCGATCTCGGCCAGTGACAGCGGAGCCAGCGATCCGGCGGCATAGAAACCCGAGCCCGGCCGCGAGCGGATCATGCCTTCCGCCGCAAGACGCTCATAGGCTTCGACCACGGTGGATTTGGAAACCTGCATGGCCTTGGCGAAAGCCCGGATCGAAGGCAGCCGCATTCCCGGTGTCAGGCTGCGCGCGGCGATCCTGTGCCTGATCGTCGCCATGACGGTTTCGACAAGCGTCCGGCTGCCCTCATCTGTTGTCGTCTGCTCGTCCATCCGTACTGCTCAGCCTACCATGACGGTTTTGTCGAACTGTACCTCATTGTCTCTGGCGGAGCCATACGCCCGGCCCGATAGAGGGCGAAACGAGCGGGGCATCGATGGACAAGGTGGCAAGTGGCTGGGCGGCGAGTGGTTGGGCGGCGAGTAGCTGGGCGGCGAGCGGCTGGGTCAACGGGTTCATAGGCGTGCTGATCTTCAGCGGTTCGCTTCCGGCGACGCGCGTGGCGGTGATGGATTTCGATCCGGTGTTCGTGACGGTCGCCCGTGCGGCTTCGGCGGGCATTCTCGGCCTCGCGCTGCTGCTCGTTTTTCGCCAGAAGCGACCGGAGCGGCAAGATCTGTTCTCGCTGGCGATCGTCGCGCTTGGCGTCGTGGTCGGCTTTCCCCTGCTGACAGCGCTGGCGCTCAAGCACATCAATTCGGCTCACTCGATCATTTTCGTCGGCCTGTTGCCGTTGGCGACCGCGATCTTCGGCGTGGTTCGAGGCGGTGATCGCCCGAAACCGGCGTTCTGGCTGTTCTCGTGTCTCGGCAGCGCCCTTGTTGCCGGTTTTGCAGTGACGCATGGCCTCTCGGTCTCGCCGCTCGGCGACATCTTGATGCTGGCCGCCATCATCGTGTGCGGATTGGGCTATGCCGAAGGAGCGGCGCTGTCGCGCAAGCTCGGCGGCTGGCAGGTGATCTCGTGGGCGCTGGTGCTGTCGCTGCCGGTCATGCTGGCGCTGACGTTCATCACCATGCCGCCGTCGCTCGAAAGTGCCGGCAGGGGCGCGTGGATAGGTTTGGCGTATGTGTCGCTGTTCAGCATGCTGATCGGTTTCGTGTTCTGGTATCGCGGCCTGGCGCAAGGCGGCATCGCCGCGGTCGGGCAGCTGCAACTGCTGCAGCCTTTCTTCGGCCTTGGGCTGGCGGCAGCGCTGCTGCATGAGCAGGTCAGTCCCGCCATGATCGCCGTCACCGCCGCCGTCGTGCTTTGCGTCGTCGGCGCCAAGAGATATGCGAGATAGGTGCGCCGGCGCAGTCTTGAACTCGATACAATCGCGTCCAGTTGATACCAAGAGCTGCCGACCTGGCGGAACGGCGTCTCCGAGGCGCCGAATCGGCCAGCGTGGCGCAAGGCGCGAAGTGGGCCTTGCGCGGCGTGGAGAAAAAGGGGCAATTTTGGTGCCTGGGATCCAGAAGATACGCTTGTCCTCGGGTGGCGAGGTGGCCGTCCGGACGGCTGGTGATGCTTCCGAACCCGCGCTCGTGCTGCTGCACGGCTTTCCTAGCTCGTCGCGGACGTTTCGCGACGTGATCGCGCCGCTCTCCGGCAGCGTCTATGTCGTGGCGCCGGACCTGCCGGGCTTCGGCGCATCCGATCTGCCGCCCGAGCCGTCGTTCGACATGCTGGCCAGCGCGATTGAAGAGCTGCTCTCGCGTCTCAACGTTGGCCGCAGGTTTCTCTATTTGCATGATTTCGGAGCCCCGGTAGCGCTTCATCTCGCCATGCGCGCCCCGGAACTCGTCGAAGGCCTTGTCGTCCAGAATGCCAATGCCCACCGCTCCGGCTTTGGTTCGCAATGGGCAGACACATTGGACTTCTGGGCTGAGCCGAATGCGGCGAATGAGCAGGCCGCCACCGCCCATCTCACCCTCGAGGGAACCCGCGACCAGTACGTCGCCGGCCTGCCAGCCGAGATCGCGGCGCAGATCGATCCAGGTGGTTGGATTGAAGACTGGCGGGTTATGTGCCTGCCGGGACGACTTGATCTGCAGAAGGCGCTCATTGCCGACTACGGCCGATATGTCGACCGGTTCGCGGCGGTGGCTGATTATCTGGCGAAGCGTCAACCCCGAGCGATGCTTCTTTGGGGTCGCCACGATGCCTTCTTCGACATTGCAGAGGTTCAATCGTGGCTTATGGATCTTCCCCGGATGGAGGCCCACGTCTTCGACGCAGGCCATTTCCTTCTGGAGACGCATGCGCTCAGGGCTGCTGAACTGATGCTGGAGTTCGTCGCTGGCGGCTCAGCTAAGCGCGCTGGCCGCGGCGACCAGAAATAATCGCAATGATCAAAGCCGCCACCACCAGGGCCGTCGCGACCTGGAAAGTGACCTGCATGCCGCGTGCGGCTGCCGCAGATGCCAATACCTGCCGACCGGTGCCTTCGCCTCCGCCAGCCGATGCGAAGGCAAACACCGCGCCCATCACCGACGCACCGGTGATCAGGCCGAGATTGCGCGACAGATTGAGCAGGCCGGAGACGACGCCGCGATGGTCGGACGCGACGCCGGTCATCACGGCTGAATTGTTGGCGGTCTGAAACAGGCTGTAGCCGGTGCAGACGATGATGATTGGCACGACATAGCCGGCAATACCGAATTCCGCCTGCGACAGAATGAAGATACCAATGGCGAGATCGAGCAGGCCGACGATCATCATCCGGTGCGCCCCGAAACGATCGACCAGGCGTCCGGCCGGCAGCGCCGCCAAGGCCGTAACCAGAGGGCCGGCCGACAGAACCAGCCCGACCATGGCTGCGTCCAGCCCAAGCGCGCGCGACAGATAGAATGGCGCGACCACCAGCGTCGCCATCATCACGGTGGCGACGACCAGGCTCATGGCGAGGCTTGCGTTCAAGGCGCTATCGCGGAACCTCGCAGGCTGGATCAAAGGGTTCTCGGCGCTTGTCTGCGCAATGACGAACAGCAGGCCACCCACGGCAGCGGCAATCAGCAAGCCGACATTGAGAGAACCAAAACTGCCGCGCCCAAGGGTCATGGCGAGCGCATAGGCGGCTAGCGTCAGCGCGAGCAAAGCCGTGCCGATGCCGTCGAAACCGCGGCGATCCGGTTCCGCTGACTTTTTTCCAGCCGGCAGGACGCGACGGGCGAGCGCGAAGGCCAGCGCCCCCAACGGCAGATTGATGAGGAAGATCGCTCGCCAGCCGAGACCGGCGATCAGCAGTCCGCCAAGCGAGGGGCCAAGCGTGGTGCCGATCGCGGACATGGCGCCGAGCAGGCCCATGGCGCTGCCGGTTTTTTCCCGGGGAACCGTGTCGGCGATAAAGGTCAGCGTCAGAGCCATCATGACGGCCGCGCCGAGCCCCTGTGCCGCCCTTGCGGCAATCAGCAGCCAGAGCGTCGGCGCGAGCCCGCAAAGCACCGATGCGAAGGTGAACAGGCCAATGCCGCCGAGCAATAGCGGGCGGCGGCCGAATATATCGGCGAGTCGCCCGGCGCTGACGATCAAGGTGGTGATGGCGAGCAGATAGGCAAGAACGACCCATTGCACGAGCTGGAACGATGCGCCGAATGCCTGCATCAGCGATGGCAGCCCGACGCTGGCGATGCTGGTGGCGAGCGACGACAGCAGCGTTGAAAGCGACAGGCTGGCCAACGCCCATCGGGCCGAGCGGACGCTCACCGGGGCCGTTTCATTCCCGATCTTTTCAGCCCCGGCCTTTTCAGCCCAGCTCTTTTCAGACCAAGTCTTTTCAGCGGTCGATGCCACGGTGAACTCCTCTGCCGGCAAGCCCCCAAAATCGGAGCTGTCGGAAGCTATTCCTCTGCTTGATGTGGCGGAAGGCGCAGTATTTGCATCTTATTCGTGCATGAAACGCCACGTCACCGCTGAGCTGTGTTATGGTCCTTCCATGTCGTCACCCGATCTCAATCTGCTTGTCGCCCTCGATGTGCTGCTGAGCGAGGGCAGCGTCGCCCGTGCTGCCGCGCGGCTGCACCTCAGTCCGTCGGCGATGAGCCGGACGCTGGCGCGGCTGCGCCAAGCGACAGGCGATCCATTGCTGGTCCGGGCCGGCCGTGGCCTGGTTGCGACACCGCGCGCGCAGGAATTGCAGCAGCAGGCAGGCCGCGTCGTGCAGGAAGCTGAAGCGCTCCTGCGCCCGGCCACCTTGCTCGACCTCTCATGCCTCGACAGCGTTTTTACGCTGCGCGCCAATGAAAGCTTCGTCGAGGAGTTCGCGCCGCGTCTCGTCGCCCGTATCGAAGCGGATGCGTCTGGCGTGCAGCTGCGTTTTGCGCCGAAATCCGACAAGAACGACATGTCGCTGCGCGACGCAGGGATTGATCTCGAAATCGGGGTTGCCGGTGAAACGAGCCCTGAAATGCGTATTCAGGCGCTGTTTCGCGACCGCTTCATCGGTGCGGTGCGAATGGGCCATGAGCTGAGCGAGGGTCCGGTGACGCCGGCCCGCTATGCGGCCGGCCGCCACATCAGCGTTTCGCGGCGTGGTCGCGAAAAAGGCCCGATCGACGAGGCCTTGAAACTGCTGGGTCTCCAGCGGACGATTGTGTGCATGGTTTCCAGCTTCTCGGCCACGCTCGCCATGGCGCGCGCCTCCGATTTGATCGCCAGCGTCCCCGAGCGGCACACGCTAGGCGCGCGCACGGGCATGTTCAGCTTTCCGTTGCCGGTCGACGTTGCCGAGGTCACGATCTCGATGCTCTGGCATCCGCGGCTCGACGCCGATCCGGCGCAACGCTGGTTACGCGCCTGCGTGCGGGAAGTCTGCGCCTTTCTCCGCTAATCCAGAGTCGGGTCGCTGATCTAGAATCGGGTCACCACGCCGATGCCGATGCCTTCGAAGCCGCCCATAGCCATCAATGCGGCCGGCGCTTCCTCGAGGCTGATCTTCTTGCCGACCAGCAGTTCGGGCTTAAGCTTGCCGGTGCGGATCATCTTCATCATCGCCTGATAGCGGAAAGCCTGCATGCCGTGGCTGCCGCGGATCTCGAGCTCGAAGGCGATCACCTTGTCCATCGGTATCTGCGGCCTGGCATGCTCGCCGAGCATCAGGCCGACCTGCACATGGCGGCCGCGCCGGCGCAGGTTCGCGATCGAGTTGAACGACGTCGTCGGATGGCCGAGCGCGTCCATCGACATATGCGCGCCGCCATTGGTGATCTGCTTGACTGCCTTGACCACGTTCGGCGTCTTTGCCGCGTTGATCGTCGCCACCGCGCCGATCATTTTGGCGAAGTCCAGCTTCTCGTCGGTCAGGTCGATGGCAACGACATTGGCGCCCATGGCGCTGGCGATCATGATCGCCGACAGGCCGACGCCGCCGCAGCCATGCACGGCCACCCATTCGCCGGGCGTCACCCGGCCCTGGTCGACGATGGCGCGGAACGAGGTGACGAAGCGGCAGCCGAGGCTGGCGGCGGTGGCGAATTCCATCTCGTCGGGCAAGCGCACGAGATTGGTGTCGGCGTGGTCGATGGCGACATATTCGGCGAACGAGCCCCAAGCGGTGAAGCCGGGCTGGAACTGGTGCTCGCAGACCTGGTGGTTGCCCGAGGTGCATTCGGAGCAGCGGCCGCAGCCGACGGCGAACGGCACGGTGACGCGCTCGCCGGTCTTCCAGCGGGTCACCTGGCTGCCTGTGGAGACCACGACGCCTGCCAGCTCGTGGCCCGGCACATGCGGCAGGCGGATGCCGTCGTCGTGGCCCATCCAGCCATGCCAATCGCTGCGGCAAAGGCCAGTCGCCTCGACCTTGATGACGACGCCTTCCGGCGAAGGCGTCGGATCCGGCACGGTCTGGATCGTCGGCGCCTCGCCGAATTTTTCGAAGACGACGGCTTTCATCGGCAGTTCCTCATCACTTCATGCAATTTGCGGTCTACTCGGCATCGATCTGGTTCTCCGGCGCCGCCTTCTGGAACGCCGGCAGCGCCATGCAGGCGGCGTTGATGCGCGCGATCGTCGGGTAGGGCGTCATATCGACGCCGAAACGGGCATTGCTGGTGACCTGTGCGACCAGGCAGATATCGGCTAGCCCCGGCGTGTCGCCATGGCAAAAGGTCTTTGTCTCGGGCGAGGAAGCCAGAATCTTTTCAAGCGGCTGGAAACCTTCGTTCACCCAATGCCGGAACCAGTTGGCGACGTCCTGGTCGCCGGCGCCGAACAGCGTGCGCAACGAGGTCAGCACGCGCAGATTGTTCACCGGATGGATGTCGCAGGCGATCATCTGCGCCAGCATCCTGACGCGGGCGCGGCCAGGCGCATCCTTGGGCAGCAATGGCGGCTCGGGCGTGGTCTCGTCGAGATATTCGATGATCGCCAGTGATTGCGTCAGCAGCGTGCCGTCGCCCAGGATCAGAGCCGGCACCAGACCTTGCGGATTGACCGCGAGATAGGCGGGTTCGAGATGCTCGCCGTGGCGCAGATGATGCGGCACGTATTCGTAGGCGAGGCCCTTCATCTCCAGCGCGATCCGCACCCGGTAAGACGTCGAGGAGCGGTAGTAATTGTGAAGGACGATGTCGCTCATCGGATCACGGGCCCGGTTGGCCGATGGTCAGCTCGATTTCGCCGATGCCGTCGACGCCGCCGGTGATCTTTTCGCCCGGCCCGACCGCGCCGACGCCGGCCGGCGTGCCGGTGAAGATCAGGTCGCCGGGCTTAAGTTCTACCGCCTCGCTGCAAATCGAGACGATGTCGGGAACCGGCCAGATCAGTTCGGCGAGGTCGCCGTCCTGCCTGATCTTGCCGTTGACGGCGAGCCAGATACGGCCCTTTTCGGGATGGCCGGATGTTTGTGCCGGAACCAGCGGGCCGCAGGGCGCCGAACGGTCGAAGGCTTTCGACCAGTCCCACGGTCGTGCCGCCTTCTTCGCCTCGTCCTGAAGGTCGCGGCGGGTCAGGTCGACACCGACGCCGTAGCCCCAGACATGGTTCAGCGCCCGCTCGCGCCGGATGCGGAAGCCGGCTCCGCCGATCGCGACGACTAGCTCGATTTCGTGATGCAGGTTTTGGGTCAGCGGCGGGTAGGGGATGATCGTGCCCGAACCGACCGCCGCATCGACCACTGCGTCGCCTGGCTTGGTGAAGAAGAAGGGCGGGTCGCGCTCATCATTGCCGAGCTCGCGGGCATGGGCGGCGTAGTTGCGGCCGACGCAGAAGATGCGACGCACCGCAAAACGCCGCGGCGAGCCGGCGACGGCCACCGACGGGGTTGCGGGCAGGGGGAGGGCGAAGTCTGTCATGCACTGTCTCTGCTTCAGTGAATCTGTCGCCGGCACATTCGGCCGATTTGGATCACCGGGCAAGGCATTGCATTTCAGAAGAGCTACGCCCCGCCGCGCGGCGCGGCCTGAATTTAGTCGCTCGTGTCCTCGTCCGTGCCCTGGCGGGCGGGCTCGGAGAGCCTTGCGTCCGAAACCAACCACTCAGCCACGATCAGCCCGTGAGGCGCGCACGAAACAACGTGGAGCCGTCCGTCAGGCGCGACCTGGAGATATCCCGGAATCCAGCCTCGGTCATCCATGCGCGATACTGACCTTCAGTGTACGATTCGCCGTGGCGATAGAGGTTCAAGAAGGTGAGATTCAGAAAGACACCCTCAGGCGGGCCGAGGCGGTCGTCATCGACGACACCCCACCCCGCAATTGCGATCTCGCCTCCGGGTGTGAGGCAACGCGCCGCGTTCAGGATCGAACTGCGCGCCTGGTCCGGCGGAAGGACCTGGACGACGGCCTTCAGGATCGCCAGGTCGTGCCGACCGATCGATGGTGCGACAGTTATGTCCCCCTCTTCGACAACCACGTCGTCGGCACCGTATTCTGACAGGATATCTGGCGCGACCGCTGCCACCGTTGGGAGTTCCATCAGCGTCGCCGCAATCTGCGGCCGCCGCTCGCGAAGTCCGACGAGAATGGTCCCGGAGCCCCCGCCGATGTCGATCACCGAACCGATCGCAGAGAGGTCCATCTCCCGGGCCAGATGTCGGCCGAAAATCACCCCGCCCGGTGCGAGCAGGCGGCTGAAGGCCGCCGCGGCCTCGGGCCCCGCTTCGGAAAAGTCGTGCAGCGCAGCCGGCCGGTTCTGTCGCAGCGACTCTGCGGTCAGCAGGTCGGCTCCCCAGAGCTCGCGCAGGAGCGCATGATCGCCGCCGCGGTAGGTCGGTTTGGACGCGTCGAGGAAGGCCGACGCTTCGGCTCCATTGCGAAATTGACCATCCTTGACTTCGAGGAGACCGATGCTGGCGAGCGCGTAGAGGAGCCGCGACAGACGATCGGGCTCGACTTTGAGCGCGGCCCCAAGGCTGTCGGCAGTCACCGCGCTGCCGCCGAGCCGGGTGAAGATGCCGAGGTCCAGCCCGGCGCGAAGCGCCAAGGCGGGGGGCACCGCTGCGATCAGGTTGTCGATCCGATCAGAATCCACCATGCCACATTCCCTTCCGCGATCCAGAACCGACTTTGAGCTCAACTTGCTGGTTACACCGCATATGTGACACTTCCGTTCGGCATGTCCGTCCACCAGTTTGGTGACAGACCCTCTCTTTATCGAAGGAGAAACACAAGGCCTTCCACCGGCGCCGGCGACAATGGCCTCTTCCGTTCGAAGGAGATCGAGGCGGCGCTCGCCGGAAGCTTCGTGGCCTCGGCACTGGCCGGCGTTAAAGTCGCGGCGGATAATTTGATGAGCGACATGAATGGTCGGCCGACTACCGCGCCAGTCTCGTGGCTGCCGCCAACGCCTGAGACCACCGACCTTCGGTTTTGGGAACGGGGCCTTAACGGCCCTTTTCTGTCCGTCCCGTACTTCGGGCGTGTCGTTATCTCGCACTTGCACAAAGTTCTGGTGCGCTGCAATATAGCTGGAGGAATGCGGCCTCCAGCCCGCCTTTCGCAGAAGGGACCGGCATGACGGACATCTCCGCGGCGCGTCTTGTCGTGTCCAGGCCTGTCGCCGATAGCTCGGCAAGAACCAGGCTTGCCTATCTCGACGGCTGGCGTGGCCTGTCGATCGCGCTGGTGCTGATCGGCCATTTCTTCCCCGTTCCCGGCATCAATCTCGGCGTCCTGGGCGTCGAATTCTTCTTCGTGCTCAGCGGCCGGCTGATGGCCGAGATCCTGTTCGTCGAACACTATCCGCTGAAGAAATTCTTCAAGCGCCGGTTCTCCCGCATCTACCCGGCACTGATGGTTTTCGTCGTCGCCGCGGTGGTTGCCTTGTCCGGCACATTCATCGCCTTCAAGTGGAAGGCGGCGCTGACGGCGCTGACGTTCACTTACAACTACGCCGGAATTCTCGTCACCCGCGCCGGCGCGCTCGACCATATCTGGTCGCTCTGCGTCGAAGAGCACGCCTATGTCATCCTGGCGCTGATCGGCGTCGTCGTCTCGGGGCAGTCCCGGGTCATCGTGCTGCTCGGCGCATTGTCGGTGCTGGCCATGGCAAACGGCGCCATCTCCTACTGGGTGCTCGGAATAGGCTACGAGTCCACCTATTGGCGCACCGACGTGCACATCGCCTCGATCCTGCTGTCAGCGGTGATATGCCTGCTCAAGGCCGACGACAGGCTGCCGGCGCTGCTCAAGGGCCCACATGTCGCCCTGGCGGCCGCTGTCGTGGCGGTTCTAGTGTTCATGGCTGCCGTGCCAACCCCGATCCACTATCTGGTCGCGGTGCCGCTGTTGGCCCTCGCCGTCAACTCGCTCGACTTCAGCAGTTGGTACCTGACCGGGTTTCTATCCTCCCGGCCGATGACGATGCTGGGGCTGTGGTCGTATTCGCTCTATCTTTGGCAGCAGCCCTTTTATCAATTCGTCGACATACAAGGCAGTTCGCCGTGGCTGATGTTGGCGGCGGCGTTCGCTTGCGCTCTGTGCAGCTACTACATCGTCGAAAAGCCGACCCGCTCCTGGCTGAACCGCAATTGGTAGGGCGAGGCGGCTGCCGTTCAGCCGGCGATCCGTCTTAGATAATACCGCACGGCTTTCTTGCCGCCGTGGATTACCGCGTCGCCCACTTCCATGAAGCCGAGTGCCGCGTGGAAGGCGTCCGAAGCCGGATTGGGTGGCTCGGCATTGACCTCGCAAGTGACGATCGCCTGGCCGGCGCGTGACGCCTGCTCGAACAGATCCTCGTACAGCCGGCGGGCATGACCCCGGCCGCGCGCATTGGCGCCGACCACGACGCGATCGACATAGACGAAGCGCGGATAGCGCTCGCGAAACCACAGGAAATTCGGGCTGTCGTAGCTTGCGTCCTGGTCGAAGGTCATGATGAAGGCTTCGAGTGCACCGATACGGCGCGCGTAAAACGCTTCGCCAAGCAGGAAGGAAAGGCGCTCAGGTTCGAGCCATGATAATTCCGCAGCGTGCTCGTTGTTGAGCGCGAGGATTGCGGGCTCATCCCGCGGCAAAACCAGCTCGATCGGCAATCGCGTTTCAATCATTTTCTTTCTTCTGTCTTCCAGGATCATGCCCGGGCAGCGGCGATGGTCGCCGCCACCAGTACCTCGTCGGTCACGGTGTTGCGGTATTCGCGGTCGAGGTCGGTGCCGCCCATACCGACTTTCGGGTTGCGATAGCGCATGGCGCTCGGCACGTCCTTGAGCGCGGCGAAGTGCATTTCGCTCACCCCGGTTTTCCTCCGCACCTCGGCAATGTTCTGCGGGTCAAGCCCGCCGCAGCCGAGGATGATGATGCGGTCGCCAGCCTGCCTGACCAGATCGGCGAGCAGGTCCGCGCCCTCCAGCGCCGTGTCGCGCTGGCCGCTGGTCAGCACACGGCCGACCTTGCAGCGGATCAGCGATTCCAGTGCCTCGGTCGGGTCGCGGGTCATGTCGAAGGCGCGGTGGCAGGTGACCTTCAAGCTCCCCGCTGCCTGCGCCAGTTCGCTCATGCGCTGCTCATCGATCGTGCCGTCGGCAGCGAGGCAGCCGATAACGACACCGGCGACGCCAAGCTCGGCAAGCGCTCGGACATCGGCGAGCATCGAACGATATTCGGCCTCGCTATAGAGAAAATCGCCGCCACGCGGCCGCACGATGACGTGGAACGGGATCGTCGCTAATTCAAGCGCCGTGCGCACGGTGCCGAAGCTCGGCGTGATGCCGCCCTCGACCAGGCTGGCACAGAGCTCGACACGGTCGGCACCGGCGGCTTGCGCGGCCAGCAGGCCGTCTATGCCTTCGACGCAGATCTCGATCAGCGGCAGGCGAGGGCGTTCGGTCTCGGTCATGGGCGATCCGTTGATGATTTCAGCTGGCCAGCGGTAGCATCGGGCACGGTGCCTTGAAAGCCGGAAGTGTGGGCTCAATGTGCTTGCGGGCGCGCCTGCCATTCCGCCGCTTGACACATTCATAACTTAAGCGTTATACGTAACTCATAGCTGATGGGTTATTGGTTCTCATGGAGAGCGCGTTGTTGAATAGCCCAGCCAAACCGCAAACAACGGGTCCCAAGTCATGACTGAAGCAACCACAATCGAAACCAAATCCATTGTCGTCGAGCGTCTGATCCCGCATGCGGCTGAAAAGATATGGCGCGCACTGACCGTGCCGCATCTGGTTGCCGAATGGCTGATGGAGAACGACTTTGCGCCTGAGCAAGGCCATCGCTTTACCTTTCGCGCGACGCCGGTGCCTGGCTGGTCCGGCGTGACGAACTGCGAGGTGCTGAAGATCGAGCCGCCACGCCTGCTCGCCTACAGCTGGGGCGACGGCACCGAATCCGACAGCGGTCTGAAGACCGTGGTGACATGGTCGTTGACGCCCGAAGGTAAAGCGACGCGGGTGCGCATGGAGCATTCCGGGTTCCGGTCCGAGGACGAGCGCGGCTACATCGGCATGGGAAGCGGTTGGCCGCGCATTCTCGAGCGGCTTGAGCGGGTGACTGCCTGGCAAAGCTGAATATCCCGGCGCTCGCCTTGCCGCAACGCGGCGGCCGGCGAACTGACAGAACCAAGAAATATCGAGACCCCGGATGTTCGTCGTCCGGGCTTGAGAAAACACGCCCGAAGGAGACCACTATGCAAGCACGATTGAAAAACCCGGTGATGCTCATTCCTGGCGCTCTGCAGGCGCTGCTCGCGCTGGACAAGTCGACGGAAACGGCCGATCTGTCCTATGTGACGCGCAAGCTCGTCCATTTGCGCGCCAGCCAGATCAACGGATGCAGTGTCTGTATCGATATGCATGCACGCGAATTGAAGAAGGCCGGTGAAAAGGATGAGCGCGTCTTCACCGTGTCGGCCTGGCGGGAAACACCTTACTTCACCGACGCCGAGCGCGCCGCGCTGGCGCTGACCGAGGCGGCGACCCGGTTAGCCGACCGGCCAGACCCGGTGCCGGATGCGGTCTGGGATGAAGCCGCCCGGCACTATGACGAAAAGGCGCTTGCCGCACTGGTCGTCCAGATTGCCCTGATCAATGCGTTCAACCGTCTCAACGCAACCACCAGACAGATGGTCGGCGCCTGGGGCTGAACGGGGCCGGGTTCTCGCAAAGCCACATCAGATCCGCAGCTTGTGAGAATTCGCGCGCACGAAGTCGATGAAGGCCCGCAGCTTCGGCGGTACCAGGCGGCGGCTGGGATAATAGAGGTGGAGCGGCTCGTAAGCGGGACAGAAAGGCTCCAGCACCTTGACCAGCGCGCCTGAGGCAAGAAGCGGCGCGGCGAGCCCCTCGACCGCGAAGGCGAGGCCAAGCCCTTGCGCGGCAGCAGTAATGCACAGCGGAAGCGTGTTCACGACCAGACATGCGTCCGGTGTGAAAGCGACTTCGCGTTCATCCACGGTGAACTCCCAGGGCGAGATCGCGCGGGTGCGGGTGAGGGCGAATGCGATGCAGCGATGGGCGGCGAGGTCGGCCGGCCGCTTCGGCGTGCCGTTGCGCGCCAGATAGTCCGGGCTGCCCACCACGACCATCTGCAGGGGCCCGCCCAGGCGCGCGCCGATCATATCTTTCTCGAGAAGCTCGCCGATGCGCAGGCCGGCATCGAACCCCTCGGCGGCGATGTCGACGAAGCTGTCGTCGAAGATCAGATTGAGCCGCACTTCTGGATAAGCATCCATGAACGGCCGCATCAGTGGCTCGATCAGCAGCGGGGCGGCGATCCAGGGCAGGCTGAGGCGCAGCGTGCCGGCAGGACGATCGCGGGTCTCGCGCAGCGCCGCACCAGCCGCCCGGATATCTTCGGCTGCCGGACGCACATGGTCGAGGTATTGGGCGCCAGCTTCGGTCAAGCCAATGCTGCGGGTCGTCCGGTTGAGCAGCCGCACCCCCAGGCGCTCCTCGAGCCCCTTGACCGCCTCGCTCAACGAGGCCGGAGCGACGCCGAGCTTGGCGGCGGCGCGGGTGAAGCTTTTGGCCTCGGCAACCTTGACGAAGGCGACGATGCCGCTGAATTGGTCGAGGCGCATTGTAAGGATTTTCCAAATAGCCCTGTCGAACTCTACTGGTTTTTTCGGCGAACAAAAGGCGTCATGTTGGGTCCGACGAACGGGCCTCGGTGTTGAGAACGGCTCGAATGGGCAAGGAGACAGGACCGATGACAAGGCTCGCTTTACTCGCCGCCGGCACTCTTCTGGCGGTGTCTGCCGCCCCGGCGCACAGCGGGCCACTGGAAGACCGCAATATCCAGCTCATCAAAGACTATTACGCAGCTTACGCGACCGGCAATCCCGAGGCCGTGCGGCCCTTCCTCGCGCCCGACATCGTGTGGCGCATTCCCGGTCATCATCCGCTCGCCGGCGACAAGCGCGGGCCGGACGAGGTGGTCGCCTTCTTCCGCGGCCTGGCCGATGGCAAGTTCAGGGCCGAGCCGATCTTCTTCCAGGCGCAAGGCGACGTCGTTGTCGACGTCCATCGCGGCTGGTCGAATGTCGGCTCAGGTCCCGAGATCGACCAGTTCTACGCGCTGATGTTCCGCATCAAGGACGGCAAGATCGCCGAGGCACAGAATTTTTTGACCGACATGTACCAGTCGGACGCTTTCTACTGGGCGCATTACCCGCTGAAGCCACTGCCCGGCCGACTGGCTGGCGAGCGCTGAGACGGCGGTCTTTCTCGCAACGCGCCGCGCTTCTCATTCCAAGCCAAAGGAGACTTGCGATGCTTAAAACCCTGACACTTGCTGCAGCAACCGCCGTGGCGCTCGCCGCCTCCAATGCCTTCGCCGCACCGCGCATCGAGCGCGTCGCTTTCGCCTCGAACGGTGAGCAGATCGTCGGCGAGCTCTATCTGCCGGAGGATCTGGACGCGGCGAAACTTCGGCCCGCGCTGGTCGTGACCGGCGCCTGGATGACGGTAAAGGAACAGATGCCGGCCCGCTATGCCCGCGAGATGGCCGACCGCGGTTTCATCGCCTTGACCTTCGATTTTCGCGGCTGGGGCGAAAGCGGCGGCGTGCGCCGCCAGTACGAGGATCCTAACGCCAAGATCGCCGACATCGAAGCGGCGGTCGCCTATCTCGCGACCCGGCCCGAGACCGATCAGGACCGCATCGGCGGGCTCGGCATTTGCGCCAGCTCCGGCTACATGGTCACCGCTGCGGCCGAAAACGTCGCGATCAAGTCGGTCGCCCTCGTTGCGCCCTGGTTGCAGGATGCCGAAGGGGTCGAGCAGACCTATGGCGGCGGGGACGGTGTCGCCAGGCTCGAGGCCGCGAGCGATGCGGCCGAGGCGGAATATCGCCGCACCGGCAAACAGGCATTCCTGCCCGCTGCTAGCTTGACCGACGAGCGCGCGGTCATGTTCAAGGTGCCTTACTACACCGAACCCGATCGCGGCATGCTCCCGGCCTGGCGCAACGAGGCCGATCCCGCCTTCTGGCGCGGCTGGTTGAGGTTCGATGCAATCCAGGCTGCTCCGCGCCTGCACCAGCCTTTTCTGATGGTGCATAGCGAGGCGGCTGCCATTCCGCAGGGCGCGCACAAGTTCTACGCGCGGCTGACCAGTTCCAGGCAGGAGATGTGGCTAGACAATGTCACCCAGTTCGATTTCTACGATCGTGCCGCGCCGGTGAAGGCGGCGAGCGATGCCGTCGCCGCGCACTTCCGCGCAACGCTGGGCGGTGCAGGGGAGGCGGGACAATGAGCCTCGTCACCCGCCGGTATGTCTTGGCCTCGGCGGTTTCAGCCGCGATGATTTCCGCCGTCTCGGCGCCCGCCTCGAGCGCTCCGGGAGATGCGCTGACGGTCGAAGACAGGATCGTGATCGCCGAGGCAGTTGCCGGGATCGGCCTCTATGCCGATCTGCGTGAATGGAACCGGGTCAAATCCTATTTCGCGGCCCGTGTCACGACCGACTATACCAGCCTCTTCGGCGGCGAGGTCACGACCAGCGGCCGCGACTCCCTGATCGCCCAATGGCAAGCGCTGCTGCCGGGCTTCGACGCCACCCAGCACCTCATCACCAACGTCATTGTCGAAGGCGCGGATAAGCATGCGGTTGCACGCAGCCATGTCCGCGCGACCCACTGGATCGGTTCCCGGTTCTGGACGGTCGGCGGCAGCTATCTACACCGGCTGGTGCGGACGTCGGAAGGTTGGCGCGTCAAGGCAATCTCCATCCGCCGCTTGTACGAAGAGGGAGATCGCGCCCTTTTGACCGCCGCTGCCGACCGGGTGAAGGCGGAGGCCAAATGAGTGTTCGGATTTGCGCATGCCCAGTCGCGCGGCGAGGTTGCTCGGAGCAACGGCAACGTGAATATTGATCGAATGTCGGGGCAGGCTTGGCGCATGCGGCATTAGTGCCGCCAACCGCGGAGACAGGACATGACCCTTTCACTGCAGGAGGTTTCCGATCGGCTTGAGATCGAACAGCTGCTTGCTCGCTATTGCTACGCTGTGGACGATCGCGACTGGGAAGCCTATCGGAAAATATTCACGCCCGACGCCGTGCTTGACGACACTGTAACAGGTGGAATCAGGAGCGGTGTGGATGAGCATGTTGCTTATATGAAAGGCGCCCTATCGAAGATATTGATCTCGCAGCACGCCATTTCAACAATCCTTCTTGATCTCCCAGGGGATGAGGCCAGCGCGCGCGTGCATTGTTCATGCCCGATGGTGGTCGACCTCGGCGAAGGCAAAAGGCAGGTCTTCTTCCAAGGGCTCTGGTATCGCGACCGCGTCATACGCACGTCCGAGGGCTGGCGCATAAGTGAACTTGTCGAGGAAGGCTATTGGAATCACAATTTGCCGGAGGGGTTCACGTTCTGACGTCTGTTACGCGCTGTGCTGGATCCGCCACGGACGCTGTTTTCAGACGTGGCAGCTACTGGCGCAACACGGTGTTCTTGGTGCCTTCTTCGATCTGGTCGATGACCAGCAGCTTGACCGGATCGGCGCCGACATTGGTGGCCTGATGCCACTGCCCGATCATCTCGATGATGAAATCACCTGATTTGTAGGTGTTGCTCTTGCCGGTTTCGACGTTGGTGACCTGAAGCGTGCCGGCCTCGACATAGGCATAGCGCGGAAACGGATGCTTGTGGACCGGCAAAGTGGCGCCCGGCGCGATCTGATAGGCCGAGACCAGGACCTGCACGTTCTTCTGCGGCAGCGTGATCGGCTGGCCGGACGCAGTCTCGGTGCGAGAGGCAAGCGGGGTCACGACAACCGGCGTCCCGCTGGCGTCCAGCGCCTGGGCGTTGTTTGCAAACAGTGCAGCCGCGAGCAGCAGCGTCGGCGCCAAGATTATTCGCATGATTCCCCCCGAGCTGCGTCAGCATTGCGCAGCACGCATTGGCGCGCAAGCTTGTCTGTTGAGGAGCGCCTTATCCAGCTCTTCTAAACATGCCCGGCGTCATGCCATGCATGGCCCGGAACGTACGGGAGAGATGGCTCTGGTCGGCGAAACCTGCCGCGATAGCGGCGTCGGCGAGGCCAAATCCCTGTTCGATCAGCGCGCTCGCCCGGCGCAATCGCCGGTCGCGGATATAGGCCACCGGCGTCAGGCCGATCGCCTTGTTGAAGTCGCGGATGACCTGGAACCGGGTCACGCCACCCGCACCGGCAAGCCGCTTGAGGTCGAGCTGCGAGCCGAGCTCGCTTTCGACAAGGTCGCGATAGAGCGAAAACCTCCGCTGCGATCCGGAGCTTTCGACCTCCTCGGCCTGTCCGCTCGAGTCGCCATGCCGAACGATCAGCCGTCGCAGCGCCACGAGCAGGGACGTCTCGGCCGTCATTGTGTCTGGGGATGTCGAGCCCTGGTGTGCTGCCGTCAACGCTGCGGCGAGATTGTTGTCTTCGATAGTCGCGCGCGAAAACACCGGAGCGCCGTGCCAGCCGAGTTCGCGGGCAAGTGCGGTCATCAGCGGCACCGAGGGATAAAACGTCCGGTAGGCCCAGCCTTCGTCCGCCCCGCGTTCGCCGTCATGCCACTCCTCTGGATTGACGACGGCAATGGCGCCTGCCGGGGCGAGAACGCTTTGACGGCCGATGCGAATCCGCTCGCAGCCGGAGGTGATCAGGGCGATCACATAGGTCGGGTGTGTGTGCAAGTCGTAGCGGTGCCGGGTGAAGCGCGCTTCGAACAGGCCAAGGTCGGGGAAGCACGGATGGCGCCAGTATTTCCCGGTCTCCGCCGCTTGGTTTGTCTTTGCCATAGTCAATCCGGTTCAAGACGCTTTTCGTCGGGCCTTCTATGGCAGCAGGATCAAGCCACGCCGCCCATTGCCGGTGTGAGAGGAGGTATCATGTTGCATAATGACCCCATCGCCGCGCTGACACCAGAGGTCATAGGCTGGCGGCACCATATCCATGCCAATCCGGAACTCGGATTCAATGAATACGAAACGGCGCGTTTCGTTGCAGAGAAACTGCGCTCCTTCGGCCTCGACGAGGTGCATGAAGGGATCGGCGGCACCGGGGTCGTCGGTGTCCTGCGCAGCGGTGGCGGCACACGCGCCATCGGCCTTCGCGCCGAGCTCGACGCGCTTCCGGTGCTGGAGAAAACCGGCTTGCTCTATGCTTCGAGGAGAGAGGGCGTGATGCATGCCTGCGGCCATGACGGCCACACCGCCATGCTGCTCGGCGCTGCCAAATTGCTCAGCGAGTCGCGCACCTTCGACGGCACCGTCACTTTCATCTTCCAGCCGGCCGAGGAAAACGAAGGCGGCAGCATGCGCATGATCGAGGACGGCCTGTTCAGGCGCTTTCCGGTCGAGGCGGTCTATGCGGTCCACAACTGGCCGGGCGTCAGGCTGGGGACGATCGCGGCCCGTGCTGGTGCGCAGATGGCGGCCGTCGACAATTTCGAGCTGACTTTCGAGGGTCTTGGCGCGCATGCCGCGATGCCGCAGCTCGGCGATGACCCGATCCTGGCAGCGGGCGCCTTCGTGCAAGCCGTCCAGCGCATCGTCAGCCGCACGGTCGACCCGCAGAGCGCGCTTGTCGTCAGCATCACGCAGATCCATGGCGGCAATGTCGGCAACATCGTGCCGGGCAAGGTCTGGCTGCAAGGCACCTGCCGCTTTTTCGAGCCCGGCCTTTCCAACCACTGCGAGACGCTGATTGGCGAGATCGCACAAGGCATCGCCGCCGCGCATTCGCTCAAGGCAAGGTTCGACTACCGGAAGGGCTATCCGCCACTGATCAACACCGCGGACGCGACGGCCCGCGCCGTCGAGGCGGCGGCATCCGTCGTCGGCCGGGAGAATGTCATGACCGAGTTCAGTCTCAGTCTCGGCTGCGAGGATTTCGCTTTCATGATCCGTGAGGCGAGCGGCTGCTATGCGTGGATCGGTGCCGGCGAGGT
This sequence comes from Mesorhizobium sp. M0189, assembly GCF_040322135.1. Lineage (NCBI taxonomy): Bacteria > Pseudomonadati > Pseudomonadota > Alphaproteobacteria > Hyphomicrobiales > Phyllobacteriaceae > Mesorhizobium > Mesorhizobium sp. M0189. The sequence goes on from NZ_JAMYSW010000001.1 coordinate 154,927, forward strand.
CGGCCCGGGCGAAGGCCTGCACGGCGACCGCTACGTCTTCAACGACGAGATCGTGCCGACGGTGATGCGCTACTACGTCAACCTCGTCGAGCAGACGCTTGCCGGCAAAGTATCTGAGCTGAAATGAAGACGTCGGTCTGGGGGCCGCAGGTATTTCCCAAGTCTCGGCAAGCTTTGCAGAGGAGATAATCGACTACGTCAGAGACCCGCTATCGCAGGGCAATAGCGGGCCTAGTCCTTCTACAGCAGTTTTTCCGGCGTGATCGGCAGCTCCCGGATCCGCTTGCCTGTAGCGTCGAAGACGGCATTGGCAACCGCTGCGGCAACGCCGGTGGCGCCGAGCTCGCCGATGCCCTTGCCGCCAATCGGGCTGGCATGCTCGTCCACCTCGTCGACGAAGTGGATAATGATGTCGCCGGGAATGTCGGCGTTGACCGGAATGGCAACCCCTGAAAGGTTCTTCGACAGGAACCGCCCGAGCACCGGTTCGTGCCTGCTCTGCTCCATCGCCGCCATGCCCCAGCCCCAGATGATGCCGCCCGTCATCTGGCTGCGTGCGGTGCGGGGATTGACGATGCGGCCGGCGCTGTAGCTGCCGACGGCGCGACGAAGCCTGAGCAGGCCGAGCCCCGGATCGACGCCGACCTCCATGAAAATCGCGCCGAAAGTGCGCATGGCGAGGCCTTTGCCATGCTGCGCCGGATCGAACGAGCCGGAGCCGATGATCTCGCCGATGTCGGTATGACTCATCACGTCGGCGATCGTCTGACCGCCGGCAGCGCCTTTGCGGCGAATATGGCCGTCTTGCATCTCGACCTCGTCGGGCGGCAGATTGGCAAGACGGGCAAGCTGCGAACGTGCATCTTCGGCGGCTGCAAGCACCGCCGCGCCCACCCCCATGGTCGACGATGAGCCATAGGTCGGACCCGCCTCCGGCAGCTGTGTATCGCCCATTTCCAACTCGATCCTCTCCATCGGCAGGCCCAGGACATCGGCTGCGATCTGCGGAAAGATGGTGAGTGTTCCGGTCCCTATATCCTGGGTGCCGGTGCGGATGAGCACCGTGCCGTCCCTGTGCAACCTGACCTCGGCTGCAGGCGTCGGGTTGCGGAAACAGCCCATGCTGCAGGTCGCCATGCCGTAGCCGATCAGCCAATCGCCATCGCGTTGCGGCTTGCGCGGGCGCTCGCGCCAGCCGAACAGGCGGGCGCCTTCCTCATAGGCCTCGCGCAGCTTCTTCGACGACCAGGGCTGGCCGGTGGCCGGATCCGTGTCCGCATGGTTGATCAGACGCAGGTCGAGCGGATCGATGCCGAGGCGGTGGGCGAGCTCGTCCATCGCGCTTTCGAGGGCCCAGGTGCCGGGACCCTCGACCGGCGCGCGCAGCGCCGTCGGCATGGCGACGTTCGCGCGCTCGACGCGCTGGCTGAGACGCATGGCCGGCGTGGCGTAGAGACCCTTCGAGGCTTCGGTGGCGAACTCGACGAAATCGTCGGTGACGGTGGTCAGGTTGACCACGTCCTGTTGCACGGCGGTCAGCTTGCCCGACTTGTCCGCCGCCAGCACGATCTTCTGTGCCATGCGCGGCTGATAGCCGAGACAGGAATAGGCATTGGCGCGGCTGAGCGCCAGCCTGACCGGGCGCTGCATGATGCGCGCCGCGGCGGCGGCCAGCACCTGATGCGGCCAGATCCAGCCCTTGCCGCCGAAGCCGCCGCCGGTATGGCGGGAAATCACGCGGACCTTCTCGGCCGGGACATTCATGCGGGCCGCAACCACCTGGCGGACACCGTAGACGTGCTGCGTGGCGTCGTGCAGCGTCAGCTCTCCGTCGTTCCACTCGGCGAGCGTCGCCGAGGGCTCCATGGCGTTGTGATGGCGCGACGGCTGCAGGTAGACGGCTTCGACCATGGCGGCTGCGTTGCTAAGCCCGCGGTCGACCTCGCCCTTCGTAAACGTCGGCTCCAGGAACAGAAAGCCGCTCTCCCTCGGCACGACCGCAGCCTTGTCGATTGCGGTCCATTCGGGTGGTGCCGGCAATTCCGGCTCGGCGAACTCGTAGCGCAACGAGACGCGGCGGGCGCCGGCTTCCGCCGCCTCCAGTGTCTCGCCCAGCACAATTGCAAGCGGCTGGCCCTCGTGACGTATCTCGTCGTTCTGCATGGGCATGAAGCTCTGCGCCGCCGGCGGACCTTCGGCGTGCTGCGTCTGCGTATCCGGCTCGGCCCTTGGCGATGCGAACCGGCCGAATTTGGGCATGTCCTCATGCGTGAGCACGCGCACGACGCCTTCCTCGGCGAGCGCGTCGTCGACCATGATCGACGTCACGCGGCCGGCGGGAACGGGCGCGGTCACCAGCACTGCATAGAGCAGGTCGGGGGCAAAATAGTCGGCCGCATAGCGGGCGCGGCCGGTAACCTTGACGCCGCCGTCAGGGCGGGCAACAGGCTGGCTGATCATCATGACGGCACCCTCGCTGCTCTTTCGATCGCCCGCAAAGCGGCGGTCTTGGCCAGTTCGATCTTGTAGGCGTTCTGCGACAAGGGACGCGCTTCGGCGAAGGATTGCTCGATAGCGGTGCTCAATGCCTCGCGATCGCCGATTTCGGCACCGGCGAGCTGGTCCTCGGCGGCGCTCAGCCGCCAGGGCCGCAGCGCGACGGACCCCAGCGCCACGGCAGCCCGACGGATGGTTTGGCCGTCCATCTCCAGCACTACGGCGGCGGAGACGATGGCATATTCGTAGGATTCGCGCTCGCGCACCTTGAGGTAAGCCGATCGCGGCGCCGGTGCCGGCAGCTCGATTGCCGTGATCAGATCGCCTTGCTGCAACACATTGTCTGCCTCGGGCCGCGTGTCGGGAAGCAGGTGGAATTCGGCTGCCGGAATGCGCCGGCCGCCGCTGCGGTGCGCGGTGACGATGACTGCATCAAGTGCTGCCAGTGCCACCGCCGGGTCGGATGGCTGGGTGGCGATGCAATCCTCGGTCCAGCCGAATATCGCGTGATTGTCGTTGATGCCATGCAATGCCGAGCAACCGGAGCCGAGCCGACGTTTGTTGCACGGCAACTGCTCTTCGGCACGGAAATAGGCACAGCGCGTCTTCTGCAGCAGATTGCCGCCTATCGTTGCGAGGTTTCTCAGTTGCGGCGACGCCGCGTTGAGGATCGCCTGGCTCAACACCGGATAGTCGCGCATGACCAACTCGTGCTGCGCGACGTCGTTGAGATGCGTCAGCGCGCCGATCCTCAAGCCGCCGCCGGGCAGTGCCTCGATCTGATCCAGCCAGTCGAGGCGGGAGATATCGATGATCCGCGCCGGCCCGGCAATGCCAAGGCGCAGCCAGTTGAGCAATTCGGTGCCGCCGGCGAGAAAAGCGCTGTCCGGCGCCGCTCCGGCCGCGATCGTTTCGCCCAGGCTATCGGCGCGCGCATAGACGAATGGGGTCATTGGCTCGCCCTCCCAGCCGCTGCGCGCACCGCCTCGACGATTTGCGGATAGGCCGAGCAGCGGCACAGATTGCCGCTCATCCATTCGCGGATCTCGGCGTCGGAGCCGGTATGTCCCTCCTCGATCAGCGCCGCCGCCGACATCACCTGCCCGGGCGTGCAGAATCCGCACTGGAAACCATCATGATCGATGAACGCCTGCTGCACGGGATGAAGCGCATCGCCGTCCGCCAGGCCCTCGATCGTCGTGACCTCGCGTCCCTCGGCGGACACGGCCAGTATCATGCAGGCATTCACACGCCGTCCGTCGAGATGCACGGTGCAGGCGCCGCACTCGCCGAAATTGCATCCCTTTTTCGTTCCGGTCAGATGAAGCCGCTCGCGCAACAGGTCGAGCAGCGTGACGCGGGGATCGAGATCGGAAAGGCTGTGGTCCTCGCCGTTCACCCGCAACCGCAGTAGGTGCCGATCGTGGAAGTCCATTGGGGGTACCTCGAAGCACATGCCGTCCTAGTCGCAGGGACTCGTCCAGCAATCAGCCGCCCACCTGTCGAGGCGAAATAGGGCGGTCGATTTCGGGGGAAAGGCACTGCCGGTCACGGAAGGCGAAAAACGTTTGGGACCCCGCACGGGATGGGCTGAGAATGCCACGCCGCAAAAAGTGCACCGTCACCGTAGTTCAATACCGGCGCTCGCCTTCGTGGCCGCCTGTGTATCCTGCTGGCCACCTGTGCTGCATTCAAGTTAGCGAAACACGCAATCAACGAGCTAAAAGATAGATATGATGCCAGGGTTAACCGTTTCGTAGCCTAGGCGCGGCTCAGACTTGTTTTTGGGGATTGCGCCGGAGACAGTTCCGGTTGAACGGTAATCCACTTCTGTCTCCCTCTTTTTCTTGATCGTGCCTGACAAATCGGCACAAGGTGGCGTTATTCCTTTTCTGGCTACCACCTTTTTCTCGTGCGCAACGGCGGCGGTGGATCCGGCAATCACAATTGCCGCGCACACGATGGCCAATCTCATCGAATTTCCTCCCCAAGCGCCGGCCTAAGCCGCGGTAGATCTACCGACACTGGGGCCGAAGCTCAGGTCGGCATCTTGGCCGAAGCGCATTATCGCCGAGCCGATTGGCTCTGGCGCGTTATCAGCCTCTTTCAGGTAAAGCGTCTTCCTTCATTTGAGTGAAATCGAGCGATGGTTTCCCTTCGAACGCAGAATTACGGTGACAGTGCACTTTCGCTATGTTGGCCCGCTGCGGGCCTCAGCTGGATTAACCAGCTTCCTGGGCGGAGCATGGGCCTGCTCAATTGTGTTTTGACTATTTGGCTGCACGGGCGCGTAAAATATCCGGTTCGCCCAGTTGTGGGCGGACTAACTCAGGGAGGATAATGTTATGAAGATGAATCGACGTAATGCTCTCGCCCTTGGTGCCACCTCGTTGTCGACCCCGCTATTGGTTGCATTGCCGACTCCGGCAGCGGCCAAGACCTACGGTCCGACTGATGGCAAAGAGATTTTTCCCGGCGTTCGGCTCGTCGAACTGGGAACACGAGACTCCCATATCAAGGGGTACAAGAAAATCGCGATGGAAGACGTCGTGTATCAGCCAAAGGGATCTAGCCCGCTGGGGGATGTCATGGCCGACGACATGGTCTGCACGGTCACTGAAGGCGAGCTGCAGGTTACGGCCGGGGATATGCAGTTCACAGCCAAGGAAGGCGATGTATGGAGCTGCGGTAAGGGTAGCACGAAGGAGGCTGCTACGAACAACGGGACAGTGGTCGCCGTGATGCGGGTGATTAACCTCAAGGCTGAATAAAGCCAAGTTGGCGATCGTGGGCGCAATCCGCGCCCGGGTGGAATCTTGCGGGTTAGCGATCTAACCGGCCAGCGCCATTCCAGTGCCAACGCCGATGGCAGAGGCCCATTAGAAGCTTCCCGGCCAGATCGATGGCCAAGACGCGGATGGCTCCCCAAACGTCTGCACGGGGGCCTTATCGCGCTGGCAAGATCGTCAAACGTCGTTTCCATTCCTGGAGTCTAGATCGACACCGGGAATCTCTGAATTCCCCTGTTTGTTGTCCGCTAATTCAGCATGTCAAAGCAGCGGCTTCTTGCGCTTCGGCGGCCTGTACTTCTCGACCAGCCTGACCTTATCAATATCGTAAGCATCATTCGAACGAACACTTTTCGTCTACGAGGAGGGAAGGGAATGCGGTCGGTGGCGCTCTCAATACCTACACATAGCCGGCCGTCAGCAGTGGTGACGATGGCACAGTTCGCGGAGCCGGTTGCCGTTAAAAAATGTCGCGTTCGCGGAAGATATTTCGGATAACGCACCCACCTAGAAAGCACGGCAACTGCTTTCCTTGTGCCTCGCATAAGGCCTCAGCTGGGTTAACCAGCTCCCTGCGCGTCATTTGCCGATATAGGCGGCCAGCTCGTCAGGCGTCCCCATGGGAAAGGCCTGTTTCAGATGGTCGAGGAATGCGGAGACGCGGGCGCTCAGCAGCCGCCGAGAGGGATAGAGCGTCCACAGGGCGATGTCGGGTCGATCGAGATCCCCCCAATGTACCAGTGTTCCGTCCGCCAGATCATGGCTCACCAGCGACACAGGTAGGCGCGCCGCGCCGACGCCCGCTCGTACCGCATCCCGGACCATGATGAGTGACGACAGCGCAAGGACCGGCTCGATCGCGATTGTTGACCGGCCAGTGGGCGTCTTCACGTCCCAAGCCCCTCGATCGGCTGTCGAACGCATGACGGCCGGGGTCGCCAGACCGTCCGCCGGCCGGGCGAGGTGAGGACTTGCCACGACCACCAGTCGATCACGCAGAAAGGCTCGCCCAACGAGGCTCTCATCCGGATCCGGATTGACCCGGATCACCAGGTCAAATCCCTCTTCGATCATGTCGACGGCGCGGTCTTCGGTCGTGACCTCGAGCCTTACCTCCGGGTATTTCAGGGCGAAGCCGGCAGCGATCTTCCCCATCGCGGTCTGTGAGAACAGCACTGGGGCGCTGATCCGCAACCTGCCTCGCGGCCTTTCGCCGCCTGAGGCGATCGCGGCCGCTGTCTCTTCGAGCTCGGAAAGCAACCGGCCCGTGCGCTCGAAAAGCGCACGTCCTTCTTCCGTCAGCTTCAACGCGCGGGCGCCACGCTCGAACAGCCGTAGATCCAGACTGGCCTCCAGCTCCGCCACGCGTCGGGACAAGGTTGCCTTCGGGCGCCCGGCAGCGCGGGCGGCCTTACCGAAGCCCCCGTGGCGGGCGACCAGATTGAAATCGGCAAGGGCAAGTAGATCCATATGTTCCACCAATGAGACGGCGTGTCCAAATATAACGCCTACCGACACAAATGTGGATCACTAATTTCTGAGCAGCCATCCGGCTCAACTCAGGAGTAACCCCATGACCATTCTCGTTACCGGCGCGACCGGCAATGTCGGCCGCAACGTAGTCGAACAGCTCGTGAAGCGTGGCGCCCATGTGCGCGCTTTGGTTCGCGATCCCTCCAAGGCCAATTTCGCCGCTGGCGTAGATGTCGTGCAGGGCGACCTGCTCGATGTCGATTCCCTACGCAAGGCCTTCTCCGGCGTCTCCACCCTTTTCCTGCTGAACGCGGTGGTGGCCGACGAATACACCCAGGCGCTGGTAGCGCTGGCCGTTGCCCGCGAGGCCGGCATCGAGCGGATCGTCTACCTGTCGGTGATCCACAGCGACCTCTACGTCAACGTGCCGCATTTTGCGGGCAAGTTCGGCGTCGAGCGGATGATCGAGCAGATGGGGCTCAACGCCACCATCCTGCGGCCCGCCTACTTCATGAACAACGACATCACAATCAAGGACGTGGTGACCGGCTACGGCATCTATCCTATGCCGATAGGAGCCAAGGGCGTCGCCATGATCGACGCGCGGGACATCGGCGAGATCGCCGCGATCGAACTCATCCGCCGCGAGCAGGCCGCCGCGCCGCTCCCGTTCGACCGCATCAACCTGGTCGGCCCCGACACGCTGACCGGCGCGGATGTCGCGGCCATCTGGACGGACGTCCTCGGACGCCAGATCACGTATCCGGGCGACGACACCGCCGGGTTCGAGCAGAACCTGCGGCAGTTCATGCCGAGCTGGATGGCCCTCGACATGCGCCTGATGGCGGAGCGCTTCCTCACGGACGGCATGGTCCCCGATGCCGGCGATGTCGATCGGCTGACCGCGCTGCTGGGCCGGCCGTTGCGCTCCTATCGCGACTATGCGGCCGCAATTGCCGGCTGAGCCCCATTACCGATGACCTTTGTCGGGGAGACACATCATGATTTACTCGACCGCTACCGTTCCGGTGAATCCCGGAGGCGAGACCAGGCTGACCCGCGCAGATATGGCAGGGCCTGGAACTCAAGGCGCGCGACGCCCGCCTGTTCCTGCCGGCAGGCCTCTGCACCCGTTGCGACGTCGTGGAGGAGAGCGCGACCCACTTCGTGCGCGAAGCTATGATCGCCGGTACTGATCTGCGCGAGATCGTGACGCTTGAGCAGGAAGCAAGGTCACCTTCTTCCAGGCGACCGGTGCGCGCGAAGGCGCGGAAATCGCCTTCATAGCTAGTGGTCGGGTCATTCACATCAGTTGCGCCAACGGCAATTGCAACCAGCTGGTGAGCGAGCTGCTTCATAAGCACGGACGAAACGCAAAGCCAGTCCGTCAAAACGCGGGTGTAGATGACGTACTGCTTCACGGCTTTGTCCAGTTCAAGCGTTGTGCCTGACAAGGTGGTGGCCGAAGCATTGTCTAACGTCAACGTTCGTTGTGCTTGACAAGAACCGCAAGATTGAATGGAGGGGCACTGTTTGGTCTGACGGCGAGCCGAGTAGCGACGAGCCTCGCATGGGCCTGGTCCATCCCGCCAAAGTCGAAAGTAGGGTGTTCGTTGCGGGAACGGAAGGTCGACGCTGCGGAAGGGGGCATGGGGGTCTTTCGCGCGAGCGGGTTATCCGATCCCCCGCTCAGAAATTTCTACCAAACATTCCTGACGGTTACGGCCCGAGCATTGTACGGTTCTTACATCCTGTTGATGTCGGTCAGGGAGAGAGTACTGTCGTCTCTTCGGCGTGCCCCTCGGGGATGGTCGGATGAGTGTCGTTCAAATTGTCAGTCCAATACGTCAGGCTATTGCTGCACTCCTGAACGGGGCGGCTCGCGGAGACATTGTCTCGATCAAGGCTGCAATAGAACGAGTCCGCGTGACTGCGCCTAATCTGCGGGCATCTGACGAAGAGCTAACTGAGGCTATCCTTGAGGTAGCTTCCGCCACTGGCCTGTTCGTGTGTTTCGACGGCCGGGAGTAGCTCTCAGCCACGCGCCTCACTAATCCGCCTAACGTTCCCCCCCAGCATTCCAGGAATTTTGCTCATTGTGGCCCCGCGAGAGGGGGCGCGCCGTCCTGCTTGATCTTCGTAACTAGCAGGAACAAATCCGCTCGCGGTGCAGTTCGGTCCTTTTAAGCATGCAGGCCCGAACATGGCTGAAATCGATAAAGCCAAACAGAAGGTTATTGCCGAAGTTGTGCGGCGGTGGATCACTTCAGAGGTAATCCGCAATTACCTTCGCAACCTGCTAAATCTGCCTGTAGAAAGGGGAACTGCCGGCTGAGCAAAGGTATTTGCTGGAGGAACTTGATAGGGCCGACAAAGAGTGACGTATGGCCCCCCACTGGTTCAACCCTCCGGTCCCCGTCAAGACACAGCGTACCGGGATCATTCGCAACGTCAACAACGCCGAGACAGCCGGCGAGGAGCTGATGAAGTGGACCAAGCGTGGCCCTTGCTGGGACCTCGCGGTGCGCGTTTGCATGGCCGTGATATTCGACGAGATGGAACCCGAGGAGGCCCGCAAAGCATTCCTGGCTGCCGCGATGGAGGAGGGGACGTTAATTCCCCCAACGACAAATAGCTAAATTGTTTTGCGGTATAAGGTTCTATGTGTCTCTGACCAACACCGCCTTCCAGAAAGGAGCCCGCCGCCGGTGAGGGACAGGCGACGGACCCCCCTCAGCGGCTGCATCCACGAAGACTCGACCGCTGCAAGTTCTAACCCCGCGAGGGCCTACATCGTTCCCTACAACCTGGGTTGGTCGGCAGGCTTGTGCCGCTCTAAGTTCCCCTTATGGCAACCCATTGGTTCTCCCCTCCGGTTCCTGTGACGACTGACCGTGCCGGTATGACCCGGAACGTGAACAACGTCGAGGCAGCCGGACAGGAGCTGATGAAGTGGACCAAGCGTGGCCCCAAATGGAACCAAGCGGTGCGCGTCTGCATCGCCTGCATTTCCGACGAGATGGAACCTGAGGAGGCACGAAAGGCATTCTTGGCTGCTGCCGAGGAGGAGGGGTGCTGCGCTCGTCTGATTAGGGCCGAATGTGCCAGTTACCCGAGCCCAGTACCCAAACATTCCTGATCCCTAATGCAACCATTCCCTGATCTCCGAGTTGCGCGACAGGCGGGGAAGCTCGGTCGACATGACAAAGCGCGACAAAGCTGGGCATAAGTCCCTTGCAGACGCCGTTCGGGAGTTGATCGGAACCGAAGACAATCGTCGTCATGTACACAAGCTGTTTGGGCCAGTCGAAACAGAGCTGACCCCAACCCTAGCTTCATTACTTGAGGCGATTGGTAAGGCCAGAGACGACGAAACTCCCTAGCCGCTCTAAGTTCAGCCTCATGGCAACCCTCGGCATTGGCGCCGACTTGCTGGAGCTTTTCATGAAGGCCCGCGATGCAGGCTGAGCCGGACGAGGAAGATCAGCGCCCTGACCTACCGTTCCAGGGCGGGCCTCGGGTAAGGCATTTCAAATTTAAAAGGAACGTCGGTTAATACCCCTCGGCGTCAGGCTTGACAGCGGTCCCATGTCGATTGTGAGTGCCGCCTTCCTCCTCTATGCGTGTGATCTCGCTGGCAAGCTCGATCTGCTGACCTCTCTTGATCTTGGACGTGCTGTCCACGATGGAATGCGGGAAGCCGTAGCTCGGAATCGAGACGCTTGCCCGGTCCTCAGTGACCCGCCTACGTATCGTGGCCGTGATCGCAACCAGTGCCCCGCGCCAGACGCTTGAGTCTGGAGCGGACGGCGCCTAGTCAAGATGTTGCTAATATACATCGGCCTGCAAGCTTCGCCGTTGGCGAGGCGGCCCAGCGGCTTGGTTGCGGGGGGGACGGCAGCTAGAGGCCGCTGGGCCTTGACGACCAGCGAGCTTAAGAGGAGGCCCTGTGCTGGCTGGTCAAAACCTTGCGCTTAGGGCAACGGAAAAGCATCATTCGAACGAACACTTTTCGTCAACGAGGAGGGAAGGGAATGCAGTCGGCGGCGCTTACCCATTACATAGCCGGCCCTCAGCAGTGGTGACGACTGACACAGTTCGTGGAGTGGCGAGCGGAATCGTCGCTCAGCAATCACATTCTTCCACGATAGGGAATCCCAGACGCAGTGACCATGGTCTTGGCGTTGTCAAAACCGTGGTGTCAGCCAAAACAATGAAAACGCCGGAGCCTTGAAAATACTGGCTCCCCGGGCCGGACGAAACCGCGAACTATGAGCTGCCGATTCCTCTCAAAACTGCGCCGCAGCCCGCCATCAAGACTCGCGAGCGTGACCGGGAGCGCGCCGAGCGCCTCCGATCAACCGGTGGGCCAAAACCATCTTTGAGGCAACGGGCAGTCGCACTCGCGAAGGAGGGCGTTGTGCGCACACACGATCTCACAGACATCGGCGTTCCCCCTGTTATCTAACCCGGATGTGCGAGGGAGGGGCCGCTAATCAAGGTTCGCTATGGAGTCTAGTGAGCAGCAGACGGGGAGGCGGCATAATTACCTTATGCGCGCCTGTCGGAACAACGTGATTGCGGCAAGGAGCGGACGTTGCCCCGCCTATGCGGCTTGCTCACTCTAGCGTCGGGGCGGTCCGCAGACCGTTGAATCGAAAAATCGCTACGAAGCCCACGGGCAGACCTTAGCCTCCGGCGCTGAGCATTTCGACGATTGTTAAATCCAAAGAATCACCACAGGACGGTGGCCGTCGAGCGAGTTTTTAGCAGCCCATTTCCGCAGCCTCTTAATGTGCAACTTGGGAAGCTGCCGACATCAATTCCTCGGGATTCGGCGCTCTGAAGGTGTTGAGGCCATCCTCCAGAACTTCAGTGAAGTTCCAGCGTACGATGCCCGCCCGGTCGATTAGGAACTGACCGACAAGCTGCGCCTGGCTGGAAGCCATCGCCTGCTGATCGACTTCCGTAATCTCATAACCTTCCTTCTTGTTAAGAAATTCATTCATTGCCATGACGTCCATAGGCTCGGGCAACTCGCCCGGAAGATGGAACGGTATCGCCATGACCGTGTCCATCCCGACCTCGCGCAAGCCGAAAGCACGGTGCGAGGCTCGCTCCGGGTCGGATGCGGCGAGAAGATCGGGTGCCGGGTGGTAACGGAAATAGAGCCGCGCCCGCTCGACCGGCGTATTGACCACAGCCAGGCATTCGACGCCTTTCTCCCGCAGGGCCGGCTTAAGTTGCGCCATCGCCGCGACATGGCGCCGGCAGAACGGACAGTGCAGGCCTCGGAACAAACCGATCAACAACGGGCTACGGCCTCGAAAATCATCGAGCGCGATCTTGCCTTCGCGTGAGATCGCATTGAGCACAACATTCGGTGCGCTGTCGCCCGGCTGCAGCGGGCGGTCAACACTACTCGTAGACATGGACAACCTCCTCGCCGCGATCAGTCAGGGAAAGCAGCACACCCAGCGGAGGCGATCAAGTGCTGGGGGCGAAAGCTTCCTGTGCCAAGGCAATAGCTTTCGACCTCTGCCATATTGCCGAGGTCGAGATTACGCGCGTTGCAAGCCCATCATAACACGAAAAAGCATCTGCGTCGCCAGTCCTGCGATCGGCTTGCGAAGAATAGGCGGGGGCGGGCCAGGCCGCTATTCTGCGCTTGATTTCATCTGTCCTCGATGCTCTGACACGAGATCGAAGCGTAGGGAAAAATCGCACGCCGGCGTGCAAAATCGCGACTTGGCGTAGAAAAGGCGATGGCTCCCCGGGCCGGATTCGAACCAGCGACCAACCGGTTAACAGCCGGTTGCTCTACCACTGAGCTACCGGGGAACAGAGGCTCTCATGTGAGTGGGGCAGCCTATAGCAAACCCGTTTCGGCTTTGCAAAGAAGCATTTCGCATTTTTTCGGTGCTTTTTGGCGTAGGGCTTTCTGGCAATGGCCGGCGAGCGCCCTCATATGAGCTGTCTCTCGCCTGTCAGGGAACGGAAAAGGCCGTTGCGGCTTTCTCCGGCTGATGGTGCTACTGATGCAAACGGATCGACATTTCACATGACGGCAATGAGCGACGAACACCCACCGGCCCGGAAAATCTCGGTCTTCGGCCGCCAGTTCACCATGCCGCGCTCGCGCGGCCTCAGGATTGCGATCGGCGTCGTGCTGATCATCGGCGGCATTCTCGGCTTCCTGCCGATCCTTGGGTTCTGGATGGTGCCGATCGGATTGCTGGTGCTCTCCTACGAATTCGCATTGGTGCGCCGTCACCGGCGCCGTTTCGTCGTCTGGTGGGAGCGGCGGCGGCGGCCGGACTGAGATTGCCCTGCTGACGGGCCGCTAGCCGGAAAATGCCGGAGGACGGCGTGCTCCGCCTATGCATTAGCTTCTGCATTACCGAGGTTGGTCGAAGCAGCTTTCCAGGCGTTCGCAAAGCTCCTTGAGGACGGCGGTAGCCGATGCGAGCCGCGCACGGTCGCGCGGCGGCAGGCTGTTTGCGCCTTCTATGCTGAGGCGGTCGATGGCATAGCGCACAAGCTCTGCAGACTGCGACAATCCGCGCGGAGTGCCATCTTCCGTAGCTGCTCGACGCATGGCGGACCCTCCTATCTGCCCAACGTGGCCGCCGGTATCGGGTTCCTCTCGCCGAGAATCGTGCTTAACGATAAGCTAATATGTTGTTGCTAGTATGGTATTGCGTTGATAAGCAGCGCCTCGATGTCGGAAGAACCGTTGGGAATGCATGGTGGCCGCTTGACGGCATTTTCGCCGCAACCTATTGGAGCCGGGTGGAACGCCGGGAGCAATGAGGCCTCGTGGCGGAGTGGTTACGCAGAGGACTGCAAATCCTTGCACCCCGGTTCGATTCCGGGCGAGGCCTCCAATGCCCGAGCCCCCGCGCGTCAGCGCCAGGGGGCTTCAGTTCCGGTCGAAACAGCCGCGGCCTTCGCGCGGCAAGCGGATGGTTGGAACATGAGCGCTGATTTTGCCGAACGCCGGGTGAAGATGGTCGACGGCCAGATCCGCACCACCGACGTGACCAGCGCGCCGTTGCTCGAGGCGATGCTTATCGTGCCGCGCGAGGCCTTTGTCGGCGCCGGCCAGCGCGATCTCGCCTATATCGATGAGGACATCCGTATTGCCGATACGGCCGATGGCCCGCGCTATCTGATGGAACCGTCGCCATTGGCCAAGCTGATGCAGCTGGCCGATATCGGCCCAAGCGCTTCGGCACTCGATGTCGGCTGCGGCACCGGCTATGCGGCGGCGATCCTGTCGCGGCTGGCAAGGTCCGTGGTCGCGCTGGAAAGCGATCCGGCGCTGGCGGAAACCGCCACTTCGACGCTTGCCGCGCTGGGTTGCGGCAATGTCACGGTGGTCCAGGGGCCGCTGCGGCAAGGCCATGCTGCCAAGGCGCCTTACGACGTCATCCAGTTCGGCGGCAGCGTCGGGGAGGTGCCGGCGGCGCTGTTCGACCAACTTGCCGAAGGCGGCCGACTCGTCGCCGTGGAGGGGCAGGGCAATTCGGGCGTAGCCCGGCTTTTTTTTAAGACTGGAGGGGTTGTAACGGGAAGACGCGCATTTAATGCGGCAATTAAGCCACTACCTGGATTTGAACGCATTCCCGCCTTCGAATTCTGAGTGATTTTGCCTTGCAGCGAAGGCGCTGTCATGATCGCTTGCGTTTGAACAATCGTTGCTGATCTGCATAACCGGGTGTTTCTTGGGGGCTTTCAGCGGGGGAACGATAAAAAACGCGGCGCCGGCTGATCAGAGGAGAAGCCAGCGTGGCGCAGTTCCCGTGCAAAACGAATGAGGGAATATAACGTGCCGTCTGTACGCAAGTTGCTTTTTACCGCTGTCCTCGTTTCGGCGACCGCGCTTTCTCCAATGGCCGCCTCGGCCGAAACGATCATCGGGGCCCTTTCAAAGGCCTACCAAAACAATTCCTCGCTCAATTCTTCACGCGCCGGCGTTCGTGTCACCGACGAGGGCGTCGCCATCGCCAAGTCGGGCTGGCGCCCGACCATCACCGGCTCCGCAAGCATCGATTATACCGCCAGCCACAGCAACCGGTTGCACCAAAACATCTCGTTGACCACCGGCAACTTCGGCGTCGAGATCAATCAGACGCTGTTTGACGGTTTTCAGACCAGGAACAATGTGGCGGCCGCGGAATCGCGGGTCAGCGCCTCGGTCGAGAGCCTGCGCAACACCGAAGAGAACATCCTTTTCAACGCGGCAAGTGCCTATATGGACGTCATCCGCGACCGCCAGATCGCGGTGCTGACCGAACAGAATCTGCAATTCCTGACCGAGCAGGCGCGTGCGGCGCGTTCGCGCTTCGAGGTCGGCGAAGGCACGCGCACCGACGTCGCGCAAGCCGATGCTTCGCGCGCCTCCGCGGTGGCGCAGTTGAGCGCCGCCCGCGCGACAGCGCTGGCAAGTGCTGCGACCTATCGCCAGATCGTCGGCGACGAGCCGGGCAGGCTCAGGCCGGCTTCGCCGCTGTCGAAGCTGTTGCCGTCGAGTCTCGATGCAGCGATTGCCATCGCATCGGCCGAACATCCGGCCATCCTCGCCACCGAGCACCTGGTCGACGCGGCGGGGTTTTCGGTGAAGTCGGCAGAAGGCGCGCTGCTGCCTCAGCTCTCGGCGTCGGCGGGTGTTTCGAGCGCCTATCGCGGCACCGCGCCCGGCTCGCTCGCCTCGACACAGGATGGCGTAACCAATTCGGCGAACATCGGCGCGACATTGACGATACCGATCTATTCCGGCGGCCGCACCTCGGCATTGGTTCGCCAATCAAAGGAATCACTTAGCCAGGCCCGTATCGAGGTCGATGTCAGCCGCGACACCGTGCGCCAGGCCGTGACATCGGCATGGACGCAATATACCGCCGCGCAGCAAAGCGTCACGGCCAACCGGCAGGTGGTCGCCGCCGCGCAGCTTGCCTTGAACGGCGTCATCGAGGAGCGCAATGTCGGCCAGCGTACCACGCTCGACGTTCTCAATGCGCAGGCGACCGTCATCACCGCCAAGATCAATCTTGCCAGTGCCGAACGCGACGTGGTGGTGGCAAGCTATGCCATCCTCTCGGCGGTTGGCCATTTGTCGGCAGACCGCCTTGCGCTCAATGTGACGAAGTACAGGCCGGAAGAGCATTACAACGCCGTCAAAGACAAGTGGATCGGCCTGCGCACGCCGGACGGCCGCTGATCGCCAGGCCGTGGTTTCAGCCCGCGCTCGAACGACGCGCGGGCTTCCACTCCCGACCCTAATCTGTTGAAATCCGAGATGTCGCCAGATTGGGGATTCTCGCAGGGCGTTCCGTCGGTTACGCTGTCGCCATGATTCGAATCCGGCATTGCCGGACAGGAAATCTGAGAACGAGTCACAAGGGCGGCGGATGTGACGATGGCGACGGCAAGCAGCGTACAGCGCGAACCTTCCATGGAAGAGATACTGGCTTCCATCAGAAGGATCATCGAGGACAGCGATACCGGCCGCAAGCAGCCGGGCGACGCGGACGAGCTGCGCCAGGATCTGCAACCGGCGCCGGCAGCCGGACGGGCAGCGGAGGGCGATGCGTTCCGTTCCGAACTGCGCGGCGGACTGGAGATCGCCAAGCCGGCCACGCGGGCCGAGGTGCAGCCATCATCCGCGCCCGTCAATGCGTATACGGAAGTGCGTCCCGGCCCGGCAAAAGCGCCGGTCACTCTGGCTGAGGTGAACACCGCTCCCGAACCGCCCGCAAAGCCGGATCGGCCTGCGACGGCCAAGGCTGCCGAGACGACGGACACCATCATTGCCGATTGGCGGCGCGAGATCGCAGCGGTCGGCGACGCGATGGCCAAGCCGGACCGGGCCGAGCCACCCCGGACGCCGGACGCCGGGCCAAAAGCCGAGGTTTTCGAAGACGAGGCGACTGCTGGACCTGCGCCGGAGCCTTCTGAAAATGGGCCGCAGTCTTCGGAAAGCGGCCTGGAACCTTCGAAAATCGGCCCGGGACCTTCGAAAATGGGATTGGCGAGTTCGGCGGCCAGCGAGGCGCCGTACTCTCGGCCGGCGATCCTTTCGGAACATACGGGGCGGCAGGTTGCCGCCGCCTTCGGCGAGCTTTCAGACGCATTTGCCAGCCGCAGCAAGAAGACCTTCGACGAGATGGCCGAGGAGATGCTGCGGCCGATGCTGCAGGACTGGCTGGACAACAACCTGCCGACGCTGGTCGAGCGGCTGGTGCGCGAGGAAATCGAGCGCGTCGCGCGCGGCGCGCAGTAAGTTCAGAAACCAGGACCAAAGGCTGTCTCCAGGCGGCGTCTTTATTGAGTTTGGACGCCACCCCTCCGGTGTCGAAATCGCCGCTGCCCCTCATCCGCCCTGCCGACAGGCGCCATCGGCGAAGCATCCAATCTTCCCCGTTGCGGGGGAGATGCCCGGCAGGGCAGAGGGGGGTGCTGTCCCTCCGGCCTCTCAACGATCGCAGCTACGCCTGCAGGCAATTGAATTTCCGAGATTGGGGAAGACAGACGTCGAAGGTGGCGATCCTTCCCACCCCCCTCTGTCCTGCCGGACATCTCCCCCGCAAGAAGGGAGATCGGATGACGCTTTGGCTTTCGCCAACCACCAATGCTGCAAGGCAGGGCAATGAGGGGCAGTGCAACCTGAAGCGATTGCCTTGCAACGATCACTTCCGCGAGTTGCACCTAACCATCCCAGCGCTATCTATTTGGCCATGCCGCCCTTGCGGTTGACTTGGCAACAACCTTCCGATTTACACCGGACCACAAATTCCGGACAGCGCGGACCGTTTTCCCATGCTCGAAAAGACCTACGACGCCAAAGCCGTCGAGCCGAAGATTGCCAGGATATGGGAAGAGGCCGACGCGTTTCGGGCCGGTGCCGGCGCCGAGGAGGGGGCTGAAGCCTTCACCATCGTCATCCCGCCGCCGAACGTCACCGGCTCGCTGCATATGGGCCATGCGCTCAACAACACGCTGCAGGACATTCTGGTGCGCTTCGAGCGCATGCGCGGCAAGAACGTCTTGTGGCAGCCGGGCATGGATCATGCCGGCATCGCCACGCAGATGGTGGTCGAGCGCCAGCTGATGGAAAAGCAGATCCATCGCCGCGACCTGACGCGCGATGAGTTCATCGACAAGGTGTGGGAGTGGAAGGCCGAGTCCGGTGGCGCCATCCTCAACCAGCTGAAGCGGCTCGGGGCCTCGGCCGACTGGAGCCGCGAGCGCTTCACCATGGACGAGGGCCTGTCGAAGGCAGTGCTCGAAGTGTTCGTGACGCTCTACAAGGAAGGGCTGATCTACAAGGACAAGCGCCTTGTGAACTGGGACCCGAAGCTGTTGACCGCCATCTCGGATCTCGAGGTCGAGCAGCAGGAGGTCAACGGCAACCTCTGGCACTTCCGCTATCCGATCGAAGGCATGACCTTCGATCCGGAAAATCCGAAGACCTTCATCACCGTTGCGACGACCCGCCCCGAGACGATGCTGGGCGATACGGCTGTCGCAGTCCACCCCGACGACGAGCGTTTCCGGCATCTCGTCGGCAAGAACCTCATCCTGCCGATCGTCGGCCGCAAGATCCCGGTGGTGGCGGACGAGTATTCCGATCCCGAAAAAGGCAGCGGTGCGGTCAAGATCACACCGGCGCATGACTTCAACGATTTCGAGGTCGGCAAGCGCCACCGGCTGCCGGCGGTCAACATCCTCACCGTCAATGCGGCGGTGAGCCTCAAGGACAATGAGGACTTTCTGGCCGGACTGGAAGTGACGCCGGAGCGCCAGGCCGTCTGGGACGGCCTCGATGGCCTGGACCGTTTCGATGCGCGCAAGAAGATCGTCGAGCTGATGGAGGCGGGCGGCTTTCTCGAAAAGGTCGAGCCGCATCGCCATGCGGTGCCGCACGGCGACCGCGGCGGCGTGCCGATCGAGCCGTTTCTGACCGACCAGTGGTATGTCAATGCGGCGGAACTGGCCAAGCCGGCGATCGCCTCGGTGCGCGAGGGCCGCACCAATTTCGTGCCCAAAAACTGGGAAAAGACCTATTTCGACTGGATGGAGAACATCCAGCCCTGGTGCATTTCGCGCCAGCTCTGGTGGGGCCACCAGATCCCTGCCTGGTACGGGCCGGACGGGCATGTCTTTGTCGAAAAGACCGAGGAAGAAGCGCTCGGTGCCGCCGTCGAATATTATCTGGCGCTGGAAGGGCCGTGGAAGGCCTGGGTCGAGGACAAACTCGAGAATTTCCAGCCTGGCGAGATCCTGACCCGCGACGAGGACGTGCTCGACACATGGTTCTCGTCGGCGCTGTGGCCGTTCTCGACGCTCGGCTGGCCGGACCAGACGCCGGAGCTGGAGACCTATTACCCGACCGACGTGCTGGTCACCGGTTTCGACATCATCTTCTTCTGGGTCGCCCGCATGATGATGATGGGCCTGCATTTCATGGACCAGGAGCCGTTTCATACCGTTTATGTGCATGCGCTGGTTCGCGACAAGAATGGACAGAAGATGTCGAAGTCGAAAGGCAACGTCATCGATCCGCTCGACCTCATCGACGAATATGGCGCCGATGCGCTGCGCTTCACCTTGACGGTGATGGCAGCGCAAGGGCGCGACGTTAAGCTCGATCCGGCCCGCATTGCCGGCTATCGCAATTTCGGCACCAAGCTGTGGAACGCGACGCGCTTCGCCGAGATGAACGAAGTGGCGCGCGACGACGATTTCTGGCTGCAGGACGCCAAGCTGGCGGTCAACCGCTGGATCCTGACGGAGCTGACGCGAGCCGCGCGCGACATAACCGACGGCATCACCTCGTACCACTTCAACGAGGCGGCGGGTGCTGCCTACCGGTTCGTCTGGAACCAGTTCTGCGACTGGTACCTGGAACTGCTGAAGCCGGTGTTCATGGGCACCGACGAGGCCGCCAAGGCCGAGAGCAGGGCATGCGTCGCCTTCGTGCTGGACGAGATCTACAAGCTGCTGCATCCGATGATGCCGTTCATGACCGAGGAACTGTGGGCCGAAACCGCCGGCGAAGGCAGGCAACGGCCGTCGCTGCTTTGTCATGCGGCTTGGCCGTCGCCCGACTTCGAGGACGAGGAGGCCGCCGCCGATATCAACTGGCTGGTCGATCTCGTCTCCGGCATCCGCTCGGTGCGTTCGGAAATGAACGTGCCGCCGGCAGCGATCGCGCCCCTGATGGTGATCGGTGCCAATGAAACGACCCACCAAAGGCTTGAGCGCCAGGCATCGGCCATCAAGCGGCTGGCGCGGGTCGGCGACATCTCGCTGGTCGATGCGGCGCCCAAGGGCTCCGCCCAGATCGTCGTCAACGAGGCGACCATCTGCCTGCCGCTCGGCAGCCTGATCGACGTTACAGCCGAGGCAGCGCGCCTGCAGAAGGAACTTGCCAAGGTGACCGAGGAAATTGCGCGGCTTTACAAGAAGCTGTCCAACGAGAAATTCGTCGCCAACGCACCGGACGAGGTGGTGGAGGCCGAGCGCGAAAAACTCGCCGAATATCGCGAGGCGCAAGAGAAGCTTTCGGTGGCATTGACGCGGGTGCGCGATGCCGGCTGATCGAACAAATTGGGCCGGCTGATAGAGCAAATTGGGCCGGCTGATCGAGCAGATTCGCCGGGTCACGAATCTGCTTTCCAGATGGGCTTCCTGCCACGAAAACAGGCATTCCGCAGCGTAAATCTTGAGGCAAACTGAATGTTTTTGCCCCATTGTTGCCATAATGTAACAATGGGTGGCTGCGCACGCGAAATGCCCAGTTTTGTCGTGATTTAGGCGATTTTCCCGATTTTTCTCATTGATTTGTACCGAGCCAGCCATTTTCCCGCCTTGTCGAGAAGGCCGACACCTTGTCGGAAATGCGTTCGGCCAGGGTGTACATGTACGCACGGCGAATTCGTTGTTGCGCCATTAACCTGAATTGGTTCTAGCTTGATGGAATGACATTCGGGGAGGAGATTCATGTGTTATTCGCGTCTGAAAGCGCTGCTGGGCGCAGCGGCCTTTTCGCTGGCTTTGGTCGGGACGGCGCACTCCGGAGGCTTTGACCGGGGCGGCGTCAACATCGACCAGCTGTTCGACGCGGCGCCATATTCGTTCGATGCAGGCGTCACCTATGTTTCGCCCCAACGCACGCTCAAAAATGTGCAGCGTCTGGACGGCTCGGGGCTGTCGACGTCGGCGGTGGATGTTGGTGGCGACTATGCGGTGCCGCATGTCGGCATCAAGGCCAACATCTTTGAGCCCGTAGACTGTCTTGCCACCTATACCAGACCGTATGGTGCGGACGCAAATTTCGGCATGAACAACGCCTATTCGCCGACAGCGGTCAAATACTCCGTCGACACAGACGATTTCGGTCTCACCTGCTCTTACAAGGTGAACGTCGGCAAGGGCGCCATACGATTCATTGGCGGTGTCTCCTACCAGCAGGTCGACGCGTTTCTGTCCCGCCAGACACTGCTCGCCTTCGGCAATACCGGCCTCGGCGTCTTCAAGCTGTCCGACGAGGCATGGGGTTGGCGTGCGGGCGCAGCCTATGAGATCCCCGAGATCGCTCTGCGCGCCAGCCTGATGTACTCTTCCAGCTATAAATATGACGGGCTGTCGGGAACGGTCGACACGACCGGCTTCAGGGGCGCCTTTCCAGCGGATCTGGTTCCTGGCTCTACCGGCGTGTACCCAGTCTCGGCGTCGGCCGAGATACCTCAGGCTCTGGAATTCAAGCTGCAGAGCGGTATAGCTCCTGGCTGGCTGGCCTTTGGTTCCATCCGCTGGCAGGAGTGGAGCAAGCTTGGCGTCATTGCCATCAATGGCGTGCGCAGTCCGGTAACCGGTGCTCCCTCGCCCGTTTCATTCGACCTGCTTTATCGCGACGGCTGGACGATCACGGGCGGTATCGGTCACAAGTTCACCGACCAATTGTCGGGCGTGGTTTCGCTGACCTGGGATCGCGGCACCTCGACGACCTCCGGCTATCAGTCGGATACCTGGGCCGTGGCCAGCGGCGTCTCCTATTCGCCGAACGACCAGGTCGAGGTCAGGCTCGGCGGCTCGATCGGTGTGCTGACGAGCGGGTCATCGACTTTCAGCGGTGTCGGCGACGTGGCAAATGCCGTCACCTATACCTACGGCAACGACCTGCTTCTCGCCGGTTCGGCTTCCGTCAAGATCAAGTTCTAACTACAAATTTTTAAACGACAAAACGGCCGGGCACTGCCCGGTCGTTTCGTCGGTGCGTCATCCGTCATTCGGCCAGCGCAACAATTGCCCCCATGATGTTCGCTCCGATAATTGTGACGTTTCGGCAACAGTTTCTGAACAACCCTCGCGCCACCCGGCCGCCTGGGAACATTGCCCATTTCCCGCCATAAACCCGGCGCACCTCGAACTTGTCTCGGGACACGCGCCAAAAGGCTAGGCGAAGAGACAGGCCGCACCGCCCGCGGCAAGGACGAGTATGGACGCCAGAGCGATCTCCAAGGCCAAGCTGCCAAGCCGTCACGTGACCGTTGGTCCCGAGCGGGCGCCGCATCGCTCCTACCTCTATGCGATGGGGCTGTCGGCGGCCGAGATCGCGCAGCCGCTGGTTGGTGTCGCCAGCTGCTGGAACGAGGCCGCACCTTGCAACATCTCACTGATGCGCCAGGCGCAAGTGGTCAAGAAGGGCGTGGCGGCCGCCAAAGGCACGCCGCGCGAATTCTGCACCATCACCGTCACCGACGGCATCGCCATGGGCCACCAGGGCATGAAGTCGTCGCTGGTGTCACGCGAGGTCATCGCCGATTCAGTCGAGCTTACCATGCGCGGCCATTGCTACGATGCGCTGGTCGGCCTGGCCGGTTGCGACAAGTCGCTGCCCGGCATGATGATGGCTATGGTGCGCCTCAACGTGCCGTCGATCTTCATCTATGGCGGCTCGATC
The DNA here is from genome assembly GCF_040322135.1 of Mesorhizobium sp. M0189. Taxonomy (NCBI): domain Bacteria; kingdom Pseudomonadati; phylum Pseudomonadota; class Alphaproteobacteria; order Hyphomicrobiales; family Phyllobacteriaceae; genus Mesorhizobium; species Mesorhizobium sp. M0189. Next base: position 177,655 of record NZ_JAMYSW010000001.1, read on the forward strand.
CTGCCCGGCAGCTACCGTGGCCGGCAGATCACCGTGCAGGACGTATTCGAGGCGGTCGGCCAGCATTCGGTCGGCACCATCGGCGACGCCGAACTGCTAGAAATCGAGCAAGCCGCGTGTCCGTCGGCCGGCTCCTGCGGCGCCCAGTTCACCGCCAACACCATGGCCACCGTCGCTGAGGCGATCGGCCTGGCGCTGCCCTATTCCTGCGGCGCGCCGGCACCCTACGAGATGCGCGACCGCTTCAATTTCGCTTCCGGCGAAAAGATCATGGAGTTGATCGCAAGGAACATCCGCCCTCGCGGCATCGTTACTATGAAAGCGTTGGAAAATGCCGCGACCGTGGTCTCGGCCACCGGCGGCTCGACCAACGCGGCGCTGCATCTGCCGGCGATCGCGCACGAAGCCGGGATAAAGTTCGACCTTTTCGACGTGGCCAGGATATTCGAAAAGACACCCTACATCGCCGACCTCAAGCCGGGCGGCAAATACGTCGCCAAGGACATGTTCGAGGCCGGCGGCATTCCGCTCTTGATGAAGACGCTGCTCGACCATGGCTATCTTCATGGCGATTGCCTGACGGTGACCGGCCGCACTTTGGCCGAAAATATGGAACATGTTTCCTGGAATGACAGCCAGGATGTGGTCCGTCCCGCCAACAAGCCGATTACCCAGACCGGCGGGGTCGTGGGCTTGAAGGGTAACCTTGCCCCCGAAGGCGCGATCGTGAAGGTCGCAGGCATGGCGGAACTCAAATTCTCGGGTCCGGCGCGCTGCTTCGATTCGGAAGAGGAATGTTTCGAGGCGGTTACGCGCCGTAACTATAGCGAAGGCGAGGTTCTCGTCATCCGTTACGAGGGTCCGCGCGGCGGCCCGGGCATGCGCGAAATGCTGTCGACGACGGCGGCTCTCTACGGCCAGGGCATGGGCGGCAAGGTGGCGCTCATCACCGACGGGCGTTTTTCTGGCGCGACGCGCGGTTTCTGCATCGGCCATGTCGGGCCGGAAGCGGCCGTCGGTGGCCCGATCGGGCTTCTGAAAGACGGCGACTTGATCTCGATCGATGCGGTGAACGGCACGATCGAGGTTGCATTGTCCAAAGCCGAACTGGCGGCGAGGGCAAAAGCATGGAAGGCGCGCACGACCGACTATCAGTCGGGCGCGATCTGGAAATACGCCCAGACGGTCGGATCTGCCCGCGACGGCGCGGTCACCCATCCGGGCGGTGCCAAAGAAACACACTGCTATGCGGACATCTGAGTTGTTGAGGTCGTCTGTCCTTTCGGCACTGGTTGCGCTCGCCACGTTTGGCGCGACCTTAGGCGCCGTCGGCCAGGCCATGGCCTTCGACGACAAGGTGTTCGACGACAAGACCGGCGTGAAGCCGCAGTCGAGCCCGTGGGCGGTGTTCCAGTTCGGCTTTTCCGCTTACAAGAACGGCCATAAGGAGCAGGCCGCGGAAGCCTACAAATATGCCGCCGAGAACGGCCAGATCGGCGCCACCTGGAAGCTTGCGCGCATGTATGCCGAAGGCGATGGCGTGGCGCGAGACGACTACGCGGCATTCAAGTTCTTCAGCGAGATCGTCGACCAGGACGTCGAGCCCGGTTCGCCCGAGGAAAGCTATGTTTCGGACGCGCTGGTGGCGCTTGGCGACTATCTGAGGAAAGGCATTCCCGGCAGCCCCGTCGAGGAGAACGAGGTGGCGGCCCAGGAATATTACATGCGTGCCGCCGCCAACTACCGCAATCCGAACGCCCAGTTCGAGATGGGCCAGATGTTCCTCAAGGGCGAGGGCGGCGTCAAGGCCAGCGTCAAGCAGGCCGGACGCTGGTTCCAGCTGGCGGCCGAAAAGGGCCATGCGGGCGCGCAGGCGACGCTCGGCAACCTGCTTTTCCAAAGCGGCAAGATCGTCCGCGGGCTGGCGATGATGACCGCGGCACTCGAACGAGCCTCACCCGCCGACCAGCCATGGATCCGCGGCATGCAGGAAGAAGCGTTTGCCGCCGCCGGCGAAGCCGACCGTCGCACCGCGATTTCGCTGGCCGACGACATCCTGACCAAGGGTGGCGGCGACCAGTAGGCCGGCGGGATTGGTCGATTTAAATCAGTTCTCGGTCGGTTTCGCCGGCACGCCGCCGGGCGCCGGTGTTGATATCGGCGTGCCTTGCAGATGCGGGGCCAGTGTGTTCTCCGGGCAGCCGTCCCGCTGCTTTGTCCAGGACGTGTTGTTGAGCACCATCTCGCAGCGGGCGAGGTGGCTTTGTCCGGCAAGTGTCAGGCAGGCCATTTGACCGATCTGGAACGATTTGCCATTGGCAAGGCATAGCGGAGCGGCAACGGCCGGCATCGCGCCAAAAGCGAGCGCCGCGGCACACGTGCAAAGTGCAAGTCGGATAGTCATGGGAACCCCAGCCACCATGATGATTTCTCATCAAGCGCGCGATTTGTGGCGATAAGAGGTCAACTTCTCAATGTGCCGCCGGACAGCAGCTTCGATCAGGCCGGCCGCAGCGCCAGATCGATCGCCACCGGCACATGGTCGGAGGGTTTTTCCCAGGCGCGCACCTGTTTTTCGATCGAAGCCGAGGAAAACCAATTGGCGGCTTCGGGCGACAGAAGCAGGTGGTCGATGCGGATGCCGTTGTTCTTCTGCCAGGCGCCGGCCTGATAGTCCCAGAACGTAAAGACGTCGGGGGCGTCGGTGACGGCACGCACGGCTTCGGTGAAGCCGAGATTCTTCAGCCGCCGGAACGCCTGCCGCGTTGCGGGCTGGAACAGCGCGTCGCTTAGCCAGTTTTCCGGATATTTCGCATCGGCCGGCTCAGGAATGACATTGTAGTCGCCGGCCAGGACCAGCGGCTCTTCCAGTGCAAGCCGCTCCTCGGCCCAGCGCTCCAGCCGCGTCATCCAGGAAAGCTTGTAGGAGAACTTCTTCTCGTCGTCGATTGGGTTGCCGTTCGGCAGATAGATAGAGGCAACCCGCAAGGCGCCCTTGTCGGTCGAGAACACGCCTTCGATGAAACGCGCCTGCTCGTCGGCATCGTCGCCCGGCAAGCCGCGATTGACCTCGTCGAAACGCAGCTTCGACAGGATGGCGACGCCGTTGAAGCCTTTTTGGCCGTAGGTCTCGACATTGTAGCCGAGCGCCTCGATCTCGGCGCGAGGAAATTGCTCGTCGACCGTCTTGATCTCCTGCAGGCAGGCGATGTCGGGCGCGCTTTCCGTCAGCCAATGGGTCAAATTGCCGATGCGGGCGCGGACGCCGTTGATGTTCCAGGTGACGATTTTCATGACGTCCTCGATAGGCTGGTGGTCCGGAGACTAGCGATCCGGCGGGTGACGTTCGACAAGGCCGATCGTATTGCCTGCCGGGTCCTTTAGGAAGGCCATCCACTCGCTTTCCCCCGCCTGGCCGAACAGGCCTTCGGTGTCGCGATGGACGAGCGCCGGCGGCGCGGTGAAGGGAACACCGGCGGCCCTTGCCGAAGCGTGGAACTCTTCGAGGTCCGATATGTCGAGATAGACGGTGCCGGCCGGCAGGCCGTCGGTGAAAAGCAGGCGCACGTCACCTGCCATGATGAAGGCGATGCCTGGAGGATCGAAACGCGCATGCAGACTCATGCCGAGCACCTCGCGCCAGAAGGCCAGCGTTGCGTCGAGATCGCGTCCGGCGGAAAGCGCGATCTGACGGACCGCGCCGATGTCGGGCATTTCTAGATCGAGAAGCTGGTGCCGCAGCCGCAGGAGGCGACCGCATTGGGGTTCCTGATCTGGAACGACTGGCCCATCAGATCGTCGACAAAATCGATCACCGAGCCGCCCATATAGACCAGCGACAGGTCGTCGATCAGCACGGTTGCGCCGTCCTTCTCGATGGCGACGTCGTCATCATTGCGCCTATCGACCAGATCGAACTTGTAGGAGAAGCCGGAACAGCCGCCGCCCTCGACCGAGACGCGCAGGGCCGTCTTGCCGGCTTCGCTCGCCACGATCTTGGCGATCCGCTTGGCGGCGGCGTCGGTCATCTCGACTTTCATGGCGGTCTTGGCATCAGCGCCCATGGGCGTCACCTTGCTTTCGGTTTCGTATGATAGGTATGAAGCGCGACGGGGCAAGTCAACTGCGGCATACGCTATGACCAACGAGTTGGGCGACATCGGATTCGGCTATCGGCCGCGCGCGGCCTATGCCAGCGACCCGGCGAAGTCGCGCGGCCGGCTGTTCGACGAGGTGGAAAGCCCGACGCGCACGCCGTTCCAGCGCGACCGCGACCGCATCATCCATTCGACGGCGTTCCGCCGGCTGAAGCACAAGACGCAAGTGTTCGTCGCACACGAAGGCGACCATTACCGCACAAGGCTGACGCATTCGATCGAGGTGGCGCAAATTGCACGCGCTCTGGCGCGGGCACTGCGCGGCGACGAGGACCTGGCCGAGGCGGTGGCCCTGGTGCACGACTTCGGCCACACACCCTTCGGCCATACCGGCGAGGACGCGCTGAACGAGAAGATGGCCGCCTGGGGCGGCTTCGACCACAATGCGCAATCGCTGCGCGTGGTGACGCGGCTGGAGCGGCGCTATGCCGAGTTCGATGGGCTGAACCTCACCTGGGAAACGCTGGAGGGGCTGGTCAAGCACAATGGCCCACTGACCGATGCCAAGGGCAAAGGGCTGAAGGGGCCGGTGCCGCAGGCGATCCGCGACTATTCCGAACTGCACGACCTCGAGCTCGACCGCTTCGCCGGTATCGAGGCGCAGTGCGCGGCGATTGCCGACGACATCGCCTACAACACCCATGACATCGACGACGGGCTGAGGGCAGGGCTGCTGACGCTGGACATGCTGGAGGACCTCTCGCTGCCGGGGTCGATCCTCAAGGGGGTGCGTGAGCGCTATCCGGCGCTCGATGACGTACGCACCGGCCACGAGCTGATGCGCCGGCAGATCACTATCATGGTCGAGGACGTGATCGTCTCGACGACGGCCAATCTGGCGCGCATCAAGCCCGACAGCGCCGAGGCGGTAAGGGCGGCCGGCGAGACGATGGTGAGCTTCTCCGCCGAGACGGCCGTATCGGAAAAGGAGTTGAAGGCCTTTCTCTACAAGCATCTCTATCGGCACGCGGAGGTCATGCGGGTGCGCGCCGACGCCGACCAGATCGTCAGGGACCTGTTCGACGTCTATTTCGCCGATCCGCGCGCCATGCCGGATGGCTGGCGCGAAGGGCTCGATCGGGCGGAGGATCGCGTCAAGGCGCGCAGTGTTGCCGATTTCCTGGCTGGCATGACGGACACTTATGCACTCAAGGAACACAGGCGTTTGTTTGACCATACGCCGGATTTGAGCTAGGGCGGGCGCGATTTTGCCGGCCAACGAGCCGGATCCCTGCAAAACCGTCAGAGCCATAGCAATGAACATCTTCGCCGATTTCAACGCGCGAATCATAAAGGCCGTCGAAGCGCTTGATTTGAAAGACAAGGATGGCGTGCCGCCGGATCTGTCGCGCATCGCCGTCGAGCCGCCGCGCGATGCCAGCCATGGCGATCTCGCCACCAACGCTGCCATGGTGTTGGCCAAGCCGACCGGCCAGAACCCGCGCGCGCTGGCCGAAAGGCTGGCCGAGGCGCTGCGCGCCGACGAGGATATCGCGGCCGCCGAGATCGCCGGCCCGGGCTTCGTCAATCTCAAGCTCAAGGACGACTTCTGGCAGGCACATCTGACGGCGCTGCTCGGCGAGGGCCGCAATTACGGCCGCTCGACAGTCGGCGGCGGCAAGAAAACCAATGTCGAGTATGTCTCGGCCAACCCGACCGGGCCGATGCATGTCGGCCATTGCCGGGGTGCCGTGGTCGGCGACGCGCTCGCCAACCTGATGGCCTTCGCCGGTTACGACGTGACCAAGGAATATGTCATCAACGATGCCGGTTCGCAGATCGACGTGCTCGGACGCTCGGTCATCCTGCGCTACCGCGAGGCGCTTGGCGATGAGATCGGCGAGATTCCGGCCGGGCTTTATCCAGGCGACTATCTGATCCCCGTTGGTCAGGCGTTGGCCAGCGAATTCGGCCGCTCCCTACTGCAGATGCCGGACGAGGAGGCACTTGCCATCGTCAAGGACAGGACGATCGACGCGATGATGGCGATGATCCGCGAGGATCTGGCGCTGCTCAACGTGCATCACGACGTCTTCTTTTCCGAGCGGACGCTGCATGCCAACAATGCGAAGAAGATCCGCTCGGCGATCAGCGACCTGACGCTGAAGGGCCACATCTACAAGGGCAAGCTGCCGCCGCCCAAGGGCGAGAAGCCGGACGAGTGGGAGGACCGCGAGCAGACGCTGTTCCGCTCGACCGCGGTCGGCGACGACATGGACCGGGCGCTGGTCAAGTCGGACGGTACCTTCACCTATTTCGCTGCCGATGTCGCTTACCTCAAGGACAAGGTCGATCGCGGCTTCGTTGACCTGATCTATGTGCTTGGCGCCGATCATGGCGGCTATGTGAAACGGCTGGAAGCGCTTGCCCGGGCGATTGCCGGCGACGAGGTCAAGCTTACCGTGCTGCTTTGCCAGCTGGTGAGGCTGTTTCGCGCCGGTGAGCCGGTGCGCATGTCGAAGCGGTCGGGCGAGTTCGTGACCTTGCGTGAAGTGGTCGAGGAGGTCGGCCGCGACCCGATCCGCTTCATGATGCTCTACCGCAAGAACGACGCGCCGCTCGATTTCGACTTCGCCAAGGTGACCGAGCAGTCGAAGGACAATCCCGTGTTCTACGTGCAGTATGCCTCGGCGCGCTGCCATTCGGTGTTCCGGCAGGCAAGCGAGCAATTGGGCGAGGCCATGTTCGACCGCAACCAGCTGGCCGCCGAAGTGGCTTTGCTGACCGACGAGGGTGAGATCGGCCTGATCAGAAAGCTTGCCGAATATCCGCGGCTGATCGAAGCCGCGGCGCTCGCGCTTGAGCCCCACCGGCTGGCATTCTACCTCTACGAACTCGCTTCCAGCTTCCACGGACACTGGAACCGCGGCACCGATAATCCTGACTTACGTTTTGTTAAGGTTAACGACCGACAATTGACGCATGCCAGACTAGGGCTGGTGCAGGCTGTTTCGGACGTTTTGACGTCCGGCCTGACGCTGATCGGAGCCAATGCGCCCACCGAAATGCGTTAGGTTTGAGTAAAAAACCTGTCACCTTTTGCCCACATTGCGCTGGTAAGGGCCAACCCTACGCGACGTCCATGGCGTCCGAATGAGTGCGAGTTCGGGAACAATAATGGCAGACAGAACCCAGCTGAGAGCAGCCGACCACAACGACATCGCCAACGATGATCCGTTCGCGGAACTGACCAGGATCATGGGGTTCGACCCGCGCCAACCGGTCAAACCGCAAACGCCGGCCCAGCCGAAAGCCGCTGCCGCCGGGCCGCCGGAGGGCGAGGCCGATTTCGACATCGATCTCGAGAAGGAGTTGATGGGCGAGTTCGGCGCCGACGCCAATGACAATGCTTCCCCTGTCGAGCTTCGCGAGCCGGCATCCGAACCGGCTACCACGGATGGGATGGAGGACGCGCTTGCCGCCTCGTTCGAACAGGATTTCGCGTTCGACGACAGTGCGGTGGATGATGCTGCTCCTGTTGCGGCCGCTCCTGTTGCCGCCGACGAAATTGCCTCCGGCCCCGAAAGGTCGTTCGCTCCCGCTGTCGAGTCGGAGTTCGACGACGAGTTCGATAACGCCGTCGCCGGCTCGCTCGAAGACGTGTCGCCGTTCGAGGACGACTTGTCGAGTGACGACGAACTTGCCGGCCCTGTCGACCAGGATTTTCGGCTCGACGACGATGTGACGGGCAAGATCGGGGCGACGGGCGAGGACGGACCTAGGGCCGCAGCCGATGCATACGCGCCGGTCGACGAGCCCGCCTTCGACGACGAGCCTGCCTTCGACAATGAGTTCGACAACGCCGTGGCCAACTCGCTCGAAGACGAGCTGATGCTCGAAGAGCATGAGCCGATGGAGCAGGCCGTCGCCGTTGAAACCGCCGCGCAAGCCGCCGCGCCTGCGTTCGATGACGAGTTCGACGATGCCGTTGCGAGCTCGCTCGAAGACGAGCTGATGTTCGACGAGCAGGAGCCGGCGGTCGCCCCGGCATCGCCGGTTGAGGCGGTTTCGGACGATGAGAATTTTGCCGGCCATTTCGATGATGCCATGGCCGACGTCGACATGGACTTAGACGTTCGCCCGAACGAGCCTGCCGAAATCGAAGAACCAGAGGCCGTCGAGCTTTCCGGCACGGCTGCTGAAGCGGCGTTCGACGACCATTTCGATCTGAGCCTCGACGATGCGCTTGCGGAGGACGTCGAAGAGCCCGTGGCGCAGGTTGCGGCCGAACCAGTGGCGCCGGCCGCTGTCGTCCCGACAGCCCCAGTGGCTGAGGAACGCAGCCTGGAAGACGAGCTGAACGCGCTGCTGGGTGCAATGAGCACACGGCCGGCACAAGCGGCCAACGAACCTCAGACAAGCCAGCAGCCTGCCCAGAAGCCTGTGATGGCTGCTGCTCAGCAGCCCGTGGCGCCCGCAATTCAGGAGCCAGCAGTGGCTGCTGAACAGCCCATGGTGGCGGCTGAAGACGTCACCAACGAACCGGTGCATCCTGTCGACGAGCTGGATTGGGAACTCGACGAGCACGAGCCCGCTGAGCCGCAGCAGTCCAGTGCCGCCGATGATGCCGATCTTGGCAGTGTCCTCTTCGATGAGCTTGAAGGCGAGGATTTCGGTGTTGAAGCCGCTGCCGGACCTGCGGATGATTTGGACAATGATGCGCTCGATGCCGATTTCGCCAGGAATATCGGCCTGGATCATGACTCGGCCGACAAGAGTGCCGCAGCTGCTTCCGAAGAAGATCCGCTCGATGCGCTGAACTGGCTGACGACACGCGCCACGCCGCCCGAGCCGGCCCGCTCGTGGAGCCGCGTGACGCCGGTCGCACAGCCTCAGCCCGCTTTTGCAGGCCAGCCGGTGGCTTCGGCGCGTCCGGCACCACCGCCGCAGCCGGCTGCGGCGCCGTCCTATCGGGCCGCACCGGTCGAAGAGGCGCCGTCCTATGAAGGCCAGGCATCCCGTGAAGAGAGGCCGTCCTATGAAGATCGGCCCGCCTACACGGAAGCTGCACCAACCTCGCATCAACAGCCTTCCGCGTATGACGAGATGCCCGATGTCGAGACGGTCGACGTGCCCGAGCGCGTCGTGGCGCTGGCGGACGATCTCGACATTCCGGAGCTCAACTTCGACGATGACGAGCCGGTGGCGCCCGCCTACGACGATCTTGATGCCGATTTTGCCAGCCTTCTCACCGAAATGAATGCCACGGATATAGCGCCTGCCCCGGTGCGCAGTGCTGGCTATGACGATGAATACGATGCGGGCTTTGCGTCTGGTTATAAGCAAGATCGTGGCGAGACGCGCGCCTATGGCGCCAAGCCTGCGGAAGCCCCCGTCAGCGCGGCGGCCGCTTCCTATGCCGATGCAGCGGACGGTTTCGATCTGGGCCCATTGCCCGGTGGCCAGCCGGTTTCGCAAGCCGACGATTTCACCTTCGATGAGCTCGACTACGATCCCGAACTGGACGACGAGATGTCGGTCCCGGGCCTCGCCGAACGCGAGGCCGAAAGGCGGCCGCGCAGGCGCGGGCTGCTGATAGGAGCGATAGTCGGCGCGGTGGCGATCGCCGGAGGCCTTGGCGCCTTTGCGTTGACCCTCGGCGGCAAGAGCGACGGCGATGCGCCGGTTATCGTCAAGGCCGACAACAGGCCGATCAAGATCAAGCCGGAAAATCCAGGCGGCACCGTCGTGCCGAACCAGGACAACAAGGTCTATGACGCTGTGGTCAAGGGCGCCAAGCCCGCCGAGCCCGTTCAGCAGAAGCTGGTCACCAACACCGAAGAGCCTGTGGACCTGAAAGCCAACGAACCGGAGAGCCGCGTCGTCGATCTTTCGCCCAATGACCCCGACGCCGCGGACGATCTCGACGCGCCCGGCACAGTGGCGTCCGACACCAACGCCTCTGGTATCAACGCGCCTGATACCAACGCGCCTGACACCGATGCGCTTGGCGCCAATGCCGCTGGCGGTACCGAAACTGCCGCCGCACCGGCGCCCAAGTCCGAGGATCGCATCGCGCAGGTTCTGCAGGAGGCCGAGAAGGGTGCCAACCCCGAGATCGTCGCCGTTGCGCCGCGCAAGGTACGGACCATGGTCGTGAAACCTGACGGCTCGCTGGTGGCGCGCGAGGATCCGGCGCCTGCCGCCCCGCAGATGGCTGCTGCCGAGCCGGCAGATCCGGCGCCGCAGCACGTGGCTCCGTCGGCCCAGGCCGACGCCGCCGCGCAGACTGGCACCGTGCCCCTGATCGAGCAGATGACAAGTGATCCGAAGATTGGCGATCAGAAGATTGGTGACCAGCCGAGTGGCGATCAGGCGAGTGGCGATCAGGCCGAAACCACCAAGCTGCAGCCGGCGCCCAAGCCCGACACCAAGGCCGAAGCCAAGGCCCAGCCCTCAGCCAGCAAGCAGTCCGCCAACACCCCGGCCACGGTCCCAGTGGCGCCGCAGCGTCCGTCCGACCAGCCGGTCGACGTAGTCGGCGAAGTCAAGCCCGATCAGGTTGCTTCCATCGATCCGGCCGCGGCCGGCGCTGGTTCGTGGTCGATACAGATCGCTTCGCAGCCGACAGTCGAAAGCGCCCAGTCGACTTATCAGGATCTGCAGCGCCGCTACGGCAGCGTGCTTTCCGGCCGCACCGCCAACATCGTCAAGGCCGAAATTGCCGGCAAGGGCACCTTCTACCGCGTCCGCGTTCCAGCGCAGTCGCGCAACGAGGCGATCAAACTGTGCACCAGCTACAAGGCTGCCGGCGGCAATTGCTTCGTGTCCCACTAGCGGCACCAAAAACCTCTCGAAAAGCCGGCGCTCGCGCCGGCTTTTTTGCGTGAACGGAAATCCCTGGAGGCAATTGCGGGCGATTCCCTTTGTCGGCGCGAAGCTCTAAACTGTTCCGCATGACCGAATCAAAATCCATGATCCTCGGCTGCGCCGGGAAATCACTGACCCGCGACGAGATCCGTTTCTACCGCAACGAATGCCCGTGGGGTTTCATCCTGTTTGCGCGCAATATCGGCGAGACCGAGCAGATCCGCGATCTGGTCGCCGCCATGCGCGACTGCGTCGGGCGCGCGGATGCGCCGGTATTCATTGACCAGGAGGGCGGCCGGGTGCAGCGCCTGCGGCCGCCGCTGGCGCCGAACTATCCGGCTGCCGGCGCACTCGGCGCCTTGTGGCGCGACGACCATGACGCCGGCACCCGTGCCGCCTGGCTGATGGCGCGGCTGCATGCCTTCGATCTGCTGCGCTACGGCATCACGGCGGATTGCCTGCCGGTGCTCGACGTGCCGATCGAGGGCGCCAGCGACGTCATCGGCGCACGCGCCTATGGCAAGGAGCCGCGCGCCGTCATCGAATTGGGTCGCGCCGCGGCGGAAGGCCTGATGGCGGGCGGCGTGCTGCCGGTGATGAAGCATATTCCCGGCCATGGAAGGGCCTTCGCCGACACGCATTTCGAACTGCCGACCGTCGACGCCTCGATCGGCGACCTGCAGCGGCATGATTTTGCCCCGTTCAGGGAGCTCAACCATTTGCCGATGGCGATGACGGCGCATGTCGTCTATAGCGCGATCGACCCGAAGAACCCGGCCACGACATCCGGCAAGGTCATCGAAAAGATCATCCGCGGCGAAATCGGCTTCGACGGCCTGTTGATGAGCGACGACACCTCGATGAAGGCACTTTCTGGGGATTTCCCGTCAAAGGCGGCCGCTATCCTTGCGGCGGGCTGCGATCTGGTCCTTCACTGCAACGGCGTGTTTGAGGAGATGGCCGGCATTGCATCGCGAACGACCGGACTTGAAGGCAAGTCGTTTGAGCGCGCGGAGCGGGCGCTGACCTATATCAGGAACTGTGACGTAGCGGACGAGACCGAGATTCGGGCCGAATTTGCCAGTTATTTCGACGCGGTGGCCTAGCATCAAAGGAAGCGAAGTGGCGGAAACATTGGACCTGAAGGCCGGCAAGGCCGCACCGATGGACCGTCTGTGGGCCGAGAACGACGATTCCCGGTTGACCGGCGATCCCGCTTTGGTCGTCGATGTGGCCGGTTTCGAAGGTCCGCTCGATCTTCTGCTGCATCTTGCCCGCAACCAGAAGGTCGACCTGTCGCGCATCTCGATCCTGGCGCTGGCCGAACAATATCTGGCCTTCGTCGAGAAGGTGAGGGCGCTGCGGCTGGAGCTTGCCGCCGACTATCTGGTGATGGCGGCATGGCTGGCCTTCCTCAAGTCGAAGCTCCTGATCCCCAAGCAGCCCGGCGACGAAGGCGAAAGCGGCGAGGAACTGGCGGCAGTGCTGCAGTTCCGGCTGAAGCGGCTGGAGGCGATGCGCGACGCGGCGGCACGGCTGGTCAACCGCAACCGGCTCGGACGCGACGTGTTTGCGCGCGGCATGCCGGAAATGGTCATCATCGAGAAGCGAAATGCCTATTCGGCCTCGCTCTACGATTTGTTGACCGCCTATGCCCAGCAGCGCCAAAAGCAGGCGATCACCAATGTGACGATCGCCAGGCGCGGCGTGTGGTCGCTCAAGGATGCGCGCGACGTGCTGATCAGGCTGATCGGGTCGCTGCGCGACTGGACGGCGCTCGACAGTTTCCTGGTCGAATATCTGGCCGGCCCGGAAGAGCGGCGCACCGCTGTCGCCAGCTCGTTTGCCGCAACGCTGGAACTGGTGCGCGAAGGCAAGATGGAGATGCGGCAGGACCAGGTGTTCGCGCCGCTTTATCTGCGCGGCCGCGCTCAAGCCATCAAGATAGTCGAGGTGACACCATGAGCGAACGCGCCAACGCTTCGGTCATTCCGTTCAAGGTCGAGGACGACGCCGAGCAAGGCGCGGTTGCCGAGAACCCGGCACAAAACCAGGGGCAGAATTTGTCGCAGAATCCCGGCGAGCGGCTGCATATGGCGGAGGCCGTACGGATGGCCGAGGCGATCGTATTCGCCAGCGCCGAGCCGGTCAGCGAAAAACAGCTCACTTCGCGGCTGCCCGACGGCATCAACATTGCCGCGGCGATGGCCGAACTGCAGCAGATCTATGCGCGGCGCGGCGTCAATCTGGTGCGCGTCGGCGATGCCTGGGCCTTCCGCACCGCCGGCGACCTCGCCTTCCTGATGAGCCGCGACACGGTGCAGCAGCGCAAGCTGTCCCGCGCTGCCCTCGAAGTGCTGGCGATCATCGCCTACCACCAGCCGGTGACGCGCGCCGAGATCGAGGACATCCGCGGCGTCGAGACGTCAAAGGGGACGCTCGACACGCTGATGGAGACGGAATGGGTGAGAATGCGCGGCCGGCGCCGCACGCCCGGCCGTCCCGTCACCTACGGCACGACGGACATTTTTCTCGACCATTTCGCACTGGAGGAGATCCGCGATCTCCCCGGCATGGAGGAATTGAAGGGTGCAGGATTGCTGTCCGGCCGCATGCCGTCGAATTTCTCGGTGCCGCTGCCGCCGGCCGACCCCGATGCGCTCACCGACGACGAGGATCCGCTGACCGACATCGACCTCGAGGAACTCGGCCTTTTGACGCCGCGCGTCACGGACGATTGAGCCGAGCGCCATCTTTAAGCCACAGCCAGGATGGAACTGCGCCGATTGGTAGCGGGCCGCCGTGCCGAAAGTGCGTGACTTCGGCCACTCATTCATGAACTCTGTCGCAGTTCTGTTTGAATCCGAACCCGAAAGCGCATAGATCAGCGTCTGGGAAACCGTTCGAGAGAGATTTGCTATGGGTTCATTTTCGATTTGGCACTGGATGATCGTTCTGGTGATCGTGCTGCTGGTCTTCGGCCGCGGCAAGATCCCCGAGCTGATGGGCGACATGGCCAAGGGCATCAAGAGCTTCAAGAAGGGCATGGCCGACGACGAGACTGCCGAGGACAAGCGCACCGTCGAACACCGTTCCGACGAGACCGTGTCGGTACCGAAGGAAAAGGCCAGCAAAAGCTGAGCCCAAAACTTTGGTTGGCCAAAACTTGAGTCGGCCTGAAACTTGAGTCGGAACGTATAGCCATGTTCGAAGTCGGCTGGACCGAGATGCTGGTGATCGCGATCGTCATGATCGTGGTCGTCGGGCCCAAGGATTTGCCCAACATGCTGCGCACCTTCGGCCGCACAACGGCGAAGCTGCGCGCCATGGCGTCGGATTTCCAGCGGCAGTTCAACGACGCACTGAAGGAAGCCGAACTCGACGACGTCAAGAAGTCGGTCGATTCGCTGAGAAGCCTCAATCCGGCAGCCGAGATCAGGAAGCAGCTCAATCCATTCGAGCAGGCCGCCGCCGACGTCCGTTCCGGCGTCGATGCCGTGATGAAACCCAAGCCGGCGGTCGAGGCCGCCTCGACAGAGCAGGCAGCCGAGCCGCTGAAGAACGGCGCGACGACGATGCCGGGCGTCAGCCCGCCGGAGCCGACGCCGGCCACGCCGATCTTTCCGGCGATGACGGACGAGTCCGTCGTGGCGCCGGCAGTAGAGGCGCAAACGACTGCAGCGGCCGTGCCGCAAAAAGCGCCGGCGGCAAAGAAGAAGCCGGCGCCCGCGAAAGCCGCGGCTGCCGTGCCGGCCAAGCCGGCAAAGGCCGCTGCGCCAAAGGTCGCCACAAAAGCTGAGCCGAAAGCGCAGTCATCAGCAGCGAAGAAGCCGGCGGCAGCAGCGAAGAAGCCTGCGGCAGCAACGAAGAAGCCGGCCGCCACGAAAACGGCGGGAGCCGCCAAGTGAGCACTTCGGACACGGAAAAGGACGAGATCGAAAAATCGTCGGCTCCGCTGATGGAGCACCTGATCGAGTTGCGCCGGCGGCTGATGTGGTCGATCGGCGGTTTTTTCGTTGCTTTTCTTGTGTGCTTCTTCTTCGCCAAGAAGCTGTTCAACCTGTTGGTGATCCCGTTCAGATGGGCGACCCAATGGGCCGGGCTCGATCCGCACAAGGTCGAGCTGATCTATACGGCGCCGCAGGAGTTCTTCTTTACCCAGGTCAAGCTCGCCATGTTCGGCGGTATGGTCATCGCTTTTCCGTTGATCGCCACGCAGATCTACAAATTCATCGCGCCCGGCCTCTACAAGAACGAGCGCAATGCCTTCCTGCCGTTCCTGATCGCCTCGCCGATCCTGTTTCTGATGGGCGCGTCGCTGGTCTATTTCTTCTTTACGCCGATGGTGATGTGGTTCTTCCTCGCCATGCAGCAGACCGGCACCAACGACCAGGTGCAGATTTCGCTGCTGCCGAAAGTGTCCGAATATCTCAGCCTGATCATGACGCTGATCTTCTCCTTCGGCCTGGTGTTCCAGTTGCCGGTGGTGACAAGCCTGATGACGCGGGTCGGCATGCTGTCGTCGCAAGGGTTGGCCGAGAAGCGCAAATGGGCGATCGTCATCGCCTTCGTCGTGGCGGCGGTGCTGACGCCGCCCGACCCGATGAGCCAGATCGGCCTCGCAATTCCGACGATCCTGCTCTACGAGGTCTCGATCTGGTCGGCTCGCTTGATCGAGCGCAGCAAGGAGCGCGACCGTGTCGCCCGCGAAAAGCAGGACGCCACGGAAGAGGTGGCCGAAAAGCCGGCGGACGCGTCGTCGACGTAGGTGGGGTTACCGGCTGGCATCTTTCTTCCGGCCGCAGCAACTTTGTTCTTGCTTTGTGCCGGCAGCTATGCTACTAATCTGGGTATAGTGCTGATTCGGCGCCGACGACCCGCCCTCTGAGGCGGGTTTTTGTTTCAGGTTCCTTTCGACCAAATGTTGCGAGTGCTGCCTACCTGAGGTCGGCGGGACAGCGCCCCCCCCTCTGTCCTGCCGATCTCCCCCACTTGGGGGGAGATCGGCAGCTTGGGCGACGGCTTGCTTTTTCAGCGCCGGAGATTGGCGAAAGCCGCTATGGCGGCCAATCTCCCCACTCGTGGGGGAGATGTCCGGCAGGACAGAGGGGGGCGTGAGGAAACGCCAGGCTTCACATCTTGCATCGATCAGGGATGCGGTTTACGCCCTCTGGTCTTTGTTTTGGGCATTTCGTTGTCCCGAAACCGCTGCGCCGAGGACGAACAGACCATGCTTGACATCAAATGGATTCGCGACAACCCGAAGACCCTTGTCGAGGCGCTTCAGAAGCGCTCGTGGTCGGCCGGGGAGGCGCAGTCCACGGTCGACGATCTGATCGCCGCGGATGAGGCGCGGCGCGAGCATCTGACCGAGCTGCAGACCAGGCAGGAACGCCGCAACGCCGCATCGAAGGAGATCGGCAATGCCATGCGCTCGGGCGATGCCGCCCTTGCCGAACGGCTGAAGGCTGAGGTCGGCGAGATCAAGGCCTTCATCCAGAACGGCGAGGCGCGCGAACGCGAGCTCGACAAGGCGCTGAACGACGCATTGGCGGTGCTGCCCAACGTGCCGTTCGACGATGTGCCGGTCGGCAAGGACGAGCGCGACAATGTCGTCAAGCGCGTCGTCGGTGAGGTGCCGACGCGGCCGAACTGGGTGAAGGAGCATTTCGAGATCGGCGAAGCGCTCGGCATGATGGATTTCGAGCGTGCGGCCAAGCTTTCCGGCTCGCGCTTCACGGTGCTGAAAGGCGGACTGGCGCGGATGGAGCGCGCACTCGGCCAGTTCATGCTCGACCTGCATACGACCGAGCACGGCTATGCGGAGATCCAGCCGCCGCTGATGGTGCGCGACGAGGCGCTTTTCGGGACTGGGCAGCTGCCGAAATTCGAGGAGGATTTATTCTTCGTTCGGCCTGGGGACGGCAGGCTTGGCCTAATCCCAACCGCCGAAGTGCCGCTCACCAATCTCGTTCGCGATGAGATCACGCCGCACGAAAAACTTCCGCTGCGCTATACCGCGCTGACGCCTTGCTTCCGCTCGGAGGCGGGCTCGGCCGGGCGCGACACGCGCGGCATGCTGCGGCAGCACCAGTTCTACAAGGTCGAGCTGGTGTCGATAACCGATCAGGACTCGTCAGTCGCCGAGCACGAGCGCATGACGCAATGCGCCGAGGAGGTGCTGAAGCGGCTCGGCCTGCCGTTCCGCACCATGACGCTGTGCACCGGCGACATGGGCTTTGGCGCGCGCAAGACCTACGATATCGAGGTCTGGCTGCCCGGCCAGAATGCCTATCGCGAGATCTCGTCGTGCTCGGTATGCGGCGATTTCCAGGCGCGGCGCATGGACGCCCGCTACAAGGACAAGGACGGCAAGGGCAATCGCTTCGTCCACACGCTGAACGGTTCGGGCACCGCCGTCGGCCGCGCTCTCATTGCCCTCATCGAAAATTACCAGAATGAAGACGGCAGCGTAACCATTCCTGAAGCGCTTCGGCCTTACATGGGCGGTCTGGAAAAGATCGAATCGAAATAATGCGCGTCCTTCTGACCAACGACGACGGCATCCATGCCGAGGGCCTTGCATCGCTCGAACGCATCGCCCGCACGCTCTCGGACGACGTCTGGGTGGTGGCGCCGGAACAGGACCAGTCCGGCTATGCGCATTCGCTGTCGATCTCGGAGCCGCTTCGCCTCAGGAAAATCGGCGAAAAGCACTTTGCGGTGCGCGGCACGCCGACCGACTGCGTCATCATGGGCGTGAAAAAGATCCTGCCCGAAGCGCCTGACCTGATCCTGTCCGGCGTCAATTCCGGCGCCAACATCGCCGACGACGTCACCTATTCGGGCACGGTCGCCGGTGCCATGGAAGGCGCGCTGCTCGGCGTGCGATCGATCGCCATCAGCCAGGCCTATTCCTATGTCGGCGAGGATCGCGTCGTTCCCTATGAGACAACCGAGGCGCTGGCGCCGGCGCTGCTCCAAAAGCTCGTCGCCATGCCGTTGCCGGACGGCGTGCTGCTCAACGTCAATTTTCCGAATTGTGCGCCGGAAGAGATCGCCGGAACTGTGGTCACTTCGCAGGGCAAGCTGGTCCACAGCCTGTGGGTCGACGAGCGGCGCGACGGGCGCGGCCTGCCTTACTACTGGCTGCGCTTCGGCCGCGAGCCGGTCGAGGGCAAGCAAGGCAGCGACCTCCATGCCTTGCGCAATCGGCTGGTGTCGGTGACGCCGCTGCAGCTCGATCTCACCGCGCATGAAATCCGCGATCAACTGGCCAAGGCGCTCGCATGAACTTGAATCACGCTGCAACGTTCGACGAACGCGAAGGTTTCGCTGCCTTCCTGCTTCGCCTGCGCGGCAGGGGCACGGTGCCGAAGGCGCTGATCGCCGCCTTCGAGGCGACGCCGCGGCGCGGCTTCCTGTCTCCGCATTTCCACTCGATTGCCTGGTCCGACCGTATGCTGCCAATCGAATGCGGCGAGGCCATCGAAGGCGCCGACCTGCAGGCGGCGGTGATCGCGGCACTTGCCATCGAACCGCGCAACCGCGTGCTCGAGATCGGCACCGGGTCCGGCTACACGGCGGCGGTGATGTCGCGGCTTGCCGCGCGGATCGTCACCATCGACCGTTACAAGACGCTGGCCGAACAGGCCCGGCAGCGTCTCGAGGCACTCGCCATCGGCAACGTCATCGTGCGCCAGGCGGACGGTTCCAACGGGCTGGCCAACGAAGCGCCGTTCGACCGCATCGTCGCCTGGGCGGCCTTCGACAGCCTGCCGCGTTTCCTGCTCGACCAATTGTCGAGCGGCGGCATCGTCATTGCGCCCATCGGACCCGACGAGGGCAAGCAGGTGCTGGCCAAGCTGACCAAGGTCGGCAGCCGCTTCGAACGCGAGGATATCGGCCTGGTGCGTCTGCAGCCGATCCTGCGCAGTGTCGCGGCGGTGATTTGATATCCTAACCATCGGCCGCTTGGCGGCAGCCGAAGCCTGGTGCTTCGTCATCCTGGGGCGCAGCGAGGAGCGGAGCGACACAGCGCAGACCCTAGGATCCATGCCACGCCCTTGAGGCGTTGCAAGGGTGCAGAATTCTGCTCCGCCGCATTCTTCGGCCAATGTCACGGAATGGATCCCAGGGTCTCCGCGACGGAGCTCCGCTCCTGCTCCGCCCTAGGATGACGAAGCTGAGAGCCTTCCTCGAAACATTTTAAGAAAATTTGCGTCTGATTCTACAGGTTTAACCGACCGGTAACATTAACGCGCTTTAATCAGGTTCAGTTGTACCGGGTCTGTGCGGGTTAGTGCGATGCAATTCAGTGTTTTGAAGGCAAACGGACGCAATCTGGCGCGTGGCTGCGCCGTCCTCATGATTGCAGGCGCTGCGACGGGGTGTAGTTCCCAGGTGGCGCGGTTCAACAGCGTCGACGACGTGTTCACCGCCTCGACCAACAACCAGCGCGCCATCATCGACAAGCAGGATGCTGCCCAGCCCTATCCGGGCGATGTTGCGGCCGCGCCGATCGACGGCAGCCACACCCAGTCGGTCAGCCGCTCAAGCCTCGAACCGGTTACGGCGCAGCAATTGCCGCCGCCGGCTCCCGCCCTGGCACCCGCCGCTCGCCCGGTGCGTACCGCTGCCGCGCCGGCCCTGGCGCCTGCCGCTCCTCGTGTCGACAGGACGGCAACCGGCACCGTCGCTCCTGCGGCAAGGCCGTTCAAGAACGCCGAGCCCGACGCGCCGCGCGTGGCGACGGCCGCCGGCGCACCGCATGCAACCGAGATCGTCGTCAAGGACGGTGAGACCATTTCCGGCCTGTCGCGGCGCTACGGCGTGCCGGCCGACGCCATCATGAAAGTGAACGGGCTGAGCGCGACCAAAGGGCTGAAGACCGGCCAGAAGCTCGTCATCCCGGCCTATGCGTATTCGAGCAACGGCGCCGCGCCGAAAGTCGCCGACGCCAAGCCCGCGAACGGCACCAGGCACGACCAGCCGGCCGATGCGCCGGAGAAGGTGGCCGTGCTGCCGCAGCAGCCGAAGGTCAGGGAAGGCAAGTCCGCCGCGCAGGTGGATGCCTCGGCTGCCGCAAGCCAGCCGAAGGATGGAAAGGCCGCGCCAAAAACTGCTTCGGCGACGGCCAAGCCGGCCGGAGCCGGCGGCACCTACACGGTTCAGCAAGGCGATACGCTGTCCGCCATCGCCAGGAAGACCGGCGTCGGCGTCGTTGCGCTGAAGCAGGCGAACGGCATGCAGGATGGACTGCTCAAGATCGGCCAGACCCTGAAAGTGCCGGCAGGCGGAACCGCTGTCGTCGCCAGTGCGAAGCCGGCAAAGGTCGATCCGGTGACGACGGCCACCACCCAGCCGCCGGCCAAGGGCACGCCGACGCAGACGCTCGCCTCCTACACGCCGCCGAAGAAGGACGCGAAAGTCATCCAGCAGGCCGAGGACGACGATGCGGTGGCGCCGGATGCAACCGGCATCGGCAAGATGCGCTGGCCGGTGCGCGGCCGCGTGATTTCCAGCTTCGGCGGCGGCAAGGACGGCGTCGACATCGCCGTGCCTGAGGGGACGCCGGTCAAGGCAGCCGAAAACGGTGTCGTCATCTATGCCGGAGACGGCCTCAAGGAATTCGGCAACACAGTGCTGGTGCGTCACGAAAACGGTCTGGTCACCGTCTACGGCCATGCCAGCTCGATCGAGGTGCAGCGCGGCCAGAAGGTCAAGCGCGGCCAGGAAATCGCCCTGTCCGGCATGAGCGGCACCACCGACTCGCCGAAACTGCATTTCGAAGTGCGCAAGAACTCGGCGCCGGTCGATCCGTCGGGTTATCTCGAATAGAGAAAAATCCGATTTTGCGGGCCGCCTGACCTTCAGCCCGCCGAGGAAGTCCGCTCCGCAAGGTGCGGGCTTCTTCTGTTGCCAGTCCTTGAGCGGCTAGTCCTTGAGCGATTTTCCGAGCCGGCCTGCCAGATCCTGGGTGAACTGCCAGGCGACGCGGCCCGAACGGCTGCCGCGGGTCGTCGCCCATTCCAGCGCCTCGGCGCGCAGCGTCTCGGGATCGATGGCCAGATCATGATGGCGGACATAGCCATCGATCATGTCGAGATATTCGTCCTGCGAACATTTGTGGAAGCCAAGCCACAGGCCGAAGCGGTCCGACAGCGAAACCTTCTCCTCGACCGCTTCCGACGGGTTGATCGCGGTCGAGCGCTCATTGTCGATCATGTCGCGCGGCAACAGATGCCGCCGGTTCGAGGTGGCATAGAAGATGACGTTGGCCGGGCGGCCTTCGACGCCGCCTTCAAGTGCTGCCTTCAGCGATTTGTAGGATGTGTCGTCATGGTCGAATGACAGGTCGTCGCAAAACAAGATGAAGCGAAACGGCGCTGCCTTCAGCAGGCCCATCAGCTTCGGCAGCGTGTCGATGTCTTCGCGGTGGATCTCGATAAGCTTGAGCGGCACGTCGGGCTTCGCCGAAGCGTTGACCGAGGCGTGTACCGCCTTGACCAGCGACGATTTGCCCATGCCGCGCGCGCCCCATAACAGCACGTTGTTGGCAGCGTAGCCGGAGGCGAAGCGCTCGGTGTTGTCGACCAATATGTCGCGGACGCGGTCGACGCCGCGGATCAGGCCGATATCGACGCGGTTGACCTTGCGCACCGGTTCCAGATAGCCGGGATCGGCCTGCCAGACGAAGCAATCGGCCTCGCGGAGGTCGGTTTGAGGCACCGGCGGCGGGGCGAGGCGGGCGACCGCCTCGATCAGGCGGTCGAGCTTCTGGTGCAGGATATCGATAGGGCTGTCGGTCATCTCTTGTCTTTTTGTTTCGCGTTTTGTTTCGCGTTCAGGACGGTGCGGTAGGGCAACCTACCTGATTTCAGCGGTTTCGAAACTCGTCCCAAGCATTTGTTCGGGCATGATCTTTTGCGAAAACCGAGCATCGCTTTTCGTGATCACCCTCTAACACGGCTCACCAGGCCGGAAAAGCAGCCGATTTGCCCGGCAGCGCAGTTGCATTGGCAACGTTACCGACTATATTCCGGCCAAATTTGGCGGGGCCGCCTTGCGGCTGTTTTTCAAAGTTCAGGAGTACCTCGATGTTCGTGACACCGGCATACGCCCAAGGCATCGGCGGGGACTCGTCCGCAATGTTTATCCAGATCGTGCCGTTTGCTCTGATTTTCGTGATCATGTATTTTCTGATCATCCGGCCGCAGCGCACGCAGCTGAAGAAGCGCGGCGAGATGCTGGCGGCGGTTCGCCGCGGCGACACCGTTGTCACCGGCGGCGGCTTGGTCGGCAAGGTTACCAAGGTGATCGACGACAACGAGCTCGAGATCGACCTTGGCGGCGGCACCAAGGTGACGGCGCTGCGCTCGACGCTTGCCGACGTGCGCGTCAAGGGCGAGCCGGTGGCGAACCAGAACGCCAAGAAATAACCGAATTGTCGGCGGAACGATCCGCCAGTACGCCCTGACGGACGACGCCATATGCTTTATTTTTCGCGCTTCAAGATGATCCTGATCTGGCTGGCCGTGGCCGCCACAGTGGTCCTCGCTGCGCCCAACCTTTTTTCCGCCAGCACGCTGGCCAAGCTGCCCGACTGGGTGCCGAAGCGGCAGATGACGCTTGGCCTCGACCTGCAGGGCGGCTCGCATATCCTGCTCAGGATGGATCCGAACGATCTGATCAAAGATCGGCTGGAGACGACGCGCGACGAAATCAGGACGCTGCTGCGCGATGCCAAGATCGGCTATACCGGCCTTGCCGGAACGGGCCGCACGGTGCAGGTCCGCATCACCGATCCCGCACAGATTGAGGCTGCCAAGAAGGCGTTGAAGACGTTGACCGATCCGGTGGCGGCCGGCTTGTTCAGCGGCGGCTCGATCCAGGAGATGACGCTGGATGATTCCGAGCCCGGCCTGCTCAAGTTCACCGTCACCGATGCGGGCATCAAATATCGTACTTCGGCAGCGCTGACGCAGTCGATCGAGGTCGTCGGCCGCCGCGTCAATGAACTCGGCACGACCGAGCCGATCGTGCAGCGGCAAGGTGACGACCGCATCCTGGTGCAGGTGCCGGGTCTCCAAGAGCCGCAACGGCTGAAGGAAATTCTTGGCCAGACCGCCAAGCTGACCTTCCAGATGGTCGACCAATCGATGCCGGTGCAGGACGCGCTGAACGGCCGTCCGCCGCCGGGATCCTCGGTGCTGTATTCGCAGGACGACCCGCCGGTTCCGTATCTGATCGAGAACCGCGTCATCGTTTCGGGTGAAAACCTCGTCGATGCCCAGGCGACGTTCAACTCCCAGAACAACGAGCCGGTTGTTTCGTTTCGCTTCGATTCGAAAGGGGCGCAGCGGTTCGGCCAGGCGACATCACAGAACGTCGGCAAGCTGTTTGCCATCATCCTCGACAATCAGGTGATTTCGGCACCGCAGATCCGCGAACCGATCCCCGGCGGCACCGGCCAGATATCGGGGAATTTCACCGCTGAGAGCGCCAACGACCTCGCCGTGCTGCTGCGCGCCGGCGCCTTGCCGGCGACGCTGACGGTGATCGAGGAGCGCACGGTGGGCCCTGGCCTCGGACAGGATTCCATTCATGCCGGCAAAATCGCCGGCATCATCGGTTCGATCCTGGTTGTGGCGTTCATGTTCGTCGCCTACGGCTTCTTCGGCTTCCTCGCCAACATCGCGCTGGCGGTGCATGTGGCGATGATCGTCGGGCTGCTGTCGCTGCTTGGAGCGACGCTGACCTTGCCCGGTATCGCCGGTAT
The DNA here is from genome assembly GCF_040322135.1 of Mesorhizobium sp. M0189. Classification (NCBI taxonomy): domain Bacteria; kingdom Pseudomonadati; phylum Pseudomonadota; class Alphaproteobacteria; order Hyphomicrobiales; family Phyllobacteriaceae; genus Mesorhizobium; species Mesorhizobium sp. M0189. The sequence continues at coordinate 201,403 of NZ_JAMYSW010000001.1, forward strand.
CGTGCTGACCATCGGCATGGCGGTCGATTCCAACGTGCTGATCTATGAACGCATCCGCGAGGAGCGACGTGCCGGCCGCTCGGTCATCCAGGCGATCGATACCGGTTTCAGCAAGGCGCTGGCCACAATCGTCGATTCCAACGTCACCTCGCTGATCGCGACCGTGGTGCTGTTCTATCTCGGCACCGGGCCGGTGAAGGGCTTTGCCGTCACCTATGCCATCGGCATCCTGACCACGGTCTTCACCGCCTTCACCTTCACCCGCCTGCTGGTGTCGATCTGGCTTCGCCGGGCCCGTCCGAAGGAGTTGCCGCGGGCGCCTGTGACTTTCGTTCCGCCCGGAACGAAAATTCCGTTTATGGGCATCCGCCGCTGGACGTTCACGCTGTCCAGCGTGCTTTCAGTCCTGTCGGTCGTCGGGTTCATGACCATCGACATCAATTACGGCATCGATTTCAAGGGCGGCTCGCTGATCGAGGTGCAGTCCAAGACCGGCAATGCCGATCTGGCCGACATCCGCGGCAGGCTGACGGAACTCAATATCGGTGAGGTGCAGGTTCAGCAGTTCGGCGAGCCGAACGACGTGCTGATCCGCGTCGGTACGCAGGAGGGCGGCGAGAATGCCGAGCAGACCGTCATCGACAAGGTGCGCGGCGAACTGCAAGACCAGTACGATTTCCGCCGCGTCGAAGTGGTCGGGCCGACGGTCTCGGGCGAGCTTGCCAAGCAAGGCACCATCGCCATGCTTGTCGCGCTGCTCGGCATCCTGATCTATGTCTGGTTCCGCTTCGAATGGCAGTTCGCGGTCGGCGCCATCGTTGCGACCGTGCATGACGTGGTCATGACGATCGGCTTCTTCGTCATTACCGGCCTGGAATTCAACCAGTCGTCGCTGGCGGCGATCCTCACCATCATCGGTTATTCGCTCAACGATACGATCGTCGTCTATGACCGTGTTCGCGAGGATCTGCGAAAATACAAGCGAATGCCGCTGCCGCAATTGCTGAACAACGCCATCAACGAGACGCTGTCGAGGACGACGCTGACCTCGGTGACGACGATCCTGGCGCTGCTGGCGCTGGTGCTGTTCGGCGGCGAGGTGATCCGCTCGTTCACCATGGCCATGCTGTTCGGCGTCGTGTTCGGCACCTATTCGTCGATCTTTATCGCCGCGCCACTGCTTATCTTGTTCAAGCTGCGGCCGCAGGCCACAGCATCCGATGAGGAAAAGCCGGTGGGCGGCGGCAAAGCCATAGCCACCTGACGGCTTGCCGCAAAAGTGGCCAAGGGCATCGTCATCCGCGAGGCGCATTTCCCCGGCCGCGCACCGATCGAGGCTTACGGCAATGGCGGTTTCCGCTTTGCCGACATGTCGCACCGCGGCTCGCTGCTGTGCCTGCCTTCTGGCATCTATGGCTGGGAGCCGGCCGATCCGCTGGCGCTGACGGCAGCGGATTTCACCAAGCTGTTCAACGAGGCCGACAAGGTCGAGATCCTGCTGGTCGGCAGCGGCAAGGATCTGAGGCCATTGCCGGCGGCGTTGCGTGCTGCGCTGAAGGATGCCGGCATTTCCGCCGATCCGATGTCGACCGGGGCGGCAGTGCGGACCTATAATGTGCTGCTGGCTGAAGACCGCGCCGTGGCCGCAGCACTCATCGCCGTCGACTGACGTGGCCGAAAACACCAAAGCCGTCATGGAGACGGTGCGCGCCGCCGATCATGACCGCTATCTCGCCGCGCTCTACGCGCCCGAAGACAAGCGGGACGCGGTGTTTTCGCTCTATGCCTTCAACGCCGAAATTGCCGGCATACGCGATCGCATCCGCGAAGCGCTGCCGGGTGAAGTCCGGCTGCAATGGTGGCGAGACGTCATCGCCGCCGAAGAGGATCGCGCTAAGGTCGGCCATCCCGTGGCGGACGCGCTGAGGGCGACTATTTCCGCTCACCGCCTGCCCAAGGCCGCTTTCGACAATATGCTCGAAGCGCGCGTCTTCGATCTCTATGACGACCCGATGCCGTCGCGCACCGATCTCGAAGGCTATTGCGGCGAGACTGCCGCCGCGCTCATCCAGCTTGCGGCGATGGTGCTCGATCCGGTCGAAGCACCGCGCTTTGCCGAACTTGCCGGCAGGGCAGGTTGTGCGCAGGCGATGACCGGTCTCCTGCTTCTGCTGCCGCTGCATCGTAAGCGGGGACAGTGCTTCGTTCCGGCCGACATTCTGGCTGCGGCGGGATCGTCGCCGCAAGAGTTCGCTACAGGTGACGGCGGGCCGGGCGCGGAACGCGCCGTTGCCGCGATGATCGCGCTGGCACGCGAGCATCTCTCAGCTTTCGAGCAGGGGGCGTCCGCCCTGCCGATTTCACTGCGTCCGGCGTTTCTGCCGCTGGCGCTGACGGGCGCCTATCTCGGCAAGATGGACGGCTCCCGCCATTCACCGCTTGATGGCGCGGTGCGGCTTTCGGCCTTGCACCGGCATTGGCTCTTGTTCCGGCGCGCAACGCGGGGCTGGCCGGTCGCATAAAGGCTGCCGCGTAGCCAACCCGACCGTCATTCCGCAGCTTCCGCCTGCGCCGGCAGCCCGAGCCATTCGCGGCAGTCGGCGAGCGCGCGCGATGTCACCGCGTGCCGCTTGGCGACCGTCTTGTCCTTGCCGCGCAGTCGCTTGCCTTCGATCTTTGGCGCGTCCACGGGCGGGAACAGGCCGAAATTGACGTTCATCGGCTGGAAAGAGCGCTTTCCCGGCTCGTCGTCGGAGACAATATGGCCGCCGGTGATGTGGTTGAGCAGCGCGCCGAAAGCGGTGGTCAACGGCGGCAGCGACGGCGCATGGCCAAGCCTTTCGGCGGCGGCGAAACGCCCGGCGAGCAGGCCGATGGCGGCACTCTCGACATAGCCCTCGCAGCCGGTGATCTGGCCGGCAAAACGCAGGCCGGGCCGCGACTTCAACTGCAGCGAAGCGTCGAGCAGCGTCGGCGAATTGATGTAGGTGTTGCGGTGCAGGCCGCCGAGGCGGGCGAATTCGGCGTTTTCCAGCCCAGGAATGGTGCGGAAAATGCGCACCTGCTCGGCGTGCTTCAGCTTGGTCTGGAAGCCGACCATGTTGTAGAGCGTGCCCAGTGCGTTGTCCTGGCGAAGCTGGACGACGGCATAGGCCTTTACAGACGGATTGTGTGCATTGGTCAGCCCCATCGGCTTCATCGGCCCGTAACGCAATGTCTCGATGCCACGCTCGGCCATCACCTCGATCGGCAGGCAGCCGTCGAAATAGGGCGTGCCTTCCCATTGCTTGAATTCGGTTTTCTGGCCGTCGACCAGCGCCTGCACGAAGGCAAGGTACTGCTCCTTGTCCATCGGGCAGTTGATGTAATCCTTGCCGGTGCCGCCGGGGCCGACCTTGTCGTAGCGCGACTGGAACCAGCAGATATCCATGTCGATCGTGTCGAAATGGACGATCGGCGCGATGGCGTCGAAGAAGGCGAGCGCGTCGGCGCCGGTTGCTTCCGCGATCGACTGGGCGAGCGAAGGGGCGGTCAGCGGGCCGGTGGCGACGATCGCCTGGTCCCAGTCCGCCGGCGGCAGGCCAGGCACTTCCTCGCGCCGGATGGTGATGAGTGGGTGCGCTTCGAGCTTTCTGGTGACCGCTTCGGAAAATCCGTCGCGGTCGACGGCCAGCGCACCGCCGGCCGGCACCTGGTGCGCGTCGCCGGCGCTCATGATCAGCGAACCGGCGAGCCGCATTTCGGCATGCAGCAGGCCGACGGCATTGGCTTGCGCATCGTCGGAGCGGAAGGAATTGGAACAGACGAGCTCGGCCAGCCCGTCGGTCTTGTGCGCATCGGTGCCGCGGACGGGACGCATTTCATGCAGGATAACCGGAATGCCGGCTTCGGCCGCCTGCCAAGCAGCTTCGGAGCCGGCGAGACCGCCACCGATGACGTGAATGGGATTTGTGTTCATGAGCGCCGAAATAATCCCTTGGCGCGGCGATTGCAATTACACGAATCAGCCGCGCTGTTGCCGCCACGCGCTGCAATCGTCTACTATTGCGAATGGGTGGGAGTCTCGGGGTCTTTGCCAGAGCGACATTTCTGACAGTCGTGATCGCCGTGGGCGGATCAGCAGCGGCCGGCGAACCGGCCGCGACGGCTTCCAAGCGGATCCCCATATGCCATGGTTACGGTTGCAACTATCGCACGACGCTGGCGCTTGGCCCCAGTGACGGTGCGCGTTTCCGCTCTATCCTGCGTGCGGGCGCGGGTTCGCCCCAGGCCGAGCGCTCCGCTATTTCGAAGGCCGTCCGCTATTTCGAACAGCGCATTTTCCAGGCCATCGGCGTCCGCGACCAGCCGCAGTCGAAATTCGGTGCATCGCGCGTCAGGGGCCAGATGGATTGTGTCGACGAATCGACCAATACGCATGCGTTGCTGGTCTATCTTGCCGAGCGAAAACTGCTCAGGTTTCATAAGGTCGAGGACAAGGCCTCGCGAGGCCTGTTTGTCGACGGGCGCTATCCGCATTGGACGGCGGTGATCAGCGACCGCGGCGGTACAGAATGGGTGGTGGATTCCTGGTATGCGCCGATGGGCGGCGCGCCGGATATTTTTCCGCTGAGCCAGTGGAAGAAGCGAGGCGTGCTGAAGAGCGGCGCGCTGGACTGACGACGGGGACGTCCCGCCAAAAACGGCTCCCAGGGCGTTTCGAGCCTGAAAACAACAACACCCGCCGGGGGAGGAGGTCCTGCGGGTGTCGTTTTGTTGGCCGATCCTCGGGAGGAGGTGAAGATCGACCGTATTCGTCATCGCCGGGGAGGAGGTCGGCTTTGACGAAATTCCTTTCGCCATTTGAAAGGGCGCGAAACCCTTCTTAGAAACAACGCCCGCCGGGGGAGGAGGTCCGGCGGGCGCCGTTTTTGTGGTCAACCCTCGGGAGGAGGTGAAGGCTGACCGTATCCGTCAGGGTCGGGGAGGAGGTCGACCCTGGCGAAATTCTGCTGGTTAGATCGCCCTGCGAGCGACCATCTTGATCTCGTCGCGGACGATGCCGAGATCATTGAGCTGGCGGTTTGACAGGCGACCCAGCTCGGTAACCGTCTCGCGGTAGACGCGCCAGTTACGATAGTTGCGGATCAGGTTCATTGTCGTTCTCTTTCAAAACTGGTTCGGGCCATTTGCGGTCCGAAAGGATTAGACCGCCTTGCGGGCGACGTAGTGGATGTCGCCGCGGCTGATGCCTAGGTCGGTCAGTTCACGGGTGCTCAGGCGGCTCAGCTCAGAAACGGTGTCCCGGTAGCGGCGCCAGTTGCGATAGTTGCGGATCAGGTTCATGGTATTCTCGTTTCGTCTTTCTTTCGGATCATTCCGTCTTTGTGTGCACCGTGAAGATAAGAGGGGTCATATCGATTTAAAAGCGCTATTGGTGCATGGCAGCAATGCAAATTGTGCATTGCAGCATTAACGCGCGTCCAGTTTTCTGCCCAGATCGGAAAATGCCGTTAGGTCAAACGCTTGGGCGGACGAGCTAAAAGGGCTAAACAAAGGGGGAGGGGCATGGCGAGCTATTCGTCACGGGTCAGGTTGGATATCGCACGATGGCAGCAGGCCGGCCTGATCGACGCGCCGACAGCCGACGTGCTGACGCGCGACGTCGAGGCCAACGAACGCAAATCGCTGAGCTTCGGCTCGATCCTGGCGATGATGGCGGCACTGTTGTTCGGCGCGGCCATCCTGATCTTCATCGCCGCCAACTGGGAAGTCATCCCGCGGCTGGTACGGGTCGCAGCACTCTTTGCCGTTATCCTTGCCGGCTATGTCGGCGGCGCGGTGCTGAAAATGCGTGACCATGCGGCGATCGGCGAAGCGCTGTGGATCGTCGCGGCAGCAGCGTTCGGCGGATCGATCGCGCTGATCGGCCAGATGTACCATTTGTCTGGCGACGAGGCCTCCGCCGTGGTCACCTGGGGCGCCGGCACGGCGCTGGCGGCGGTGGCGCTGCGCTCGAACCCGCTGACCGTCGCTGCCGTCGGCATCGCCGATGCCTGGCTGTTCCTGAAAGGCTTCGAGTATCGCGCGGAATTCCCGCATCTCTTCGTCGTCATGGCGCTGGTGCTGTTTGCCGTTTCGTTCTGGACGCGCAGCCAGGCGGCGCGCCACCTGATCATCCTGTCGGTGCTGTTCTATCTCGTGCTCCTGGTGACGCGGTACGACACGCTGCAAGTCGCTATCCCGCTCGTTGTCGCGTCGGTGCTGCTTTTTATCGCTGCGATCTTTGCTGCCCGGCCGGTCGACAGGATCTTGCAACTGGGTGGCAGGCTGCCCCTGCACGCGCTGATCGGCTTTCTCACCGGCCTGGCGATGATCCAGTTCGAACTGGCGGATGAAAGCAGCTACAGCAGCGGCTTCGCCATTGCCTCGGCTGTTGCGCTGGCCGGCATCGTCGCGGCGATCGTGCTGGGCGGCCGGGAGAGCCGGGGACTGCGCTGGGTTGCCTATGCGGGCTTCGCCTTCGAACTCGCCATCATCTATGTGGTGATGCTGCAATCAATGCTCGACACGGCAGGCTTCTTCCTTGCGGCGGCGGTGCTTCTCGCCGTTCTTGCTTTCATTATCATCCGCATAGAAAAGCGCATGAACGCTCCGGATATGACAGGTGCAGCAGCATGATGACCGGCAAAAGACTGATCATCTCGGCGCTGGTCCTGGCGCTCGTCCAGATCGGCTTTCTGAGTTGGATCATCGCCGGACGCGCGGCGATCCTGCGCGACGGCAAGCAAGTCCTGCTCAGGGTTGAGCCGATCGATCCGCGCGATCTCTTGCGTGGTGACTACATTCTGCTCGGCTACGACATTTCGCGCATACCGGTGAAGCTGATCGGCAACATTCCACCCGGCAAGCTGGCGAGTGACGACACGCCGATCGTGGTCAGGCTGAAGCCGGGCGCCTACGGCTATTGGGGTCCGACCGCGGCTTGGTTCGGGCAAGCGCCGGTGCCGGCAGCATCCGGTGAAGCCGATATCGTCGGACACGTCTCCGAGGGCTCGGATCTCAGCGCAGCCACGACGATCGCGCCGGATTACGGCATCGAGCGCTTCTATTTGCCGGAAGGCGAGGGGATGGCGATCCAGAACGACATGCGGGTGCGGCCGTTCGGCATCCGCGTCGCGATCGCGGCCAACGGCACGGCGCAGATCAAGGCGCTGGTGGACGGCGACAAGACGCTGTTCGAGGAGCCGCTCTATTGAAGCGTGGAAGAATCTAGGTGTCGGCGCTCGGGGGATCGAAATGGTGCGCCATAGTGGCGCCTGTCCTCCTCCGCCAAGGCTTCGGAGGGCACTCCTTCGTCTAACGAGCTTCGAGCGGCCTGCCACCCGAAGCTCGAAGAGCGAAGGGTGGTGCGGATGAAGGGACTCGAACCCCCACGCCTTTCGGCACTGGAACCTAAATCCAGGGCGTCTACCAATTCCGCCACATCCGCATTGCCCGGCCAATCCCATGTAGCCATCATTCTGTCAATGTCAGAGCCCACATCGGCATCATTGGCCGGAATGCAAAGATGGTTGAAAATCAGCGTCGCCTGTGACAAAAGGCGTGTCGAATGTGACGGGACGCGACGATCCGCTTCTGCAGAATGTGATAAGAAGTAGGAAAAACAAAGACTTATTCACATTTTGGAGCGTATTTCTGGAGGATTTGTGCCGCGTTGGGCGGACAAATCGCCAAGTCCCGCACCAAAAGCCATTCCCGGCAAGATCATACCGGCAGGCTGTGAACGGCAGGGGCCGTTTGACGGCCTCATTGGTGGAAACAAAGGTTTTATGATGCAGGTCACCGAAACGCTCAACTCCGGTCTCAAGCGCGAGATCAAGATCACCGTGCCGGCCGGTGACATGGAAGCCAAGCTGATGGCGCGGCTTTCCGACGCCAGGAACAAGGTCCGCATCAACGGCTTCCGCCCCGGCAAGGTGCCGGTGCAGCATCTGCGCAAAGTCTATGGCAAATCGTTCATGGCCGAAGTGGTCAACGAGATCCTCAACGACTCGACCCGTTCGATCATCACCGGGCGCGGCGAAAAGGCTGCCATGCAGCCCGAAGTGATCATGACCGAGGACGAGAAGGAAGCCGAGAAGATCCTGGCCGGCGGCGCAGATTTCGAGTTCCGCCTGAACTATGAGGTCATTCCGCCGATCGAGATCAAGGATTTCTCCGACATCAAGGTGACGCGTCATGTATTCGAAGTGCCTGATGAGGAGATCGATGAACAGGTCAAGCGTGTCGCCGAGTCGGCGCGCACTTATGAGCCGAAGACCGGCAAGGCCGCCGAGGGCGACCGCGTGACCCTCGATTATGTCGGCAAGATCGACGGCGAAGCCTTCGGCGGCGGCGCCGGCACCGATCAGCCGCTGGTGCTCGGCTCGAAGGAATTCATCCCTGGCTTCGAGGACCAGCTGGTCGGCAGCAAGGCCGGCGACGAGAAGCAGGTCACGGTTACCTTCCCGGAAAACTACCAGGCGGCGCATCTGGCCGGCAAGGAAGCCACTTTCGACGTGACCGTCAAGGAAGTGTCGAAGCCCGGCGAACTTGAGATCAACGACGAGATGGCCAAAAACCTCGGCCTGGAGTCGCTGGAGCGCCTGCGCGAGGTGGTGCGCGGTCAGATCGAAAATCAGTTCGGCTCGATGACGCGCCAGAAGGTCAAGCGCCAGTTGCTCGACCAACTCGACGCCGCCTACTCGTTCGAGGCGCCGTCCAAGCTCGTCGAGGCCGAATTCAACAACATCTGGAACCAGGTCAACCGCGATCTCGAAGCCGCCGGGCGCACCTTTGCGGACGAAGAGACGACGGAAGAGGAAGCGCGTGCCGAATATATGCGGCTTGCCGAGCGCCGCGTGCGTCTCGGCCTGGTTCTCGCCGAAATCGGCGAGAAGGCCGGCGTCACGGTGACGGACGAGGAATTGCAGCGCGGCCTGTTCGAGCAGGTGCGTCGCTATCCGGCCAACCAGCAGCAGGAAGCCTTCGAATTCTATCGCAACAATCCCGAGGCGCTGAATACGTTGCGCGCGCCGATGTTCGAAGAGAAGGTGGTCGACCATCTGCTTGGCCAGATCTCGGTCACCGACGTCAAGGTCAGCAAGGAAGAGCTGCTGGCCGACGACGAGGATACGGAGACGACCAAGGCCAAGCCGGCGAAGAAGGCGGCTGCGAAAAAAGCCGACACCAAGAAGGCCGACGACGACGCTGAAGAGCCCAAGAAGAAGGCTGCGCCGAAGAAGAAGGCCGCCAAGGAGGCTGAATAACGTCCCTGCTGAATTCCAAAAGGCCGCCTTCTCGAGGCGGCCTTTTTCGTTGTGGCGCGGGCGCAACGGATTTCACGCATCTGGCGGTCGAGGTGGCGATACGAAGCTTTGATGATTATCTGCGCTGGGTTGCGGATCGCAGCGGTTGTTGGAGGCATCGTTGAGACAGTTCTTCGGTATCGGAAGCGTGGTCGCGGCGGCGTTCCTGCTTGCGTCGGTCTACGGCATCGCCCAGGCTGACACGGTTCTCGACAACTGGCGGTTCGACAAGACCAGCGACGGTCTTGTCACCGCCTCGCTTTACGCTACCAACAAGCTCATCACCGGCGGCGGCGCATTGAGCTACAGCCCGGTATTGACGATTGCCTGCCGGACCGCCGGCGAACCGCGTTGGAGCGAATGGCTGCAGCTGAGCGATACTGTTTCCGCCAGCCGAACCATCGCCATGTCGGTGACTGTCGACCAATCCGGCAAGCTCAACGAAAGCTGGTCGGTCGGCCCGCGCAGCAGGATGCTGGTGCGCGACGGTGCCGACGGCATCAGGCGACTGATTTCCGCGGACCGGCTGCTGCTGTCCTGGCGGTTCGGGCTGCTGTCGGGGCGCGGCAAAGCCGAGTTTGACCTCGCCGGAGTTGAAGAGGCGGTCGGCCGGATCGCCACCACCTGCAACACCAAATTGCCTTGAGCAGATTGTCCGCATGAAACCTTTGCATGGCCGAACTCTACCTGCCGGCCGGGTTCCGTGGTATGTAGGTGCCGCAACTCCAGGCAGTGGATATCCGTTCTGCCATTCAAGAGCGCATGCCAGCGGACTAGATGTCGGCCTGTGCAGGTCAGCCAGGGCAAATTGGCGATCAGGGAGGAAATGCCATGCGTGCCATTGTGTTTTTTATCATTATGTCGGTCGCGACCGTCATCGCCGGCCCCTCGTGGGCTCAGGATGCCGCGGCGGGTGAGAAGGTCTTCGCCAAATGCAAGGTCTGCCACGTCGCGGACAAGGATCAGAACAAGGTCGGTCCGTCGTTGAACGGCGTCATCGGCCGAACGGCCGGCACGCATCCGGGGTTCAGCTATTCCAAGGCGATGACCGAGGCCGGCAAGTCCGGCGTCAAATGGGATGAGGCCACGCTGACGAGCTACCTTCGCGATCCCAAGGCGATGGTCAAAGGAACGAAGATGGCGTTTCCCGGCCTCAAGAAAGACGAGGACATCGTCAATGTCATTGCCTATCTGAAGCAATTCTCCAAATAACGCGGCTCTTCCGCCGGATCTTGGTATCGCAAACAGGTCGAGGCATAGCCTCGGCCGCAATCTGCCGGCAGTGTCGGTGGGGAGGGCGGCTTGTTGCAAAAAAGACATTGGCCGGCTAGGCTGCCGTTCCCATCGGTGGTCGTCTGAATGTCGACTGAAGAAAGCCGTCTCAAGGATACCGGCATCCGCCTCTCGGAGGCGACGGCGGGTGATTTCCTTGCGCTTTTGAAACCACGGGTCATGGCGCTTGCCGTGTTTACTGCGTTCGTCGGCCTGATGATGGCGCCCGGCGTAATGAATCCAGTTATCGCCGTAATCGCCATCGGCGCAATTGCGGTTGGAGCAGGGGCGGCCGGCGCGCTCAATATGTGGTACGACGCAGACATAGACGCCTTGATGTCTCGCACGTCCAAGCGACCAATTCCGTCAGGCCGCGTCACGCCTGGCGAAGCTCTCGGCTTCGGCTTGGTGCTTTCCGCACTGTCGGTCATGACGCTCGGCGTGCTGGTGGGATGGCTTGCCGCATCGCTGTTGGCGTTCACCATCTTTTTCTATGTCGTTATCTACACGATGTGGCTGAAACGCTCGACGCCACAGAATATCGTCATAGGCGGCGCGGCAGGCGCCCTTCCTCCGGTGATCGGGTGGGCGGCTGCAACCGGCGCAATCGGCATCGAAAGTGTCATTCTGTTTCTGATCATTTTCCTCTGGACGCCGCCTCATTTCTGGGCGCTGGCCCTTTTCAAGGTCGGCGACTATGCCGCGGCGGGCATCCCGATGATGCCGAATGTGGCCGGCCAGCACTCGACCAGAAAACAAATCTTCGCCTATTCGCTGGTCTTGGCGCCAATCGGCGTGCTTCCTTGGGCCTTCGGCTTCGCCAGCGGATACTACGGCACTGCTTCAGCAGCGTTGGGCGCAGGGTTCATTTGGCACGCCTGGAAGGTCCTCGTCGCCGACAAGGAGATGAAGCCGGCAAAGGCGTTGTTTGCGTATTCGATTGTCTATCTTTTCGCGATCTTCGCGGCGCTGCTTGCCGACACCATTGTAATGCGAGTGGTCGCGTCAGCCGGCTATTGAGCCCGGCTAAAAACATCACGTTGGCAGAGCACAAAATCCCAGCAACAGCAGAATAACGATGCCAAGGCCGAGTATGAGAACTGTCCTTCCATCCATGACCTTCACCTTCGTCTAGAAGAGCATATCGAAGAAAGGTGTCCAGAGCTAGTCGGGCTACCCGGGACCTCTTACCCCCGGGGGCCTTCGTACAAAGCGCGACAAGTCCCCCGCATGAGAGTATATTGATCATGGTGCAGGTCGCGGTTTGCGTGGCCAATCACGCAGAACGGCAGCACCGTAAAACGCGACCTTACCGGACCCGGTCTGGAGGAATGGTCATGGCAAGTTTTCACGTGATAGCAGGCGCCAACGAGACGCTGGAACACACCAGAATTCGAAAAATCGGTGTCTCCGATCTTTTTGATGCGCTCAGGCGTGGCGTCGATGATTTCATGGTCAAGCCGTCGCACATCGTTTTTCTCTGCCTGATCTACCCGCTTGCGGGGGTCGTGCTTGCCGTCTGGACATCAGGCAACAACACGCTGCCATTGTTGTTTCCGCTTGTGTCCGGCTTTGCGCTAATTGGTCCGTTCGCGGCGATCGGCCTCTATGAGATCAGCCGGCGACGGGAAGCCGGGCTCGATGCCTCGTGGAGGCACGCCTTTGAGGTCAGAAGTTCTCCGGCGCTGCCGGCTATTGCGGCGGTCGGCATCATGCTGCTTGCGATATTCATCGCCTGGCTTTTGACGGCCCAGATATTTTACCAGACCGTGTTCGGCCCGGCGCCGCCGCAATCGCTGTCCAGCTTCATCAGTGATATATTCGCCACGGGACGCGGCTGGACACTCATCATCCTGGGTCACGCCATCGGCTTTGTGTTCGCCGCGGTTGTGTTGTGCACCACGGTCGTCGCATTCCCGTTGTTGCTCGACCGCGATGTCGGCGCCTACGAAGCCATCCACACCTCGGTGCGCGTTGTCCTGGCCAACCCGATCGTGATGGCAGTGTGGGGCCTTATTGTCGCCGTCGCCTTGATCATCGGCTCGCTGCCAGTGTTCGCCGGGTTGGCGGTCGTGCTGCCGATCCTTGGTCATGCCACCTGGCATGTCTATCGGAAAGTTGTCGAATCGCCGCCGGCTACCAGACCGTGAGCTGAAAAACCTGTCCTCCGCACCGAGCGCCGGTGCGGGGAGGGTGGGGCAGAGCTTTCAATAGGCGGGGTGGCTGAAACGGGCCTGGCGCGCGTCTTTTGTCAGGTCGCGGAAATCCTTGCCGCTCACATGCACCAGCGTCCTATGGTCACCGCCCTCGAAATAGATTTCGGGAGCGTCGCCGAGGCTTTCATCGAGGACCACCGGCACATCATAGGCAGCGCCGATCGGCGGCACAGCGCCGACATCGCAATCGCCGAACAACGAGACCACCTCGTCTTCGGAGGCAAGTCCAAGAGGCTTGTCCATAACATCCTGCAATGTCGCGAGTTCTATCCTGTGCGTGCTTGGAACCACGGCCAGCGCGTAGCCACGGTCGTGGTGAACGACCACCGATTTGGCCATTATGCTGCCAGGCACATGTGCCGCAATGGCGGATTGTCTGCTTGTCGCCGTGCGGTGATGCTCGACGGTGTCGTAGGAAATGCCTTTCTTATCGATGAAGTCCTTCAGTCTGTTTGCGATGGTCATCTTGGGCGCCCCTTGCTGGTGTTCGCGACGCATGTGGAAACGCCGGCATCGCCTGTCGTTTCCGATACCAACAGAAATGGTCCAGCCGTAGATTGTTTCAAGGCGAAGGCTCCAGAACAGGACGGCCTGGATCCGGATTGCATGTCAGGGCCCGGCCCCGAAAAACGCCATTCGGGTGAGAAGGGTGTAGTCCGCTTCGAAGACCATCAGCGTCACGAATACCAGCACCAGCACCGGCGGCAGGATGATTGCATATGTCAGCGCCAGCCGTTCCCAGGCCATGTGCATGAAGATGGCGACGATCAGCCCTGCCTTGAGGATCATGAAGATCAGGATCAGCGACCATCTGAGATAGCCGTGGAGCCCGAAATAGTCGACCAGATAGGAGCAGGTGCTGAGGATGAACAGCCACGCCCAGACCACCAGGTAGAGCTTGATCGGGTGCTCCTGATGAACCTCCGTAGGGGTAACGCTGGTCGCCGTCGCATCATGCGTACGGGCGCTGTCGAGCGTGTGTTGTCCAAGGCCATTTGCGGTTGCTTCAGCCATGTCCTGCCTCTCACCAAAGATAGAAAAATGCGAAAATGAACACCCAGACCAGGTCGACGAAATGCCAGTAGAGCCCCATGATTTCGACGTTTTCGTAGCGGCCCCTCCGGCTGGTGAAGAAGCCGGGCCGTCCGACGTCGTAGTCCCCGCGCCAGACCTTTCGCGCCACGATGATCAGGAAAATCACCCCGATCGACACATGTGTGCCGTGGAAGCCGGTGATCATGAAAAAGGATGCGCCGAACTGTGCAGCGCCCCACGGATTGCCCCAAGGCCGCACGCCCTCGGTGATCAGCTTGGTCCATTCGAAGGCTTGCATGCCGACGAAGGTCGCGCCGAGTGCCGCGGTCAAAAGCATCAGGACTGCCGTCTTGCGGCGGTCGCGGCGGTAGCCGAAATTCACCGCCATGGCCATCGTTCCGCTGCTCGAGATCAGGACGAAGGTCATGATGGCGATAAGGATCAATGGAATGTCGGAGCCGCCGATGCGCAGGGCAAAGACCTCGCTCGGATTGGGCCACGGCACGCGTGTGGAGATACGGTCGGTCATGTAGGAGAGCAGGAAGCAGCCGAAGATGAACGTGTCGCTGAGCAGGAAGATCCACATCATGGCCTTGCCCCAAGACACGTTTTTGAACGCCCGCTGATCCGAGGACCAGTCGGCGGCGATGCCTTGCCAGCCTGCGGGCCGCGGCCCCGTTCGGCTGATGTGGGTCAGTGTCGTCTCAGCCATCCGCCCGTTCCTCCTAGGTCAGCAACCCTCGGCAAATGTCGATTAAAGTCGAAGCCCAGCCGGCCAGAAGAGCGAAGATGGCGAGCCAGACGAAAAGCAGGAAATGCCAGTACATGGCGCACAGCTCGACGCTCAGCCGAAGCCGCTGCGGCCGCGCACCGTTCCAGGCACCGACGGTCGTTCTGCCCAGGCCGACCAGCCCTCCCAGTATATGCAGCCCATGCATTCCCGTTAGCAGGTAGAAGAAGCTGTTGGCCGGATTGGACGCCAGAAAATAGCCATCCGCGCTCAGTTCCCGCCATGCCATAAGCTGTCCAACCAGGAAGGCGAGCGCCGTGAGTCCAGCGGTGGCGAGGCCGAGCCTGACCATGTCCACTTGACCCTTGCGCGCCGCGAGCGAAGCGCACCGCATGGCAATGCTGCTCAAGACCAGTACGCCGGTATTAAGCCAGAGCAGAGGCGGGATGGGCAGCGGCTGCCAATCCGACAGCGCCATGCGCATGAAGTAAGCACTGGTGAACAGCGCGAACAGACAGCCGACGACGGCAAGGAAGACGCCGAGACCGATCTTTGCGGTCGGAAGCGCCGATCGGTCCAGGGCGACAAAATCCCCGACCAAACCTTGCTCGAGCCACGGCCTCGTCATTAGCCGCTGATGCGAGAGCCACCACCCAGCAATGCCGGCGATCACGAGCAGGAAAACCAGAATGACGCTCATGCCGGCTCCCTGGAAGGTCCGAAGGAGCCCGGAACGTTTTGCGGTATGAAGTCCTCCTTGGCGCCCGGTACGCTGTAGTCATAGGCCCAGCGATAGACGATCGGCAGATCCTTGCCGAAATTGCCATGGCCCGGCGGTGTTTCGGCCGTCTGCCACTCGAGCGTCGTTGCCCGCCACGGATTGCCACCAGCCTCACGGCCATGGCGGATGCTCCAGATGAGATTGAACAGAAACACGATCTGGGCAAAACCGACGATAAAAGCCATGATGCTGATAAACGAGTTGAGGTGGTGGGCCGATTCCGTCATCACCGTCATATCGGTCAATTCGTTGTAGCGCCGCGGCACGCCCATCAAGCCGAGATAGTGCATGGGAAAGAAGATCAGATAGGCGCCAAGGAAGGTGACCCAGAAATGGAACCGGCCCAGCGTCTCGTTCAGCATCCGACCGGTGACCTTCGGATACCAGTGATAGATCGCGCCGAAGATTACGATGATCGGGGCGACCCCCATGACCATATGGAAATGGGCGACGACGAACATCGTGTCCGACAGCGGAACGTCGACGACGACATTGCCGAGGAATAGCCCAGTCAACCCGCCATTGACGAAGGTGACGATGAAGGCCAGGGCAAAAAGCATCGGTATGGTGAGGTGGATGTCGCCACGCCACAGCGTCAGCACCCAGTTGTAGACCTTGATGGCTGTCGGAACCGCGATGATCAATGTCGTGGTGGCGAAGAAAAAGCCGAAATAGGGATGCATGCCGCTGACATACATGTGGTGCGCCCAGACCACGAAGCTCAGTGCGCCAATGCCGACGATGGCCCAGACCATCATGCGGTAGCCGAAGATGTTCTTGCGCGCATGGGTGCTGATCAGGTCGGAGACGATGCCGAAGGCCGGAAGCGCCACGATGTAGACCTCAGGGTGGCCGAAGAACCAGAACAGATGCTGGAACAGGATCGGGCTGCCGCCGCCATGCTGCAATTGTTCGCCCATCTCGACGATCGCCGGCATGAAGAAGCTGGTGCCGAGCGCCCGGTCGAGCAGCATCATCACGCAGGCGACGAACAGTGCCGGGAAGGCGAGCAGCGCCATGACGGTGGCGGTGAAAATACCCCAGACGGTGAGCGGAAGGCGCATCAGTGTCATGCCGCGCGTGCGGCCCTGTAGCACCGTCACGACATAGTTCAAGCCGCCCATGGTGAAGCCGATGATGAACAGGATCAGCGAGACGAGCATCAGGATGATGCCCCAGTCCTGGCCGCCTGGCGTACCGGTCATGATCGCCTGCGGCGGATAGAGCGTCCAGCCGGCACCTGTCGGTCCGCCGGGGGCAAAGAAGCTCGACACGAGGACCAGCACGGCCAGGAGATAGATCCAGTAGCTCAGCATGTTGACATAGGGAAAGACCATGTCGCGAGCGCCAACCATCAGCGGGATCAGATAGTTGCCGAAGCCGCCCAGGAAGAGTGCGGTGAGCAGGTAGATCACCATGATCATGCCGTGCATGGTGATGAACTGGTAGTAGGCTTCCGGGGTGATGAAGTCGAACGTGCCGGGGAAGCCGAGCTGCAGCCGCATCAGCCAGGACAACACCAGCGCCACCATGCCGATCGCCGTCGCGGTCGCCGAATACTGGATGGCGATGACCTTGGCATCCTGCGAGAAAACGTATTTCGTCCACCAGCTGTGCGGATGGTAAAGTTCCATTTCCGCGACTTCGGCCGGCGGTACCGCATCTGCAGGTGTGATATCGACCATAGGAACACCTCCGTGCCCTTTTCGGCCATGCCCGACAGTTCGGGCCTGCCGCAATCTTTTCAATGCCGACGGCGCGCCGTCGTTCCGGCGTCTACTCTGCCGAGCCCATCTGTTGGGGCGCGGACAGCTGCGCAAAAGTCTGCTGCTGGCCAAGCCACGCCAGATAATCTTCCTGCGTATCGACCATGACCACGCCATGCATCATCGGATGCCCTTGGCCGCAGAGTTCGGCACACAGGACCTGGAAGGTTCCGGTCTTGGTCGGAGTGAACCAGAAATAGGTGACTGAGCCCGGGATCATGTCCATCTTGGCGCGGAATTCCGGCACGTAGAAATCGTGCAGCACATCGATCGAGCGGAGCAGCATCTTGACCGGTTTGCCAACCGGCAGATGCAGGTCGGCCGCTTCGACCACGACGTCGTCCTGGCCGTTGGCATCAGCGGCGATGACACCGAGCGGATTTTCAGCGTTGACGTCGCGAGTGTCGGATGTGCCGAGCTTGCCGTCCTTGCCGGGCAGACGGAAACTCCATTGCCATTGCTGGCCGACGACTTCGACCTCGGTTGCATCGCTCGGAACGTTGACGAAGCGGCTCCAGACGAACAGGCCGGGAACCAGCAAAGCCGTGACACCGACGGCAGTGACGACCGTCAGCCAGGATTCGAGCCGCCTGTTCTCAGGTTCATATGCCGCCTGATTGCCTTCCCGATGACGGAAGCGGAAGACGCAATAGGCCATGAAAAGAACCACGGCGGCGAAGACGACGCCGGTGATCCAGAAAGTTATGATGATGGTGTTGTCGATATAGTCCCAGTTCGAGGCAATCGGCGTCCACCACCACGGGCTCAGGAAGTGGAACAACACCGAGCCCACGACGATCAGAACGAGTACAAGCGCAACGGCCATGTCCCGTTTCCTCCCGGTATTCCAAGCGGCGCAAAGCCGTCTCGGGAAATACCAAGTGCATCATAACTTGATTTGCGATGAAAATTCTAGAGCCGGCGGTGGGAAGGGCAAAAATACCATTTCTCGGTGCTGGCGGTCCTTCGGTTCGGCGGTGATCAGCGGTAGCGCGCGGCAAACATCGTCAGCGTCGAGTAAACGGCAATGGCGAGCATGCCGAATGTGCCCGGAACGGCGATCGTCGGGGATCGTCGCGCGCAGGGTTCGATCCCCTGCTCGACCGACAGCTCGACGAAGGGAGTGGAGCCCCTTTATTGGCCGGCAGATGTCACCCGCCAAACTGTGTTGCCGACGTCGTCGGCGATGAGCAGGGCCCCGGTTTTGTCGACGGCCAGGCCGACAGGCCGGCCGCGCGCCTTGTTGTCCTTGTCCAAGAAGTCAGTCACCACGTCCTGTGCGGCGCCACTCGGATGGCCGCGGCTGAATGGTACGAACACCACCTTGTAGCCATTGAAGCGCGTGCGGTTCCAGCTCCCGTGCTCGCCAACGAAGGCGCCGGCGCGATACGCCTGGGGGAGGCTGGTTGCCGTGTAGAAGGCCAATCCCAGAGGGGCGACGTGGGAGCTCAGCGCATAATCCGGAACGATCGCTTTCGCGACCAGGTCCGGACGCTGGGGCATGACTCGGGGATCGAGATGCTGGCCGTAATAGCTGTATGGCCACCCGTAGAAGCCGCCGTCCTTTACCGACGTCAGATAATCCGGCACGAGATTGGGGCCGAGCTCGTCGCGCTCATTGATCACGGCCCAGAGCGCCCCGGTCTGCGGCTCCCAGCTCAGGCCATTCGGATTGCGCAAACCGCTGGCGAAAATGCGCGACCTGCCGGTAGCCCTGTCCACCTGCCAGATCGCGGCGCGGTCCTTCTCCGCCTCGATGCCGTTCTCGGCCACGTTGCTGTTCGAGCCGATGCCGACATAGAGCAGCGAGCCGTCCGGGCTTGCCACCAGGCTCTTCGTCCAATGGTGGTCGATCGGGCCGCCGGGCAGGGCGGTGAGCGGCGTTCCGGGCGCGGTGATCTTGGTGTCGCCGGTGGTGTAGGGATAGCGAACAATGGAATCAGTGTTGGCAACGTAGAGATCGCTTCCCACCAGCGCCACGCCGAAGGGCGAGCTCAGGTGGTCGAGGAAGACGCTGGTCAGCTCGGGCTTGCCATCGCCATCGGCGTCGCGCAGCAAGGTGATGCGGTTGCTTGGGCCGCTGTCGCCGCCCGAAGTGACCCACGATTCGATCCAGCCCATCACCAAATCCTTGGGCCGTTTGATCGGTTCGCCGCCCGGCGCCTTGGACTCGACCACCAGGACGTCGCCATTGGGCAGCACATAAAGTGAGCGCGGATGCTGCAAGCCGTTGGCAAAAGCCTGGATCTGCAGCCCCTGCGCGACTGTCGGCTTTTCGTCGTTCTTCCATCCTACCACGGAAGCGAGATGCATGGGCGGGAAGAAATATTGGATCGGCTCCGGCAGGTTTGGATTCGGCCCTATCTGACTGCTGGGATCCGGGTCGTTGCCGCTGCACGCTGCAAGAGTGATCGCCGCAGTGCAAGTAAGGATGGACGCCGCGATGCGCCCGGCCTGTCTGATGGAGCTTGCTACGCGCATCAATCCGCCACTCCGACGTGATGCCGGTACACCATGGACCAGCCCAGCCAACCAGTGAAGATGAGGATGAGCACGACAACCGCCGAGAGGATCAAGCCGGTGGGAACGATGGAGGTCCATGCATCGCGGGTGTGCACGAGCATGTTGATCACGGACAACACCAGCGCCAGCAGATTACCGAGCACGTGCGGCCAGGCAGGGGGCTGTGCCCTTATCAGCGGATTAGCCAGAAAATCGATCAACCCCACGATCGCTGCAAGGCAGCCCATGATCACGCCGACGGTAACCAGCCAAGCAGAGAAGTCCGCCCACATCATTTCCGCTGTTCGCCAATAGGCCAGATCCGTCAGCAAGGTGCCGACGAAGCAGGCGATCGGAAACGGCACGAGCATCGGATGAATGGGATGTCCCGCAATCCTGGCCGTCGAACGCGGATTGTCACCGACCATAATGCGCAATCCTTCTCAGATCTCGTCCAAACAAACTGGCATCCGGCCTCTGGGCGGCTGTTGCCGAGAGGCCGGCAGACGAACCATCGATCCGTCAGGCCCAAAAGGGCGCTGGCTGGCTGCGCCTGTTAGGCGGCGGACTGGGTCGGCGGGTTCTGGTACATCATCCAGAGCTCGATCGCGGCCAGGACGGCAACCAGAATGCCGATCACGACATGCACGGTCATCGCCGTGGTCGCCTGGAATCCAAGCACCCAGGGCGATACGAGAACCCACAGTCCGACGACCAGGTTCACCCACTCTTCCCAGACGGCAAATGCCGCGAGAGCGGCAATCGAAAGCACGACAATCAAGATTCCGCTGCCGAGGGCGTTCTGCGTCTGCGGGCCTGCCGCAAAGGCGAAGATCCAGGGAGAGAAGAACAGAATTGCCCCAAGGATCAGGTTGGCTACGTCACAGAGCCTGGCGTTTGTCCACTGGTTCATGGCATCCTCCATAGGGAGCGTTTATGGCTCCCGAGTTCGGCAAGGTGGTGCCTGAGTCCGGCGAGATGCGCCCGAAGCCGCTCACTCCGTGTTACGGCAGTGCCCTTGCCCGGCCGGAGTTCCGCATCTGGCGGTACTCCAGCCAAATCCGGCTATCTAACTGAATTCCGGGCTTTATGTTCCATTCGGCACCGGCACGCCTGGATCACTTGATGGTGATCGAGCGATCCAAAGCCGCAGTGGACATGGTCAGCGGCGACGTGCCAGCGGCGCGGACAGGCTCATTCTTTTCTCGATCCGGTGAAAACATTGGTCGTGGATCGCAGTTCTTGAAGACGAGACGCTCTTGCTCGTCTTGATTGCCGCCGAAGCTTGTTTGAGAGGCGACCGGTCCGGATTGACGCGCGATACTTTCGCTGCAAAGGTATCTTAACGACTTGTTTACCATGCGTCAGTCAGGGTTGGGGGGAATTTGGAACCGTTTCTGGGTGCGAACCGCCTTAATTGGGATGATCGGGCCGAACTGCACTCGACCGACACAACGGGCAGCTACCACATCGAGAATGTGCTGGCAGGCGGATCCAATCTCTATGAGCTGGAAACGCGCGAGGTCGGCGATATTGCCGGCAAGGATATCGTCCACCTGCAGTGTCACATCGGCCTTGACACAATCAGCTTGAAGAATCTTGGTGCGGGCAGCGTGACCGGCCTCGACTTTTCACCCGCGGCGATCGCGGCGGCGCGGGATTTCGCTGCGAAGGCAGGCACCGACGTGCGTTTCGTGGAAGCGCCACTGTTCGAGGCGGTCGAAGCCCTGGGCCGGACCTTTGACATCGCTTACGTTACCTGGGGTTCGGTAAACTGGCTGGACGACGTGTTCCGTTGGGCGCGGGTGGTTGCCGATCTCCTGCGACCCGGCGGCCGGCTCTACATGGCAGAGGGCCATCCATTGATGTTTCAGTGCAATCGAAAGGCCGCGGCTCTGGAGTTGAAGCACGACTGGCGAACGCCGATAGCTCGGCCGCTCGCCTGGAACGAGGAACTGACCTACACCGGCGATGACCGCATCTTGAAGCATCCTCGCTATTATGAGTGGATCCACCCGATCAGTGACGTGGTGAACGCGCTGATTTCAGCTGGTCTGACGCTCGATTTTCTCAATGAGCATGACACGGTTTCGTGGCAGCACTTTTCATTTGCAGTGCGGGCCGGCAAGGATATGTACGGCCTGCCAGAGAACTCTCCCAAGATACCGATGGCCTATTCCATTGGCGCGACGAAGCGGAGCGTCGGCAAGATACCATATCTTGTGTCTCACAAGTCGATCGAGGGCCACTAGCCCAAGGTCAACGCTCTTGACGTACTCGGGTCGGAGCATCGAGGTGTGCAATGGCGCTCGTGTCTGCGGTCTTCCGAGCAAGGCTGATCTCGTTTCATGTTGGTCCGCTTCATGCAGCCTGCCTTCAACATCGCGCGGGCGGTGGTGTCGATGTCGACATAACAGCCGGCGTCAGCCATCGGAAAATCCGAAATTTTTCAGGAGTGTGAAGGTCAAATTAAACATTGAACGCTAATATTCCTCATCGGGTCGACCCGAGAACCTGAAATGGCAATTGAGGAATCGCCTATTGGCTTTTTTCCGCGCTAGGTTCGGCGGCATCAAGGAGGCCGTCTTTTCGTCGGCAAATATTCCGGCGGCGATCGCGTTTGTCGTCATCCTTATCAGCGCAGCGTTCGCGGAGCACCAGAACAAGATCGTCTCGGACCAGGCCGTCCGTGCGGACGTGCTGACCAAGGTCAACCTCATCCGCGCCAAGCTCGAAGGCAATATCAACGGAAACCTTCAACTCGTGCATGGACTGGTCGCTGCGGTCGTAACCGAGCCCTATATGGGACAGCAACGCTTCGCTTCGCTGGCGAGTAATCTGTTTGGCGCGAACTCGCAATTGAACAATATTGCCGGGGCGCCCGATCTGGTCGTTTCCCTGATGTACCCGATGGAGGGTAACGAGCAGGCGATGGGCCTCGATTACCGCAAGAACGAGCGGCAGCGTGCGGCTGCGCTAAGGGCGCGAGACGAACGCAAGCTGGTGCTTGCCGGTCCCGTCGATCTGAAGCAGGGAGGACAAGGCTTTATCGGTCGCTTTCCGGTTTTCGTGCGGAGCGCGGGCAATACGGAAAGGTTCTGGGGCATCATTTCCGCCGTTGTCGACGTGCAGCGTCTCTATCGGGCGAGCGGGCTGCTTGACGACGATCTCGGGATTGACATAGCGCTGATCGGCAGGGACGCTCTCGGCCAAAATGGAGACCAATTCTACGGCAATGAGCGGATCGGCAAAAGCGATCCGGTGACGGCCGACGTTTTGCTCCCGTCCGGTTCGTGGCAGATCGCGGCCATTCCCAAAAATGGCTGGCCTTCGACGCCAAGTAACGCATGGTTGTTGCGCGCGATCATGGCGACGGCCGGGGCCTTGGTTGTGTTCCCCTTCCTGGTCACAGGTCGCCTGATCGGCGAAAGACAGCGCAATTATGCGGAATTGCGTCGATTGTCACGACGCCTGGAACTCGCTCTGGAAGCCTCGGCTATTGGGGTTTGGGAACACGATCTCGCGACCAACGAGCTTACGTGGGATGATCGCGTAAATGAAATATATGGCAAATCAACCGGGGAGCACCGGGGCTACATAGACTGGGCGGGTGCAATCCACCCAGATGATTTGGCTACCGCCAACGCAGATTTCGACAGCGCGGTGGCCAGCGGACGACCCTATTTGTCGGAGTACCGGATTGTGCGTCCGGATGGCGAGGTCCGTCATGTCCGGTCCAAGGCGATCGTTTACCGGGTCGCAAACAACACTCCAAAAATGATAGGCGCGGAATGGGACGTTACAGCCGATGTCCTGCTGAACCAGGATCTGGTTCGAGCAAAACAGCTGTCCGAGTCGAAAAATGCAGAACTCGAGTCGGCCAAAGCGCGCATAGAGCACATCGCGCTTCATGACTCGTTGACCGGCTTGCCCAACCGGCGTTACCTCGACCAGGTACTGGAAGATTACGCGGCAAACGCCAGGCGCTCAGGCGGGCATGCGGCACTGCTTCACATCGATCTGGATCGGTTCAAGCACATCAATGATACGCTGGGCCACGCCGCCGGTGACGCAATGTTGGTTCACGCGTCAACAGTCCTCAGATCGAAGGTCGGCGACGAGGGATTCGTCGCCCGCATCGGGGGAGACGAATTCATCGTTCTGTGCGTGGTGCGCGACGATACCAAGCAACTGGCGCTGCTCGCTGACCGCGTCATCAGCCAGATGCGCGAACCGGTCTACTACCAGGGCCATCGATGCCGTTTTGGTGTCAGCGTGGGAATCGCAGTCGACAACGGAAAAAATATCGAAGCCAAACACCTGCTGGTAAACGCCGATATCGCGCTTTACCGAGCAAAGAGGCGTGGGCGCAATCGATACGAATTCTTCACCGACGCGATGCAAAGCGAAATCGTCGATACAAAGCGGATTGCCGACGAAATTCTCGGCGGCCTTGAGCGCAACGAGTTCATCCCCTTCTACCAGCCCCAATTTGACGCAAAGACGCTCGAAATCGTGGGGGTTGAGGCGCTGGCGAGGTGGAGACATCCAGAAAAGGGTATTTTGGCGCCCGATGTCTTCCTGAGAATTGCGGAAGAACTGAATGTGGTCTCGATCATCGACCAAGCCATATTGAAGCAGTCGCTTTTGGACTTCAAAGAATGGTCCGCTGCGGGACTCCACATTCCGCGGGTATCGGTCAATGTTTCGGCGCGACGCCTTCAAGATGAGGAGCTCATCAAGAGCTTGCGAGAACAAAATATCGAAAAAGGGACAGTTTCATTCGAGCTTGTTGAGTCAATTTTCCTGGACGAGAACGACGACCTTGTCACCTGGAATATCGAGCAGATAAAAGAACTCGGGATTGACATCGAAATAGACGATTTTGGTACTGGTTACGCTTCGATAGTCAGTTTGCTCAAGTTGCAGCCTCGCCGGCTAAAGATAGATCGGCAGCTGGTCACCCCAATCGCCAAATCGCCGCAAAGAAGGCAGGTTGTCTCGTCAATCATTGACATCGGCAAGTCCTTGGGTATCGAGGTCGTGGCGGAAGGTGTCGAGACGATGCAGCACGCACGGATACTCAAAGGCCTGGGCTGCGACATGTTGCAGGGTTATGCCTTCGGCTACGCGCTCGATTCCGACGGACTAAAGGCCTTTGTTCGATCCCGGCGGCTGCGCACAGCCAGCTGAGCGCCAGTCCCCGCATTTACCGGCGCGATCGGCGTTGAGCGTCGCATCAATATGCGCGTGGCAGGCCAGGCCGGTAACAATAAGCCTCAAATAAGCAGCAGGCCCTTCATGCTGGAGTGGCCTTTCCTGCCGATGATGATGTGATCGTGAACGGCAATGCCAAGCGGTTTGGCCGTCTCGATGATCAGCTTGGTCATCTCGATGTCGGCGCGCGACGGCGTCGGATCGCCCGATGGATGATTGTGAGCCAGAATAATCGCCGTCGCCGAGAGCTCCAAGGCGCGCCTGACCACCTCGCGCGGATAGACCGGCGTGTGGTCAACGGTGCCGACCTGCTGCACCTCGTCGGCGATCAGTGCGTTCTTCTTGTCGAGGAACAGGATGCGGAACTGCTCCCGCTCCTCGAAGGCCATGACCGACCGGCAGTATTCGAGAACCTGCGTCCAGGTTGACAAAAGCTCGCGGCCGGCGATCTCGCCGCGCGCCATGCGCTGCGCCGTTGCAGCAACCACCTTCAGGTCGAGCGCCACCGCCGGGCCGATGCCCTTCACCTCCTGCAGGCGCTCGACGGGCGCGCCGAGGACCTCGGCCAATGTACCGAAGCGTGCCAGCAATGCCTTGGCGACCGGCTTGGTGTCGGCGCGCGGGATCAGCCGAAACAATAGAAGCTCGAGCAGTTCGTAGTCGGGGAGGGTGTTGGGGCCGGCAGCAAAGCGTTCGCGCAGGCGGTCGCGATGGCCGAGATAATGCGGCTTGTCGGCGGCCACCGCCTTCGCGGGCGATCGCACCGGCCTTTCGGGAAAGAAGGCCCGCTCGTCGTCGTCACCGTTCATGGCTGCCCCACCCAGCATTTGCCGGGCAAGGTAACGCCCGATCTGCCAGACACTAGGCCCGCAGGCCGGGGCGGTCGAGGTTTTTTGGCGATAGCGTGAAGATCTCGCAGCCGGTTTCGGTGACGCCGATCGTGTGCTCGTACTGCGCCGACAGCGAACGATCGCGCGTCACCGCGGTCCAGCCGTCCGACAGCACTTTCACATGCGGCCGGCCGAGATTGATCATCGGCTCGACGGTGAAGATCATGCCCGGCCGCATCTCGACGCCTTCGCTGGCGCTGCCGTAATGCAGGATATTCGGCGCGTCGTGAAACAGCCGGCCGACCCCATGGCCGCAGAAATCGCGCACCACCGAGCAACGCTCGGCTTCGGCGTAGGTCTGGATGGCGGCGCCGATGGCGCCGGTGCGGGCGCCCGGCTTGATTGCCGCGATGCCGCGCATCAGGCACTCATACGTGACTTCGAGCAGCCGCTCCGCGGCACGCTTGATCGTGCCCACTGGATACATGCGCGAGGAGTCGCCATGCCAGCCGTCGAGGATATAGGTGACGTCGATGTTGACGATGTCGCCGTCCTTCAACGGCTTGTTATCGGGTATGCCGTGACAGACGACGTGGTTGATCGAGGTGCAGGATGATTTCGTGTAGCCGCGGTAGTTGAGCGTCGCCGGAAGCGCGCCATGGTCCATGCCAAATTCGAAAACGAAACGATCGATCGCCTCAGTGGTGACGCCGGGCGCCACCATCGGCACCAGTTCGTCGAGGCAACGCGCGGTGAGATCGCAAGCCTTGCGCATGCCGATAAAGCCTTCCTCGTCGTAAAGACGGATCTGGCCGGTGTTTCTGAGCGGTGCCGTGGCGGCGTCGAGATAGGTGACCATTTTTATCCGTCTTGCAGGGATGCGAGGCCTGGCTGAGCCCCGCGAGAGAAATTCCCCCAGATTTGGCACTGGAAAGCGCAAGGTTCAAGGACGAACTGCCTACGGAGGCCGAAGACCGGCGATATTCACGCCCAGGGGCATTCTCCTTGCCTGCAGCGGCCCGTGCTTCCGCCGGGTTCATTTGGCTACCGCAGTGACGACACATTTCCAGGCGAGAAGTCGGCCCAAGCATTAGCCGTCACGGCAACTTTTTGCGACGAACGGCGTTGCGGCGGGGGCGTCGGTTCGGGAGAGATCGAATGGACAGACTGCAATTCGAGGTGCCGGTGCGGATCGCGCCTGTGCCCGGCCAGCCGGTCGAGGAAATCTACAGTGTCGAGCAGGCGCTCGATTTCCTGCAAACGTGGCCGGTCCGCCGGAAGGGGCCAACCTACCAGGCCGCGTTCAACGCCTGTTTCGGCGCCACGGTGGACATCGTCGAGACCGAAGACGCATGGCGGGCCTTCATGGCCTTTTGCCGGGTGAGCGGCCTGCTGGCCAGGGACATGATGGTTCCGCGCAAGCGCGGCGGCGAGGCGAGGGGACTGCGGGCGTAGGGAGCCGTCGACATAATCTTCAATTTGTCTGGCAGCCTTTGCCGACATCCTCATCAGAGTGGTGGTCCGGCAAGGTTACGCAGCGCGTTAGCGATGGCATGTGCTAAGTACTTGAGGTCTCTGGTACGCCCAAGGGGAATCGAACCCCTGTTACCGCCGTGAAAGGGCGGTGTCCTGACCGCTAGACGATGGGCGCGCTCAGATGTGAGCGCTTATAGTTGCGTCGCGACAAACCGGCAACCCGTCTGCTGCCGGCTGCGACAACTTTTTTCCTTTGGCTCCAAACCGCGTCTTTCCGACAGCCAAGCTGGTTTTTGCGGCATGATGCAACGCCGCCGAAGGGCCTTCAGTGGCGGAAGAACCTCGCCCTAGCCGCGCCTGCGGCAGCGCCAGTTCCAGTCGCGCTCCGGTCCGACATCGACGTGGACGGATTCGGTGTGGCAGTAGGTGCCGACGCCGCCGCGGCCCGGCATGGTGCGGATATAGCTCGCCAGTTCCCATTTTGAGACGCCGGGAACCTGGATGTCGGCGGCGGCGCAGTACATGTGCAGCGAGTTCTTGGCACCGTTGGCGCGACGATTGCGGGCCGGATCGCGATAGCCGGAGGTAACCGTCATCTTGCGGCCGTAGTGGCCTTCGATCGTCTTCAGCACGCGAACCAGCGACGGCTTCAAGCAGGCGACATCGACGCTTTCGTTCTGTTTCAGGAGACCGTTGGGTGCCAGCCGGGCGAGGCCGGCGGCGGAGGCGACCTGGTAGGCGCCACCCGAACCTTCGTCCTCGTTGAGGTCGACGTCGCTCTCATCGTCGAGGCCGGATTTGCGCTTGATCTCGAACAGTGCCGTCTGGCGCACGCCGGGCAGCGCATCGGCCGTGAAGTGGCTAGTATCGCCGGCCGATGCCAACTGCACCGGCTTTTCAGCCGGGTTGGCCGAGGCCAGGGTGACGGTGGGCTTTGCCGCGGGCGTCGCCTTGGCCTGCAAGACCGCTGGCTGCCCGCCCGATCTGCTGTTGGCCGGCGATGCCGCCGAAGCAGGCGTAGCGCTGAACAGCGAGGCCAGGAAGTTTTTCTTCGGTGCATAGGCCTGTGGCTGCGGCATCTCGCCGGCGGTCACATAGACCGGGTTGTTCATCGCCGGCGCGGCGGCCTTGGCATCGGGCTTCGATGCGCCGGCATCGGCGGCGGCACTGTTCTGCGCAACAGCGTTGGCCTGTTCAGCCGCCTCGGCGTTTGGTTGCAGCGCTTGCGGCGAATGTCCCGCGATCGTCTCGGCCGACGTGGGAACGGCGATCGGGAAGCCGGCATCGGACTTGGCCCCTGGCTTAGCCATTGGCACATAGGCGACCTGCTCGGGAAGGTTGGCGTCGCCCTCTGCATTCATCGTCATTTGTGCGGTTGTCATCTGCGACGATGAGGCGGCCGTGCTGGCCTGGGGCGCACCGGCGGCCGTGCTGATTTCGGTGGCCGAGGCATTATAGCCTGGCATGCCGACCGACATGGTCGGGTCGCCGGCAGAGGTGCAGGACGCCAGAAGCACCGAGAAAAGCGCCCCCACAATGGCGCGGCTTTCTCCCTTCGCGAGGCGCGATCCTGCTGATCTCAAAACAAAATTCCCCCTCGATATCCGACCGGTTCGTCATTGGCGCGGCGTCGAAACGTCTCGTCGAATGACCCTTGTTCCCCGAACCGGAAACGAGACCTGTGTCAAATCTGCAAGCCTCAAAGTAATTTGGCGGCTAGAGGATGAATCAAGGCTGCTCAGGGTTGACGACACCATTTCGCCCGCTTTTGGCGGCGCGTCAACTCACCACACATTACAGATGGTTACACACGCACCTTGACATAGGTGCCGGGGGCTTCGCCTAGAACTTGCATATGCTCGCCCGGTTTGCGGGCCAGTACGCGGGTATTGTCCCTGGCTTCGATCCAGCGCTGCCAGTGCGGCCACCAGGAGCCGGGATGGTCAGTGGCCCCGGCGAACCACTGGTCGAAGTCGCCAGCCGGCTTGCCGCCGGTCCAGTAGTGGTATTTCTGCGCCGCCGGCGGATTGACGACGCCGGCGATGTGGCCGGAGCCGGCCACGACGTAGTCGACCTTGCCGCCGAAATATTTCGAGCCGAGGAACACCGACAGCGCCGGCGCGATGTGATCCTCCTTCGAGGCGAGGTTGTAGACCGGGATGGTGACGTCCTTCAGCGAAACCGTGCGGCCCGCCAACTCCATCATGCCTTGCGAAAGCCTGTTCTCAAGATAGCAATTGCGCAAATAGAAGGAATGGTTGGCAGCGCCCATGCGGGTCGAATCGGCGTTCCAGTAGAGCAGGTCGAAGGGCAGGGGATCCTTGCCGCGCATGTAATTGTTGACGACATAGGGCCAGATCAGGTCGCCCGAGCGCAGCATGTTGAAGGCGGTCGCCATCCTCGTGCCGTCGAGATAGCCTTTTTCGCTCATTGCCTTTTCAACGGCCGCGACTTGCTCCTCATCGACGAACACTTTCAAGTCGCCGGCATAGGTGAAATCGACCTGCGTGGTGAAGAAGGTCGCCGATTTGATGCGGTGGTCGCCTTCCTGCGCCATCAAGGCCAGCGCTGCCGCCAACAGCGTGCCGCCGACGCAATAGCCGATGGCATTGACGTCCTTTTCGCCGGTGGCCTTTTCAATCGTGTCGAGGCCGTATTGCAGGCCCTCCCTGATATAGGCCTCCCAGCTCTTGGTGCCGTGCCGCTCGTCCGGATTGATCCAGGAGATGACGAAGACCGTGTGGCCTTGCTCGACCGCCCAGCGGATGAAGGATTTTTGCGGGTTGAGGTCGAGGATGTAGTATTTGTTGATCCATGGCGGGCAGATCAGCAGCGGCCGCTTGAGCACGGTGTCGGTCGCCGGCTCGTATTGCAGGATTTCAGCGACGTCGCTGCGGCCGACCACCTTGCCGGGGGTGGTGGCGAGATTCTTGCCGATCTCGAAGGGTGAGTAATCGGCCTGCCGCAGCTTCAGGTCGCCCTTGCCTGCGGCAATGTCCTCGGCCAGCATCTTCATGCCGCGCACCAGATTTTCGCCGTTCGAGGCGACGGTCTCGCGAAACAATTCCGGATTGGTCAGGATGAAATTCGACGGCGAGATGGCGTTGGACACCTGCCTGACATAAAAGCTGGCCTTGTGGCGGGTGTGCTCGTCCAGACCGTCGGCGTGCTCGACCAGTTCGGCCGCCCAGCGCGAGGTGACGAGATAGGCTTGTTTGAGGAAATCGAAAAAGGCGTTGCGGCCCCATTCCGGGTCCTGGAAACGCTTGTCGCCGCGCTCGGGCTTGACCGCATCCTCGGTCTCCTCGGCACCGGCGCCGATGCGCTGAACGGCATTGGCCCAGACGGCCATATAGCCGGAAAACAATCGTGTCTGTGCCTCCAGCGCGCGCTGCGGGTCGGAGAGCCAGTATTCGGTGAGTTTGGAGAACGTCTTCACCATGTCGACGACCGGCTCGGCGACATGATCGCGCACCTCGCCCTTTTCCCGCGGCTCGGCCCATGCCGAGGCGGCCTTGCCGGCCTGCTCGATCATGCGGGCCATGTTCAGAGCGAAGCGTTCCGGGTCCTTAACCAGATATTGCTCGACGGTCGAAGGTTGGTCATCTTCCGCTTTGCCCGAATCGGGTGTTTTGGACATGGTTCGCGGGGTTCCTCCCGAAGCGTTTTGTTGACATATTACCATGGGATATCGGACAGGGTCCAACGTGCTCTAACCCGGCCGCCAGGAAAACAATATGACGATTAATATTGGCACGAACGTTTTTTCCGGCACTGGTCGTTTTTGCCGCATGGCGCTCGTCCTGCTGGCGATGGCCGGTTGCACGAGCAGCAACATAGAAGGTGCAGCGCCCGCCACCGGCCTTGTCGGGGCGAAGGACACCGGTTCCTACCCGAACCTGAACATCCCGCCGCAGGTGGCGGCCGAGCAATTCACCGACGAGGAAAAGAACGCCAAGCTCGCCCAGCTGAAGGCCGAGGAGCAGGGCCAGGCCGCGAAGGGCGGCGGCGTCAAGGTCGCGGACCAGGCTGCGCTGGACCAGCTGGCAAAAAAACACGGCGCCGAGGCGCTGAAGCAGATCGAAGGCAAATGCGACCCCGCTCTCGACCCTAATTGCAAATAAGCTTATACGCGCGACCGCAACCTCACTGTCTGGAACTGCCATGGAAGAATTTCACAAGGTCCGCCGGCTTCCGCCCTATGTCTTCGAACAGGTCAACCGGCTGAAGGCCAGTGCCCGCTCGCGTGGCGCCGACATCATCGACCTTGGCATGGGCAATCCGGACCTGCCGACGCCCAAGGCCATCGTCGACAAACTCTGCGAGGTAGTGCGTGATCCGCGCACGCACCGCTATTCGTCGTCGCGCGGCATTCCGGGCCTGCGCCGTGCCCAAGCCAATTATTATGCCCGCCGTTTCGGCGTGAAGCTCGACCCGGACAGCCAGGTGGTGGCGACGCTCGGCTCGAAGGAGGGTTTTGCCAATATGGCGCAGGCGATCACCGCCCCCGGCGATGTGATCCTGTGCCCCAATCCGACCTATCCGATCCACGCCTTCGGCTTCATCATGTCGGGCGGCGTCATCCGCTCGCTGCAGGCCGAACCGGACGACGGTTTCATCCCGGCACTGGAGCGCGGCATCCGCCATTCGATCCCGAAGCCGCTGGCGCTGATTCTCAATTATCCGTCCAACCCGACGGCACTGGTCGCCTCGCTCGATTTCTACAAGGAGGTGGTGGCTTTCGCCCGGAAGAACGACATCATCATCCTGTCGGACCTTGCCTATTCCGAGATCTATTTCGACGGCAATCCGCCGCCTTCGGTGCTGCAGGTGCCGGGCGCCATCGACGTCGCAGTCGAGTTCACCTCGATGTCGAAGACCTTTTCGATGCCGGGCTGGCGCATGGGTTTTGCCGTCGGCAATGAAAGGCTGATCTCGGCGCTGACGCGGGTGAAATCCTATCTCGACTACGGCGCCTTCACGCCGATCCAGGTGGCGGCCGCGCATGCACTCAACGGCGACGGAGCCGATATCGCCGAAGTGCGCGACGTCTACCGCAAACGCCGCGATGTCATGGTCGACGCCTTCAGCCGTGCCGGCTGGACCATTCCCGCACCGGCGGCGTCGATGTTCGCCTGGGCGCCGATCCCGGAGCCGTTCAAGCACCTCGGCTCGCTCGAATTCTCCAAGCTCCTGATCGAGCACGCCGACGTCGCGGTGGCGCCGGGCGTCGGCTTCGGCGAGCATGGCGACGATCACGTGCGCATCGCGCTGGTCGAAAACGAGCACCGGATCCGTCAGGCAGCGCGCAACATCAAGCGCTTCCTCGCATCCAGCGCCAAGCAGCCGAATAACGTCGTACCGCTCGCCGCGCATCGCTGAGTTTTCTACACATCAATCGACCGAATGGGGCGTCGCCGGACATGGCTGAAGCGTTGCGTGTTGGAATTGCCGGCCTCGGCACCGTCGGTGCGTCGGTGGCTCGCGTGCTGCGCGACAAGGCGGCGGAACTGACGCGGCAGTGCGGCCGCGAGATCGTCGTGTCAGCGGTCTCGGCCCGCGATCCCAAACGCGACCGCGGCGTTGATTTTGGCACAGCACTGTGGTTCGACGACGCCGTCAAGATGGCCCAGACCGCCGAGATCGATGTATTCGTCGAACTGATCGGCGGCGACGAGGGCGCGGCACGATCCTCGGTGAAGGCGGCGCTCGAGGCCGGCCGCCATGTCGTCACCGCCAACAAGGCACTGCTTGCCAAGCACGGCGTGTCACTGGCCGAGATCGCGGAAAAGAGGGGCGTGCTGCTCAACTACGAAGCGGCGGTGGCCGGCGGCATTCCGGTCATCAAGACGATGCGCGAGGCGATGGCCGGCAATTCGGTGACCCGCGTCTTCGGCATCCTCAACGGCACCTGCAATTATATTTTGACGCGCATGGAAGCCGAGGGCCTGTCCTTTGATGCCTGCCTGAAGGACGCCCAGCGGCTGGGCTATGCCGAAGCCGACCCGACCTTCGACATCGAGGGCCACGACACCGCGCACAAGCTGTCGATCCTGACCAGCCTTGCCTTCGGCACGAGGATTGCGGCCAATGACATCTACATGGAGGGCATCTCCAACATCAGCCAGGCCGATATCCGCGCGGCCGGCGATCTCGGCTACCGGATCAAGCTGCTTGGCGTCGCCCAACGCACCGAAAGCGGTATCGAGCAGCGCGTTCACCCGACCATGGTGCCGACGGCCTCGGTCATCGCGCAGGTGCACGGTGTCACCAATGCGGTCGCGATCGAAACCGACATCCTCGGCGAATTGCTGCTTTCCGGCCCCGGTGCCGGCGGCAACGCCACCGCTTCGGCGGTGATCGGCGACATTGCCGACATTGCCAAGAGCCGGCCTGGCTTCCAGCATGGCCCGGTCTTCGGCCGGCCGGCGAAGGAATTGAAGCCCTACAAAAAGGCGCAGATGCGCAGCCATGCCGGCGGTTATTTCATCCGGCTGACCGTGCACGACCGCCTCGGCGTTTTCGCCGCGATCGCCAAACGCATGGCCGACAACGACATTTCGCTGGAATCGATCGTGCAACATGCCGCAGGGCCGGAAACCGAGGCACAGAAGACAGTCATCCTGGTCACCCACGAGACGACCGAGGCGGCGGTGCGCAAGGCCGTCGACGGCATCACCAGGGACAGCCTTCTGACCGACAAGCCGCAAGTCATCCGCATCGAGCGGGCCGGATAGCAGTCTCAAGTTTTGCCTTTAATCGATTGATATTGCTGCGCTTTCAAAAAGGTCCAGCGCAGGTCTTGCTGTTGTCACGAGGCTTTGACACAAGAAGCGCGTCTCTGGCGGGAGGCTAATGCATGTCGCCCAAAAGTGTGCGGCGGTTTTGGGACAACGACATGCATAGAAACAAAGTGCCAACGAGGATTATCCATCGATGAATGTGGCCCAGAACATTGTCGCCGGCCTCGACCGGATACTGACCATGGAATTGGTGCGCGTCACCGAACGCGCCGCGGTCGCGGCCGCCAGATTGCGCGGACGCGGCGACGAGAAAGCCGCCGATCAGGTCGCGGTCGACGCCATGCGCCAGGAGCTTAATCGTCTCGCCATCAACGGCACGGTGGTGATCGGCGAGGGCGAGCGCGACGAGGCGCCGATGCTCTATATCGGCGAGGAGGTCGGTACAGGCAAAGGCCCGGCTGTCGACATCGCGCTCGATCCGCTCGAAGGCACGACGATCTGCGCCAAGAACCTGCCCAATGCGTTGGCCGTCATCGCCATTGCCGAAAAAGGCAGCCTTCTGTTCGCGCCGGACGTCTATATGGACAAGATCGCCATCGGCCCGGGCTATGCCGATGGCATCATCGACATCGATGCCTCGCCGGCCGAAAATATTGCCAGCCTGGCCAGGGCCAAGGGCGTTCCGGTGGCAGAGATCACCGCCTGTATCCTCGACCGGCCGCGCCATGGCGCCTTGATCGAAGCCGTGCGGGCGACAGGCGCCGCGATCCGGCTGATCGGCGACGGTGATGTCGCCGGCGTCATCCACACCACCGACCCGGACGAAACCGGCATCGACATCTATCTCGGCACCGGCGGTGCGCCGGAGGGCGTGCTGGCGGCGGCGGCCTTGCGCTGCACCGGCGGCCAGATGCAGGGCAGGCTGATCCTTGACACGCCGGAAAAGCTGGCGCGCGCGGCGAAGATGGGGATCTCCAACCCGAAACGGATCTACCACACGCAAGACATGGCACGCGGCGACGTGCTGTTTGCCGCGACCGGCGTCACCGACGGCAATATGCTGGCCGGCGTCAAGTTCGGCCGCAATTTCATCACCACGCACACGATCGTGCTGCGCTCGTCGTCGCGAACCGTGCGCGAAATCAAGGCCAGGCACCAGGATCTGGAAAAGTTTTGATTTCGACTCAGTTAGCCGTTGCATATTGTGCGCAATGACAAATTGCAGACGGCGCGTCACGTGACGGGGGAAAGACGCTTTTTCCTAGATGTCAGGCAGTCGGCCACCGGCGTTTCCTGGGAACACCGACTGACCGAGCGTCAGGACATGGCTGCGCTCGCCATCGCGCAAGGTTATGGCGTGCCCGACATCGTGGCACGCGTGCTGGCCGGGCGCGGCGTCACTGCCGAGCAGACCGAGCGGTTCCTGGATCCGACCATCCGCAACCTGCTGCCCGACCCGGCATCGCTGACCGACATGGACAAGGCGGCCTCTCGCATCGCCCAGGCGGTGACGGCAAGGGAAAAGGTGGCGATCTTTGGCGACTACGATGTCGACGGCGCCGCCTCATCGGCGCTGCTCAAGCGCTTTTTCGCACATTTCTCGGTGCCGTCGGAGATCTACATACCGGACCGCATCTTCGAGGGTTACGGCCCC
The DNA here is from genome assembly GCF_040322135.1 of Mesorhizobium sp. M0189. NCBI lineage: Bacteria > Pseudomonadati > Pseudomonadota > Alphaproteobacteria > Hyphomicrobiales > Phyllobacteriaceae > Mesorhizobium > Mesorhizobium sp. M0189. The sequence continues at coordinate 236,954 of NZ_JAMYSW010000001.1, forward strand.
AATCCGGAAGCGATGCGCGAACTCGTCTCGCGCGGCGCGACGCTGATCGTCACCGTCGATTGCGGCACCAACAGTGCTGCTTCCATCGACGCGGCGAAGGCCGCCGGCGCCGACGTCGTGGTGCTCGATCACCATCAGGTCGGCGGGCCGTTGCCGGCGGCGGCTGCGGTCGTCAATCCTAATCGCGAGGACGATCTTTCCGGGCAAGGCCATCTTTGCGCCGCCGGCGTCGTCTTCCTATGCCTGGTACAGACGGCGAAGATCCTGCGCAGCCGGCTGCCGGATGCCGCAGCGCCCGACCTGCTTGGCCTGCTCGACCTGGTGGCGCTGGGCACCGTCTGCGACGTGGTGCCGCTCACCGGCATCAACCGGGCCTTCGTGGTCAAGGGGCTACAGGTGGCGCGGCAGCAGAGGAACGAAGGGCTGGCGGCACTGGCGCGGGTCTCGCGTATCGGCGAGCCGATCAGCACTTTCCATCTGGCCTTTCTGATCGGTCCGCGCATCAACGCCGGCGGGCGCATCGGCGACGCAGCACTTGGCAGCCGCCTGCTTGCAACCGACGACCCGGTCGAGGCCCGCACCATCGCCGAGACGCTCGACCGGCTCAACCAGGAGCGGCAGTCGATGGAGCAGGAGATGCTGGCCGCGGCGCGCTCAGAGGCCGACGCCGAGCTTGCCGGCGGCAATGGTCCGGCCATCGTGGTCACAGCCAGCAGCAACTGGCATCCGGGCATTGTCGGCCTGCTTGCCTCGCGGCTCAAGGACCATGCAAGACGGCCGGCTTTTGCCATCGCCTTCAACGCCAATGGCGTCGGTACGGGGTCAGGCCGTTCGGTGTCGGGCTTCGACCTCGGCCGGCTGGTGCGCGAGGCTGCCGATGCCGGGCTGATCGTCAAGGGCGGCGGCCACGGAATGGCGGCAGGCATCACCGTCGAGCGGGCGAAGCTCGGCGCGCTCCGGGCTTTTTTCGAAGAGCGCGCTGCGGTGGATGTGTTCCGGCTGCAAGGCGAGGAGAGCCTGGCGATCGACGGCGCGCTTGCCGCCGAGGGCGCGACGCTTGCGCTGCTCGATGCGCTTGAGCGGGCAGGGCCGTTCGGCGCCGGGCATGTCGCGCCGGTGTTCGCGCTGCCGCGTCACCGGCTGGTTGATGCGCGGGCGGTCGGCACCAACCATATCCGCGCCGACCTGCAGTCGGAAAGCGGCGGCCGCATCCAGGCGATCGCCTTTCGCGCCGTCGATACTGCGCTTGGCGAATTCCTGTTCAAGAACAGGGGCAAACCGGTGCACGTCGCCGGCTCATTGTCGGGCAATCACTGGAACGGCAACCGCACGGTGCAGTTTCGTATCGTCGACGCGGCGCTTGCCTGAGAGTTCGCTGACCGCTCGGCCTAAGCGAGGACGGTCTGCAGCCGGGTCAGTTCGCCGATTTGCGCCATCGTTGCCTGGTAGCCGATACGGATCGCTTCGTCGGCGCGGTGGAATTCGGTCAGGCCGATATGGCTGAGCTTCGGCTGCAGCGACATGTCCGGCGGGTCGCCGGCCAGCCTGGCGCGCGAAATGCGGTCCTGGATGATGTTGAAGGCTTCGACCATGACGCCGGTGATGCCGAGCCGCGTCTCGCGCGACTGACGTTCGGGATCGGCGTGGCCACCCCTTGGCGCGTCTCTCTCGACGATCAGCTCGCCTGCGCTGTGCTTGATCACTGCGGCGCGGCCGAACAGATCGTAGTGAAGGTTCACTGCAACCACGAGCGGCTGCTCGTAGGCACGGCAGACCGAGACCGGCACCGGATTGACCAGTGCGCCGTCGACCAGCACGCGCCCGTTGCAGGCGACCGGCTCGAACACGCCGGGCAGCGCGTAGGAGGCGCGCATGGCGGTACTCAACGAGCCGCTCGACAGCCAGATTTCATGGCCGGTGCGGATTTCGGCAGCGACGCAGACGAACGGTTTTGGCAGGTCCTCGAAGCGGATGCCGGCTATGTGCTCGCGCAGCCGTGCATCGAGCTTCATGCCACCGAACAGGCCGCTGCCGCGTAGATTGAGGTCGAGAAGGCCAAAAATGCGCCGCCTGGTCAGGCTGCGCGCGAATTCTTCCAGCTCGTCAAGTTTGCCGGCAACATAGCAGCCGCCGACCAGCGCGCCGATCGAGGTGCCGGCGATCATCGACACTTCGATGCCGGCTTCGTCAAGCGCGCGCAGCACGCCGATATGCGCCCAGCCGCGCGCACAGCCGCCGCCCAATGCCAGCGAGATCCCTGTTTTACCTGGAGATTTGGTTTCGGATGCGCCTGCGGCCGAGGAGAGGCCATTGGCCTCCCGAACGTCAGGTCTGTTGCGCAATGACGCCCAGTCGAGCATCACAATCTCCCTTGTCCCACGGTCATCCTACAGGCGGGCCGTATCGAAATCATGAATATACGTGGCTGAAGTGCTGCGAATGGTTCATACTGATGGTGTTTTGGGCTTTCGATACGTTTTTTCCGCATCGAACAGCGGCTTGCTGCCGTCGTTGGCAAGCGTCCCTTTGCCATCGCTCAGCCCCACCGTCCGATAAAAGCATGAACGTCGGCCGGTGTGACAAGTTGCTTCGTGACCCAGCACTTTGACGCGCAACCATATCGCGTCCTGGTCACAATCTGTGAGCATCTCGACGACCTGCTGGACATTGCCCGAGGTTTCGCCCTTCTTCCACAGCGCGTTGCGCGAACGCGACCAGTAGTGCGCGATGCCGGTCTCGAGTGTCAGCGCCAGCGCCTCGGCATTCATATGCGCGACCATCAGCAGCATGCCGTTTTCGGCATCGGTGACGACGACAGTGACGAGGCCGCCGGCATCGAAGCGCGGTGAAAGGACGGTGCCTTCCTCGAGTGCCTTCTTGTCAGATGGAGCTTTCGGGAATTCCAATGCCGACATTCGCCGGTCCCTATTTAGCGAGGGCGGCGCGGGTCTGATCAGTTCCGCCGCCGCGCACCATGGTGACGAAGCGGACCTGCTCTTCAGGTGTATCCTTGAAGACGCCGGTGAAGGTCGAGGTCAGCGTGGTGGAGCCCTGTTTGCGGATGCCGCGCATGGCCATGCACATATGCTCGGCCTCGAGCATGACGGCGACGCCGCGCGGATTGAGCACGTCCTGGATGACGCCGGCAATCTGCGCAGTCATCGCTTCCTGGGTCTGCAGGCGGTGGGCAAAGATGTCGACGACGCGCGCGATCTTGGACAGGCCGACAACCTTGCCGTCAGGCAGATAGCCGACATGCGCCTTGCCGATGATCGGCACCATGTGATGCTCGCAATGCGAGTGGAACGTGATGTCCTTGACTATGACGAGGTCGTCATAGCCGGCGACTTCCTCGAAGGTGCGGCCAAGCTCCTCGGCCGGGCACATATCGTAGCCGTTGAACATTTCGCGGAACGCCTTGGTGACGCGCTTCGGCGTGTCGATCAGGCCCTCGCGCTCAGGATTGTCGCCGGTCCAGCGCAACAAGGTGCGCACCGCGGCTTCGACTTCGGCCTCACTCGGCCGGTCGGTGACCGGCTTTTCCATATAGGCCGACTGCGGCATGAGTTTCTTGATAACGGCGTCCATAAAGGCGTCTCCCGTAGTTCCTCTCTCAGGAGGAACGAGTTGAACGGACCACGACCTTTCGGGTGTTAGAAACTCGCCCGGTTTCCAGCCCGTAAGTGGCGTGAACAGATTTGGGCAGGACGAGACTTGCGGTCGCCTTGTCGATACCCGACTACGACCATTATATATGTTCGTGCCGAGCGAAAGGAAGACGCCAGAGCGGCAATCGCTGTTCGCTGGGCGGCGACGGATTGGAAAAATATGATCGACGATGTCTACAATGCGAAAATTCTGGGTTTTGCCGGAAATATCGCACGGATCGGTCGGCTCGACCGGCCCGACGCAACCGCACGAGCACATTCCAAGCTGTGCGGCTCGACAGTGACCGTCGATCTGAAGATGGATGACGGCGTCGTCAGCGATTTCGCGCATGACGTGAAGGCCTGTGCGCTTGGCCAGGCGTCGTCTTCGATCATGGCGCAGCATGTCGTCGGCGCCAGCGCGGAAGAACTGCGCAGCGTGCGCGAGACGATGCTAAAAATGCTGAAGGAAAATGGCCCGCCGCCCGAAGGCCGCTTCGCCGACCTGAAATACCTGGAACCGGTGCGCGACTACAAGGCGCGCCACGCCTCGACCATGCTGACCTTCGACGCGGTGGTCGATGCGATCGGCCAGATCGAGAAGAAGCGGGCGGAACAGGCGGCCTAAACCTCGGCAAGAAAACGCCGGCTTTCGGCGAATTCCGCCCGGACCCAGTCGGCAAAAGCCCTGGCAGGCTCGGAAAGGTCATTCAGTCTTCTGGCCACCAGCCAATAGGCGCCGGACGCAACGTCGATGTCGAAAGGCTTGACCAGCGCGCCGGACGCAAGTTCTTCGCCGATCTGCAAAAGATCGCCCAGTGCGACACCATGTCCAAGCAAGGCTGCCTGTTTCGAAAGCGAGGCATCCGCCAGCATCGGTCCACGCGCAGGCACGGCTTCAGGGGTCACGCCGGCCGCTTCGAACCAGCGCGTCCAAGCCTGACGGTTTTCTTCGTGCAGCAATGTATAGCGACCAAGGTCGATCGGTTTTTCCAGAGCTGGCCCGGACGCAAGAAGCGCCGGCGACAGAACCGGTGAATCGACGACCGAGGCAAGCTGTTCGGCTTCGCTGCGTGGCCATGAAGTGGCGTGTGCACTGAAGCGTAGAGCAAGTTCAGGCTGATCGCTGCGGAACTCTATCAACCTCGGATCGACCTCAAGGGAAACGTCGATATCGGGTCGCAACTGGCGAAATCGGTTGAGCCGCGGCACCAGCCATACGGATGCAAGCGACGGCTCGACGCTGACACGGACCACGGACTGCGTCGGGGCCGCCGTCAATTCCGAAAGCAGCCTGTCGATGCCCCCGAAACTTCTGACCAACTGGTCGAGCAGCCGCCGGCCGGTGTCGGTCAATTCGACGCGGCGATGATGGCGGAAGAACAAAGGTTGGCGCAGGAATGTTTCGAGCTCGCGGATCTGGCGGCTGATCGCCGCCTGCGAAACATAAAGCTCCTCGGCCGCACGGCTGAAGCTCAGGTGACGACCGGCTGCTTCGAAGCTTCTAAGAGCCGTCAGGGGGAGGCGTCCGCGCTTCATTCGCATAATTCAGAGTTATCTGACGTCGACGTTATACTCGTTTGAAGAGCAAGGCCAGCGGCGCTCTAATCGGTGCTCAAAGGAGTGCTGCCATGATCCAGTTTCTCAACATCCTGAGCGATGTCGTGCGGATCGCGACATTTCAATGGCATGACGAGAAACCGCATGGCGACTGGTGCGAGGGGAGGCCGCCGACCAGCGTCGCCGCATGTCGGAAGCCGACGCCCGACCGGTACCCGGTTCGCCGTTCGAGGCAGTGACGGGATTGCCGGAACGGCATTGCGTTCCCGGCCCGATGCGCACATCTATCCTGAAGGGAAACGCGACGCGGAGACTGTGGTGGTCGGCCAACATCGGCATGCGCACGGCGCCAGGCCGATTCGACAAGGACGCAACTGGCCCGGCCCGTGGCGCAAGACGCCGGGCCGCGTCTTCGGCACGTCGCTCGTCCGGCTCTACCAGCTGACGCTGTCCGGCTTTGTGGGCAATTCCTGCCGGCATCTGCCGACCTGTTCCGAATACGCGCACGAAGCGATCGCCCGGCATGGACTATGGGCCGGCGGCTGGATGGGATTCTTTCGCGTGCTGCGCTGCGGGCCGTTAGGGACGCATGGCATCGACCGCGTGCCCGAAACCCTGGCTGAGCGCTATGTCTGGTTTGCGCCGTGGCGGTACTGGCGGATCGGGAAAAAACGTGGCGACCTAGACAGTTGACCGCAACTGTTCGTTACACAACCGCACCGCTGTTTACGATCTGGTAGGGTTAACCGCAGCTTGCGCGGACATAGCGCATTTAAGACAAAATCGAGACAAGACGCCTCGCTAAGCCGCTCCTGATACCCTTCAGGAGAGATTGCCAAATGCGCCGGATAGATCGTCTTCCCTTCGTTTTCGCCGTGGTTCTCTATGTCCTGGCGTGGCTGTTGGGCTTTCCGATCCGTGCGCAATCGGCGCCTCTCGGGGACGTCGAATGCACGCTGATCGTCGACGCCGCGAGCGGCGAGACGCTGTACCGGCAAGGGGTTTGCGATCAGCGCGTCAGCCCCGCCTCGACATTCAAGATTCCGCTGGCGCTGATCGGCTATGACGCCGGAATCCTGGGCGACGAGCATACACCGAATTGGGAGTACAAAGCGGAGTTCAACGCGCCGAAACGGGACCGCAAGACCGTCGACCCGACGATCTGGGAAAGGGATTCGGTCCTTTGGTTCTCACGCGAGATCACGCGCCGGCTCGGCAGCAAACAGTTTGCCGGCTATGTGTCCAGATTGGACTATGGCAACACCGACGTCTCCGGCAATTCCGGCAAGAATGACGGCCTCACCCATTCCTGGGTGAATTCTTCGCTCGAGATATCGCCGGTCGAGCAGGTCGATTTCCTGCGCAAGCTGCTGGCGCGGAATCTGCCGGTCTCGGACAAGGCCCATGCGATGATCAATGCGATTGTCCCGACCTTCCGGGCGGGCGGCTGGACGGTGCAGGGCAAGACCGGGACGACCAGGCTTGGCGACGATGCCGACAAGCGCTCGCTTGGCTGGTTTGTTGGCTGGGCGCAGAAGCATGCTCGCAAGATCGTCTTTGCCTGCCTCGTAGTCGATACGAAACGTTCCGACACGCCGAAGGGGCTCAAGACGCGGGCGATGTTCCTGAAAGAGCTGTCGAATCTCCTCGGGTGACCTAAATCCGGCTTTACGGCGCCGAAAACTGCCCATAAAAGACCGCTCGCCGCCGGACGCATCCGGCTCTTACTTGATGTAAGTCGCAACCCCAAAATCGCTACGCAGTTTTGGGCGACGTGCATTTTACCACCCGCGCTCGTTTGCGGGACTGGATAGGAGAATTTAATGCTGAATTCCGTTTCCCTGACATTTCCCGATGGCTCCGTCCGCGACTACGACGCGGCGATGACCGGCGCCGGCCTGGCGGAATCGATCTCGAAGTCGCTGGCCAAGAAGGCCGTTGCCTACAGCATCGACGGCACGTTGCGCGACCTTTCCGACCCGATCGGCAAATCAGGCAAGCTCGAAATCATCACCCGCGAGGATCCGCGTGCGCTGGAGCTCATCCGCCATGATGCCGCGCACGTGCTGGCCGAAGCCGTGCAGGAACTTTGGCCGGGAACGCAGGTGACCATCGGGCCGGTGATCGAGAACGGATTCTACTACGACTTCGCCCGCAACGAGCCGTTCACGCCCGACGATTTCCCGGTGATCGAGAAGAAGATGCGCGAGATCATTGCGCGCAACAAGCCGTTCACCAAAGAGGTGTGGTCGCGTGAAAAGGCGAAAAGGATCTTTGCCGACAAGGGCGAGCGCTACAAGCTCGAGCTGATCGACGCCATCGCCGAGGATCAGGATCTCAAGATCTATGCGCAGGGCGACTGGTTCGACCTTTGCCGCGGTCCGCACATGGCCTCGACCGGCCAGATCGGCAACGCCTTCAAGCTGATGAAGGTCGCCGGCGCCTATTGGCGCGGCGATAGCAACAACCCGATGCTGACGCGCATCTACGGCACGGCCTGGGCCGACCAGGCGCAGCTCGAAGCCTATCAGACGATGCTGGAGGAAGCCGAGAAGCGCGACCACAGGAAGCTCGGCCGTGAGATGGACCTGTTCCATTTCCAGGAGGAGGGCCCCGGGGTCGTGTTCTGGCACGCCAAGGGCTGGAGGATGTTCCAGAACCTGGTCAATTACATGCGCCGCCGCCTGGACGAGCAGGGCTACCAGGAGGTCAACGCGCCGCAGGTGCTCGACAAGAGCCTGTGGGAGACCTCAGGCCACTGGGGCTGGTACCGGGACAACATGTTCAAGGTGACGGTCGCCGGCGACGACACCGACGACGACCGGGTGTTTGCGCTGAAGCCGATGAACTGCCCCGGCCACGTCCAAATCTTCAAACACGGGCTGAAGTCCTACCGCGATCTGCCGGTAAAACTTGCGGAATTCGGCAATGTGCATCGCTATGAGCCGTCCGGCGCACTGCACGGGCTGATGCGGGTGCGCGGCTTTACCCAGGACGATGCCCACATCTTCTGCACCGAGGAACAGCTCGCCGACGAGTGCATCAAGATCAACGACCTGATCCTGTCGACCTATGCCGATTTCGGCTTCGACGAAATCACGGTCAAGCTGGCGACCCGCCCCGAAAAACGGGTCGGCACCGACGCGATGTGGGATCACGCCGAGGGCGTGCTGCAGGACGTGCTCGACAAGATCGCGGCGCGGTCGGGCAACCGGATCAAGACGGGCGTAAATCCGGGCGAGGGCACGTTCTACGGGCCGAAGTTCGAATATGTGCTGAAGGACGCCATCGGCCGCGACTGGCAATGCGGCACCACGCAGGTCGACTTCAACCTGCCGGAACGGTTCGGCGCCTTCTACATCGGCTCCGATTCGGAAAAGAAGCAGCCGGTGATGGTGCATCGCGCCATCTGCGGTTCGATGGAGCGTTTTCTCGGCATCCTGATCGAGAATTATTCCGGCCATTTCCCGCTCTGGTTCGCGCCGCTGCAGGTGGTGGTGGCGACGATCACTTCCGATGCCGACGATTACGCGCGAAAAGTCGTTGCGCAGCTGAAGGCGGCCGGGCTGATCGCCGAAACCGACCTGCGCAACGAGAAGATCAACTACAAGGTCCGCGAGCACAGCCTTGCCAAGGTGCCGGTCATCGTCGTTTGCGGCAAGCGCGAGGCTGAGGAAGAAACGGTCAATGTCCGCCGTCTCGGGTCGCGCGACCAGGAATCGCTTGGCCTCGCGGCCGCCGTGAAACTGCTTTCCGACGAGGCGGTGACACCCGACCGCAAGCGCCGCGCGGCCTGAGCCGGCCAATCAGCAACGAAATGGCGGTGGATCGCTCCACCGCCATTTTCATATGCTTGTCACGCCAATTGTGTAGCGAGCCCCATGCTCAAGCTGAAGATGCGCGAAAGACCGTTTCCCGAGCTCTCCTATGCCGGTCCGCATCAGCCGGCGCTGACGCGCTGGTTCATCCACTCGGTCGAAGGCCTGTCGGGACGTGATCGCTTCGCCGCACTCTATGATTTCTGGCGCCGGCAAGTGGTGCCGAACGGAGAGCGCGTGTTCAGCCGCATGCTGGAGCTGATCGACGTCCGGGTGCGGACCGCCGGTCAATGGCCGCCGGCAAACCTGCCCGACACGCCGCTGGTGATTGTTGCCAACCATCCGTTCGGCATCGGCGACGGTATTGCCGTGCTGTCGCTGGCGGAGCAGCTCGGCCGACCGTTCCGCGTCATGATCCACAGGGATCTGCTCAAGATCCGCGAGATGGAGCCCTATTCGCTGCCGATCGACTTTTCCGAGACCAAGGACGCGCTGAAGAACAACATGGCGGTCCGCCATGAAGCGGTGCGGCTGCTCAAGGAGGGCGTCACCATCGTCGTCTTTCCGGCGGGAGGTGTCGCCACCGCGCCGAAGGGGTTTGGCCGGGCACGCGATCTGCCGTGGAAGGTGTTTCCGGCCCGTCTCGTTCAGGACGCAAAGGCGTCGGTCATCCCATTGCATTTTTCGGGCCAGAACGGCCGGCTGTTCCATCTGGTCAGCGGACCGATGAACATGGCCGAACGCGACGGGCGTGTGGCGAAATTCGTCGGCAAGGCCTCGCTGACACTGCGCACATCGCTGCTCATCCGTGAATTTGCGCGGCTCTCCGGCAAATCGATCGACGTGCGCGTCGGCGACGTGCTGGGGTGGGACGAACTGGAGCCGCTGCGAGACCGCAAGGCCTTGCTCGACCGCCTTCAGCGCGGCGTCTTCGATCTGGCGCCGGCCGAGACGACTGGCCGCGTGCCGTTGCTGGCGCGACGCATGCGCAAAGCAGCCTAGAGGGGGCGCGGCTTAGTCGGCGCCTTCCTCGGAATCGATGGCCGAAGCTTCGGTTGCCAGGACTTCGATGTCCTGATTGTGTCCGGCCACCACCGTAAAATCCTTCTGGTAGATGCGGTCGCGGTTTTTGGCGATGATGGTGTAGTCGCCCTCGGCCAGCACCATCGAGGCAAAGGCGCCGACGGTCTCCTTGATCGGGTCGCCGGACTCGTTCAGCAGCGACCAGGAGGTGTCGGCGATCGCCTCGCCGCCCGGCTCGCGCACCAGCTTCATGGTCATCTCGGCGGCACGATGCTCGACCGTCGCTTCGGTCAGCTTGCCGGCCTCGACGCGGATGTCGGAGCGGATGACCGCGTTCACAGCGCCATAGGTCGAAACAACGTGGTAGGTGCCGGCATTGAGCCGCACGACGCTGTTCGGCTCGACATCGGGTATGATCAGCGCGCGATCGCCATCGGCCGCGGCGTGGCTCTCATAAATCGAGAAGCGCAGCTTCTTCGGCGGTATGCGCACCCCTCCCGACAGCACGGCATCAAGCTTGAGGCCGCCGGCATCGAGCACGAGGCTCTCACGCTTGGCTTCCTTGCCGACGGTGATGCGCTTGGTGGCGCCGGCCCGCCCGTAGGAGGCATGGACCAGATAGGAACCCGGCTCGAGCTGGAATACGGCGGTGCCGCCATGAGCGGAGGCGACCATCGGCAGCTTGCCGTCGCTGGCCGATTCGGGCTTGAAGACGCGCCAGACGATGCCGCGCGTGATGTCGGCACCCTTGTCGGTCAATTGCGCCGACAGCGTGATCGCCCCGCTGCTGCCCAATGCCAGCGATGTCTCGCTTTTCGGAGGCGCATAGCCCGAAATTCCGGGAAGTTTCAGATCACTGAGGCCGTCTACATTCTGGGCGGCGGCAAGCGAAACCGGCACCATCAACAGTGCGGCAGCGAGCCATATCAGGAAAAGACGCAATGTCCCCTCAAACATGCCTTGCGTTGAAGCCCAATGCGGTGGCAATTTCAAGGCTTAAGAGTCCGGTCGGCTTCCTGCTAGAGGGCTCTTTGTCCGGCGCGTCGCGCCAATGCCCCGAGCCGCCCGATATCCCGATGGCGCGCTTCAGCTCAAATTCCAGGAGACTTGCGCCCATGGCGTCGCCGATCATCGATTTTCTGCTGACCCGAAATTCCGCGCCGATCCCGGATTTGAAAGAGCCGGCACCGGGCGATGCGGAGATCGCGACCATGATCGCCGCCGCCTCGCGGGTGCCGGATCATGGCCGGCTGGAGCCCTGGCGTTTCATCCTCTATCGCGGCGAGGCTCGCGTCGAGATCGGCAAGGAGTTGGCAGCACTTGCCGAACAGCGCGAAGGGCCGTTGCCGGAAGGCCGCCGCAACCAGGAATTGGCACGCTTTTCGCGGGCGCCTCTGGTCATCGGCGTGATCTCGATCCCCAGGGAAAATCCAAAGATCCCGCAATGGGAGATGTTCTTGTCCGGCGGCATGGCTGCGATGAACCTGCTGCTTGCCGCCAATGCGCTGGGCTACGGTACCAACATGATCAGCAACTGGTATTCCGACGTGCCAGAGGGCAGGGCGATCCTCGGTCTGGCGCCGCATGAGCGGGTCGTCGGTTTTGTCCATATCGGCTCCTATCAGGGGCCAGCGCCGGAGCGGCCACGGCCCGATCCGGCAAAGCTCTACGCCGACTATTCGGGGCCGTGGGTGGGATAATTTTCGACCCGGAACCAGACCCTAAGCGTCAAGCCCCGCTGCCCTGGCTCGCGCCAGGAGCCGCTCGGCGAGCTTGAGATGCGGCCGGTCGTACATCTTGCCGTCGATGCCGACGACGCCGGGGTTTCCCGCCGCCTTGAATGCCTCGACCATCGCCAGCGAATTTTTCACCGCTTGCGCCGAAGGCGTGAAGGCGGCGTTGATGACCGGCACCTGCGCCGGATGGATCGCCATCTTGCCGGTGAAGCCGTCGCTCTCGGCCTCGGCGCATTCGGCCTCGAAGCCGGCCATGTCGCGAAAATCCGGAAAGACGGTGTCGATCGCCGCGACTTCCGCGGCATTCGCCGCAAGCAGGGTCATGGTGCGGGCGAAGCGGAATACATCCGTGTAGCGGCCATTCGCGTCGCGCGTCGAGCGCGCGCCGATTGCCGCCGACAGATCTTCCGCGCCCCAGGTGACGCCGACAAGCCGCGCGCTTGCCTTGGCGTAGGTCACGGCGGCCAGAACGCCGGCGGCCGTTTCTGTGATGATCGGCAGGATCTTTATCGCGCCGTCCGGCAGGCCGCTTTCAGCTTCGTGCACCCTGAGCTTGGCCGAGAGATGCTGGACATCCAGTCCGCTGTTCGACTTAGGCAGCATGATGCCGTCGGGCTTCACTGGCACGAGCGCCGCCAGATCGTCGTCGGTCAGTCCGGTCGAAAGGTCATTGACGCGCACATAGATCGCGGAGTTGGTTCGGTGCCTGTGCCCGGCGAGGAAACGCGCCGCTGTGTCGCGCGCCAGCCCCTTGTTTTGCGAGGCAATCGAGTCCTCGAGATCGACGATGACCATGTCGGCGCCCGCGCCAAAGCCCTTCTCCAGCTTCTTTTCCGAATCGCCGGGAACGAAGAGCAGGGAACGCATCGGCTATGCCTTTTTCATCATCATGGCTTGCCTCGTGCATCTGGCAACCAGCACGTCGTTCTGGTTATAAGCGCGGTGCTCGAACTCGACGATACCGCGGTCCTGTTTCGACCTGGAATCGCGCACCGAAACCACCGTGGTCTCGACGCGAATCGTGTCGCCATGGAAGACGGGGTGCGGAAACACCGTCTCCTTCATGCCGAGATTAGCGATGGTGGTGCCGACGGTGATGTCGTTGACCGAGATGCCGATCATCAGGCCAAGCGTGAACAGCGAATTGACCAGGGGCTTGCCCCATTCGCTCTTGGCGGCGAAGTCGAAATCGATGTGCAGCGGTTGCGGGTTCAGCGTCATCACCGAAAACAGCATGTTGTCGCTTTCGGTCACGGTCTTGCGCAGCGTGTGCTTGAACACATGGCCGACAACGAACTCCTCAAGGTAAAGGCCGGCCATGGTCTGTCTCCTCCACTGCTTAAGGGTTGATAGGCGTTGCATACCGGGCTCGCAAGCCAGTTAACGAACATGGTGAACCGTTCGTAAACCATTTGTGCCTACGGTCTCGACAGGCGCCAGAAGCGTTCTGGCAAAGGGCGTAAGCAGGCGACATGGTCGTTTCGCATTTCCTGAAATGGATCCACACGGCAAAGGTGTCGGAGCGTGCTGCGGCGGCAAGCGCGCTGGCTCGCGCCTATGTCGACTCGGACCTGCCTTTCGAGGACCGCTGCGCTGCCGAGGCGGCGCTGACGTTGCTGCTCGATGACGCATCGTCGAAGGTGCGGCTGGCGATCGCCGACGCGCTTTCCATGAGCCATCATGCGCCGCCGCAGATCGTCAGCGCGCTGGCTTCGGACCAGCCCGAGGTGGCCGCTTTGGTACTGGCGCGCTCGCCGCTGCTTACCGATTCCGACCTGATTGATCGGGTTGCCGGCGGCCAGAAAGCGACGCAGAAGGTGATCGCCGACCGGCCGCGCGTCTCGATGTCGGTTGCGGCAGCGATCGCCGAGGTCGGTGAGCCGGAAGCCTGCACCACGCTGCTCGCCAATAGCGGCGCCGACATCGCATCCGTCAGCTTTCGCCGCATGGCCGAGCGTCACGGCCATCTGCCTCTGGTGCGCGAGGCGCTGATCGCCGACATCCGGCTGCCCGCCGACTGCCGGCATATGCTGCTGGTCAAGCTAGGGGAGATGCTCAAGGGGTCGCCATTGGTGCTGGCGCTGATGGGCGCCGCCAGGGCCGAGCGCATCACGCGCGATGCTTGCGTCAAGGCTTCGGTGACACTGATCGAAGGCACGCGGGCGGAGGAACATACCGCACTTGTCGAACATCTGCGCCTGCGCGGCGACCTGACCGCAAGCTTCGTCATCCGCACCATCGCGCACGGCAAGGTCGACTTCTTTGGTTCGGCGCTGGTCGCGCTCAGCCAGCAGCCCGAGCAACGGGTGAGGGCACTGCTGGCCGGCGGGCATGACATAGCGTTGCAGGCACTGTTCCGCAGCGCCGGGCTTGCCGCCGCCACCCACGCCATCATCCTGCGCGCGCTGAAGGTCTGGCGTGAGGTCGCCAATGGCAAACGCCTCGCCGGCGTCCAGGAAGTCAGCTGGCTGATGCTGAAGGAATTGGGCGGACAGTCCGCCGAAGGCGATCTCGCCAGGCTGGTCAAATCGATCCATCTCGATGCGCTGCGCGCGAACGCACGCGGGCACGCGCTGGCGATCGCGGCTGCTTAAAGCAATTCCAGGAAAAGCGTGAAACGGTTTTCCGACTTGCGTCAAAATAAAAAACTGAGCGGTTCGGCGTTTCCGTGAAACGCTGAACCGTTCCAGGCCTCATCCTTCGCGAAAAATCCGGAAAAGTCTTGCGCACAGTGACAGCCGCCGTCCGCGGCTCGCCTAGCAGAAGACGCTCAGATATCCAGCACTTCCGTCGCGGCGAATTCCGCGCGTTCCTGGATGAAGCGGAAGCGGGCCTCGGGCTTGGTGCCCATCAATGCGTCGACCGCATCCTTGGTCGCCGCCTCGGCGTCGATGACGTCCACCCTGAGCAGCGTGCGCTTTCTCGGGTCCATGGTGGTTTCTTTGAGCTGGGCAGCCATCATTTCGCCCAGCCCCTTGAAGCGGCCGATTTCGACTTTGCCGCGCCCGGTGAATTCGGTGCGCAGAAGTTCGTCTTTGTGCGCATCGTCGCGGGCATAGGCGACCTTGCCGCCTTGCCGGATCGAGTAGAGCGGCGGCACCGCCAGATAGAGATGGCCGCCGCGGACCAGGCTCGGCATCTCCTGGTAGAAGAAGGTGATCAGCAGCGAAGCGATATGGGCGCCATCGACGTCGGCGTCGGTCATGATGATGACCCGGTCGTAACGCAGGTCCTCGTCGCGGTATCTCGAGCGCGTACCGCAGCCCAAGGCCTGGATCAGGTCGGATATCTGCTGGTTGCCGGCCAGCTTGTCGTTACCGGCGCTGGCGACGTTGAGGATCTTGCCGCGGAGCGGCAGCACCGCCTGGCTGGCGCGGTCGCGCGCCTGCTTTGCCGAACCGCCAGCCGAATCGCCCTCGACGATGAACAGCTCGGCGCCGGCCGCTGCATTCTGCGTGCAATCGGCGAGCTTGCCGGGCAGGCGCAGCTTGCGCACGGCGCTCTTGCGCGACACTTCCTTTTCCTGGCGGCGGCGCACCCGCTCGTCGGCACGCGCGATCACCCATTCGAGCAGTTTCGAAGCTTCCTGCGGATTGTCGGCCAGCCAATGGTCGAACGGGTCGCGGATGGCGCTTTCGACGATGCGGATCGCCTCGATCGTCGCCAGCCTGTCCTTGGTCTGGCCGACGAATTCCGGTTCGCGGATGAACACCGACAGCATGCCCGCCGCCGAGATCATCACATCCTCGGATGTGACGATCGAAGCGCGCTTGTTGCCGACCAGGTCGGCATAGGCGCGCAAGCCGCGCGTCAGAACGTTGCGGAAGCCGGCCTCATGCGTGCCGCCTTCCGCGGTCGGAATGGTGTTGCAATAGGAATTTATAAAGCCGTCGCCGCCGAACCAGGTCACCGCCCATTCGAGCGAACCGTGGCCGCCCTGCTTCTCGCTCTTGCCGGCGAACATTTCACGGGTCACCTGGAATTCGTCGCCGAGCGAGGCTTTCAGATAGTCCTTGAGGCCGCCCGGAAAATGGAATTCTGCCTTGGCCGGCGTCGTGTCCTTTTCCTTGATCAGCGAGGGATCGCAGGTCCAGCGGATTTCGACACCGCCGAACAGATAGGCTTTTGACCGCGCCATGCGGTAGAGCCGCGCCGGCTCGAACGCAGCACCCTTGCCGAAAATCTGCTCGTCTGGATGGAAGCGGATCTTCGTGCCGCGCCGGTTGTGCACCTCGCCGAGCTGCTCCAGGCCGGTCACCGGAACGCCTCGCGAGAAGCGCTGGCGATAGAGCTTGCGCCCAATCGCAACCTCGACCTCGAGATGGTCGGACAGCGCGTTGACCACGGAAACGCCGACACCGTGCAGGCCTCCCGAGGTCTCGTAGACCTTGCTGTCGAACTTGCCGCCTGAATGCAGCGTGGTCATGATGAGTTCGAGCGCCGGCTTCTTGAATTTCGGGTGCGGATCGACCGGAATGCCGCGGCCGTTGTCGGTTACAGACAGGTATCCGTCGGCGGAAAGCTCGACATCGATGAAGGTAGCATGGCCGGCGACCGCCTCGTCCATCGAATTGTCGATGACCTCGGCGAACAGATGGTGCATCGCCTTGTCGTCGGTGCCGCCAATGTACATGCCCGGGCGGCGGCGCACCGGCTCCAGCCCCTCCAGCACCTCGATATCGGCGGCACTATAGCTCTCGCTGGCATCGCGGGGCGCCGGCCGCTTCGCCGCCTGCACCAGCGGGTCGGCCGGGCGCGCGGCGCGAGCCGGTTGCGGCTGCTTGCCCAAATTGCCGAAAAGATCGTTATTGTCGTCCATGCCGGTCCTGGATTCCGATGCTGCGAATCACCACCCGATACTGCCACGCTTTTTGCGGGCAGGCGACGGAGGTTCCTGTTACGTTCGAGGATAGAGCCTCTTACTGCAAAACCATTCGACAACCAAGCGGCGGAAATGGGGTCGAAGCTTGGAGCATCGACGCTTTGTAAACCTTGTCCGAAGGTTACGCCGCAAGATTGGCTGAAAAACGATATCCGCGGACTGTCGCTGACCTAGAATGCAGCGAAACCCTCAAGAGGCTGTCGCTTAAGCATGTTGGATTACAGTTCGCTCCTGCTCGCAGCGGCGCTGTCGGGCACGTGCCTCAGCATCACCATGTTTGCGATCTGGTTCACCGCGCCACAGGCACGCTTTGTGCTGACGGTGGCGTGCGGCATTCTCGTGCTCGTCGCCCATGTGGTCTTGTTTTGGCATTACACAAGAGATCCAAGCCCCTGGCTTTGCCAGATCGTGCTTGCTCTTCTCAGCCTCGGCTTCCTGATTATCTGCCTGTCGGCCATGCAATATCTCAGCATGCGCGACTATAGGCGCGCCATCTTGCCGACCTTGGCTGCGATGGCTGTTTGCGCGGGCGCGACGTATCTCGGGTTTGATGGTGTCGGCTTCATTGTCACCTACGCGACGGTAACGGCGCTACTCTCGCTTATCGGGGCGATGTTCTGGATTGAGGGTGGTCATGATCGCCGGATATTGCTGGTCGTATCGTTCCTGAGCGGCGTCTGTGCGCTGTCGTTCGGACTTTGCGGCGCGGTCCTGCTGGTCAAGGGCCAGTGGGTGCTCGGCGTAGCACCGGACAATTGGGCCGAGCGGGTGAATTCCGTCGTAGCCGTCGCCTGCATGACCGGGCTTGGCGCATTAACGCTCTCCCTGCACCATTTGCAGGCGCAGATCGAATTGAAGGCCGAGACGATGACCGATCCATTGACCGGGCTGATGAACCGGCGGGCGTTAACGGCACTCTACGGCGAGCGGGTCTTCGGTCCGTTTATGTCCGTCGCCATGTTCGACCTCGACCATTTCAAAAGGACGAACGACGTATTCGGTCATCCGGTCGGCGACCAGGTCCTGCGCCGCTTTGCCGCCGTCATCAGGAAATACGCCAGAACCGGCGTCGACGCCTTCCGGCTGGGCGGCGAGGAATTCGTGCTCGTCATGTCGCGGATGACGGAAGAAAAGGCCTATGACATTGCGAGCAAGATCAGCGTCGCCTTCGGTACGGAAGTCGTGGCCACCCAGCTTGGTCCGTTGCGAAGCACAGTCAGCGGCGGCATCGGCTTTGGTGGGACGAGCGGCACCGGTCTCGATGATGTGCTGGCCGAAGCCGACGCCGCGCTCTATGCGGCAAAGCGCGCCGGGCGAAATCGCGTCATCGCCCGGGACAGGGCGAGCAAGGCCGACGGGCCGGCCTTGCGTTCTGCCTGATTGAGGCTTCTATCTTCTTGTTAGACCATGATCTTGTCCGAAAACCGGATTCCACTCTTCGGGATCATGGTCTACTCCGCCGCACCCAGATATTCCGACAGCGGCGGGCAGGAGCAGACCAGGTTGCGGTCGCCAGCGACGTTGTCGATGCGTGACACCGGTGGCCAGTATTTTGCCGCCGTATCGGCATCGCCGGCGGGGTAGGCCGCTTCCAGGCGCGAATAGGGATGGGTCCACTGGCCGGCCAACGCCTCGGCGGCGGTATGTGGCGCATTGACCAGAGGATTGTCGGCCAAGGGCCATTCGCCCTTCGCCACCTTGGCTGCCTCGCCGGCTATGGCGATCATGGCTTCGCAGAAACGATCCAGCTCGCGCTTGGGCTCGGATTCGGTCGGCTCGACCATCAGCGTGCCGGCCACCGGGAACGACATGGTCGGCGCGTGGAAGCCATAGTCGATCAGCCGCTTGGCGATATCGTCGACGCTGATGCCGGCGCTGTCCTTGAGCACGCGGGTGTCGAGGATGCATTCATGCGCAACGCGTCCGTTGCGCCCCTTGTAAAGCAGGGGGAAATGCTCGCCAAGCCGCGTCGCCACGTAGTTGGCGGAGATGATCGCCGTCTCGGTCGCCTGCTTCAGGCCGGAAGCGCCCATCATGCGGATATACATCCAGGTGATCGGCAGGATCGAGGCGCTGCCGAACGGTGCCGCCGCCACGGCATGGGCCGAGCCTTCGGTGACGTGTCCGGGCAGATATGGCTTCAGATGCGCCTTGACGCCGATCGGGCCGACGCCGGGGCCGCCGCCGCCATGTGGAATGCAGAAGGTCTTGTGCAGGTTCATGTGGCAGACATCGGCACCGATATCGCCGGGACGGGCGAGGCCGACCAGAGCGTTGAGATTGGCGCCGTCGAAATAGACCTGGCCGCCATGGCTGTGGACGAGCGCACAGAGGTCGCGGGCGCCTTCCTCGAAAACACCATGCGTCGAAGGATAGGTGAACATCAGCGCCGCGAGGTCTTTTGCATGCTCGGCCGCCTTGGCCTGCAAGTCTTCCATGTCGATATTGCCGTCCTCGGTGCAGCGCACGACGACGACACTCATGCCGGCCATGGCCGCACTTGCCGGATTGGTGCCATGCGCCGAGGACGGGATCAGGCAGACGGTGCGATGGCCTTCGCCACGCGACAAATGATAGCCGCGAATGGCGAGCAGCCCTGCATATTCGCCCTGGCTGCCGGCATTGGGCTGCAGGGTCACCGCGTCGAAGCCGGTGATCTCCGCCAGCCAGCCTTCCAGCTCGTCGATCATGGCGCGATAGCCTACCGAATGGCTCGCCGGGGCAAAGGGATGCAGGTTGGCGACATCGGGCCAGCTTACCGGCATCATTTCGGCGGCGGCGTTGAGCTTCATGGTGCAGGAGCCGAGCGGGATCATGGCGCGGTCGAGCGCCAGGTCCTTGTCGGACAGCCGGCGCAAGAAGCGCATCATGTCGGTTTCCGAGTGGTTTTCGCGGAAGACGGGCTGGGTGAGGAACTCCTTGCCGCGCGGTTTTCCTGGCATGGAACTGCCGGCGGCAACGCCGGCCTTGGCGCCGAAAAGTGCTGCGATCGCCTCCAGATCGGCCTCGGTGGAGGTCTCGTCAAAGCTGATGCCGACATGGTCGGCGTCGATGACACGCAGCAGCCGGCCGGTCTTCTCGGCGGCGGCGGCAAGTGCGGCGGCTCTGCCCTTCAGTTCCACGGTCACCGTGTCGAAGCGGCTTCCGCCGAGCACCGAAACGCCTGCTGCCTTGAGGCCGGCAGCCAGGCGGTTGGCCAGCGTGTGGACGCGGCCGGCAATCGCCTGCAGCCCGGCAGGGCCATGCCAGATCGCATAGGCCGTCGCTATGTTGGCGAGCAGCGCCTGTGCGGTGCAGATGTTGGAGGTCGCCTTGTCGCGGCGGATATGCTGCTCGCGTGTCTGCAAGGCCAGGCGATATCCGGGACGGCCCTTGCTGTCCGTCGACTGGCCAACGAGCCGGCCGGGCATCAGCCGCGTCAGCCTGTCGGACACGGCGCAATAGGCGGCGTGCGGCCCGCCAAAGCCCATCGGCACGCCAAAACGCTGCATCGGGCCGACGGCGATGTCGGCGCCAAGCCTGGCTGGCGCGTCGGTCAGCGTCAGGCCCAACGGATCGGCAATGAAGACGACCAGCGCGCCGGCAGCGCGGGCCTTGTCGATCGCTGCCTTGTGATTGCCATAGACGCCGAATGTATCGGGCCAGGAGACCAGCAGGGCGGCGGTGTTGTCGTCGATCACCTCGCCGTCGACCTCGATGCCGAGCGGTTCGGCGCGGGTGCGAACGACGTCCAGCGTCTGCGGGTGCGGCGTGCCGGCCAGTGCCACCTTGGTGCGCTTGTCGCGATGATGGCGCAGCGCAATGCCGACCGCTTCGGCCACCGCCGTCGCCTCGTCGAGCAGCGAGGCCGACGCCACCGGCAAGCCGGTCAGCTCGGTGACCAGCGTCTGGAAGTTGAACAGCATTTCCAGCCGGCCCTGGCTGATCTCGGCTTGGTAAGGCGTGTAAGCCGTATACCAGGCCGGGTTCTCGAACAGGTTGCGCTGGATCACCGGCGGCACGTGGACGCCATGATAGCCGCTACCGATGAAGCTCTTCAGCACCGTGTTCTTTGCCATCGTCGCCGCGAGCTCGGTCAGCGCTTCCGCTTCGCTTGCAGCGGCGGGCAAGGCCAATGGACGGTCGAGCCGGATCGACTTCGGCACTGCCTGGCTGATCAGCGTCTCGACCGAGGGAACGCCGATCGTGGCCAGCATGGCTCTGACGTCTTGGAGGCCCGGGCCGATATGGCGAGCCGAGAAGGGGTAGGGTGCTGCGGTCATCTTGCTGGTCCTGCTATCAACCAATATGGGCTTTGTAAGCGGCTTCATCGAGGAGGCCGTCGAGCTGGCTCTCATTGGCCAGCTTCATCTTCCACAGCCAGCCGTCGCCGGTTGCCGCCGAATTGACGAGCGAAGGATCGGCCGACAGCGCGGTGTTGGCTTCGGTGATCTCGCCGTCGACTGGTGCGTAGACGTCCGATGCCGCCTTGACCGATTCGACCACCACGGCCGTATCGCCCTTGGCCAGCTTTT
This sequence comes from Mesorhizobium sp. M0189, assembly GCF_040322135.1. Lineage (NCBI taxonomy): Bacteria > Pseudomonadati > Pseudomonadota > Alphaproteobacteria > Hyphomicrobiales > Phyllobacteriaceae > Mesorhizobium > Mesorhizobium sp. M0189. The sequence continues at coordinate 258,134 of NZ_JAMYSW010000001.1, forward strand.
TCCCTGGCTCAGGCAGTTCGACGAAGACGAGGTCACCGAGCTGCTGCTGCGCGTAATCGGTGATGCCGACGGTGGCGATGCCGCCCTCGACGCGAAGCCATTCGTGATCTTCGGTGAAATAGGTCTTTGCCATTGAAATCATCCTTTGCGGTAGCGATGGGGCGTGAAGGGCAAGGGGTGGATGTCGACCGGGATTTTCGTCCCGCGGACATCGGCGAACAGTCTTGTGCCGGGCTTGGCAAGCGGCGTCCGGACGTAGCCCATTGCCACCGGATGACCGGCCGAGGGGCCGAAGCCGCCTGAGGTGACATGGCCGGCAGGGTTGCCGTCGGCGTCGAAAAGGGCAGCACCGGCGCGCACCGGCTGGCGGCCGTCCGGCTTCAGGCCGACGCGTTTTTGCGCCGGGCCGCGCTCCAGGATGGCGCGCAATGCATCGGCGCCGATGAACGCGCCAGAGGCGCGAACCTCCTTGGGGATGGCCCACATCAGCCCGGCGCTGGCCGGATCGATCTCCGGCGTGATGTCCAGCCCGTGCAGGCACAGTCCTGCTTCGAGCCGCAGGCTGTCGCGGGCGGCAAGGCCGATCCACATCACTCGCTCGTCCTCGAGCAACCTGGTGACGAGGGTTCGCGCGTCCGCTTCCGGCAGGCCGATCTCGAAACCGTCTTCGCCGGTATAGCCCGACCGGCTCATGAACCAGTTTTCGCGCGGCTCGATGCCGTGCATGAACACCAGCGAACCGGTCTCGATGCCGGCGCGGGAAAGGGCAGCCCATGCCTCGGGGCCCTGGATGGCCAGGAAGACGCGGTCGAGCGCGTCCACCTTCACGTCGAAATCCTCGGCAAGTTCACGCAGATGCTTTTCGTCGGCGGCGGCGTTGCCGGCATTGGCGACCATCATGAAGCGCTCGACGCCGAGCCTGGTGACGATCAGATCGTCGAGTATTCCGGCGGCCTCATTGAGGAAGAACGTGTATTTGGACTGGGAAACCTGAAGCGCGCCGGCATCGAACGGGCAGGCGCGGTTCAGAAGCGCTGCTGCGCCCGGGCCGCTGATTTCGAACAGCTTCATGTGCGAGATGTCGAACAGGCCGGCATGCTCGCGGCTGTGAAGATGCTCCTTCATCACGCCGGCCGGATAGGTCAGCGGCATCGACCAGCCGGCGAAGGCGCCGAAGCGCGCACCGGCTGCCATGTGCAGATCTTCGAGGGGAAGGTGTTTGGTGTCGTCGCCCGTCATGTCATCTCCAGAGTCGCACGCAAGCGGTCGCGAATGGCGACCAGTCCGTGCCCCTCTGTCTGAAGCCTGAGAGACTCGCGCCCCGTAACTCTGTCGGCAGCGCTTACACCTTCGGCGCGGGGGCAAGCCCCGACTTTCCAGAGTGTCTTTCCCGTCTACGGTTCTTTTGCCTGAGAGATTTCGGGCGATTTCCCCTTCGGCGGCAGCTCTCGCTGCTCTCTCCCGCAAACAGGTAGGACTCGGTTAAGAGCCCTCGACTCGTCATCCATAGCCCGTGGACGACACCTTGTCACCTGCCAGCGACATTTTTACTGGCAGTCTTCTGCGGGCCTTCTTTACAGGCAAGCCTTCGCTAACCACGCCGCTTGCCGGTTTCTCAAGACCTTGCTGATATGCCGGATAAGGGCCGGCAATTGCCGGCGGCGGGCGGGGAACAAAATGGGCGAATTGATCATGAGCGCGCCAGTGGCCGGGCTGACCTCGAAAAATCGGATCACGGCGGAAGACGTGGTCATGCTGCGCGGCGAAGTGTTCGGCGACGGCGTGGTAACGCGCGGCGAGGCCGAGGCGCTGTTTGCGCTCGACGCGACGGCGAGGGACAAATGCGCGGAATGGCTCGAGTTTTTCGTCGAGGCCGTCACCGACTTCATCGTCCACCAGGAACAGCCGGCCGGCTATGTTTCCCAGGACAATGCCGACTGGCTGATCCGGGCGATTTCGCGCGACGGCATGGATGACAGCCGAACCGAACTCGAGCTGCTAGTGCACGTGCTGGAAGTTGCCAAATCATCGCCGAGCACGCTTTCCGGCTATGCGCTGGAGCAGGTCGCTCATGCGGTCGTGGATGGCAAGGGGCCGCTGACGACCGGCGGCAGGCTTATCCCTGGGTCGATAGCCAAGGCTGAGGTCGAGCTGTTGCGCCGCATCCTTTACGCCTATGGCGGCGATGGCAACATCGCCATCAGCCGCGCCGAGGCCGAGGTGCTGTTCAAGATCAACGAGCGGACAGTGGCGGGCGACAATGATCCGTCGTGGAACGATCTGTTCGTCAAGGCGATCGCCAATTTCGTCATGTGTTCGGCCGGCTACGAAGCGCCGGTGCGCGATGTGGCGCTGCGCCGGGATGCTTTTTTCGAGCAGGCCGATCCGGAGATCGGCGGTTTCTTCAGCCGCATGGTGTCGGGTGGCCTGTCCGGCATTATGGAGGCCTATCGTTCACCGGGCGACGTCGAGGCCGAATGGGAATCGAGGAACAACGCAGCCGAGGCTCTGGCCCGCCGCGCCGAGACGGTCGATGCCGGCGAGGCGAAATGGCTAGCTGAACACATCGGCGACCGGCCGCTGCAGGAGAACGAGCGTGCGTTGCTGACGCTGATCAAGCACGCCTCGCCGGAAATCCACCCGGCGCTCAAGCCGCTGATCGACAAGGTCGCATAACAGGTCGCCAACCTATTGCTTGGCAGGTTCCGGCTTGGCGCCGGTGTCGAACCGCGACATCCATTTGAAGCTGCCGAACCAGTAGCGGCGCACGCCGCCTATGGTGCCGTCAGCGGTACGCGCGCCGATCCAGTTGTTGACGTATTGGATGAGGCGGACATCGTCCGGCCGCATGGCAAACGCCTCCGGCGTCCGCAACAGCGGACCGCCCACCATTTTCAATTTCGCGTCATAGAGCCTGGCGGCCATTTGCGGCGTTGGCGATGTGGCGACCATCGCCTGTGCGTCGCCGCCGATGATCGCGGCGAAAACATCTGAGGTATTGTCGAAAGACAGGATGGTCGCCTTAGGAAAAGCTTCCTTCGCGGCGGCTTCATCGGTGGAATTGGACAACACGGCGATCTTGTATCCCGGCGCCGCTACTGCCTTTCCCGGCCTTTTCCCAAGGCTGGCGATCGTCGCAACCATGCGGATATCGGCGGTACCGGTCTGGTTGGAGAACACCACCTCGCGTGCGCGTTCCGGCGTGCTGGCGTAGCCCGCCGCGATCATGTCGAAATCACCCTTGAGCAGTCGTGTCTTGAGGTCGTTCCAATGCACCTCGACCAGCTTCAGGTCGACGCCGAGATCAGACGCCAGCGCATTGGTCAGGTCGACATCATAGCCGGCGAACTTCCCGTCGGCCTTCTTGAGGATCCATGGCGGGTTGAGCGCCACGCCGACCGTCAGTGTCTTCTGGTCGATGATGCGCTTGAGGCTGTCATCCGCCCGGGCTGGCAGCAGCGACAAAGCCAACCAGGCAGAAAGGGCAAGTATAGTTGTGGCGATCAGCTTAGCGCGCATTAATATAACCTCGCTGAGCCCGTCCGGTTGTCAGATTTACACAGAGGTGCCATTCTGTCGATAGCGGACCCTGATGGAGAGTTGCGATGTCGGCACGGATGGCGGTTAGCAGTTCGATGATGTTCCTGGTTTGCATCCTGGGCAACCCGGCGAAGCTTTCGTTGCTGCCGGCGGCAGCGCAGGCTGCGGGGGCAAAACGCATGGTCTGCTCCAGCGCCGATTACCGCTATTCCTATTGCGGGATCGATACGCGACGTGGCGTGCAGTTGACCTCCAGGCTTTCGAAGGCGCGTTGCGTATATGGTAGAAGCTGGGGCTATGACGGCGGCGGCATCTGGGTCGACAATGGTTGCTCGGCCGAATTCGCAGTCGCCGGCCCCAACCGCAATCCCTCTGCTGGCGACGTCGCTGCAGCCATTATCGTCGGCGGCGTGGTAGGCGCCATTCTCGACAACGGCAATTCGCACCGCCATCATTCCGACAATTACTATCCGAAGCCGCGCCCGCGCCGTTACGACCAATCGATCGATCCGACGCCGCAATTCGACAATCAGGGCAATCCCAACTTCGATACCCACGGCAACTACCAAGGACCGCACGGGCTGGGGAAGCTTGTTACCCCTGACGACAATCCTGATCTGAATCCGGCCCTGCGCAGCGACGGCGACGACAGCGACGACGACAGTTAGATGAGGCTTAAGTCAGGTTTCGGTCAGATGCCGCCGTACCAGTCGTAGCCATTGTCCTCCCAATAGCCGCCTCTGCCGCCGCCGACATTGGCGAAGCCGTCGACCAGCTCGATCTTGGTGAGGTATTTCGGCATTTTGTAGCCGAGCTGGCGCTCGACGCGGACGCGCAGCGGCGCGCCGTTTTCGACCGGCAACGGCTTGCCGTTGAGGCCATAGGCAAGGATCGTCTGCGGATGACGGGCATCGATCAGGTCGATCGAGCCGTAATATTTGATATCGCCGGCAAGGCTGCGGTCGATCGTATCGAGGCAGTGGAAGATGACGTAGCGCGCCTGCGGCTTGACCACCGCCTGGTCGAGCACCAGCGACAGCGGCGTGCCGGTCCATTTGGCAATGCAGCTCCAGCCCTCGACGCAGTCGTGGCGGGTGATCTGGGTGCGGCTCGGCATGTTCATCAGTTGGTCGCGGCTCAGCGACAGCGGTTTTTCGACGAGGCCGGAAACCTCCAGCCGCCAGTCGGCGAAATCGTTGGCGAGCAGGCCGTTGTAGAAATCGTCGTCGGGCGCTGTGACGCCGTTCGGCCGCTGCGGCTGGCGAATGTCGGCCTCGGTGAACTCCGGCGCCAGCGCGTCACGGCCGGCAAGCAGCCGCTGCGCCCGCCAGGTCAGGCCATTGGCGCTTTCGAGGAAACTGCGCAGGCCGTCGCCGACGCCAAGCTGGCTGTCGAAGGCATCGCAGCCCGAAAGCATGATGCCGGAAAGGCCCAAGCTGGCCGAGGTCAGGAACTTTCTTCGGCTTATCTGTAGCTTGGGGCTGATCTCGAATTTCGCCATGTCAGGCGCTCCTCTCGGGTGCTTTGTCGCCATGCGCCGGCGGGTCGGTTCGGTACCAGCCGGTGATGATCGAACGCAGCTCGTTGATCGGGCCGGCGGCGAGGATCATCAGGATGTGGATGATGAAGAAGGCGACGAGCAGCAGCATCACCGTGAAATGAATGGTGCGCGCCGTCTGCCGGCCGCCGAGCAGGTCGTTCAGGAATGGCAGTACCGAGTTCATGCTCGGCGACATGGCCAGGCCGGTGACGATCATCAGCGGCAGCAGCACGAACAGCACGCCGCCATAAGCCATCTTCTGCAGCGTGTTGTATTCGCGCCTGTGGTGGAACCGGAACCTGGCGTGGTCGACAATGTCTCGCGGCAGCCGCCTGATATCATCGAGGCGCGGGGCAAGATCGCGCCGCAAATGGCCGTTGATCAGACTGGCGACCAGCCAGACCAGCAGCGTGGTGGTCAGCACCCAGGCGAAAAAGAAATGAACGACGCGCGCGGTGCCGAGATCGTAGTAGGAAGGGATCGTCGCCCAGGACGGGAAGGCGCGGGAGGTCTCCTGGCCGGCCGGACCCGACCAGCCGAGCACGCCGGTGGTATCGAAGCGCTTGCCGAAGATGTCGGTGTAGCCGCGCGGGCCAGTCACCGTGTTTTCGGCGCCAATGGCGAAGATGGTGTTGTTGTAGCCAAAGCCCGACTCCTTGCCGATGTAGAGCTGTGGGCGGGCGTTAAATATTTGCAGACCGGAAAGCAGCATGAAGAACAGCGCGATCGCCCACAGCCAATGCGTCAGCCGCGTCCAGCGCGACTGCCGATAGATCAGCGTCGCATCGCTCGGCGCGGCGGTATCTGCTTCGGCGGCTTGGTTTCTGGCAAGCGATTCCATCTGTTGTTCCCTCCGGCCGCACGTTCGCCGCGGCCTGTCAGATCTCTTCTCCTCCCAATACGTCGCCAGCTTAAGCGATGTTTCACCCGATCCCGGATTTATTACGGACTGCCGAGGCTGACTGCGAGGTTGACCGCGGCTGCCACGATCACCGTGTTGAAGAAGAACGACAGGATCGAATGCACAAGCACGACACGGCGCATTTGCGAGGTTGTGATGTTGGTGTCGGCAGTTTGCGCCGTCATGCCGATCACTGTCGCAAAATAGAGGAAATCCGAGCCTTCCGGCCGTTTGCCGCCCGGGAAGTCGAGGCCGCCGACCGGAATTTTCTTTTTGGTGTCGCCATCCATCGCGTCGCCGTCCAACCAATAGAGATGTGCGTAGTGAAGTGCCGCCATCGCATGGATGGTCAACCAGCCAAGCGGGATAGACAACAACGCCACCGTAAGCTCGACGGGATCCGCGCTCTTCTCCCTGTTGATCAATTGAAACAACGAGATGATGGCAATTGCGACCACAACCAGCGTGACCGCGAAGATGGCCAGCACCGGCAGGTCCGTGTCGCCTGCATTCTTGCGCAGATAGCTGCCAGTAAGCCGCGGCATGTGAGCGACGACAAGACAGAGATAGGCGGCAAAGAACACATTGGCGCCGATCGAATAGGCAAGCGGCGCACGCCAGATCAGCGCTGCGGCGAAGGCTGCCACGCCGATGCAGGCCGACAGCGCGAACGGCGTGTGGCGTTGCATGGGCATCCTGGTGGGGGTACCGGTCGTCATGGTTTCAGTCCGCTGAGGCGGATTTCAGCGCCCGCCGCAAGATGCGGTCAAGCTCGCCGAGAAACCGCGAGCGATCCTGCGGCGCGAAGCTCGAATTGTAGCCCTTGCTTTCGCCGGTCTCGCGCAGGTGCTGCTTGAGGTCGCGCATCGCCACCGCCATGCCGATCGTCTCAGGCGTAAACGGGCGTCCCGTCGGGCCGAGTACATGGGCGCCAAGCGCCACCGCGCGGGCAGCAAGCGGGATGTCGGCGGTCACCACGATGTCGTTGGGCCGGGCATTTTCGACAATCCAGTCGTCGGCGGCGTCCGCACCCTTGGAGACGACGACATTGCGGATCATCGGATCGCGCGATGGACGCAAGCCGCCATTGGAGACGAAGGTGACGACGATGCCGTGCCGCTCGGCGACCTTTTCGACCTCGGCCTTCACTGGGCAGGCATCGGCATCGACGAGAATAGCGGGTGCGGGCATCGTTGTTCCAAATGTGAAAGAGCCGGGCGACGTCGCCCGGCTCGATCGATGATAGTCGAGCGGCTACTAGGCCGGCAACGCGCCGGATCTCTTTGCCGTCCAGGTGGCGATATAGTCCATCAAGCCAGGATTGAGGCAGTCATAAGGCTCGAGCCCGATCGACTTCAGCTGTGACCTTATGCCGTCCATACGGCTCGGATCGACACCGGATTCGATGATCGACGAGACGAAGGCGGTGAAGCCCGGAGGCGACCAGCCGTCCTCCTGGAAGCGCTCCGGATGGATGAAGGACAGCCCCTTGAAAGCGTGGTCGCGCTCGACCGGGCCGTGCATGTGGACGCCGCAGCCGGTGCAGGCATGGCGCAGGATCAGCGCGCCCGGATCGACGATCCTCAGCTTGTCGCCGTTTTCGGTGACCGTCACGTCGGTTGTACCGGCCACCGCCACCACCGAGAACAGTGCGCCTTCCGGCTTCCAGCATTTGGTGCAGCCGCAGGCATGGTTGTGGGCGATCTGGCCCTTGACCTTCACCTTGACCGGATTGCTGGTGCAGGCGCAGACCAGCGTCCCGCCGGCAAAGTCGGCCTTTTCCCTGGGCAGTCCATTGTCGATTTTCGGATGCAGTTTTTCCGGCATTTTTGTCTCCTCCCTTGTTGAACATGTGCATTTTCGGCCGCTGGCTGATTGGCCGGCGGCTTTCTCCTCCTCCTCAGTAAACTACCACGCTCCTGATCGACTTGCCTTCGTGCATGAGGTCGAACCCCTTGTTGATGTCCTCGAGCTTCAGCGTATGGGTGATCATCGGATCGATCTGGATCTTGCCGTCCATGTACCAGTCGACGATTTTTGGCACATCGGTGCGGCCGCGCGCGCCGCCGAAGGCGGTGCCCATCCAGGTGCGGCCGGTGACCAATTGGAAGGGTCTGGTCGAAATCTCCTGGCCGGCGCCGGCGACGCCGATGATGACCGACTTGCCCCAGCCGCGATGCGAGGCTTCCAGCGCCTGGCGCATCACCTTGGTGTTGCCGGTGCAGTCGAATGTGTAGTCGGCGCCGCCGATCTGGTCGGCACCGCGCTTGGTCATGTTGACGAGATGCGGGACGATGTCGCCGTCGATCTCCTTCGGATTGACGAAATGCGTCATGCCGAATTTCTCGCCCCAGGCCTTCTTGTCGTTGTTCAGGTCGACGCCGATGATCAGGTCGGCGCCGGCAAGGCGCAGGCCCTGGATGACGTTGAGGCCGATGCCGCCAAGGCCGAAGACGACAGCGGTCGCGCCTTGCTCGACCTTGGCCGTGTTGATCACCGCGCCGATGCCGGTGGTGACGCCGCAGCCGATGTAGCAGATCTTGTCGAAGGGGGCGTCGGCATTGACCTTGGCCACCGCGATCTCGGGCAGCACGGTGAAGTTGGAGAAGGTCGAGCAGCCCATGTAGTGGAACAGCTTGTCCTTGCCGATCGAGAAGCGCGACGTGCCGTCAGGCATCAAGCCTTGACCCTGCGTGGCACGGATGGCGGTGCAGAGGTTGGTCTTGCGCGACAGGCAGGACGGGCACTGCCGGCATTCCGGCGTATAAAGCGGGATGACATGGTCGCCCTTCTTGACCGAGGTGACGCCCTTGCCGACGTCGACGACGATGCCGGCGCCCTCATGGCCGAGGATCGCCGGAAACAGGCCTTCCGGGTCGGCGCCCGACAGTGTGAACTCGTCGGTGTGGCAGATGCCGGTTGCCTTGATCTCGACCAGCACCTCGCCATCACGGGGACCTTCGAGGTCGACCTCCATGATCTCCAGCGGCTTTCCGGCGGCGACGGCGACAGCGGCGCGCGTTTTCATCAGGCAATCCTCCCATGGCAGTCTGCAATCCAGGTTAGATTTAACTTACCACTCAGCTCTGCGCTATGCACGAAGCGACGTTCTGATCCCGGATTTTCGTCAGAGCTCGCCGATTTGCGTCCGGGATAGGCTCCGACTTTGCCTTGACCGGCCCCCTGAAGCCCATAAAACGGGAAGCCCGGAAAAGAAGGGCAGCCGAGGGACGAGGCCTGCATGTTCACAAAGATCCTGATCGCCAACCGTGGCGAGATCGCCTGCCGTGTGATCAAGACGGCGCGCAAGATGGGCATCGCCACCGTCGCGGTCTATTCCGACGCCGACCGCGATGCCGTGCATGCCGAAATGGCTGACGAGGCGGTGCATATCGGCCCTTCTCCCGCCGCGCAAAGCTATCTGGCCCCGGAAAAGATCATCGCCGCCTGCAAGGCGACAGGGGCCGAGGCCGTGCATCCCGGCTACGGTTTCCTGTCCGAGCGGGCATCCTTCTGCGAGGCGCTGGAGCAGGAAGGCATCGTCTTCATCGGCCCGAAGCCCAAGGCCATCAAGGCAATGGGCGACAAGATCGAATCGAAGAAGTTCGCCAACGCGGCCAAGGTTTCGACGGTGCCCGGCTGGCTTGGCGTCATCGAAAACGTCGCCCATGCCGAAAAGATCGCCGGCGAAATCGGCTATCCCGTGATGATCAAGGCCTCGGCCGGCGGCGGCGGCAAGGGCATGCGCATCGCCTGGAGCAAGGCCGAGGTGCGCGACGGCTTCGACCGGGCGCGCTCGGAAGCCAAAAGCTCGTTCGGCGATGACCGCGTCTTCATCGAGAAGTTCATCGTCGATCCGCGCCATATCGAAATCCAGGTGCTTGCCGACGCGCATGGCAACACGCTCTATCTCGGCGAGCGCGAATGCTCGATCCAGCGCCGCAACCAGAAGGTCGTAGAGGAGGCGCCGTCGCCGTTCCTCGATCCCAAGACCCGCAAAGCCATGGGCGAGCAGTCTGTGGCGCTGGCCAAGGCGGTCGACTACCAGAGCGCCGGCACGGTCGAATTCATCGTCGATAGCGACAAGAACTTCTATTTCCTGGAAATGAATACGCGCTTGCAGGTCGAGCATCCGGTGACGGAACTGGTCACCGGCATCGACCTGGTCGAGCAGATGATCCGCGTGGCGGCCGGCGAAAAGCTCGCCATCAAACAGGGCGACATCAAGCTGAACGGCTGGGCGGTGGAAAGCCGCCTCTATGCCGAAGACCCGTATCGCAACTTTCTGCCGTCGATTGGCCGGTTGACGAGATACCGGCCGCCGGAAGAGGGGCAATTTGGCGAAATAGTCATCCGCAACGATACTGGCGTCACCGAAGGCTCGGAAATCTCGATGTTCTATGATCCGATGGTCGCCAAGCTGTGCACCTGGGCGCCGACACGGCTTGCGGCAATAGATGCGATGTCGGAAGCGCTGGACAGGTTCGTTGTCGACGGCATCGAGCACAACATACCGTTCCTGGCGGCGCTGATGCAGCATCCGCGCTGGCGGGAAGGGCTGATATCGACCGCTTTCATCGCCGAGGAATACCCAGACGGCTTCGCGCCGATCGTGCCAGACGCCGAGGAGAAAGCGGTGCTGGCCGCGATCGCCACCGCGGTCGAACTGCTGCGCCGCGACCGGCTCGACCGGCTGGGCGGGCGGCTGGCGCCGCATTCCGGCGCCTTGAAACGCGATTGGGCGGTGAAGATCGGCCGGGATTATCTTTCGGTCGCCATCGTCGAAGGCATGATTTCCATTCCGATGGAGCTCGACCTCACAATCGACGGCGACAAGGCACTGAGGGTGACCTCCGACTGGCGGCCGGGCGATCTCATCTGGCGCGGCAAGGTCGGCGGCCGCAAAGTCGCGGCGCAGGTCAGGCCGGTGCTGAACGGGTTCCGCCTTGCCTGGAAAGGCATGTCTGTGACAGCCCGCGCCATGCTGCCGCGCACCGCCGAACTCGAAAGGCTGATGCCGGAAAAAGTGGCGCCGGACACGTCGAAGATGCTGCTCTGCCCGATGCCTGGCCTCGTCGTGTCGATCGCGGTTGCCGAGGGGCAGGAGGTCAAGGCCGGCGAGACGCTGGCTGTGGTCGAGGCGATGAAGATGGAAAACGTGCTGCGCGCCGAGCGCGATCTCATCGTATCGAAGCTCAACGCCAAGCCCGGCGACAGCCTTGCGGTCGATGCGGTGATCATGCAATTCGCGTGAGGCTGAAATCCGCCTCGGCGCCGGCCTGGGACGTTGGAGATTAGCGAAAGCCGAGGTGACGGCCAATCTCCCCCTCGTGGGGGAGATGTCCGGCAGGACAGAGAGGGGCGCGAAGAAACGCGACCTTGCAATGGGTTGGCACGCTCAGTGGAGGAGGGACAGGCGAGGCCGTGAGGAATTCGCTTTTTGCCGTCGTGGCGTATTTTGTTCTTGCTTTGTGCCGGCAGCTATGCTACTAATCTCGGTATGGTGCTAATTGGCTCCAACGACCCGCCCGCTGTGGCGGGTTTTTTGTTTCCGGCCTGAGGTCGGCGGGACAGCGCCCCTCTCTGTCCTGCCGGACATCTCCCCCACGAGGGGGGAGATTGGCAGCTTCAGCGGTTGCTCTAAACTTCCAAAGCTCCAATCGCTTCCGCTGGACTCGTGTTACCCGGTGCCGGACAATACATCTTCATCGACTGAGTCCTTGTGAGGCGGCGCGAAAAAACCATGGCGAATGAGAGACTTCCACGCGATCCCTTGCTGCGCGAGGCCTATGCAAAGGCGTCGCGGGCGGAGCAGGCGGCGCGTCGGTTCATTCATCTGCGCGTGCATTCGGCCTATTCGCTGCTCGAAGGTGCCTTGCAACTCGGCAAGATCGTCGGCCATGCGGTGCAGGATGAATGCCCGGCAATAGCCGTCACCGATACCAACAATCTGTTCGGCGCGCTGGAATTCGCCCAGAAAGCCGGGAAGGACGGCATCCAGCCGATCATCGGCTGCCAGATCGACCTCGCCTTTTCCGGCGAGGCGAGCGACAGCCAGCGCGACCGCAGGCGGCAAGGACCGGAGATGCGGCCCGTCGTACTGATCGCCGCAACCGAGGCCGGTTACAGCAATCTGGTCAGGCTGGTCAGCCGCGTCTACCTCGAGACACCGCCCGGCGAAGCGGTGCATCTGACGACCGAGATGCTGCAGGGCCACTCCGACGGTCTGATCTGCCTTACGGGCGGGCCGCGAGGCCCGATCGGCAATGCCTTGAAAGAGGACCGCCGCGAACTCGCCGAGACCCGGCTCCTGGCGCTCAAGGGCCTGTTCGGCGACCGGCTCTATGTCGAGCTGGAGCGCGTGTCCGGCTACGACCGCACGATCGAGCAGTCGTCGGTCGACCTCGCCTACCGCCACGATCTGCCGCTGGTTGCCACCAACGAGGCGTTTTTCTTTTCTCGTGAAGACTATGAGGCGCATGACGCGCTGATCGCCATCGCCGAAGGCTCCGTGGTTGCGGCCGACAATCGCCGCCGCCTTTCGCCCGACCACTTCCTGAGAAGCCAGGCCGATATGGCGAGGCTGTTCGCCGACCTGCCGGAAGCAATCGACAACACCGTCGAGATCGCGCTGCGCTGCTCCTACTATCCGAAGACCCGCAACCCGATCCTGCCGCGCTTTGCCGGCCGCGATGTCGCCGACGCCGAAGCGGCGGTTAAAGCGGAGGCGCAGGAGCTTGCCCGGCAGGCGCATGAAGGGCTGGACGCGCGGCTGGCGGCGCATGGGCTCACACCCGGCTACACGGCCGACCAGTATCGCGAAAGACTGGATTTCGAGCTCGGGGTCATCGAGAAGATGAAATATCCGGGCTATTTCCTGATCGTTGCCGACTTCATCAAATGGGCCAAGGCACAAGGCATTCCGGTCGGCCCGGGCCGCGGTTCGGGCGCCGGCTCGCTGGTTGCGTATTCGACGACCATCACCGACATCGATCCGCTGCGCTTTTCGCTGCTGTTCGAGCGCTTCCTCAATCCCGATCGCGTGTCGATGCCCGACTTCGACATCGACTTCTGCCAGGACCGGCGCGAGGAGGTCATCCGTTACGTCCAGCAGAAATACGGCCGCGACCAGGTCGGCCAGATCATCACCTTCGGCACACTACAGGCGCGCGCGGTGCTGCGCGACGTCGGCCGCGTGCTGCAGATGCCTTACGGCCAGGTCGACAAGCTGAGCAAGATGGTGCCGTCGAACCCGGCCAATCCGGTCAAGCTCGCCGACGCCATCGCCAACGAGCCGCGCTTTGCCGAAGAGGCCGAGCGGGAGCCGATCGTGCAAACGCTGCTCGACACGGCGCAGAAGCTGGAAGGTCTCTACCGCCACGCCTCGACGCACGCCGCCGGTATCGTTATCGGCGACCGGCCGCTGTGGGAACTGGTGCCGATGTACCGCGATCCGCGCTCGGACATGCCGGTCACACAGTTCAACATGAAGTATGTCGAGCAGGCCGGGCTGGTGAAATTCGACTTCCTTGGGCTGAAGACGCTGACCGTGCTGGACAGGGCGGTCAAGCTGATCCGCCGCCGCGGCATCGAGATCGATCTCGCCCACATTCCGCTCGACGACCCGGAAACCTACGCCATGCTGTCGCGCGGCGAGGTGGTCGGCGTGTTCCAAGTGGAAAGTGCCGGCATGCGCAAGGCGCTGATCGGCATGCGGCCCGACTGTATCGAGGACATCATCGCGCTGGTCGCGCTCTACCGGCCGGGGCCGATGGAGAACATCCCGACCTACAACGCCAGAAAGCATGGCGAGGAGGAGATGGCGTCGATCCACCCGAAGATCGACCATCTCGTCAAGGAGACGCAAGGCGTCATCGTCTACCAGGAACAGGTGATGCAGATCGCGCAGGAGCTTTCCGGCTATTCGCTGGGCGAAGCCGATCTGCTGCGCCGCGCCATGGGCAAGAAGATCCGCGCCGAGATGGACAAGCAGCGCGAGCGCTTTGTTTCCGGTGCGGTCGAGCGTGGCGTCGGCAAGCCGCAAGCCGACTTCATTTTCGACCTGCTGGCAAAGTTCGCCGACTATGGTTTCAACAAATCGCATGCTGCCGCCTATGCCGTCGTGTCGTACCAGACCGCCTATCTGAAGGCGCATTACCCGGTCGAATTCCTGGCCGCATCGATGACGCTCGACATGGGCAATACGGACAAGCTCGCCGATTTCCGCCAGGATGCGCTGCGTCTCGGCATCGAAGTGGTGGCGCCATCGGTGATGACGTCGTTCCGGGATTTCGAGGTCGGCGAGAACCGCATCTTCTATTCGCTGGCCGCGCTCAAGGGCGTCGGCGACGCGGCGGTCGAGCACATCGTCGCCACGCGCGGCGAAAAGCCGTTCAAGAGCCTCGCCGATTTCTGCGAAAGGGTAGATCCGAAGATCGTCGGCAAGCGCGTCTTCGAAAGCCTGATCATGGCTGGCGCGCTCGACTGCTTCGGCCACGACCGCGCGGCGATGATGGCCGGCGTCGAGCGGATGATGGGGCTGGCATCGCTGGCGCAGCAGAATGCCGTCACCGGCCAGCATGACATTTTTGGCGCTTCGCTTGGCGCACAGTCGCGGGCACTCAACCTGCCGGCGACCGACCCCTGGCTCGCCGCCGATCGCCTGCATCGCGAATTCCAGGTGGTTGGATTCTATCTCTCGGCGCATCCGCTCGACGAATACAAGGCGGCGCTGCAGAAAATGCGGGTGCAGACCTGGGGCGAGTTTTCGGCCGCCGTCAAACGCGGTGCTGCCGCCGGCCGGCTCGCCGGTACCGTCACCACCAAGCAGGAACGCAAGACGCGCACCGGCAACAAGATGGGCGTCGTGCAGTTTTCCGACACGTCGGGCCAGTATGAAGCGGTGCTGTTTTCGGAGGGGCTGGCACAATACCGCGACCTGCTCGAACCCGGCCGCTCGGTGGTGATCACCGTTTCGGCCGAGGACAGGCCGGAAGGCGTCAATCTGCGCATCCAGACCGTGCAGTCGCTGGAGGACGAGGCAAGCCGCATCCAGAAAGCGCTGCGCATCTTCGTCAGAAATGACGCACCGGCATCGACAATCCAATCGCAACTTGGGCAGCGTGGCGACAGTCAGGTGAGCATCATCGTCATCAAGGAAGGCGGCGAGGGCGAGGTCGAGATTGAGTTGCCCAACCGCTACCGCGTCTCGCCGCAGATCGCGTCGGCGATGCGCGCTGTGCCAGGCGTGGTGGAAGTGGAGCTGGTGTAGCCGGCTGCCCGGCTGGCAACACTGGACGGCTGGTGGCCCAAACGTTATCGCAGTCGCCATGAATGCAATAGACAAGAGTGGAGCGCAGGATTCTTCAGCCTTGGCGCGGCTCCGCGACATGCTGCGCAAGCTATATCACGGGCGCACAGCGGCGGCGTTCCGGTTTCAGCTTGCGGCTGTTGTCATCGACCTCGCCATCATTGCCTTTTTTATTGCCACGCCGGTGATACAGAAGTCGTCCTCGTTCCTCTGGCTGGACTACTCCGTGGCAGCACTCGTCGCCGCCGACATGATTGCCCGGCTGCTTGCCTCCAACGACATGCTGCGCCTGATGAGACAGCCGGCGTCGTGGATCGATGCCTTCATCCTGCTGACTCTGCTGATGCCTACGGCGCTGGCCAATCTCGGTTTTTTGCGCATCCTGCGGCTGTGGTCGCTGTCGCGTAGCGGCGCGCTGTGGCGATTTCTCGAGATGCGCGGCTTCAGGCGATGGCGCGAGGCGAGCCGCGCGGTCATCAATTTCCTGACGTTCCTCTTTGTCATCACCGGCTTCGTCTACACCTTCTTCTTCCGCACCGTGGGCGGTCTCGAGGGCTATGTCGATGCGCTGTATTTCACCGTCGCCACAGTTACCACGACCGGCTTCGGTGACATCGTCCTGCCCGGCGTGGCCGGCAAGCTCACCGCGATCGCCACCATGATCATCGGCATATCGCTGTTCGTCAGGCTTGCGCAGGCGCTCTTCCGTCCCACCAAGGTGTTCTTTCCTTGCCCGCAATGCGGGCTGCAGCGGCACGAGCCCGACGCCGTCCATTGCAAGGCCTGTGGGCACGTTCTGAACATACCCGACGATGGCGATTGAATTGCAGGGCTACGATGCTGCGACCTCAGCCGGTTTGGCGGCTTTTTTCTGCAGATTGAGCAGATTGCCGAGCAGGATCAGCGCGCCACCGCCAGCGGTGAAGGCGTCGATCTGCTCGTGATAAAGCAGCCATCCGATCACCGCCGACAGCGGTACGCGCAAAAAGTCCATTGGCGAGATGACCGTCGCATCGGCATAGACAAGTGCGCGGGCCATGCAGAAATGCGACGACATGCCGGTAAACGCGATCAGCAGGATCCACGGCCAGAGCTCGAGCGGCGGGTTGCGCCATTCGTATAGCGCCGGGACGAGGCCAAGCACCGACTGGATGATCAGCATCCAGAAGATGATGCGCACGACGCTGTCCGTCCGCGTCAGCGACTTGACGAGAACCACCGAGACGCCGAAGCAGACTGCGGCTCCCAGCACGATAACATGCCCCGGATTGACCGCACCGACGCCCGGGCGCACGATGATCATCACGCCGATCAGCCCCAGCACGATTGCCGCAAGCCGTGGCCGGGAGAGCCTT
Source organism: Mesorhizobium sp. M0189 (assembly GCF_040322135.1). Classification (NCBI taxonomy): domain Bacteria; kingdom Pseudomonadati; phylum Pseudomonadota; class Alphaproteobacteria; order Hyphomicrobiales; family Phyllobacteriaceae; genus Mesorhizobium; species Mesorhizobium sp. M0189. The sequence goes on from NZ_JAMYSW010000001.1 coordinate 274,780, forward strand.
TCGCCGAGGAAAGCGACCGCCAGCAGGGCGGTCCAGATCGGCGTGGTGAATTCGATCGAGATCAGCACCGCAAGCGGGATCAGCGTCAGGGCGTAAAGCCAGGCAGCCTGGCCGGTATAGTGGACGACGTTGCGGGCGATATGGGCCAGCGGACGCCCGGTGCGCATCGCCGCAAAACCGCCTGACATCATGACCAGCGGCAGCAGGATGAAAAAGCCGATCACCGAGCGCAGCTCGAGCACCTGGAAGACGTTGAGCTCTGCCGTCGTGGCCCGGCCGGCGACCGACATCGCCAGGAACGAGGCGATCGACAGCGCCATCCAGAACGCGGCCTTGGGGATCGAGGGTGCGGGTGCCATGCGCGCTATGTCGCAAGCCGGGGCTTTCATCGCAACCGCTAGCCGACGCATTCGACTGGGCCAGCCGTGAAGCGTTGCAAACAGTGATGTTGAAGCCGGAACCCGCCGCTGAGGGAAGCGTTGGTCCCTCAGTGTTTGCGTGCCGTGTTTTGGATACCAACGAGGAGCGGTCCGATGAAATCACTCGCACGATTTGTACTTGCCGGCTGCCTGACGGCCGGGGCCGGCGCAGCGCATGCCGACGATCCGGATTTTCTTCGCTCATTCCAGGGGAATTTCGCCGGCAAGGGCATCGTCAAGGTCACCACCGATGCGCCGACGGTGAATGTCTCCTGTCACTTCAATTCCGACGCGACGTCGAACTCATTGTCGCTCGACGGCAGCTGCCGCGGTCTTATCTTGGTGACGCGCGACATCAGCGCGGACCTCAGGTCCAGCGGGACGAAATACAGCGGCACCTATGTCGGATCGCGCACCGGGCCGGCGCAATTGAGCGGCAGCCGAAAAGGCAACGCAATCAATCTCGGCATCCGCTGGGCCAAGGAGGTCAATGGCGATCGCAAGGCGCAAATGACGGTCGAGAAGAATGGCGAGGACGGCATGCGGCTGACCGTTATCGACGTCGACCCGAAAACCGGCGAGCGCGTGATTACCAGCCGGATCGATCTGCGGCGCACTTAGCACTGTCACTCCTCGATCGGTTCGGGCGGGTGCGCATCACGGCCCTTGCCGAAGGTATAGCCGGTTTCCACCGCCCTGCGGCCGAACTTGCCGCGCAGCGTGTCGATGGCGCCTTCGGCCATGGCGCGCTTGCGTGACTTGACGTCGACCAGGTCGGGCGGGTCCGCCCGGTCATCGTCGGAGAGATCGCTGACGCCAATGCCGAGCAGCCGGTATTTCGTGCCATCCGCTTCCTTGCGTAGCAGCTCGAGCCCGGTCTGAAAGATGCGGTCGGCCAGCCGGGTCGGATCGCCGAGCTGGCGATTGCGCGTGCGGATCTTGAAATCCTGGGTCTTCAGCTTGAGGACGACGGTGCGTCCGGCAATGCCGGATTTTTTCAGCCGGGCCGAGACTTTCTCCGCCAGCGCCCTCAGCACCGAAACCAGTTCCTCGACGGAGGCGATGTCGGTGTCGAAAGTGGTTTCCGCCGAGACGCTTTTCGCGTCCTGGTCGGGAACGACGCGGCGGTCGTCCTCGCCGCGCGAAAGCCGGTAGAGCCGGTCGCCCATGACGCCATAGCGGCGCATCAGGTCGCCGCGTTCCATGCGCTGCAGCTGGCCGATGGTGCGGATGCCGTCGCGCTCGAGCGTGGCGGCAAAGGCCTTGCCGACGCCCCAGATCAGCGTCACCGGCTGCTCGGCCAGGAAGCCGATAGCCTCGGCCTCGCCGATCACCGAAAAGCCGCGCGGCTTGCGGAAGTCCGAGGCCACCTTGGCCAGGAACTTGCAATAGGACAGGCCTGCCGAAACGGTGATGCCGATCTCCTTTTCGACGCTGAGAGCGAAGCGCGCCAGCACCACCGCAGGCGGCAGGCCATGCAGGCGCTCGGTGCCGGCGAGGTCGAGGAAGGCCTCATCGATCGAGAGCGGCTCGACCAGCGGCGTCAGCGCCTGCATCATGGCGCGCACCTCGCGGCCGACGCGGACGTATTTTTCCATGTCCGGCGGGAGGACCACCGCGTCCGGGCAGGCTTCGAGCGCCTTGAACATCGGCATTGCCGAGCGCACGCCATGGATGCGGGCGATATAGCAGGCGGTGGAGACGACGCCGCGCTTGCCGCCGCCGATGATCAACGGCCGGTCCTTCAATGCCGGGTTGTCGCGCTTTTCGACCGCCGCGTAGAACGCGTCGCAATCGATATGGGCAAGGCGCAGCCGGTAAAGCTCGGGATGGCGCGCAAGCCGCGGACTGCCGCAGCGCTCGCAACGGCGTGCCTCGCTGCGCTGAAAATTCAGGCAGTCGCGGCAAAAACCGTGTTCGGGATTGTTGACAGGGGCCGCCATCGCTGCGAACATAAAGAGAACAAATGCAATGGTACGTCAGGACGGACGCCACGACAAGGCGGTGGGCCGGGAGAGAACTCATGAATACGACCATAGCGCCGCTAGTGCCCGAGCTTTGGGCGGATTTCGAAGATCTTTTCGGTAAGCAAGGCGCCTGCTACGGCTGCTGGTGCACACATTTCCGGCTGTCGCCGGCAGCGCGCCGCGCGAGCGACCGGGAGCGCAACAAGGATCATATCAAGGCGCGGATCGAGGCCGGGCCGCCGCCCGGCCTGCTGGCCTTCGAGGACGGCCGGGCAGTCGGCTGGATGCAGATCGGCCCGCGCGCCGACGTGCCCGAATGGAACAACCAGGGCAGGGGGTCGGCGCCGCTCGACCCCGCCGATGCCACCGATCCCGGCGTCTGGGCGATCTCCTGCTTTTTCATCCGCGCCAAGGCACGCGGCAGGGGCCTGTCGCACCGCCTGGTCACAGGCGGCATCGACTTCGCACGGGAAAATGGTGCCCGGCTGATCGAGGCCTGCCCGATCGATCTATCGAAGGATTCGCGCTCGATCGGGCTGTTCATCGGCTCGTCGCGGGTCTTCGAAAAGGCCGGGTTCCAGCGATTGGTCGAGCGCAAGCCGGGCCGGCCGCTGGTGCGGCTGGTGCTTTAGGCAATGCCGCGGGCGACATCGATCCGTCCGGCTCGCCTTGCGGTTGTGATGGTAATTCCCTACCAGTGATAGAAACGGTTTGACGGCCGCGAATAAGTGAGGATCGACATGAAGCGCGTTTTGCCACTTGTTTTACTGCTTGCCTGCAGCGGACCGGCCTTCGGCCAAGCGGTCGACAGGCAAGGGGCGAAGCAGCTTTCCGACGATCTGGCGCGCTATATCGGAAAGAAGCTGTTCGATATCGGGTTCGTGAAAATTTCAGTCGACGGCGATGCCTACAAGCTCGCATTCGACTTCAAGCCAGTCACGGATTTGATGGCAAAGCAGCAAGCCTTCAAGTTCGACATCACGCCTTACTTCATCTTGGTCAAGCCGCGCAAAGATGGACACTGGGACGTTTCGGCGGACGTGTCCGCGAAGGGGTCTATCGATTTCGTTGGCCCTGAGGGGGCGCAGCACATCGACTTCTCCGTGTCGGACAACAAGTTCACCGGAGTTTATGACCCCGACCTGGCCGCTTTCGCGAGCGCAACCGGTTCGATGGCTGGCATGACGATGACCACCCGAGAGCCCAAGCAGCAGGCGGATGTCACGGTCGGTCCTGGCACTGCCGTAATAGTTTCGACCAAATCCGCAAACGGCGGCGTCGATTTCACGGTGACGGAAAAAATAACGAACTTCGCCGAAACGATCAAAGTCAACGATCCCAAAAGTGGGTTGAGTTTTCCGGCTGCTGTAAAAGCGCCTGAACTTTCTGTGGATGCGGCCGGCAAGGGTTTGCGGACAAAGCCGCTGCTCGACCTGCTTGCTTTCATCGTGGCGACTGATGATGCAGCCAAATTCAAGGCGGATGGGGCGGAGTTCAAATCGCTTCTGACGGCAGCACTGCCGTTGTGGGAGCGGATCGACGGCACCTACGGCTTCAAGGACCTTGTGGTGGAGAGTCCGGTCGGCAAGTTCGGTGCGACGCAACTGAATACCGCTGTCGGCATGGACGGCATCGCCAAGGAAGGCAAGATCAACTACGCGTTCAAGGTTTCCGGCCTGACAATACCGCAGCAGGTGCTGCCCAGCTGGAGCGTTGCGTTGCTGCCGACGGATATCGACCTCAACTTCGGCGGCGCCAACATCGATCTGGACAGCATGGCGAAGAAAACCATCGAAACCCTTGATTTCAGCAAGGATCCACCGCTGCCGGCAGATTTCGGCAACCAGATCTCCGCCGATTTCCTGGCCAAGACGCCAAAGGCCATTCTCGGACACAGCACGATCAAGAACGGCAACATCGAGATTGCGATGGAAGGCGAGATGACCTTCCCCGGCAAGAAGCCGCGTGCGGACGTGACAATCGACATCACCGGCTACGACAAGATCGTGGAGACCTTGCAGACGGCGGCGAAGACGGACCCGCAGGCCGCGCAGTATTTTACCGGCGCGCTGGCGATCAAAGGGTTTGGCAAGACGCTGCCGGACGGCCGGCTTGAATGGGTGATCAACACCAAAGCCGACGGTTCGGTGACGGTCAACGGCGCCATGCTGAAGCCGGCCGACCCCGTTGGGACGGACAACAGTGGGGAAGAGGCAACGCCATAAAGCACCAGCAGTGGCCCATCGTCTGCGGAAGGCTCTTCGATCTGCCCGCAGTCTCGGCATCGTGGCTTATGTCGAATGCTCATGATTGTCGTCGCCGAGCGGCAGTGCCCGCAACGCCTTGCCCACTGCGGCCGGCGGCGTGCCGGTTTCCTCCGAAAAACGCATCAGCGTCGGCTCGTGGGCGAGGATGAACTGCAGCACGCCGGCCAGGAAACCCGGCTCGCCGGCCGCCCGGCGGATGGAATGGGCCTCGATGCCGGTGATCGCCAGGAAGCGGGGCAGAAGTTCCGGATCGGCGGCGACGAAGCCCAACGCCTTTACGGCAATGGTTTCGGCTTCCTCGCGCATTGACGCTGCGTTTGCCATCGCTACTTTTCCTTCGTGGGGGAATCGTTCTGTTTTCGCAGTAGTGGCAAGTGTTGCCGGCAGCAAGCTCGCCGACCTGGAATCCGAACGCTTTTCCGGCGGCCGGTTTCCGTTTCGTCAATCATATTGCCGTATAGTGGGAACAGGTTTGGTGCGTGCCGACAAGGGGCGCATGACGGCACCCTTCGAGTGGAAGGCCAGCCGGGACGGGAAATCGATGCCTAAAAAGGTTATGATCGTCGAGGACAACGAGCTCAACATGAAGCTCTTTCGCGACCTGATCGAAGCGAGCGGCTACGAGACGGTGCGTACACGCAACGGCCTGGAAGCGCTGGATCTGGCGCGGCAGCACAGGCCGGACCTCATCCTGATGGACATCCAGCTGCCCGAAGTGTCCGGCCTCGAGGTGACCAAATGGTTGAAGGAGGACGATGATCTCCACGTCATCCCGGTCATCGCCGTCACCGCCTTCGCGATGAAGGGCGACGAGGAGCGCATTCGCCAGGGCGGCTGCGAGGCATATATTTCCAAGCCGATCTCGGTGCCGCGTTTCATCGAAACTATCAAATCCTACCTGGGCGATGCCTGATGTATCTTTCCAGTCGAGCCGGAGCTTTGTGAAATGACCGCGCGGATCCTCGTCGTCGACGACATCCCAGCAAATGTCAGGCTGCTGGAGGTTCGGCTGCTCGCCGAATATTTCGAGGTTCTGACCGCCACCAACGGGCCGGATGCGATCGAGATCTGCGAGAACGGCAAGGTCGACGTCGTGCTGCTCGACGTGATGATGCCCGATATGGACGGGTTCGAGGTTTGCCGGCGGCTGAAGGGTGACCCGGCGACATCGCACATCCCGGTCGTGATGATCACCGCGCTCGATCAGGTTTCGGACCGGGTGCGAGGCCTCGAGGCCGGCGCCGACGATTTTTTGACCAAGCCGGTCAACGATCTGCAGCTGATGACGCGCGTCAAGAGCCTGGTCAGGCTGAAGTCGCTGACCGACGAGCTGCGGCTGCGTGCCTCGACGACGCGCAATATCGGCATCGAGGAGCTTTTGAGCCGCAACTTCGCGGCCGACGATGCGGTGCCAAAGGTGCTGCTGGTCGACGAGCGCAAATCCTCCTTCGAGCGCATCCAGAAGATGCTGCGCGGCAGTGCCGATCTCGACGTCGCCACCGATCCGCATGCCGGTTTCTTTCAGGCTGCCGAGTTGCCCTACGAATGCGTGATGATTTCGACGGCCTTCGCCGATTTCGACCCGCTGAGGCTCTGCTCGCAATTGCGCTCGCTCGATCGCACCCGTTTCCTGCCAATCATCCTTCTGGCGGACGAGGGCGAGGAGGGGCGCATCATCCGCGGCCTCGAACTCGGCATCAACGACTATCTGATGCGGCCGATCGACCAGCAGGAGCTGACCGCGCGGCTGCGCACGCAGGTGCGCCGCAAGCGCTACAACGACCAGCTTCGCGCCAGCGTCACCCAGACCATCGAGATGGCGGTGACCGATGCCCTGACCGGCCTGCACAACCGCCGCTATCTCGACAGCCATCTGCAGACGCTGTTCGACCGCGCCGTGGCACGGCGCCGGCCGCTGTCGGTGATGATCACCGATCTGGACCGCTTCAAGACCATCAACGATACGCATGGCCATGACGGCGGCGACGACGTGCTGCGCGAATTCGCGCGGCGGCTGCGCAAGAATGTGCGCGGCATCGACCTGGCCTGCCGCTTCGGTGGCGAGGAGTTCGTGGTGGTGATGCCGGACACGGACGGCGCGGTAGCCGAAAAGGTAGCCGAGCGCATTCGCGCCGAAATCGCCCAACTGCCGTTTGCCGTTGGCAGCGAGGGCAAAGCGATCGAAGTCACCGTCAGCGTCGGCGTGTCGTCGGTGCTGAAAGGGGTGGATACGGTCGCTGCGCTGATGAAACGCGCCGACCTCGCGCTCTACGAGGCCAAGAGCGGCGGCCGCAATCGCGTCGTCGCCAAGGCGGCATAGCCCGGACACCAATTAGCCAGTCAACGCGACAAGGTTACGAATTTACCTTAATCCAAGCGATTTGCGAGGCTTGGTTAAGAAACTGTTGATTTTCATAAGTTGGTGCGCAAATGTGCAGCCCTTAGACGTAACCGGCACGAGGCTAGATCGCCGGTTCGACCCGAAGAATACCCCATGATGCTCAGGTCCGCCGCATCTCCTGGGTCCGTGGGGTCGGCCGGCCGGCGCTGGCACATAGTGGCCTCCTCGTACCGCTGCCAAACGCCGGCCGGCCCCCAATTTCAAAACACATCAGGACTCTGTGTCAGCATCCAGAAAATGCTGGCTTTTTGCCGTGACAGGTAGGCCGCCTTTTGATCAGCACGCTGGGGGCGGTACGCATGTGCCTGCAGCCGATTGACAGAGCCTGTCTTCTATGCAGAAATTGGTTGGACCATTGAGCCATTTTTGGTGACCCGTTGGCATGACCGAATTCCGCCTTTCGCCCATACAGGCAACTGCTCGCGACGACGCGGTGCTCAAGGCCCTGGCCGGCTTTGTGATGCGGGAAGCCCTCGGGCCCGGCCAGAGACTGCCGACCGAACGCATCCTTGCCGAGCGCCTCAAGGTGAGCCGCAACACCGTGCGCGAGGCGCTGACGCGCTGGGAAGGGCTCGGCCTGGTCGAGCGGCGGCAAGGCAGCGGCACTTATCTCAAGGGAGTGGTGTCGCTGGACATGCTGCACATGCCGCTGACGCTGGCCGGCGGCAATGATTTCACCAGCCTGATGCAGACGCTGGAAATCCGCCGCGCGCTGGAGGCGGAAGCAGCCGCCCTTTGCGCCGTTCGCGCCGGCCAGGCAAATCTCGTCGAGATCGGGCGCAAGCTCGACATTATGGAGCAGGCCTTCCACACGCGCGCCGGCATGTCGGCGGAGGAGGACTGGGAATTCCACCAGTCGATCTACCGCGCTTCCGGCAATCCGCTGTTCGAGCAGATCATCGCCGCCATGCACGAGCTGTTCCACCGTTTCTGGGAACATCCGCTCGGCGTGCGCGACTTCGGCCACGCCAGCTTTCCTTACCACCGCACCATCTACGAACGCATCGCCGCGCACGATCCGGAGGGAGCCCGGGCCGAGGCGCTGAAGCTGATCGCCACCGTCGAGGACGATCTGAAACGCGGTGCGGCCAAACTCAAACTCTCAGGCCAGAAATGAACGACCATCCCGCCGGTTTCGAAAACGACTATCTCGCCGAGGCTGCGACGCTTCTCGCCCATGACGAGCCTTTTCCCGGCGGTGCGGTGGTGCCGCCGATCTACCAGACTTCGCTCTTCACCTTCGCCAATTATGCCGAGATGGCCGACACATTCGCCGGCAGGCGACGCCAGCCGATCTATTCGCGTGGCGACAACCCGACGGTCATGGAGTTCGAGGCGCGTGTCGCGGCTCTCGAAGGCGCGGAAGCCGCGCGCGGCTTTTCCAGCGGCATGGCGGCGATCAGCGCCACGGTGCTTGCTTTCGTCGGTGCCGGCGAGCGCATGGTTGTCGTGCGCAATTGCTACGGCGATGCCTACCGGCTGTTCGAACGGCTGTTGCCTCGGCTCAACATCAAGGTCGACTATGTCGACGGTTCCGATCCGGACGCGGTCGCCGCAGCACTTCCCGGCGCCAAGCTGCTCTACCTGGAAAGCCCGACGTCGATGATGTTCGAGCTCCAGGACATAACGCATCTGGCACGGCTGGCCAAAGAGCAGGGCATCGTCACCTCGATCGACAATTCCTGGGCGACGCCGGTGTTCCAGAAGCCGATTTCACACGGTGTCGACCTGGTGCTGCATTCTGCCTCGAAATATCTCGGCGGCCACAGCGACACAGTCGCCGGCGTGGTGGCCGGTTCGGCTGCCCATATCCGACACATCAACGAGCAGACCTATTCCTATCTCGGCGGCAAGCTTTCGCCTTTCGAGGCCTGGCTGTTGCTGCGCGGGCTGCGCACATTGCCGCTGCGGTTGCCGCACCACATGAAGAGCGGGCTGACCATCGCCGAGCGGTTGAAGGCGCATGGCCATGTCGAGCGGGTCAACCACCCGGCCTATTCCAACCATCCAGGCAAGGCGACGCTTGCCGGCTATGCCGGGCTGTTCTCATTCGAAGTGACGGAAGACGTCGACATCCCGGCTTTCGTCGATGCGCTGAAACTCTTTCGCATCGGCGTCAGCTGGGGCGGCCATGAGAGCCTGGTCGTTCCGGCAAAGGCCTCGCTCGAGCAGACGCCGGGCCTGAATTCGATGGCGCGCTTCGGCGTCAGCCCGCGAACCATCCGCTTCAGTGTCGGATTGGAAAGTGTCGAAGACCTGTGGGCGGATGTCGCCCAGGCCTTCGACAGAGCAAAAAGATAAAAGGAGCCGTTCAAAATGGGAGTGCTGAACATGAAAAAACTGAGCATCCTTCTTGGTGCCGTCGCGGGTCTCGCGATTTCCGCCGGCAGCGTGCTGGCCGATTCCACCATCAAGATGGTCGAGGTCATTACCAGCCCGCCGCGTACCGAATTCCTCAAGAAGCAAATCGCCGAGTTCGAGACGGCCAATCCGGGCGTCAAGGTCGAGCTCGTGTCGCTGCCTTGGGGCCAGGCGTTCGAGAAGTTCCTCACCATGGTGCAGGCCGGCGACACGCCCGACATCGTCGAGATGCCGGAACGCTGGATGGGCCTCTACGCGACCAACGGCCAGCTCGAGGACCTCGGGCCATACATGGCCAAATGGGACGATGCCAAAACGCTGGGCGAGCGCGCCAAGCAGTTCGGCTCGACGGTCGACAACAAGCAGTACATGATCCCTTACGGCTATTACCTGAACGCGCTGTTCTGGAACAAGAAGCTGTTCAAGGAGGCCGGCCTGGACGGTCCGCCGTCGACGCTCGACGAATTCGTCGAGGACGCCAAGAAGATCTCGGCGATACCGGGCAAATACGGCTACTGCCTGCGCGGTGGCCCGGGCGCCTTCAACGGCATGCACATGTTCATGAACATTGCCGCTGGTAAGGGCGGCTATTTCAACGAGGACGGCACCTCGACCATCAACGAGGAAGGCTCGGTCAAGGGCCTGCAGATGCTCGCCGACATGTACAAGAATGGCCTGGCGCCGAAAGATGCGGTGAGCTGGGGTTTTAACGAGACCGTCACCGGCTTCTATAGTGGCACCTGCGCCATGCTGAACCAGGATCCCGACGCGCTGCTCGGCATCGCCGACAAGATGAGCGCCGACGACTTCGCCGTGGCGCCGATGCCGGTCGGGCCGAGCGGCAAATCCTATCCGACGCTCGGTTATGCCGGCTGGGCGATGTTCGCCAATTCCCAGCACAAGGACGATGCCTGGAAGCTGATGGCGACGCTGTTGTCGCCCAAGGACAATCTGGAATGGGCAAAGGAAGTCGGCGTCATTCCGATCCACAACGGCGCCGACCAGGACGCTCACTTCAGGACCGAGCAGTTCAAGGGCTGGTTCGAAGAACTGAACAACGGCGACAAATACGAGATGGTGACGCCGCCGACGCATCTGGAAAACCTCGGCAATTTCGTCGACCAGGTGGCGATCAAGAATTTTCAGGAAGTGCTGCTTGGCCAGAAGGCGGCCAAGGACGTGGCCGACGAATGGGCCAAGTTCCTGACCAAGGAACAGCAGGACTGGCTGGCCAAGAACAAGAAATAGCTTTTCTTCCTTCTCCCCGTTCACGGGGAGAAGGTGTCACAAAGTGACGGATGAGGGGCGGCGCCAACCCGTCGTGGCTCGTGCTGGCTCTCATCTGCCTGCCCGTCCTCCGCAGCAGCTGCGCTGCAGCTGCGGAGGGTGGACCGGCATCTTTTCCCGTAAACTGGGAGAAGGGCGCTGTCCTCGACGCTGCTTCAGGAGACAATCCAGCACCAATGACCTATGCCGTGTCCGAAATACGATCCGCCGGCAGACCGCGAAAGAAGCGGCTATCCCATGCCGCGATCGAGCCCTGGCTCTATCTCAGCCCGGCTATCGTGCTGCTGGTCGTCGTGCTCCTGGTGCCGCTGGTCATCGGTATCGGCTACTCGTTCCGCAAGTTCTCGGCATTCAAATCCGAATATGTCGGGCTTGGGCAGTATCAGGCGATGCTGTCGGATCCCGTGCTCGCGCAGGCGCTCGTCAACACGCTGTGGTGGACGGCAGCCAGCCTGTTCTTCCAGTTCTTCCTCGGCCTTGGCCTGGCGCTGCTGCTCGACATGCCGTTCCGGGGCAGAAAGATCGTGCAGGCGGTGGTGTTCCTGCCCTGGGCGGTGCCGTCCTTCCTGTCAGGCCTGACCTGGGCCTGGCTGTTCAATCCGATCATCGGGCCGCTGCCCCACTGGCTCTATGCATTGGGGCTGAAAGCCGAGCCGACCAACGTGCTCTCCGATCCCTCGACAGCCATGTGGGGGCCGATCGTCGCCAATGTCTGGTTCGGCATTCCCTTTTTTGCCATCACACTTTTGGCGGCGTTGAAGTCGATACCCTCGGAATTGCATGAGGCGGCGGCGATCGACGGCGCCTCGCCGTGGCAGCGCTTCACCAAGGTGACGCTGCCGTTCCTGGCGCCGACCATCGTCATCACCGTCATGCTGCGCACGATATGGATCGCCACCTTCGCCGACCTGATCTTCGTCATGACCGAAGGCGGGCCTGCCGGTTCGACCGCCACAGTGCCGGTCTATATCTACGTCAGCGCGTTCAAGTCGCTGGACAAGGGCTATGCCTCCGCAGTGGCGGTGCTGCTGCTTGTGCTGCTCATCGTCTATGCGATTGCACTGATCGGCATACGCCGCTCGCTGGTGAGGCACGTCTGATGATTGCAGGACGCTCCGTCTCCTCGCGCGTTCTCGGCGGCATCGGCCTCTACGGCGCCATCGGCGCCTATATGGCCTTCGCGCTGTTCCCGATCTTCTGGACGTTGAAGATCTCGGTCACGCCGGAGCGGCTGCTCTACTCCGAAGGCATCACTTTCTGGCCGTCGCAAACGACGCTGCAGAACTTCGTCACCGTGCTCGAAGCCACCGATTTCCCGCGCTACTTCCTGAACAGCGTTATCGTTTCGGTGTCGACGGCGGCCTTCGTAACGGTCATTGCCACGCTGGCCGGCTACGCCATGTCGCGATTTTCCTTCCGCGGCAAGGCGACCCTGGCCATTCTGCTTCTGCTCACCCAGACTTTTCCGCTGGTGATGGTCATTCCGCCGATCTACCGCATCATGGGGCAGATCGGCCTCATCAACAGCTTGACCGGCCTCGTCATCATCTACACCGCCTTCAATACGGCCTTTGCAACCTTCCTGATGCAGTCGTTCTTCGATGGCATTCCGCGAGACCTGGAAGAGGCGGCGATGATCGACGGCTGCACGCGCCTGCAGGCGATGCGCAAGGTGATCGTGCCGCTGACGCTGCCCGGCATGGGCGCGACGCTCGGCTTCGTCTTTACCGCCGCCTGGAGTGAGTTGCTGTTTGCGCTGATGCTGATTTCCAGCGACGACCAGAAGACCTTCGCGGTCGGCCTGCTCACCTATATCGGCAAATTCGCGGTCGACTGGGGACAGATGATGGCCGCTTCCATCCTGGCGCTGATCCCGGTCTGCATGTTCTTTGCCTTCCTGCAACGCTACCTCGTCACCGGCCTTACCGCTGGTGCCGTCAAGGGATAGATCGATGGCCTCCGTCACTCTCGACAAAGTCCGCAAAGACTATGGAGCCGTGCGCGTCCTGCACGCGGTCGATCTCGAAATCGCCGACGGCGAGTTCGTCGTCCTGGTTGGGCCATCCGGCTGCGGGAAATCGACCCTGCTGCGCATGATCGCCGGGCTGGAGGAGGTCTCCGACGGCGAAATCCATATTGGCGAGCGCCTGGTCAACGACATCGCGCCAAAGGACCGCGACATTGCCATGGTATTCCAGTCCTACGCGCTCTATCCGCATATGGACGTGTCGAAGAACATGGGTTTCAGCCTGATGCTGAGGAAGGCCGGCAAGCCGGCGATCGATGCAAGGGTGGACGGTGCCGCCAAGCGGCTCGGGCTCGATGCGCTTCTGCAACGCTTGCCGCGGCAATTGTCCGGCGGCCAGCGTCAGCGCGTCGCCATGGGCCGGGCCATCGTCCGCGACCCGAAAGTCTTTCTCTTCGACGAGCCGCTTTCGAACCTCGATGCCAAGCTGCGCGTCCATATGCGTGCCGAGATCAAGGCGCTGCACCAGCAATTGAAGACCACTTCGGTCTATGTCACCCATGACCAGATCGAAGCAATGACAATGGCCGACCGTATCGTCGTCATGCATGACGGCCTCGTCCAGCAAGTCGGTGCGCCGCTCGATCTGTATGACCGGCCGGTCAACATGTTCGTCGCCGGGTTCATCGGCTCGCCCGGCATGAATTTCCTGCCTGCCGTGGTTGAAAAGACCGCCAAGTCGGATGCCGGACTGGCCGACGGCCAGAAGCTGCGGCTGCCGGACGGGTTGCCGCTCAGGGATGGCGATGCGATCACCGTCGGCTTACGGCCGGAGCATATCCGGCTTGCCGACAATGGCGCGCTGAAAGGCGAGGTGGGCGTAGTGGAGCCGCTCGGCCTGTCGACTCAATTCTATACCAAGCTTGCCGGCCAGCAGGTGTGCGTCTTCGCCATGGGTCGGGCCAGTGTGAAACCGGGTGAGGCCGTGCGCCTGTCGGCCGACCCGGCGTCGCTGCATCTGTTCGATCCGGCAAGCGGTGATCGCATCGGCTAGTCCTGCATCCCCGAAACGAAAAACGCCGCCCGGAAGGCGGCGTTTCGGTACTGCGAGAGAAAACCGGATTACTTGATCTTGGTTTCCTTGAACTCGACGTGCTTCTTGGCGACCGGGTCGTATTTGCGGAACGACAGCTTGTCCGTCTTGGTGCGGCTGTTCTTGCTGGTCACGTAGAAGAAACCGGTGTCGGCGGTCGACAGAAGCTTGATCTTGATGTTTGCGGCTTTGGCCATGATGTTCGTCCGTTAATGTTCGTGGAGTTTTGGCCGCTGGAGCACGGGGAAACACCCGGACGCGGGAAACTTGCCGCGACACATAAAGAACGCGCCCGGAAAGTCAACCCTTGTCCAGGTTCAAGCGTCTTCCGTGACTGGCAGCGCCTTCTTCCAGTCTCCAGTCGTGTTCCACCAGCGGTTCGGGTTGGCGCGGTCGTCGAGACCCTTGGAGCGGCTGGCAAGCAGCGGCTGAATGCGGATCACCGGCTCCTGATAACTGTGAACCTGGTAAATCGCTTCGACGACGCGAGCGGCGAGCTTCTGGTCGTCGGGCAGTTCGAACGACACCTCGACAGTGCCCGGCCGCCTGCGCAATTCCGTCTCGGCGCCGGCGGCGGCACCTTCAAGCGGCCGGTAGCGTTCGATGCCGTCCGCTGACTGAAAGGCATTGCTGTCATATTTGCCCATTCTGAGCGGCGCGATCGCGACCACCGCCTCCATGATGCGGTCGACATCGGCGGCCGGTGCCTGAAAGGTCACCAGCAGCAGCAATTCCATCCGCAGCGATTTCGTCTCAAAGCCACTGTCGATCATCCGAGGTCTCCCTGCTTATGCACTTTGAGGGAGCATATACGCGAGCGCTCCTGACATGGTGGTGTCAGTAGTTAGTCAGCAGTGGGAGCAATGTCGGCAGCGGGCCCACTCAGAGGATTTTGCGGAGCAGCCTGGTGCCAACCAGCACGATATAGCAGGCGAAGAACAGGCCGAGCGCCCAACCGAAGCCCGACGGCCCGAAAGCATCCATGCCGATGCCGATTGCCTGCGGGCCAAGCACCATGCCGACACCGTAGCAAAGCACGAAGGCGGCGTTGGCGGAGGCCAGTTCGTGGCCGGAAAGCTGGGAACCGAGATGCGCCAGACCGATCGTGTACATGGCGGCGACCACGCCGCCCCAGACGAACAGAAGCGCTGCCATCAAGTGCCAATTCTGCGCGAAGAACGGCATAAAGACGGTGCCGACAAGCCCGACCGTGGCACAGGCCATCAGCAGATAGCGGCGGTCGCTGACGCGGTCGCTGATCATGCCGATCGGGATCTGCAACAGCACGTTGCCGAGCCCGATCATAGTGAGCAAAAGAGCTGCGTCGGCCTCGGAGTAGCCGATGCGGTTGCCGTAGACCGGGAACAGCGCAAAGCCGCCGGTCTCGACCGCACCGAACACCAGCACGGCCGCGGTCGCCGTCGGCACCAGCCAGATATAACGCAGGAAATTGCTGGTTTCGCCGTCGGCGACGATCGTCGGGCTCTCGTTGCGTGCTGCCAGAACCGGTATGGCAGCGAGCGTCACCAAAGCGATGGTGACGCCGAAGGGCAGGAAGCCGCTGCTGCCGAGATGAGCGAACAGCCATGGCCCGGCGGCAAAGCCGAGAGACAGCACGGTGGCATAGATGCCGAGGACCAGTCCGCGCCGGTGTGGCGGCGCCGAGGTGCTGATCCAGAATTCTGAGAGGATGAACAGCACCGTCAGCGCGACGTGCAGCAGGACGCGCAGCGGAAACCACATCCAGAAAGCTGGCGCGAAATGGAAACCGACAAAGGCCAGCGCCCCGGCGACGATCATGGCAAGCATCGTCCAGGCGACCCCGAACCGCATGGCAAGCGGGGTGGCGAGCGGCGCGCCGGCGATCGAGGCGAGGCCGGCGACCGCGGTATTGAGACCGATCATCGACGCCGAATGACCACGCGTTTCCAGGATGACGCTGAGCAGCGGCATGCCGAGGCCGATGGCGATGCCGACGACGCTGATCGAAGAGATCGCCGCGACCATCGGCAGCCAGTGTACGCGTTCCTCGCTCTGCGGCTGGGTATCGACTGTCATGGAATGCCTGGCTGCTCTAGAGAATTTCGCGGACGAAGCGATTGCGGACAAGCCGATAGAACGGCACGGGACCGCCGGGCCTCAGCAGCGGATCCTGGGCGAGCCGCGTTTCCAGCTCCTCCAGGACCGTGCGCGTGATGTCTGGAACGTCGGCTTGACTGGCCTTGGCCAGCGGCAGCCAAACGACGTCTTCCAACTCGTTGGTCGGACCGCCACCCGGCAGTTCCACGGCGACGTCGTCGCGCCATGCGGCGAGAAAGCGCGTATCGAAGCGGCGCACCCGGTTGGGCGGCGTGATGGCGCGTGCGACGAAGCGCAGCGCTTGCAGTGATGGAATAACACTGTGTTCGACAAAGCCCTGCCAGTCGCGCTTGGCGGTCGCGAAGGCGCCTTTTTGGCCAATCAGCAGCCCGGCCTCCTCATAGGTTTCGCGGATCGCCGACAAAGCAATGGCACGGGCGCGGGCAGCGCTGGTGCGGCCGATGCCCGCGGTCAATCTCGCTTCTTCGTCAGGGTGCAATGCAGTGGCTACGGGGATACGGCTGTCGGCCGGATCGGTGCGGCCACCGGGAAACACGAATTTTCCAGGCATGAAGGCGTGGCGGGCATGGCGACGGCCCATCAGCACCAGCAACTCACCGTCCTTGCGGTCGAGCAGGATCAGCGTCGCGGCGTCACGGGGGCGTATTGGCTGGCTGTCGAGCGCGATTGCGCTTCGCTCAACCTTGTCGACTTCCGCCTTGGTCATGCCGTCCATGCGCTCGACCTAGCGGAATCTTCTCTCATGCGAAAGTGGGCTTCATCCATAGCCGATTGCGCCAGTGATGGCTTCAAGCCTCGGGATGCGACTCGATCAGGTCTTCTTCGCCACCAAAGCCGTGCATATAAAATGCCCATTGCAGGCCGATGACAGCGCCCTTGACCGGCTGCAGCAGGACGACGGCTAGAATGATGGTCAATGGCACCCAGATTGCGATGTGCTGCCAGGTGGAGAGGGTCGAGGTCGCCTCGACACCCATGAAAGCGCCGAGCACGATGTGGCCGACGATGACCACCACAAGATAGGCCGGCAGATCGTCGGCGCGATGGTGATGGAGCTCGTCGTCGCAATGATCGCATTTGTCGACGGTCTTGACGAAGGCGCGAAACAGCTTTCCCTCGCCGCAATGCGGGCAGCGGCCAAGCATGCCGCGCTTCATTGCCGTCCATAGCGGCCGGGCGGTCCGGCCGGAGTGATGCTCGCCGCCGAAAACCAGTTCTTCCACCTGCAGTTCTTTTGGCATCACCGTCTCCTGCCGCGCGAGCCGGTACGCGATTGCGACGCCCGGGCGCGGCCTTTGGCCTTGTGGAACGACCGTTTGGAGCCGGGCAGCGGCTTTGGTTCGGTCAGCATCTCGAAACGCATCGCGCCGGCCATCGGCGCCACCTCGATCAGGCGAACCTCGACGCGGTCGGCAAGCTGATAGCCCTTGCCGGTGCGTTCTCCGAAAAGCGATCGGGCAGTTTCGTCGTATATATAGTAGTCGCCGCCCAGCGTTGAAACCGGAATGAAGCCATCCGCGCCGTACTGCGGCAATTGGACAAACAGTCCCGATTTGGTGACGCCCGAGATGCGGGCGTCGAAACGGTCGTCGATGCGCTCGGCGAGATAGGCGGCGATCAGCCGGTCGACCGTGTCTCTCTCGGCGGCCATCGCGCGGCGCTCGGTCGCCGAGATCAGTGCTGAGACCTCTTCCAGCCGTTCCGCCTCGTCCTGCGTCAGGCCGCCCGGACCAAGGCCGAGTGCGGCAATCAGCCCACGATGCACGATCAGGTCGGCATACCGGCGGATCGGCGAGGTGAAATGCGCGTAGCGCTTCAGGTTGAGGCCGAAATGGCCGATATTGGCAGGCGAATATTCGGCCTGGCTCTGCGAGCGCAGCACCACTTCGTTGACCAGTCCCTCATTGTCGGCGCCGCGCACGCGAGCGAGGATGCCGTTGAACTGGTTCGGCCGCATCTGCGCACCGCGCGCCAGCGACAGGCCGAGCGTCTGCAGGAATTCGCGCAGCGATTCCTGCTTGGCGAGCGAGGGCGCATCGTGGATGCGGTAGACCAGCGCCTGCCGCTTCGCCTCCAGCGTCTCGGCGGCGGCGACATTGGCCTGGATCATGAACTCTTCGATCAGCTTGTGCGCGTCGAGCCGCTCCGGCACGACGACCTTGTCGACGGTGCCGTCCTGCTTGAGCAGGATCTTGCGCTCCGGCAGATCGAGCTCGAGCGGCTGGCGCGTGTCGCGGCCGCGCTTCAGGATCGCGTAAGCGTCCCATAGCGGCCTCAGCACCGCATCGAGGATCGGGCCAGTCGTGTCGTCCGGTGCGCCGTCGATCGCCGCTTGCGCCTGCTGATACGCGAGTTTCGCCGCCGACTTCATCATGATGCGATGGAAGGAGTGCCTGAGTTTGTGGCCATCAGCCGAGAAAGTCATGCGCACCGCTATCGCCGGACGATCCTGGGCCTCGCGCAGCGAACAGAGGTCGTTCGAGATGCGCTCCGGCAGCATCGGCACGACACGATCGGGGAAATAGACCGAATTGCCGCGCTTCAGCGCTTCGCGGTCGAGCGCCGTGCCATAGCGCACATAGGCGGCGACATCGGCAATGGCGACGGTGACGATCACGCCGCCGGCGTTCGTCTCGTCGGTGTCGGGCATGGCGAACACCGCGTCGTCATGATCCTTGGCGTCGGCCGGATCGATGGTGAGCAGCGGCAGCTCGCGCCAATCCTCGCGGCCGGCAAGCGTCGCCGGCTTGACCGCCTCTGCCTCGGCGATGACGTCGGCGGGCAAAATATGCGGAATGTCGTGCGCGTGGATGGCGATCATCGAGACCGCCTTTTCGCTGGTCAAGGAGCCCAATACCGCCAGCACCTTGGCTCTCGGCAGCCCGTAACGGGAGGCCCGCGCCGGCTCGACCTCGACCAGGTCGCCATTCTTGGCGCCGTTCTGGAATTCCTTGTCGACGACCAGCTCCGGCTGGCGCCTTTCCACCGGCTCGATGCGGAACGTGCCGTCCTTCAGCACACGGAAAACGCCGAGAACCGCATCGGTGCGCTTCTCGAAGATCTTCATCACCCGGCCCGTATAGGCCGGGCCTGCCGGATCGTCGGTTGGAAAGGTCTTGGCCAAAACCCGGTCGCCGATGCCAGGCGTCGGGCCATTGCCGCCGCGCGACACGCGGATCGCTATGACCGGAGGTTCGCCATTGCCGATCGCTTCGGTCGGGTGCGCCAGCAGCACGCCGTCGGCGTCGCGGCTAAAAATGTCGAGCACCGCGACGTGGGGCAGGGCCCCGACGCGGGCAAGCCGCTTGCGCTCCTTGGTCAGCAGGCCTTCGTCCTGCAAATCGCGCAACATGTCCTTCAGCCAGATACGGTCTTCGCCGCGCAGCGCGAACGCCTTGGCGATGTCGCGTTTTCCGGCGCGGTCCGGATTTTCTGCGATGTAACGCAGTATCTCGTCACGCGAAGGCCGGTAATTGTCCCTGACCTTGGCACGGGTATCGGCGGTGCGCAGATCGCCGTGGCTTCTTCCGGAGACTTTGCGCGCCAACCCGTCCTATCCCTTTTTCCTGGCCGCCGGTTTTTTGGCCGCTGCCGCTTTCTTCACAGGCGCGGCCGCTTTGCGGAACGGCTTTCTGCCGCCATTGCCGCCCTTGGCTTCCTTTTCCGCAATCAGCGCCACCGCATCCTCGACCGTCACCGATTGCGGATCCTTGCCCTTCGGCAGCGTCGCGTTGACCTTGCCGAAATTCACATAAGGCCCGTATTTGCCGTCACGCACGACGATCTTGCCGCCGCCGGCAGGATGCTCGCCAAGCTCCTTCAGAGCAGCGGGCGTGCCCCCATTGCGGCCGCCCTTGCCTTTCGATTGCTTCTCGGCGATCACCGAGACGGCGCGATTGAGGCCGATCGAGAACACGTCCTCGATGCTGTCGAGATTGGCGTAGGTGCCGTCATGCAGCACGAACGGCCCGTAGCGCCCCAGCCCGGCCGAAATCATCTTGCCGGATTCCGGATGCTTGCCGACGTCGCGCGGCAGCGACAGCAGGGCGAGCGCCTTTTCGTGATCGATCGAATCGACAGTCCAGCCCTTGGGCAGGCTGGAGCGCTTGGCATCCTTGCCGTCGCCGCGCTGGATATAGGGGCCGAACCGGCCATTGCGCAGCGTGATCTCCTCGGCGGTATAGGGATCCTTGCCGAGCACCTTGGTGCCGTCTTCGCCGCTGCCGTTCTCGCCATTGGGATTGGCTGCGTCGCCGAGCTGGCGGGTGAAGGAGCATTCGGGATAGTTCGAGCAGCCGACGAAGGCGCCGAATTTGCCGAGCTTGAGCGACAGGTTGCCGGTGCCGCATTTCGGACATATGCGGGGGTTGGAGCCATCCTCGCGCGTGGGAAACACCAGCGGCGCCAGTTCCTCGTTCAACGCATCGAGGACGTCGGTGACGCGCAACTCCTTGATGTCGGCGACGGCGCCGGAAAAATCCTTCCAGAAATCGCGCAGCACATCCTTCCAGGCTAGCTTGCCGTCGGAGATTTCGTCGAGTTTCTCCTCGAGCGAAGCGGTGAAGTCGTACTCGACATAACGCTCGAAGAAGCTTTCGAGGAAAGCCGACAATAGCCGGCCCTTGGCCTGCGGCACCAGCTTGCGCTTGTCGATGGTGACGTAATCGCGATCCTCGAGCGTCTTCAGGATCGCCGTATAGGTCGACGGCCGGCCAATGCCCAGTTCTTCCAGCTTCTTGATCAGCGACGCCTCGGAATAGCGCGGCGGAGGCTCAGTGGTGTGCTGGGTGGCGTTGATCGCCTCGCGGGTGAGCTGCTCGCCGGCACGGATCTCGGGCAGGCGGCGGCTTTCCTCGTCGTCCGAATCTTCTTCCTTCTGCTCGATGTAAGCGGCTAGGAAGCCGTCGAAGCGAATGACCGAGCCGACAGCACGAAGCTCGGCGGTACGCGAACCGTTGATCGCCTCAATCTCGACCGTGGTGCGCTCGATCTCGGCCGGCTGCATCTGGCTGGCGATGGCGCGTTTCCAGATCATCTCGTAAAGCCGCGCCTGGTCGGCGTCGAGATACTGCCTGACGGAAGCCGGCGTGCGCATGAAATCGGTCGGACGGATCGCTTCGTGCGCCTCCTGGGCATTCTTGGCCTTGGCGGAATAGACGCGCGGCTTTTCAGGCAGGTATTTAGGGCCGAATTCCTTGGCAATCGCATCGCGTGCGGCAGAGATCGCCTCCGGCGCCATCTGCACGCCGTCGGTTCGCATATAGGTGATCAGGCCGGTGGTCTCGCCGCCGATCTCCATGCCCTCATAAAGCCGCTGCGCCACCTGCATGGTGCGGTTGGCCGAAAAGCCGAGACCCGATGAGGCTGCCTGCTGCAGCGTCGAGGTGGTGAAGGGCGGGCCGGGATTGCGCCTGGTCGGCTTGGCTTCGACCGACACTGCCTTGAAGCTGGCGCCTTCGAGCATCGCTTTGATGTCGTCGGCCTGCGCCTTGTTGGAAATGTCGAGCTTTTGCAGCTTCTTGCGCTCGAAGGCGGTCAGCCGCGCCTCGAAATTTTCCTTGCGCGGCGTGCCGAGGATGGCGGCGACCTGCCAGTATTCCTCGCGAATGAAGCGCTCGATCTCGGATTCGCGGTCGCAGACCAGACGCAGTGCCACCGACTGGACGCGGCCGGCCGAGCGGGCGCCGGGCAGCTTGCGCCACAGCACCGGCGACAGCGTGAAGCCGACCAGATAGTCGAGCGCGCGGCGGGCGAGATAGGCATCGACCAGCGGCGCATCGATCTGGCGCGGATTGGCCATCGCCTCCAGCACCGACGCCTTGGTGATGGCATTGAAGACGACGCGGCTGACCGGCTTGTCCTTCAACGCGCGCTTCTGTTTCAGCACTTCCAGGACATGCCAGGAGATCGCTTCGCCCTCACGGTCCGGATCGGTGGCGAGGATCAGCCCGTCGGCGTCCTTGACTGCCTTGGCGATATCGGCGAGACGCTTTCCAGACGCGGTGTCGACGGCCCAGGACATGGCAAAGTCCTCATCCGGGCGCACCGAGCCATCCTTGGCCGGTAGATCGCGGACATGGCCGAACGAGGCCAGAACCTTGTAGTTCTTGCCCAGGTACTTGTTAATTGTCTTCGCCTTGGCCGGCGATTCGACGACGACGACGTCCATACGGTCTCATATCAGTTGTGATGCGGCAGAAGAATTCCGCTGCGCGCGACGAAATCTCATTCAATGTGTCGCTCACATGGCCGCGCTTTTGCATCCGGTCAAGGCCAAGCAGTCAAAATGCGGCCCTGCACCGAATGCGCAACCCAACGGCGCGCCTTGCGATTTCCGCAATCCTGGACAAGGGAAATGGGCAGCCTATCGCTGGACAAACCCGGCAATTGATCCTGGAGAACGGGACAAACTCTCCCGCGGATATAAGAGAAACATCGAGCACGCGCCAGCCCTGCTTGAACAGACGCTGTGAACTGCGCAATATGCAGCCCGGCATTTGCTCAGACAGTCGCACGGAATTGCTGTGCTGAAAAGCTGGCCGCCGGGGTGGTTGGGTCAACGTCCCGGCGACCAGCCGTATTACCGCCTGTTACAGCGGGTCAGAGGCTCAAGGCTCAGTCGGCTTTGGCGATATGCCAGACGCCGCCGACGCCCTCGCCGGTGACATCGCCGGCCTTCTTGTCCTTGATGAACGTGTAGAGCGGCTTGCCTTCATAGGCCCACATCCTGGTGCCGTCGGTGCGGTCGACGATCGTCCATTCGCCCTCGGCCTTGGCGTTGGCGTCAGCTTTCAGTGGCGGCCAATTGGCGGCGCATTTGTCGTAGCAATTCGACTTGCCGGCCTCGTCCTTGTCATAGGTGTAGAGCGTCATGCCGCCGGCGTCGGTGTAGATCTTGGTGCCGCCGACTTCTGCTTCCTTCCACGCCTCGGCGGCGTAGGACACGACGGTGCCGAGCAAAAGCGCGGCCATGCCGATTGCGATCGTTTTCATGGACTTCTCCTTGGATGATTCGAAAAAGCGCGCGGAACAACGCGCTTCGTTTGATCAACGCTGCCTGGCGGCCCTTTCTTCCCGGGCTGTTTTCCATAGATCCAGGCGAGGGCGACGACTTGCTGGGGCCACGCGATGGTGATTGGCGGATGGCCGTTGTCGCGGCTATATGGCTGCGCAGTCATCGGGAGACGGAAATGGCATTGGACGTCGGCTATGTCAGCGCGATCGGGGCGGGAGCGATTTCGTTCCTGTCACCTTGCGTGCTGCCGTTGGTACCGCCCTATCTGTGCTACATGGCCGGCGTGTCGGTCGACGATTTCCGCGGCGAAGCCGGCATTGCGGCAAAGGCTGGCGCGCGAGGCGCGCTGGTTAATTCCTCCATCGCCTTCGTGCTCGGCTTCTCGACCGTCTTCGTCGCGCTGGGCGCCGGCGCCTCCACTATCGGCCATCTGCTACGGGTCTGGCAGGAGCCGCTGGCAATGGCGGCCGGAGTGCTGATCATCCTGATGGGGCTGAATTTCCTCGGCGTATTGCGCATCCCTTTGCTTTCACGCGAGGCGCGCTTCCAGTCACAAGGCAAGCCGGCCAGCCTGATCGCCGCTTACGTCATGGGCTTGGCCTTTGCCTTTGGCTGGACGCCCTGCATCGGCCCGGTGCTGGGGCCGATCCTGACGCTTGCCGGCGGCCGCGAGACGGTGGGCGAGGGCGCGCTGCTGCTTGCCGCCTACTCGCTCGGCCTCGGCATACCGTTCCTGGTCGCGGCGCTGTTTTCCGGCGCCTTCATGCGCTTTCTCGGGAAATTCCGCGTCCATCTCGGCCGCGTCGAAAAAGCCATTGGCGCGCTGCTGGTCGTGGCCGGCGTGTTTTTCCTGACCGGCGGCGTGCAGGCGGCGTCCTATTGGTTGCTCGAGAATTTTCCGGTGCTGGGGCAATTGGGATAGGTTTGCCGCCCGGCCGAGGCGCGAGGCCGTAACTGCGGCACAAGGTACCACAGCTACGTGGTCCGTTCAGCCTCCGAAATAGCTTGGCTGGTCGATATCGACGATGAGCCCGGGTCCGCTCGGCGCCCAGCCCAGCAGCGCGCGGGTTCGCTCGCTTGAAGTCGGGACATCCATCGCCGCGAACATCGTGAACCAGCCAAAATGATCGCCGGCCTCTTCGGCGGACTTGGCGACGACCGGCACGTTCAGGCGCCGGCCGATCACGCCAGCGATGTCCTTGAACGGCACGCCTTCTTCGGCGATCGCGTGATAGCGCCCGCCACCGGCGCCATGCTCGAGCGCAAGCCGGTAGATGCGGGCGGCATCGAACCGATGCACGGCGGGCCAGCGATTGAGCCCTTCGCCGACATAGGCCGACACGCCCTTCTTGCGAGCAAGGTCGATGAGGATCGGAACAAAGGCGTGGTCGCCCTGGCCATGGACCGACGGCGGAAGGCGGACAACCGACGCGCACACCCCGCGTGCCGCCAGCGCGGCGGCTGTCGCTTCGGAGGCGCGGGGATACGAAGCGGAAGCGGGGACAGGCGCATCTTCCTCCGTCGCGATACGGCCCCGCGCCTGGAGCGCGGTTCCGGAGGTGACGAGCAGGGGGCGCTCGGAGCCTTCGAGTGCACCGCCCATCGCCTCGATGGCGCGCCGGTCCATTTCGCAGTTTTGCGCGAACTTCGAAAAGTCATGGTTGAACCCGGTGTGGATCACCGCATCGGCGGCTGCCGCACCCCTGCGCAGGTTCTCCAGGTCTTCGAGGTCGCCTCGATGCACCTCGGCTCCAGTCGCGGCAAGCGACTTGGCCGACGCCTCCGAGCGGGCGAGGCCGAGCACCTGATGGCCGGCACCGATGAGTTCTTGAACGACGGCAGAACCGACGAATCCGGTCGCTCCGGTAAGGAAAACACGCATCACGACTTCTCCTTGTTCATTTCTGACCACGACCATGTTCGCGGCCCGGTGGCGTCGTGATAGGCGCTTGAGAAAATACGATCTATGCGGTAAAGTCCGTATTATCTTCGCAATCGTCCGGAATGACCCATGGATCCCCTTTCAGATGTGCTCTCGCTGCTGAAGCCGCGAAACTATATGTCGGCCGGCTTCGATGCAGGTGGTGAATGGTCGATCCAGTTCCCCGACCAGCAGCAAAGCATCAAGACGGGAGCGGTGGTCTCGGGCCGGTGCTGGCTTTCGGTGGAGGGCGTTGCCGACGCAGTGCACCTTGAGACGGGGGACTGTTTCCTGCTGCCGAGCGGACGGCCTTTCCGCCTTGCAAGCGACATGGGCCTGGCGCCTGTTGAAGCCGTCAAGATTTTTCCGCCAGCGCGAGCCGGCGGTGTCGTGACCCACAATGGCGGCGGTGATTTCTTTCTGGTCAGCAGCCGCTTCGCGCTTGGCGGCAATCATGCCGGCATCCTGTTGCGGATGCTGCCAGCCATTGTGCATATCCGCAAAGAGTCGGACCAGTCTGCGCTGCGCTGGTCGGTGGAGCGGATGATGCAGGAGCTGCGCGAGCCACAACCGGGCGGCTTTCTGGTGATCCGGCACCTCGCCCACATGATGCTGGTTCAGGCGCTGCGGCTGCATCTTTCGGAAGGATTGAAAGGTGGCATCGGCTGGCTCTTTGCCCTGGCGGACAAACAGATGGGCGCGGCGATCAGCGCCATGCACGACGATCCGGCGCATGGCTGGACGTTACAGGAGCTGGCGGAACGGGCCGGCATGTCGCGATCGACCTTTGCGCTTAGATTCAAGGAGACGGTCGGCGCATCGCCCATGGACTATTTGACGCGCTGGCGAATGCTGCTGGCCGGCGACCGGCTGACGAATTCCAGCGATCCCGTCGCCGTCATCGCGCTGTCGCTCGGTTACGAATCCGAAAGCGCCTTCAGCACAGCCTTCAAGCGGGTCATGAACTGTTCGCCACGGCAATACGGTCGTGGCCGAGCCCCCGGCTTCGCATCACGCAACGAGGCGGAAGCCGCCTGAGCCGATCGGCTTGAGCGTCTCGCGGGTTGGAGGTTCCACCGTCTCACCGGAATTTAACCGCATTGGTGCAGCATGGCGCCGGTGCTACCAACGCTTCGATTCCAGACTCCTTTCAACGGTTGCTGTCCCCATGAGCCAGAGATCCTGCCTGTCCATCATCCTCGCTGCCGGTGAAGGCACGCGCATGAAGAGTGCGGTGCCGAAAGTGCTGCACACAATCGCCGGCCTGCCGATGGTTGCCCACGTCGTCAAGGCGGCTGAAGCCGCCGGCAGCGGTGATCTGGCGCTGGTGATCGGCCATGGCGCCGACGAGATGCGCAAGGCGGCACTCAAGTTCGCGCCGAAGGTCGAGACTTTTGTTCAGGAAAAGCGCCTCGGCACCGCGCACGCCGTGCTTGCCGCGCGGGCAGCGATATCAAGGGGTTATGATGACATCCTGGTGATGTTTGGCGACACGCCGTTAATCGATCCGGAAGCACTGGCGGCGGCGCGGCTGAAGCTGGCCGAAGGTGCGGCTGTCGTCGTGGTCGGCTTCCGTACGGAAAATCCTTCGGGCTACGGCCGGCTTATCGAAAAGGCCGGCAAGCTCGTCGCCATCCGCGAGGAGAAGGACTGTTCGGACGAGGAGAAGAAAATCACCTTCTGCAATGGCGGGCTGATGGCGGTCGCCGGCAGGCATGCGCTGAAGCTGCTCGATCAAGTCGGCAGCAAGAACGCCAAGGGCGAGTATTATCTCACCGACATCGTCGAGATCGCCGCTGCGCAAGGACTTGATGTCGTCGCCATCGAAGCCAGTTTCGAAAATGCCCTCGGCATCAACAACCGCGCCGAGCTTGCCCAGGCGGAAGGCATCTGGCAGGCGCGCCGGCGGCATGAAGCGATGCTTTCCGGCGTGACGCTGATTGCGCCAGAAACCGTGTTCTTCTCGCACGACACCGATATCGGCGCCGATACGATCATCGAGCCCAATGTCTGGTTCGGGCCGGGCGTGAAAATCGCCACGGGCGCCAAGATCCATGCCTTCAGCCATATCGAAGGCGCAACCATCGCGTCGAATTGCGATGTCGGGCCGTTCGCGCGGCTGCGGCCCGGGGCCGATCTGAGAAACAAAGCCAAGGTCGGCAATTTCTGCGAGGTAAAGCAAGCGATCGTCGAGGAGGGCGCCAAGGTCAACCACCTGACCTATATCGGCGATGCCCGCATCGGCGCAGGCGCCAATATCGGCGCCGGCACCATCACCTGCAATTATGACGGTTATTCGAAATTCTTCACCGATATCGGCGAGGGCGCCTTCATCGGCTCGAATTCCTCGCTGGTGGCGCCGGTGTCGATCGGCAAGGGCGGCTACATCGCCTCGGGCAGCGTCATCACCGAAAGCGTGCCCGACGATGCACTGGCCTTCGGCCGTGCCCGCCAGCGGACTCTGCCCGGCAAGGGCAAGGAGTTGCGCGAACGGTTCGCTTCGGCCGCGGCTGCCCACAAAAAAGGATAGCCTAACGGAACTCAGCGACAAGCTGGATTTCCCCAACGATTGCATCGTTGAAGGCGGACAGGTCTTCGGCCGGGATCCAGTATTCCAGATGCGCCCGGCTGCCGGCATGCTGGACGCTGTAACGGTCCAGAAAGCTGCGGCGCACCTCGAAACGGGTCACGAAACCTGATCCGCTCGCGGGCACATTCCAGTCTCGGGCGATCTGGGTGGCATAGGCCTCGCTCGTTACCGGATAGAAGATCGGCTGATCGGCAAGTCGAGGAGGAAAGGCGCGCATCCCTGAACTCTGGATCAACTCCAGTTCGCGTGGCCCAACCGGACGCCAAAGTGTCACCGTGTCAATTCGTTCGTTCATGGCCGCATCATGTCTTTGACTGATTTCAGGAGCCTTGAGGCGAGATAGGATATTGAGCGGAGAAACTGAGCAATTGCAGTAACCGGATTGCAAGAGCGCTCTGTGATGGTGCATCTGTGCAGGATAGTCCGGCTGATACCGGACGAAATGGAATGTGATTTTTCGCGGTAGCCAGGCAGTCTCTAAATAGTGCCGGGTTTGAAGTCAGAGTCGGGGGAAGCGCCATGTGCGGTATCGTTGGAATAGTCGGTAACTCGCCGGTCGCGCCGCTTATCGTCGATGCGCTGAAAAGGCTCGAATATCGCGGCTATGATTCGGCCGGCGTCGCGACCATCGATCATGGCCATCTCGCCCGTCGCCGTGCCGAAGGCAAGCTGATCAATCTCGAGCGCCGGCTGAAGGACGAACCGCTCGGTGGCACGATCGGCATCGGCCACACGCGCTGGGCAACGCATGGCGTGCCGAACGAGACCAATGCGCATCCGCATTTTTCCGACGGGCTCGCCATCGTCCATAACGGCATTATCGAGAATTTCGCCGAATTGCGCGATGAGTTGATCCGCGACGGCTATACGTTTTCCTCGCAGACCGACACCGAGGTCGTCGCCCATCTGGTGGCGCGCGAACTGGCCAGGGGCCTGAAGCCGGTCGAGGCCGCGCATCAGGCGCTGAAGCGGCTGGAAGGCGCCTTTGCGCTGGCCATCATGTTTAAGGGCGACGAGGATCTGATCGTCGGCGCCCGCAATGGCCCGCCGCTGGCCGTCGGACATGGCGATGGCGAGATGTTCCTGGGCTCCGACGCCATCGCGCTTGCCCCGTTCACCAACTCGATCACCTATCTGGAAGACGGCGACTGGGCGGTAGTGCGCCGCAACGACGTTGCCATCTTCGACATGGACGGCAACAAGGTCGACCGCAAACGCCAGCAGTCGCTCAGCACGAGCTTCATGGTCGACAAGGGCAACCGGCGCCATTTCATGGAAAAGGAAATCCACGAACAGCCGGAAGTGATCTCGCACACGCTGGCACATTATGTGGATTTCGTCGGTGGCGTCTCGAAGCCGCTCGACCTGCCATTCGATTTCGCCAAGATCGACCGGCTGGCGATTTCGGCCTGTGGCACCGCTTATCTCGCCGGGTTGATCAGCAAATACTGGTTCGAGCGCTATGCGCGACTGCCGGTCGACATCGATGTCGCCTCGGAGTTCCGCTACCGCGAGATGCCGCTGTCGAAGACCGATGCCGCCTTCTTTATCTCGCAATCGGGCGAGACGGCGGACACACTGGCGTCGCTGCGCTACTGCCGCAAGGCCGGCATGAAGATCGGTGTTGTGGTCAATGTGCGCGAATCGACCATGGCGCGCGAATCCGACGTCATCCTGCCGACACTGGCCGGCCCGGAGATCGGCGTCGCCTCGACCAAGGCGTTCACCTGCCAGCTCTCCGTGCTGGCTTCGCTGGCGGTGCGAGCTGGTATGGCGCGTGGAACCATTTCGCCCGAGCAGGAGAAGACACTGGTGCGCGCGCTATCCGAAGCGCCGCGTTACGCCAACCAGGTGCTGAAGCTCGATGGGCAGATCGAAAAGATCGCTCGCGACCTCTCGCACTACAAGAATGTACTTTACCTCGGCCGCGACACCAATTTTCCGCTGGCCATGGAAGGCGCGCTGAAGCTCAAGGAAATTTCCTATATCCACGCCGAAGGCTATGCCGCCGGCGAGCTGAAGCACGGGCCGATCGCACTGATCGATGAGAACATGCCTGTCATCGTCATCGCCCCGCACGACCGCATCTTCGAAAAGACGGTGTCGAACATGCAAGAGGTGGCGGCGCGCGGCGGCAAGATCATCCTGATCACCGACAGCAAGGGCGCTGCACACGCTACGGTGAAGACGATGGAGACGATAGTTTTGCCGGACGTGCCGGAAATCATCTCGCCGATCATCTACGCGCTGCCGATCCAGATGCTCGCCTATTTCACCGCCGTGTTCATGGGCACGGACGTCGACCAGCCTCGCAACCTGGCGAAATCGGTAACGGTGGAATAGGTCTCGTTTAAAAACTTCGCAATTCCAAAGCGCCTTCGGGTTCAGTAGTGTCGCGTTGCAAACACACGCTGCGGTGAACCATGTCGGATGCTCTCAAGACCTCAGGCATGACCCGGCTGAGAAACTATTTCCTGACCGGCTTCGTCGTTTGCGCGCCATTGGCGATCACCGCCTACATTGCCTGGTCGCTTATCGGCTGGGTCGATTCCTGGGTGAAACCCTACATCCCGGTACGCTACAATCCGGACACCTACCTGCCGTTTCCAGTGCCGGGTTTTGGGCTGATCGTTGCCCTGATCCTCATCACCTTTATCGGTTTCCTGACAGCCAATATCGTCGGTCGCGCCATCGTCAACTTCGGCGAGCGCCTGCTTGGCCGCATGCCGCTGGTGCGCGGCATCTACGGCTCGCTGAAGCAGATTTTCGAGACCGTGCTGTCGAACAAGGGCGACATGTTCCGCCAGGTCGGGTTGGTCGAATATCCGCGCAAGGGGGTCTGGTCGCTGGTCTTCGTCGCCAGCGAGAAGGAAACCGAGATCAACCAGAAGCTCGACCAGCAAGGCGATCCGCTGATTGCGGTGTTCATGCCGTGTACGCCTAACCCGACTACGGGCTTTCTGATGTATGTACCGAAATCCGACATCGTGCTGCTCGACATGACGATCGAGGACGGAGCCAAGCTGATCGTTTCGGCCGGCCTGGTGGCGCCGGCGGTCAAAATGGTGACGGTGAACGGCGAGCAGATCCACGGCGCGCTCGCCAATCCGCCGCTCGACGCGATGCCTCAGCCGGCGCGCAGGAGCCGCACGGCCTCGTCGCGGCCGAATAGATAGAGCAGCAGGCGCAGCGCCGTGCCGCGTTCGGACTGCAGTTCCGGATCACGCGACAGAATCAGCCGCGCATCGTCGCGGGCGGCCTCGAGCAGGTCGGCATGCGCCTCGATGCGCGCCACCTGGAAGCCCGGCGTGCCGGATTGGCGGGTGCCGAGCAACTCGCCTTCGCCGCGCAGCTTCAGATCCTCTTCGGCGATGCGGAAGCCGTCCTCGGTCTCGCGCATCACCGACAGCCGGCGTTTGGCCGTCTCGCCAATCGGGTCCTTGTAGAGCAGCACGCAGGACGACGGCTTGTCGCCGCGCCCGACCCGGCCGCGCAATTGGTGCAACTGGGCAAGGCCAAAACGCTCGGCATGCTCGATGACCATGATTGTTGCGTCAGGCACATCGACGCCGACCTCGATCACCGTGGTGGCGATCAGGATGCGCGTTTCACCCTGCTTGAAGGCGCGCATCGCCTCGTCCTTGTCGGCGCCCTTCATGCGGCCATGCACCAGGCCAATCCGATCACCGAACAGCGGCTTCAGCGAGGCAAAACGGTCCTCGGCCGACATCAGCTTGATCTCCTCGGATTCCTCAACCAGCGGACAGATCCAGTAGATTTTCTGGCCATCGGCGACAGCGTCGAGCATGCGGCCGATCAGCTCGTCGAGCCGTTCAAGCGGCAAGGTGACGGTGCGGATCGGCTGGCGGCCGGCCGGCTTTTCCGTCAGCTTCGACACGTCCATGTCGCCGAAGGCAGTCAGCACCAGCGTCCGCGGTATCGGCGTTGCCGTCATCACCAGCATGTCGGGCGCATCGCCCTTGGCGGTGATGGCAAGGCGCTGGTGGACGCCGAAACGGTGCTGCTCGTCGACGACGGCGAACACGAGGTCATGGAACGTCACCGTTTGCTGGAACAGCGCATGGGTGCCGACGACGATGTCGATGTCGCCATTGGCCAGCCCGGTCAGCGTGTCGGCGCGCTCGCGGCCGTTTTCGCGGCCGGTGAGGATGGCGACGCGCAAGCCGGACCGTTCCGCCAACGGCGCAATCGTTGCGAGATGCTGGCGCGCCAGGATTTCGGTCGGCGCCATCAATGCCGCCTGGCCGCCTGCCTCGACGGCACGCGCCATGGCAAGCAGCGCGATCACCGTCTTGCCGGAGCCGACGTCGCCCTGCAAAAGGCGCAGCATGCGTTCGGGGTCGCCAAGATCGGCGTTGATTTCGGCAAGCGCCATTTCCTGCGACATGGTCAGCGAATAAGGGAGTGCCGCGCGCAATTGTTCGACTATGCGGCCGTCGCCAACGAGTGGCCGGCCCGATAATCGGCGGACCTTGGCCCGGACCAGCGCCAGCGATACCTGGCCGGCCAAGAACTCGTCATAGGCAAGGCGCCGCCACGCCGCGCCGTCGACGGAGACGTCGATCGGGTCGGCAGGATTGTGGACCCGGGTGAGCGCATCGCCGAAAGCAGGAAAGGCGTGGCGGCGCCGGAACTCGCCGTCCTGCCATTCGGGCAGCACCGGCAGGCGGGCCAGCGCTTGGCCAATCGCCCGGCGCAGCACCTTGCCCGAGAGCCCGGCGGTCAGCGGATAGACCGGCTCGACCAATGGGAGGTTTTCTGCGTCGCCGGCAAGTGCGATATGGTCGGGATGAACCATGGTCGGGCGGCCGTTGAACCATTCCATGCGGCCCGAGACGACGACATGCTCGCCTACGGGCATCGCTTTTTCGAGATAGGCGGCATGGGCATGGAAGAAGGTCAGCGCGATCTCGCCAGTGTCGTCATGGGCGTAGACCCGGTAGGGTACCGACCTGTTGCCACGCGGCGGCGGCTGGTGGCGGTCGATGCGCACATCGAGCGTGACGATTGCGCCCTCGGCCGAACCGGCGATGCCCGGCCGGTTGCGGCGATCGATGACAGTATGCGGCAGCACGAACAAGAGGTCGCCGGCGCGCGCTGCCCGGTCGCCGAGATCCGCCGCCACGACTTTCTCGATCAATACGCCAACCTTCGACCCGACGCCAGCAAGCGAGGTGATCGGGACAAACAGCGGATCGAGGAGGGAGGGACGCATGATGTCAGCTTATGTTGCGCCGGCCGGAGCGCAAGGCTGACACCGCCTTCTATCCACGCTATATGCGCCGCCTGGGCAAGGATGTTGCACGATGACCGGAACGACTCGATCAAGCGAGGGGCTCGATACCCGCCGCCGCAAGCTTCTGTTTCGTTCGTGGCACCGCGGCATGCGCGAGATGGACCTGATACTCGGCAGCTTCGCCGATGCCGAGATCGGCGCCTTGACCGGCGACGAAATCGACCAATATGAGAGGCTTCTCGACATTCCCGACACCGAATTCCTGCCTATCGTCACCGGCGAGCGCCCGGTTCCGACGGATATAGATTGTGCCGTCCTGCAAAAAATCCTGGCTTCGCGCCGGGACATGACCTTCTGAACAACGTGTAGCCATGAGCCTTATCCCTACGATCGGTCTGCCGAAAGGCCGCGCCGGCCAGTTCATTGTCGATGGCGTCGCCGACGGCTACGAAGCCTTTGCGCTGGTGCAGGCTGCGCACGAGATCGCCCCTGACAAGCCGGTGCTTTTCGTGGCACGCGACGGCCAGCGTCTGCCGGCGATCGTCGAGGCGCTTGCCTTTGCCGCGCCGGGCCTGCCGGTGCTGGAACTGCCGGCCTGGGATTGCCTGCCTTACGACCGCGTCTCGCCCGGCGCCGATGCCGCCGCAAGGCGGCTCGATGCGCTGGCAGCAATGATTGCGCTGGCGAAGAGGCCGCACCGCGCCGTCATTCTCACCACCGCGAATGCGTTGCTTCAGCGCATTCCGCCGGCGGAACTCGTCGAGGCGCAGACCTTTCACGCCAAGCCCGGTAACCAGATCGACATGAACGTACTGGTGTCGCGGCTGGAGACTTCCGGCTTCGAGCGGGTACCGACGGTGCGCGGCATCGGCGAATTTGCAGTGCGGGGCGGCATCCTCGATCTCTTCGCGCCCGGATGGGCGGAGGCGCTGCGCCTCGATTTCTTCGGCGATACGCTGGAATCGATCCGCGTCTTCGACACCGCAACACAGAGAACCACCGGCCAGCGCAAGTCGATGGCGTTGCAGGCGATGAGCGAGGTGGCGCTGACGCCGGAAACCATCAGCCGCTTCCGCCGTGCCTATATCGAAGCCTTTGGCGCACCCTCGCGCGACGATGGGCTCTATGCGGCGGTCAGCGAGGGCAGGCGGTTTGCCGGCATGGAGCACTGGCTGCCGTTCTTCTATGAGCGGCTGGAAACCGTCTTCGACTATCTACCCGACGCGCCTGTGGTTTTCGACCATCTGGCGCATGAGGCACTGGCCGAGCGCCACACTCTGATCCTCGACCACTACGAAGCGCGCAAGAAGCAGGCCGACGGCGCCTTGAAGGACGCGGTGCCCTACAAGCCGGTGCCGCCGGATCTGCTCTATCTGTCGCCAGAGAACCTGATTGCCTCGCTTGGCCCGCGCGAAGCAATAGACTTCACGTCGTTCGATGCGCCCGATGCCGGTGCGAAAAAGGTGTTCCATGCCGGCTCGCGCCACGGCCGCAGCTTCGTCGAGGAACGCGCCGACCCTAGCGCCAACGTTTTCGACGTCGTCGTAAAACACATTTCCGACGAGCGCGCTGCACGCCGCCGCGTCATCGTCGCCGGCTGGACCGAGGGTTCGCTCGACCGGCTTGGTCAGATCCTGGCCGAGCATCATCTTGGCAATCTGAAGCCGGTGGCGACGCTTGCCGAAGCCGAAAGGCTTGAGCCGGGGCAGGCGGGACTGGCCGTGCTGCCGCTCGAATCCGGCTTCGAGACGGAGAAACTGGTCGTTGTCGCCGAGCAGGACATTCTCGGCGACCGGCTGATCCGACGCTCGAAGCGCAAGAAGCGCGCGTCCGACTTCATCGCCGAGGCTTCGGCGTTGTCCTCGGGCGATATTGTCGTCCATTCCGATCATGGCATTGGCCGTTTCATCGGGTTGCGTACCATCGAGGCGGTTGGTGCGCCTCACGATTGCCTCGAAATCCACTATGCCGGCGATGATCGGCTGTTCCTGCCTGTGGAAAACATCGAGCTGCTGTCGCGCTATGGCTCGGATTCGGCCGAGGCGACGCTCGACAAGCTTGGCGGCGGCGCCTGGCAATCGCGCAAGGCGCGGCTGAAGAAGCGCCTGCTCGACATGGCCGGGCAGCTGATCCGCATCGCCGCCGAGCGGCAGATGCGGGCCGCACCGGCGCTGGTGCCGGCGGAAGGCCTCTATGGCGAGTTTGCAGCGCGTTTTCCCTATGAGGAGACCGATGACCAGCAGACGGCGATCGATTCGGTCATGGATGATCTAGGCGCCGGAAAGCCGATGGACCGGCTGATCTGCGGCGATGTCGGCTTCGGCAAGACCGAAGTTGCACTTCGCGCCGCCTTCATCGCGGCGATGGAAGGCGTTCAGGTGGCGGTGGTGGTGCCGACGACATTGTTGTCGCGCCAGCATTTCAAGACCTTCTCGCAGCGCTTCTCGGGCCTGCCGATCCGTGTCGCCCAGGCCTCGCGGCTGGTCGGCGCCAAGGAACTGGCCGAGGCCAAGAAGGGCATCGCCGAAGGTCAGGTTGACATTGTCGTCGGCACGCACGCGCTGCTCGGCTCCTCGATCTCGTTCAAGAATCTCGGCCTGCTGATCATCGACGAGGAGCAGCATTTCGGCGTCAAGCACAAGGAACGGCTGAAAGACCTGAAGACCGACGTCCACGTCCTGACTTTGTCGGCGACGCCGATCCCGCGAACGTTGCAGCTTGCCTTGACCGGCGTGCGCGAGCTGTCGCTGATCGCTACGCCGCCGGTCGACCGCATGGCAGTGCGCACCTTCATCTCGCCCTTCGATCCGCTGGTCATCCGCGAAACG
Source organism: Mesorhizobium sp. M0189 (assembly GCF_040322135.1). NCBI lineage: Bacteria > Pseudomonadati > Pseudomonadota > Alphaproteobacteria > Hyphomicrobiales > Phyllobacteriaceae > Mesorhizobium > Mesorhizobium sp. M0189. The sequence goes on from NZ_JAMYSW010000001.1 coordinate 310,252, forward strand.
TTGCTGCGCGAGCGCTACCGTGGCGGCCATTCCTTCTATGTCGTGCCGCGCATCAGCGATCTCGCGGAAATCCATGATTTTCTGCGCGAATCCGTGCCTGAGCTGAAAGTGGCGGTGGCGCATGGCCAGATGCCGCCGGGCGAACTCGACGACATCATGAACGCCTTCTATGACGGCCAGTACGATGTGCTTTTGTCGACCACCATCGTCGAATCCGGCCTCGATATCCCGACCGCCAACACGCTGATAGTGCACCGCGCCGATATGTTCGGACTGTCGCAGCTCTATCAGCTGCGCGGCCGTGTCGGCCGTTCGAAGGTGCGCGCCTACGCGCTGTTCACACTGCCCGCCAACCGCAAGCTCACCGATACAGCCGAGCGTCGGCTGAAAGTGCTGCAGTCGCTCGATACGCTCGGCGCCGGTTTCCAACTGGCTAGCCACGACCTCGATATCCGCGGCGCCGGCAATCTGCTCGGCGAAGAGCAGTCGGGCCACATCAAGGAGGTTGGTTTCGAGCTCTACCAACAGATGCTGGAGGAGGCGGTGGCCGAAGTGAAGGATTCCGGCGAGGTGCAGGACGGCGGCTGGTCGCCGCAGATCGCCGTCGGCACAGCGGTGATGATCCCGGAAAGCTATGTCCCGGACCTGCAGCTCAGGCTGGCGCTCTATCGCCGTCTTGGCGATCTCGAAAATACGGAAGAGATCGATGCTTTCGGCGCCGAGCTGATCGACCGGTTCGGGACGCTGCCAGAAGAGGTAAAACATCTGTTGAAGATCGTCTTCATCAAGGCGCTTTGCCGCAAGGCCAACGTCGAGAAGCTCGACGCCGGGCCGAAAGGCGTCGTCATCCATTTCCGCAAGCGGGAATTCCCCAATCCGGTCGGGCTGGTCAAGCTCATCGGCGAACAGGGCTCGCTGGCCAAGATCCGGCCCGACCAGAGCGTCGTCTTCAGCCGCGACTGGCCGACCCCCGAAAAGCGGCTGGCAGGCTCGGCGGTTGTCATGACGCAGTTGGCACGGCTGGTGGAGAAGGCGGCGGCGTAGCAGGGTGTCGCTGGTGCTCTGGGCACAGCCGCACCGGCACTTTCACCGTGCCGTGCCCATTCGCCACGCGGCCAATTCCGGTCTAGAATAGGAAATCGGCTTCGTGTATGGAGCCGCGACCCCATATTGGGCGGATTGGCGGGCGATGGCGTCCGTGCGAAAGAGCGTTGGGTGCTTCGATGACGAAATGGTCGCCGAATTCGTGGAGAGCTAAGCCGATCCAGCAGGTTCCTGCCTATCCGGACCTTGTCGCGCTGAGGAACACGGAAGCCCAGCTCGCCACCTTTCCGCCGTTGGTTTTTGCAGGTGAGGCGCGCAAGCTGAAGAAGCAGCTTGCAGCCGTCGCTGCCGGGGACGCATTCCTTCTGCAGGGTGGCGATTGCGCCGAGAGCTTCGCCGAGCATGGCGCCGACAATATCCGCGACTTCTTCCGCGTCTTTTTGCAGATGTCGGTGGTACTGACCTTCGCCGGCGCGCAGCCGGTGGTGAAGGTCGGCCGTGTCGCCGGCCAGTTCGCCAAGCCGCGCTCGTCCGACAATGAGACCAAGGGCGGTGTGACGCTGCCCAGCTATCGCGGCGACATCATCAATGGCATCGAGTTCGATGCCAAGTCGCGCATTCCCGATCCTGCGCGGCAGGAGATGGCGTACCGCCAGTCGGCGGCGACGCTCAACCTGTTGCGCGCCTTCGCCCAGGGCGGCTACGCCAGCCTGGAGAACGTGCATCAATGGATGCTCGGCTTCGTGTCCGACAGCCCGCAGGGCGAGAAATACGAGTCGCTCGCCAACCGCATCACCGAGACGATGGACTTCATGAAGGCCGTCGGCATCACCTCGGAGACCAATTACGCACTGCGCGAGACCGATTTCTACACCAGCCACGAAGCGCTGCTGCTCGGTTATGAAGAGGCGCTGACCCGCGTCGATTCGACTTCGGGCGACTGGTACGCCACCTCCGGCCACATGATCTGGATCGGCGATCGCACGCGCCAACCCGACCACGCGCATGTCGAATACTGCCGTGGCATCAAGAACCCGCTCGGCCTGAAATGTGGCCCGTCGCTGACGCCGGACGGCCTGTTGCAGCTCATCGACCTGCTCAATCCGGAGAACGAGCCTGGCCGGCTGACGCTGATTGCCCGCTTCGGTTCCGATAAGGTCGCCGAACATCTGCCCAAACTGGTGCGCGCGGTGCAGAAGGAAGGCCGCAGCGTGGTGTGGTCGTCGGATCCGATGCATGGCAATACCATCGAGGCCGCCGGCTACAAGACACGGCCGTTCGACCGCATCCTGAAGGAGGTGCAGACCTTCTTCGAGGTGCATCGCGTCGAAGGCACGCATCCCGGCGGCATCCACATCGAGATGACCGGCAAGAACGTCACCGAGTGCACCGGTGGTGCCCGCGCCATCACCGCCGAAGAGCTGCAGGATCGCTACCACACCCATTGCGACCCGCGCCTCAATGCCGACCAGGCGATCGAGTTGGCCTTCCTGGTGTCCGATCTGCTCAAGAAGAGCCATCCGGTCCAGCACAAGCAGGCCGTCAACGGCTGATGCGATCTGAACTTTGATATATTGAAAAAGCGCCGGAGAAATCCGGCGCTTTTTGTATTCAATCCGGCGGGCGTCGCATTTGCTGGTGCGTAACGCGCGCAAAACTGGAATCCTGCCAAGCGATGGCAATTGCATTGGGAGGCCGAGATGGCTGACAGTCACAGCGGATCATGCTTGTGCGGGGCAGTGCGGTTGCAGACGCGAGGACCGCTACGCGGCGTTATCTACTGCCATTGCTCGCAGTGCCGAAAGCAGAGCGGGCATTTTTATGCCGCGACCAATGTCGCCGATCGCGACATCACAATCGCCGGCGCAGAGAACGTCACCTGGTACGAGGCATCTTCGTTTGCCAGGCGCGGTTTCTGCAAGACATGCGGATCGCTGCTGTTCTGGAAACCGATGGAGGGTGGCTACGTTTCGGTCATGGCCGGCCTGTTCGACGCGCCAACCGGACTTCAAGGGGAATGTCATATCTTCGTCGGCGACAAGGGCGATTACTACGCGATCGACGATGGGCTGCCGCAGTTCGAGAAGTCGACGCCGTCGATCAAGGTAGCAGACGGCTGATTTTTGAAGAGGCCGCCTTATTCCCTTGATCCAGCCATTGCGCTATCCCCTGCCGGTGATTCCGAAGGGTTTTGGCATGCAGCGGCTGATCGACGCTTTTTACAATTCGGTGCGGGCGTTTCGCAAACTGGCCGCCGGCGAGGAGGCCTTCCAGCTGGAACTGGTCCTGCTTGTGCTTGCGCTGCCGCTCGGCTGGTTCCTTTCAGAATCGTGGCGCGGCTATGCCCTGCTGATCGGCGCGGTGCTGCTCATGATCATGATCGAAGTGCTGAACACCGGCATTGAGGCGGCATGCGACGCGTTCAGCCGGGAATTCAACATCGACATCCAGCTGGCCAAGGATTGCGGTTCGCTGGCAGTGCTGATTTCGGTGGTGATCGTCGCTGGCGTCTGGGGCGTCGCAGTCATCGAGCGCATCGTTGGGGTACCGATCTGAGGTTTCAGGCACCACATGCCGGTTAATCGAGGAGACCGATATGGCCGATACCGCCGGATTTCTGCTGCTTGAACGTGAGGGCCTGCCGGACGATCTGCGCTGGCTGGTGGAAAAATATCCGCGCGAGGACTGGCAGGCGCATGCCAACATCCACGGCATGGCCAATATGTGGCTGCAGCGGCACGACATGTTCCGCGACCTTGGCGGCATGCTCACTAACGGCATTGGCGATTATCGTGAGGGCAGGCTGAACGCGCCGGAATTCGCACGCTGGTTCGCGCCGCGCCTGAATCATTTCCTCGGCAATCTCGATGGCCACCACAATGTCGAGGACCATCACTATTTCCCGGTCTTCGCCAGGGCCGAGACTCGTCTGAAGCGCGGCTTCGAAATCCTGGATGCCGATCACCACACAATCCATGAGGGACTGGAGCGCAATGCCGAGGCGGCAAATGCCTTCATCGGCACGCTTCAGGAGAGCGAGGACAAACAGCGCTTCGCCGCCGATGCCTATGCCGACGAGAACAGCCGGCTGATCGCCATGTTGACCCGGCATCTTGCCGACGAGGAAGACCTGATCATTCCGCTGATCCTCGAGAAGGGCGACCGCGCGCTCGGCATTGATTGACGATCAGCTTCCCTTGCGAAGCTCCTTCTTGGCGAGGACGTGCGACGCCAGCCAGCCGAGGATGGCCACAACGAGACCGATGACCAGGGCGATCAGCAACCGCTCGTGGCGGGCCAGCGCCTGGCCGACGATGCGCTCCGCGCCCAGCCCGAAGACATAACCGACAGTGCAGAACAGTGCCGCCCAGACTACCGACGAGATGGCGTTGAGGATGACGAAGCGCGCTGCGGCGATGCCCGACAGCCCGGCTGCGATACCACCGACCAGGCGCAGGCCATAGATGTAGCGGTTCGACAGCACGAAAATGTTGGGATGAGAGGTGACAAGGCGGTAGGCGTGGCTGAAACCCGGCCGGGCTCGGAGTCCGATCACGAATTTATGGTCGGCGAAGCTCCGTCCCAGGATGAAAAAGAACGTGTCGCCACCGAAGGCGCCGAGCGCCGCCGCGAGGAAGGCCTGCCACGGGACGAAGACATGCTGATGCGCAAAGAAACCGCCAAGGATGGCGGCGCTTTCGCCCTCGGCGACGCAGCCCAGAAAAACCGCGACCAGCCCATATTGCTCAATGAGACGATGAATGGCTTCCGTCATGAAGACGTCCGCTGCTTCGACAGAATCTCGTCGATGCGCTTCACCTGCTCGGCCAGCCGGGCGATCTCGTCTCGCATGCCGATGATCTGGCTGTGGCGCAGTTCGTCGAGCTTTTCATGCAACGCCATGATCTCGATCTCGGCCTTGAGATTAACCTCATAGTCGTGGGCGGCGTCGATACGATCGCGCTCGGTCTGGCGGTTCTGCGCCATCATGATCACTGGCGCCTGCAGGGCAGCAACCATGGAAAGCACGAGATTGAGGAAGATGAAAGGATAGGGATCGAAGGCGGCGCGCGACAAGAGCCAGACATTGCCTGCCGTCCACAGGATCAGGAAGCCAATGAATGTCAGGATGAAGGACCACGAACCGCCGATCCGGGCGATGGTGTCAGCCAGGCGGTCGCCAAACGTCTGGTGAAAGGCGACGGCCTTGTTGGTGTCCTTGGAGATCGTGGTGCGCTCGAGCGTTGATTGCAGCACCCGGCTTTCGAGCGCGCTGAGGCCGTCCGGCTTTCGCTTCAGCCAGCGGTTTGCCAGGTCCTCGATCGTTTTGTTCATCGTCGCCTCCGTCGTCAGCGATAGAGGTAGAAGCTGCCGGTTCATACGGGAAGTGGTAGATTGACGCGATGGGGTCAGGAAACAATGGTGGATTTTCAGAAGATTCGCGCCCGTGCGGCGAAACGCAAAGGCGGTGAGGCAGCGCTGACGTCGCTGCTGGGCCCTACGCCCGACAATGCCGCGCTGGCAAAGATTGCGGATGACCGGATCCTGTCGACCATGGCCGAACGGGTCTTTGCCGCCGGCTTCGTCTGGCGCGTCATCGAGCAGAAATGGCCAGGTTTCGAGGAAGCATTTCTTGGCTTCGAGCCGAAGCGGCTGCTGTTCCAGCCTGACGATTTCTGGCACGATCTCACCGCCGACAAGCGCCTCGTGCGCAATCCGCAGAAGATCAAGTCGGTACGCGACAACGCAGCCTTCGTCGAGCGCGTGTCGAAGGAGCATGGCAGCTTCGGCAAGTTCCTCGCCGACTGGCCGGCCGGCGATCAGGTCGGGCTGATGGCTTATCTCGGCAAGCACGGGAGCCGGCTCGGCGGCAATACCGGCCAGTATTTTCTGCGCTGGCTGGAGTGGGACGCCTTCATCGTCTCGGCCGACATGGCGGCAGCGCTGCGCGACGCCGGGCTCGACATCGCGCAGAGCCCGACATCGAAGAAGGACCTAGACAAGATCCAGGTGCAGATCAACGCCTGGGCGGCGGAGACCGAGCTGCCGCGCCGACACATTTCGCGCATTCTGGCAATGTCGATCGGCGAGAACCATCCGCCGGAGGCGCTACGCGAATATATGGGCGAATAGGACCGATTGTTTGGTCCAAACGAACGCCATTGCCCGACGAATTTTGCCGCGCTAAACCCACAGGCATGATCGACAAGACCGCTCCAGACATATTGCGCATCGCCGTCGCCCAGCTCAATCCGACGGTCGGCGACGTCGCCGGCAATCTTGCCAAGGCGCGCGAGGCGAGGGCGGATGCCGCCCGCCAGGGCGCCGATCTCGTGCTGTTCACCGAGCTTTTCCTGGCCGGCTATCCGCCTGAGGATCTGGTGCTGAAGCCCGCCTTCCTGAAGGCCTGCGAGCGGGCTGCCGAGGACTTCGCCGGCGATACCGCCGATGGCGGCCCGGGCGTCATCATCGGCACGCCGCTGAAGCGCAAGACCGGCACGCACAATTCGATCATCTTTGCCGATGGCGGCAAGATCCTTGCCGAACGCTACAAGCTCGATCTGCCGAATTACGGTGAGTTCGACGAGAAGCGCGTCTTCCAGGCCGGACCCGAGATCCAAGGGCCGGTCAATTTCCGCGGCGTGCGGGTGGGAGTGCCGATCTGTGAAGATATCTGGGGCGAGATTGCCGTCTGCGAGACGCTGGCCGAAAGCGGCGCGGAAATCCTGCTGGTCCCGAACGGCTCGCCCTATTACCGCGGCAAGGTCGACGTCCGCCACCAGATCGTCATCCGCCAGGTCATCGAATGCGGACTGCCGATTATCTATGCCAACCAGCTTGGCGGCCAGGACGAGCTGATCTTCGACGGCGCGTCGTTTGCCATAGGCTCTGACAAGACGCTGGCCTTCCAGATGAGCCAGTTCGAGGAGACGGTCAACGTCACCACCTGGAAGCGAAAGAATGACGTCTGGGTCTGCTCTGACGGACCGATGTCGAAAATCCCGGAGAAGGAGGAGGCCGACTATCGCGCCTGCATGTTGGGCCTGCGCGACTACGTCAACAAGAACGGCTTCAAGAATGTCGTGCTCGGCCTTTCCGGCGGCATCGATTCGGCGATCTGCGCGGCACTTGCCGTCGATGCGCTCGGCGAGGAACGGCTGCGCGCCGTGATGATGCCTTACCGCTACACTTCGACGGACTCGCTCAAGGACGCCGAGGACTGCGCCCGCGCGCTCGGCTGCCGCTACGATATCGTGCCGATCTTCGAGCCGGTCGAGGGCTTCCTGCACACACTGACGCAGCTTTTCGAGGGCACCAAGGAAGGCATCACCGAGGAAAACCTGCAGAGCCGGGCCCGTGGCACCATCCTGATGGCGATTTCCAACAAGTTCGGCTCGATGGTGGTCACTACCGGCAACAAGAGCGAGATGTCGGTAGGCTACGCCACGCTCTATGGCGACATGAATGGCGGCTTCAACCCGATAAAGGACCTCTACAAGATGCAGGTCTATGCGTTGTCGCGCTGGCGCAACGCGCATGTGCCGCCGGGCGCGCTAGGCCCGTCCGGCGAGGTGATCCCGAACAATATCATCGACAAGGCGCCCTCGGCGGAACTGCGCGAGAACCAGACCGACCAGGATTCGCTGCCGCCCTATCCAGTGCTCGACGACATATTGGAGTGTCTGGTCGAGAACGAGATGGGTGTCGACGAGATCGTTGCGCGCGGCCATGACCGGGCGACGGTGACGCGCGTCGAGCACCTGCTTTACGTCGCCGAATACAAGCGCCGGCAGGCAGCGCCCGGCGTGAAGATCACCAGGAAGAATTTTGGCCGCGACCGCCGCTATCCTATTACCAACCGGTTCAGGGATGGCGGGTAGGCGATTGGCTGCATAACGGTTTAGCCATGGCCAACTTTGAAATCAGCTTCGACCTGTCGCAGATCGACTTCCGGGCGACGTCCGACATTTTGAAGGAGAGCTATTGGGGCAGCGGCCGCAGCGATGAACTGCACCGCCGCGCCTTTGCCAACTCACTGTGCGTCGGCGCCTATGTCGGCGGCAATCAAGTCGGCTTTGGCCGGGCGATCACCGACCGTACGGTATTTGCCTATCTCGCCGACATCATTGTCTGGCCCGGGTATCGCGGGCAAGGCATCGGGACCCGGCTTGTCCAGGCGCTTATCGACCACCCGGATTGCAAGACTGTCACCCACTGGAGCCTGTCTACCAACGATGCCCACGCGGTCTACGAGAAGCTCGGCTTCAGGCCTTCCACCGACGGCCGCTATATGCGCCTCGACCGCGTCCCGGCAGCCTGAACAGAGGCAGCGCACAACCGACCGTTGTTGCAAAATCGTCTCACTGGTTGGACCAGATGCGCTTTCGACCATCTACTGACTTGGGGCGGCGTTGAGGCGTCTCTATAAACGCCTTTCCGCGATCCCCTTGGGGAGGACCGAAATGCCAGGATTTGACATCGTTATGCGAGGCCGCGAAGCCTAGGTCCCAATCGGTGAGCCCGAAGGTTCTTACCTTTGCGGCGAAGCCGAGCTGAGAACAGGCGTTCGTCGATGCCGGTCGCCGCCCGTATTCGGGCGAGCCGCCAAATGTGCCGAACCTCCGCTTTCCTTGGGTGCTAATTCGCCCGACGCGGTTTTTTCAATTTCGACCTTTCCGGGATCGGGCTCGTTTGCGCCCGAATGACATCATGGCTCGTTTTCGAATAGATTTGCGCGCGGGCGCCTTTCGCAGCGTTCTTGGTTTTACGCTCAGTCATTGGCGGCGCCAGCCGTGGCGGCTTTCGCTGATCATGGCCACATTCCTGCTGTCGACCCTGGCCGACGTGCTGACGCCGCTCTATTCCGGCCGGCTGGTCGACGCCGTTGCCAGCAGTGCCACTGCCGACGATGTCGCATGGAATGCCGCGACGGCTGCCTTTTCGATGCTGGTGGCCCTGGCGCTCACCGGTGTCGTGCTGCGCAATCTCGCCTTCATGGCCATCGTCGAACTGACCCTGAAGATGATGGCCGACATCGCCGCCGATGCCTTCCACCGCGTCCAGCGCTTCTCCACCGACTGGCACGCAAACAGCTTCGCCGGATCGACGGTGCGCAAGATAACGCGCGGCATGTGGGCGCTCGACCTGCTCAACGACACGATCCTGATCGCGCTGCTGCCGTCGGTCGTCATGCTTGTCGGCTCGACGCTGTTGCTCGGCTGGTTCTGGCCGCTGATGGGCGCGGTCGTCGCGACGGGCTCGGTGCTGTTCATCGCCGTGACGACGATGCTGTCGCTCGGCTATGTCGCCCCCGCGGCAAGGCTTGCCAATGCGTGGGATACGCGGCTTGGCGGCTCGCTGGCCGATGCGGTGAGCTGTAATGCCGTGGTCAAGGGTTTTGGCGCCGAGGAGCGCGAGGAGACACGGCTTGCCGACGTCGTCGCCAAATGGCGCGCACGCACGCGGCGCACCTGGGTGCGCGGCACCGTCAACGGCACCACGCAAGGCACGATGCTGCTGCTTTTGAGGGCAGCGGTCATTGGGTTCTCACTGCTTTTGTGGTCGTGGGGGCAGGCGAGCGCCGGCGACGTCGCCTTCGTGCTGACCTCATTCTTCGTGCTGCAAGGCTATCTGCGCGACATCGGCACGCATATCCGCAATCTGCAGCGCTCGATCAACGATATGGAGGAACTGGTCGACTTCCAGTCCGAACCACTCGGCATCGAGGATCGGCCCCGCGCCAAACCGATCCGGATCACCGATGGCCGTATCACCTTCGACAATGTCACGTTCCACTACGGCAACCATCGCTTGCCGCTTTATCGCGACTTTTCGGTGGATATCGCGCCGGGCGAGCGGGTCGGGCTGGTTGGCCATTCGGGCTCCGGCAAGACGACATTCGTCAAGCTGATCCAGCGCCTCTATGACGTGACTGCGGGCAATATCCTGATCGACGGCCAGGATATTGCCAATGTCGCGCAGGCGTCGCTGCGCGCACAGATCGCGATCGTCCAGCAGGAGCCGATCCTGTTCCACCGGTCGCTGGCTGAAAACATCGCCTATGCCCGGCCGAGCGCCACGCAGGCCGAGATCGAGCACGCGGCGCGCTTGGCCAGCGCGCATGACTTCATCGCCGATTTGCCGAAAGGCTATGGCACGTTGGTCGGCGAGCGTGGCGTAAAGCTGTCGGGCGGCGAGCGTCAGCGTGTTGCAATCGCACGCGCCTTCCTCGCCGATGCGCGCATCCTCATCCTGGACGAGGCAACGTCGAGCCTCGATTCGGAATCGGAGGTGCTGATCCAGCAGGCGATGGAGCGCTTGATGGTCGGCCGCACGACGCTGGTCATCGCCCACCGGCTGTCGACCGTGCGCGCGCTGGACAGGCTTCTGGTGTTCGATCGCGGCCGCATTGTCGAGGAGGGATCGCATGACCAACTGATCCGGCTGCAAGGCGGCATCTACCGCCGGCTGTTCGAACGTCAGGCGCTTGAGCTGACCAAAGGCCTGGTGATCTGACGGTTACGGCGCGGCGCGTCTTAATGGACGCGCGGCGCTGCCGTCTTTTCTTCGTCTTCGTCATGTTCTATGTCTGCCGCAGAGCGCGGGGGCGCGTCTTGTCAACAGCAAAACCATCCGGTACGCCCCGCTCATGACAGTTACCGTCCGTTTCGCCCCGTCACCGACCGGCCGCATCCATATCGGCAATGCGCGCACCGCTTTGTTCAACTGGCTGTTCGCCATCAAGAACAAGGGCCGCTTCATCCAGCGCTTCGACGATACCGACGTTGCCCGTTCGACGCAGGAATTTTCCGACGCCATCCTTTATGATCTGCATTGGCTGGGCATCTTCCCCGATGCCACGGAGTATCAGTCGCGGCGGGTCGAAATCTATGATGCCGCACTGGAAAGGCTGAAGGAGGCCCGCCTCGTCTATGCCTGCTATGAGACGCCTGAAGAGCTCGACCTGAGGCGCAAGGTGCGCCGCACGCGTGGCCTGCCGCCAGTCTATGGCCGCGAGGCGCTGACGCTGGCACCCGAGCAGGTCGCGGAATATGAGGCCGATGGCCGGCGGCCGCACTGGCGCTTTCTGCTGCCCAACTTCAGCAGCGATCCGCTGCAGCCGGAGCGCACCGAAATCCACTGGAACGACCTGGTGCGCGGCGAGGAGACCGTCGACCTCGCCTCGCTTTCAGATCCCGTTCTGCGGCGCGAGGACGGCACCTATCTCTACACACTGCCTTCGGTGATCGACGACATCGACATGGGCGTCAGCCATGTCATTCGTGGCGACGACCACGTCACCAATACCGGCGTCCAGATAGCCCTGTTCCGGGCGCTCAGCGCCGAGCCGCCGGTGTTCGGCCACCACAATCTTCTGACAACAGCATCAGGCGAGGGGCTTTCCAAGCGCACCGGCGCGCTGTCCATACAGAGCCTGCGTGAGAGCGGCATAGAGCCAATGGCGGTCGCTTCGCTGGCGGTACTCGTCGGTACCTCGGAAAACGTCGTGGCGGTGCCGACGATGGCTGAACTTGCCGAGCGCTTCGATCCGGCGGCAACATCGAAATCCGCCGCCAAATTCGATCCGGACGAGCTCTTCGTGCTCAACCGCACGCTGCTGCACCACATGCCCTTTTCCGAGGCGCGCGACCGGCTGATCGTGCTCGGCATCTCTGGCGAACAGGCCGAGCCTTTCTGGCTGGCGGTGCGCGGCAATCTCGACAGGCTGGCCGATGCGGCGATCTGGTGGCGCACACTTCGCGACGGTCCAGAGGAGCCGGCGGAGTTTTCCGACGATGACCGCGACTTTCTTCGCCAGGCGTTCGAACTGCTGCCGGAGGAGCCTTGGAACGGCACCGTCTGGAAAGACTGGACCGGCAAAATCCGAGCGGCGAGCGGCCGTAAGGGCAAGGCGCTGTTCATGCCGCTGAGGCTGGCGCTTACGGGACAGCCTTCGGGTCCGGAGCTTGCAGATCTGTTGCCGCTGCTGGGTCGGGAAGGAACGTTGGCCCGACGACCCTGACCTTGCGCTGTTCGGGCGGCGGCAGGGACGTCAGCGAAGGCACGGGTTTGACGGCAAGGCGTCTGATCGCCTCACGGTCGAGGCCGCCTTCCGCGTTGGCCAAGGTCTCCGGGTCGGCGCCCGGATCAGGCCTGGCAACCGGCACCGGAATGAACGGAGTGGTCTCCACGTTCGCTTCGGATCGTTCCGGGCTGGGCGGGTTGCCGGCGATGATTTCGAAATTCTGCGCGGCATTGCAGCCGCATGCCGGCGGCCGTGGCATGTCGGACTGCTTGTAGAGGTAGGCCGTCGGCAGTTCGATATAAGGCCTGCCGGTCACCGAAGACGTCATGGACGCCGAATCGCTGTTCATGCCGCGCGTGTAGAAAACCTGCATCTCGGTGCCGGGGCAGCTCGATTCGCAATTCTTCTGGTCGCGCTCGAAATCGCCGAGCGAGGCAGCATTCGACATCGGGAAGAAATAACCGTCGCAGGTCCGCACACACATGGTGCGGAATTCTCCTCGCGGCTGGCCCATGTCGGCGTTGTTGAGCAGGGTGCGGATGTTGCCCGGCTGACTTAGCTCTTCAGCCTGGCTGGGCTCTTCACGCTGGTCGGGCGCATCGGATTCACTGCCCAAAAGCTGCTCGAGCAGGTTTCCGTTGCCGTTTTCATCGCTGGCTTCGCGAACCGGTGCGGGCTTTGATGGCGCCGCTTCGTCGCGGCAGCCATTGGCGTCAAGCGAGGTCAATATGCGCGCGCGATCGCGTCGCGAACCACCGCTGTCAAGCTCAGCGCGCTTGGCCTGCAAGTCGTCGAGATTGGCAGCCATGCGATCGATGGTGGCGTCGAGTGCCGCGCATACGTTGGCGTTGCGGCGAGACAGCGAAAAGCCGCAGCCGGCGCTGCTGGATTGGCTGACGGCCTTTGAAATCTGCTGGCGCTGCCGGGCGATCGCGTCGTCATATTTCCTGAGCAAGGCCGGTTTGCCGCCGCCACCACGAGAAGCGGCAGCAAGATCGGCTTCAAGCTGGCGGCAGAGGCGGGAGGCGGCCTGCGCCTGAGTGACGGCGATGTCGCACAGTAGCAGGGCACCGAGCAGCGCGGCGGCCCGCGTCAGCTTCCAACGTGCGCCCGTCATCGCTCCGGAACTCCGCCTGTCTGCCGTTCTGAAAGCTACCGCGCTTGCGGTTAAGCGTTTGTTTAGCATATCGCTGATTCCGGCTTCAGCCCAAATCGGCGATGGCTTGCGCCTTGTGCGCGGCTTCGACCACAACCAGCGCGTCATATCGACCACGCCGCACGGCATACTCGGACATTGTCAGGACCGCGACACCCTGGCGTTGCACGAAAAAGGCGTATTCGCCCAGAAGAATGCCTGGATCCAGCAATGCCCGGAGGCTTGGCATGACCGCGATTACCCGTCGAGCCGCAGTGCAATTTGGTCTTTTGTGCCTGGCGATGCCGGTTGCCATGGCGCAGGAAAAGCCCATCACGCCGGATTGGGGCACCAAATTGGTCGAAGCCGCCCGTGAGCAGATCGGCGTCACCACGCTCTACGATCCGACCTATACACGCCTGGCCTATCCGGGCGGGGACGTTGAGCCCGAGCGGGGTGTGTGCACGGATGTCGTGATCCGTGCCTATCGCCGCGCCTTCGATCTCGATCTGCAAGAATTGGTGCATGAGGATATGCGGGCCAATTTTGCCGCCTATCCGAAGGCTTGGGGCCTGAAAGCGCCCGACCGCAACATCGACCACCGCCGTGTGCCCAATCTTGCGGTCTATTTTGAGCGGCGCGGTGCTGCCTTGCCCGTCAGCCAAGACCCCGCCGACTATCGGCCTGGGGATCTCGTCGCCCAGATTGCTGCCCGGCAATCTGTCGCATATTGCCATCGTGTCGTCCAATCGCTCCACTGTGGTGCCGACAAGAGGGCTGGTCATTCACAATATCGGTGGCGGCGCCAGGGAAGAGGACACTTTGTTTGCCTTCAGGCAGACAGGGCATTTCCGGTTCGGGCCAATCTGAGAAAGCCCACGGCTAGCCCAGATCGACGATGGCTTGCGCCTTATGCGCGGCTTCGACCACGGCCAGTGCCGTCATATTGACGACGCCGCGCGAGGTGACCGACGGCGTCAATATGTGCGCCGGGCTGTCGGTGCCGAGCAGGATCGGGCCGACATGCAGCGCGTCCATCATCGTGCGCAGCGCGGTCAGCGTGATGTTCGCCGAATCGAGATTGGGGAACACCAGCAGATTGGCTTCGCCCTTCAGCCGCGAATGCGGATAGACGCGCTGGCGCAGCTGCTCCGATAGCGCCGAGTCGGCATGCATCTCGCCGTCGCATTGCAGGTCGGGCGCGATGCGCGCCAAGATCGCCGCCGCCTGCCGCATCTTCATGGCGCTTGGCGAATCGCGGGAGCCAAAATCCGAATGCGACAGCAGCGCTGCCTTGGGCTCGATGCCGAAACGCTGAATCTCCTCGGCCGCCAAAACGGTCATCTCAGCAATCTCCTCGGCGGTCGGATCGACGGAGACATGGGTGTCGGTGAGGAAAATGATGCCGCGCTGCGAAATCAGCATGGAAAGCGTCGACAGGTCGCGATCCTTGATGCCGGCGCGCGGCCCGATGATCAGCGTCACGTTGCGCAAATGACGCTCGAAACGGCCCTCAAGGCCGCAGACCATGGCGTCGGCGTCGCCGCGCTTCAGGGCAAGGGCGGCGATCACCGTATTGTCGGTGCGCACCATGGTGCGCGCCGCTTCCGTCGTCACCCCACGCCGGCCGGCAAGCTCGATCAAAAGGTCGACATAGTGGCGGTAACGCGGATCGTCTTCCGGGTTGATCAAGCCGAAATCGACGCCCGGCTTGATGCGCAGCCCGTAGCGCTTCAGCCGCACCTCGATGACATGCGGGCGGCCGATCAGGATCGGTTCGGCAATGCCTTCCTCGAGCACGACTTGCGCGGCGCGAAGTACGCGCTCGTCCTCGCCATCGGCATAGATGACGCGCTTGGCGCTCGACGTCTTGGCCATCGAGAATACCGGCTTCATGACCAGGCCGGAGCGGAAGACGAAGCGGTTCAGCTTGTCGACATAGGCGGCGAAATCGGTGATCGGCCGGGTCGCGACGCCGCTCTCGCAGGCTGCCTTGGCGACGGCAGGGGCAATGCGCAGGATCAGTCGCGGGTCGAAAGGTGAGGGGATCAGGAACTCCGGGCCGAAGATCGGCGTCTCGCCGGAATAGGCGCGCGCGGCAACGTCGGACGGCTCTTCGCGGGCAAGCGCTGCAATCGCTCGCACCGCGGCCATCTTCATCTCTTCGTTGATGGCGCTTGCGCCGCAATCCAGCGCGCCACGGAAGATGTAAGGAAAACAGAGTACGTTATTGACTTGATTGGGGAAATCGGAGCGGCCCGTGCAGATCATCGCGTCGGGCCGTGCTGCCCGTGCCGCTTCCGGCATGATCTCGGGATTGGGGTTGGCCAGCGCCAGGATCAGCGGCTTGGGCGCCATGTGGTGAAGCAATTCCGGCTTCAGCACGCCGGCGGCAGACAGGCCGAGAAACACGTCGGCGCCGGGCAGAACGTCGGCCAGCGTGCGCGCTTCGGTATCCTTCACATAAGGATCTTTCCAGCGGTCCATCTCCTCGACGCGGCCCTTATGGGCGACGCCGAACCGGTCGGTGACCCAGATGTTTTCGACCCGCGCGCCGAGCGAGACCAGAAGGTTGAGGCACGCAAGCGCCGCAGCACCTGCCCCCGACGTGACAATCTTGATGTCGGAGATGGACTTGCCGGCGAATTCCAGCCCATTGAGCACGGCGGCGGCGACGATGATGGCGGTGCCGTGCTGATCGTCATGGAAGACCGGTATGCCCATGCGCGCTTTCAACTGCTCCTCGACCTCGAAGCACTCGGGCGCCTTGATGTCCTCAAGGTTGATGCCGCCGAAGGTCGGTTCCAGCGCCGAGATCGTCTCGACCATGCGCTCGATGCCCGGTGCATCGATCTCGATGTCGAAGACATCGATGCCGGCGAACTTCTTGAACAGCACCGCCTTGCCTTCCATCACCGGCTTGGAGGCGAGCGGTCCGATATTGCCGAGGCCCAGCACCGCCGAACCGTTGGTGACGACGCCAACAAGATTGGCGCGGGCTGTATAGTCTGCGGCAGTTGCCGGATCGTCGCGGATTTCAAGGCAGGGGGCGGCGACCCCGGGCGAATAGGCAAGCGCCAGGTCGCGCTGATTGCCGAGCGGCTTCGTCGCCTGGATTTCAAGCTTTCCGGGCCGGGGGTGCTTGTGGAAGTAGAGCGCTGCTTCGTCCAGGTCGGATCGCGCCGCCTTCTTGCTTTCGCCTGTCATGACGGCCGCCTCCCTGCGATCCTGCCTTGAAGCCTTTTAACATGCAGAATTGGTTTTTCACGATGCCAAATGACGCAACCGCCATTTTGCCTTGCGAAACGAGTAAAATCGATTTGTTTCAGTTAGTTGTGCTAAAATCCTGCCGCGCTATTCAGGTCTTTTCCTCTCCGCTGTTCAGAACGCGCTGACGTAGAGGCCGCCGTCGACCGGTATGTTCTGTCCGGTCAGGTAACCGGCGTGAACCGAGCACAGGAAGGCGCAGATCTGGCCGAATTCCTCCGGCGTGCCGAGTCGCTTGGCCGGAACGTTGGCCGCGGCCTTGGCTTTGCGCGCGGCGGCGGCGGCCGGGTCTTCGGGTGTGCCGGCCTCATGCGGGCCGCGCAGCCGGTCGGTATCGAGTTTTCCCGGCAGCATGTTGTTGATCGTCACATTGCGGTCGATCACCGTCCGCGCGACGCCTGCCAGGAACGACGTGAGGCCAGCGCGGGCTCCGGACGACAGGTCGAGGCCGGGGATAGGAACATAGACCGACAGCGAGGTGATGTTGACGATGCGGCCGAAGCCGCGCGCCGCCATGCCGTCGATCACGGCCTGAACCAGCTCGACAGGGGTCACCATGTTCTGGGTGACGCCTTCGAGGATCTTTTCCCGATCGAGCGCACGGAAATCGCGAAGCGGCGGACCGCCATTGTTGTTGACGAGGATGTCGGGATCGGGGCAGGCGGCAAGCAGCGCCTTCTGGACGTCGGGTTTGGATACGTCGCCGACGATCTCGGTCACGCTGACGCCGAATTTCTCGCGCAGTTCGGCGGCGGTTTTGGCCAGCACGTCGGCGTTGCGGCCGTTGACGACCAGATCGCAGCCTGCCTCTGCCAGCGCCATGGCGCAACCGCGTCCCAGCCCCTTGCTCGAGGCGCAGACGATGGCCTTCTTGCCGCGAATGCCGAGATCCATGGTGATTTTCTCCTCTGATTGCCGCGGCAACCTACCCGTATGGCTGGACCAATCGCAACCGTCATACGGTTGTTGCATGAATCGGGGCATAGCCTCACGCGAAAGCAACGGTGACAAATGATGTCTGGCGCAGAGCCCCGCACTTTCCGCAGCATGTTCATCTCCGACGTCCATCTCGGATCGAAGGCGGCGAAGGCCGAGTTCCTGATCGATTTCCTGCGCCATCACGATGCCGATATCATCTATCTCGTCGGCGATATCGTCGACGGCTGGCGCTTGAGACGGAGCTGGCACTGGCCGCAGAGCCACAATGACGTGGTCCAGAAATTGCTGCGCAAGGCGCGCAAGGGCGCCAGCATCACCTACATCGCCGGCAACCATGACGAGTTCGCGCGGCAGTTTCAAGGTGTGCATTTCGGCGGCATTGTCGTCGCCGATCGCGCCGTCCACGAGACCGCCGATGGCAAACGCCTTCTTGTCATCCATGGCGACCAGTTCGACACCGTCGTCCACAATGCGCGCTGGCTGGCCTATCTAGGCGACTATGCCTATGACGCGGCGATGCTGGTCAATCGCGTCATCACGCGCCTGCGCCAAGTGCTCGGCCTGCCTTACTGGTCGTTCTCGTCCTGGGCCAAGGTCAAGGTCAAGAAGGCGGTGAATTTCATCGGCTCGTTCCAGACCGTGCTGAGCGAGGAGGCGCGCCGCTCGCATGTCGACGGCGTGATCTGCGGGCACATCCACCATGCGGCGATCGAAAGCTACGAGGACGTGCAGTACATCAACACCGGCGATTGGGTGGAGAGCTGCACGGCGGTGGTCGAGCATTTTGACGGCCGGATGGAGATACTGCATTGGGCGCATGTCCTGCCGGAGACTCCGGTCGGCAGCGAGGTGCTCGTGCCGATCGACATCAAGGGCAGGGCAGTCCAGGCGGCTTGACCAAACCCGGCCTCACCTCGCTTTAATCGGTTAGTCCAGCGGTTTCATCCACTTTTTCGCCGTGTTATGCAGCGGCTGGTGTGGTGGGCCGACCCGGCTGAATGCCGTGCCGACGGATCGCCTGTTAATGTCCTCGCTGCCGCCGCTTTCGCCCGAACAGCTCGTCAAGCCACGCCATTTCGAACTGCGCATGAGCTTGATCTTCTTCACGCTCTTCGTTCCGCTCGGAACGCATGTGCCCTATTTCCCGCTGTGGCTGCAGGCGAAGGGGTTCCATGCCGAGCAGATAGCCGTGATCCTCGCTGCGCCGATGTTCCTGCGCGTGGCGACGACGCCTTTTCTTACCGCTCTGGCAGACAAAGCGAGCGACCGCGCCAATGTCTATGTCGCGCTGGTCGCCGCATCGCTGATCCTGTCGGCCGGTTACTTCCTGCCGCCGACCTACGCAATGGTACTTGCCGTGTCATTGGCGCTGACGGTCGTCTGGACGCCGCATTCGCCGATTGCCGATTCGCTCGCCCTTTCAGGTGTTCGCCGCTTCGGCTCGAACTACGCCGGCATGCGCAAATGGGGCTCGATCTCCTATCTCTGCGCCAATCTCGCCGGCGGTTTCATCCTGTCGGCGAGCGGTGCCCAGGCTGTCCCAGTGATCATCTTCGTGTCGTTATGCGCCGCGCTAGCCGCCGGACTGATTGCGCCGCGCCTCGGCCGTCCGCGCCGCGCCTCGCCGCTTTCAGCCGCCGACATCCAGCAATCGGCACCGAAACTCCTCAACCGGTACTTCCTCTACTTTTCGACCGGCGTCGGCATCATCACCGCCAGCCACGCATTTCTCTACGGCTTCGTGTCGATATACTGGAAGTCGATCGGCATCAGCGATTCGGTTGTCGGGCTGCTGTGGGGGTGGGGCGTCGTCGCCGAGATATGCATGTTCGTCGTCTTCACCCGGGCTTTCGCCTCCTTCTCGGTCGTCTCGATCATGCTGATTGCCGGGATAGGCGCGATCGTGCGCTGGATTGCCTTCCCCCTGATCTGGCCGCTCGGGCTTGGCGTTGGCGGGTTCTTCGCGATCCAGACACTGCACGCCGTCTCGGTGGCGCTGGTGCTGATCGGCCTGCAAAAGATGATCGGTGAGACAATCGCGGAAGAACGCACCGGGGCGGCGCAAGGCATCGCCTATTTCTCCAACGGCTTCTTCATGGCGGTGGCAACGCTGATTTCAGGTCCTCTTTACGATCGCTTCGGCGCGAATGGCTTCTTTGCGATGATCCCCATCGCCCTGACGGGCCTGGCGCTGATCGGGCTTGCCGCGCGTTCAGCCCCACAGCGCTGGCTCGGGCGGTGACACCAGCGAACCTTGGTAGACGAGACCTGGAACGCGGTCGCAGGCTAGCAGCAACGGACCGTCGAGATCGACGAAATCGGCATCCTGCGCCAACAGCACGGCCGGCGCCATCGCAAGCGATGTGCCGACCATGCAGCCGACCATGACGCCAAGACCCAGTTCGCGGGCGCGGTCGCGAAGCACGAGTGCTGCGGTCAGGCCACCCGATTTGTCGAGCTTGATGTTGATGGCGTCGTAGAGGCCGACAAGCGCGTCGAGGTCCTTCGCCTCGTGCACGCTTTCGTCGGCGCAGATCGGCACCGGATGCGCGATGTGGCGAAGAATACCGTCATGTCCCGCCCGCAGCGGCTGTTCGATCAAGGCGATACCGTGCTCGGCGGCAAAGGCGAGGTTTGCGACGATATTGTCGTCATTCCAGCCCTCATTGGCGTCGAGAATGATTCGGCTGTCGGGTGCCGCCGCCGTCACTGCACGGATGCGGGCGATGTCGTTGTCGCCGCCGATCTTGACCTTGAGCAGCGGGCGCTGGGCGTTGGCGCGGGCTTGCGCCGCCATCGCCTCGGGCTCGGCGAGCGACAGTGTGTACGCCGTCTCAAGCGCCCGTAACGGAACGGTTCGTATCATATGCGCCACCGGTGTTCCGCTGATCTTCGATTCCAGGTCCCAGAGCGCGCAATCGATGGCATTGCGTGCCGCACCCGCAGGCATGGCACCGAGCAGGGCGGTGCGGCTGATGCCGCCCGCGATCTCACCGCGCATCGCCTCGATCGCGTCGCGCACACCCTCCACGGTCTCGCCATAGCGCTTGTAAGGGACGCATTCGCCGCGCCCGGTATGGCCGTCTTCGCTGATGGCGCAGGAAATCACCTCAGCCTCGGTCTTCGAGCCGCGCGAAATGGTGAAGGTCCCGGCAATAGGAAAGCGCTCGGCCTCGACCGAAATGACACGCGCCATATTTTTCTGCTCCGGCTGTGCAACAAGGAGGATATCGGCAAATCGACAGGTCGGCCCCGTCAGGCTAAACAGGACGCCATGTTGACCATCCGCAAACGCGACGCAAGCGGCCCTGCCAAGGAGCCCGACCACCAGCCGCGCATCGCGATCGGCGAGGAGGGCGGCGTTCTCGGCTGCGCTTTCTCGGGAAGCTGGACGACACGCACCGTGGCGCTGGTCGATGCCGAGATGCGCAAGATCGAGCAGCGCAGCGGCTTCAAGACGCTGGCGCTCGACCTCTCACAAATCGAAAAGATGGACACTGCCGGAGCATGGCTGATCGACCGCCTGGTCAGCAGCTTCGAAAAGAAGGGCGTCGAGATCACGATGCAGGGGCAGAGCGAGATCGCCTCGATCCTGCTTGGCGCCGTCGGGGACGCCGTTCGACGCGAGCCCGAATCAGGTCCGGCAAAGCCGCCCAACTTCATCATTCGCGGGCTCGAGGCGGTTGGCCGGCGCGTTTATGAGATGCGCGACGATTTCCTGGCCGCAATGAACATCCTCGGCGCCACGATACGCGGCTCGCAGATGAAGCTTGGCCGCGGCCATGCCGTCAACATGGCGGCGATCTTCAACCAGATCGATCGCATGGGCGTTGGCGCCATACCGGTGGTTGTGCTGATGTCGGCCATTGTCGGTGCGATCGTCGCCCAGCAAGGCGCCTATCAGCTCAGCTATTTCGGCGCCGATATCTTCGTCGTCGACTTGGTCGGCGTGCTGATCCTGCGCGAGCTCGGCGTGCTGATGACGGCGATCATGATCGCCGGCCGCTCCGGTAGCGCGATCACCGCCGAGATCGGCTCGATGAAGATGCGCGAGGAGGTCGATGCGCTGAAAGTGATCGGCCTCAATCCAATCGGCGTGCTGGTGTTTCCGCGGCTGGTCGCGCTGGTCGTCGCGCTACCTTGCCTGACGATCATCGCCAACTTTGCCGCGCTGGGCGGCGGCATTTTGGCTGCATGGCTCTACTCCGATATTGCACCGGCAGCGTTCATTGACCGGCTGCGTGTCGCAATCGACCTCAGCACCATCTTTGCCGGCCTGATCAAGGCGCCTTTCATGGCCATGATCATCGGCATAATTGCCTCGGTCGAGGGCATGAAGGTTGGCGGCAGCGCCGAATCGCTTGGCCAGCATGTGACCGCCTCAGTGGTGAAGTCGATCTTCGTGGTCATTATCCTCGATGGGCTTTTCGCCATGTTCTATGCAGCGATCGAGTTCTGACATGGCGCTGCCGGGCACAAACACGACCAAGGTGGCGGAGAAAGCCAAAGAGGACGAGATCGTGCTGTCGGCGCACGACGTCACGGTGTCGTTCGCCGACCAAGTCGTTCTCGACAAATTGTCGCTCGACATCTGGCGCGGGGAGATTCTCGGCTTCGTCGGTGCCTCCGGTGCCGGCAAATCTGTTCTCTTGCGCACCATCCTTGGCCTGACGCGCAAGCAATCGGGAACAATCAAACTGTTCGGCGTCGACGTCGAGAAGGCAAGCGAAAGGGAGCGCCTTCGCATCGACATGCGGCTTGGCGTGCTGTTCCAGCACGGCGCGCTTTTTTCGGCGCTGACCGTCCTCGAAAACGTCCAGGTGCCGATGCGCGAATATCTCGATTTGCCGAAGAAGCTGATGGACGAACTGGCCATGCTCAAGGTCGAGCTGGTCGGACTGCCGCCGGACGCGGCGCAGAAATTCCCTTCCGAGCTTTCCGGCGGCATGATCAAGCGTGCTGCGCTGGCGCGCGCTCTGGCGCTCGACCCGGATATCGTCTTCCTCGACGAACCGACTTCCGGCCTTGACCCGATCAGCGCGGCTGAGTTCGACGAATTGGTCGTCAAGCTGCGCGATACGATGGATTTGACCGTGTATATGGTCACGCACGATCTCGACACGCTGTTTACCGCGTGCGACCGCGTGGCGGTGCTTGGCAAAAAGAAAGTGCTGGTCGAGGGCACGATCGACGACATGCTCAGGAGCGAGGAACCCTGGGTAAAATCCTATTTCCGCGGAAAACGCGCCCGGCAACTTGATCTTGCGGCGCGCGCATAGCCATAAGTGAGCAATGGAAACCAGGGCCAACTACGTCATTGTCGGCATTTTCACGCTGGCCGCCATCCTCGCGGCTTTCGCTTTCGTCTATTGGACGGCGGCGATCGGCGACAAGGGTGAGACGACCATATTGCGCGTGCGCATTCCAGGGTCGGCTTCGGGACTCGGCCGTGGCAGCTTCGTACTGTTCAACGGCGTCAAGGTCGGCGACGTGCGCCGTGTCTATATCGACGTCGACAATCCGACCGCTGCCATCGCCGACACCGAAATAGACCGCAATACGCCGATCACCAAGTCGACGCAGGCCGATATCGGGCTTGCCGGCCTCACCGGGCAGGCCAATATCGAGCTCAAGGGCGCCGACCCCAAGGAGCCAAAACTCCTCGACGAGGCGGAAAAGGAAGGCCGTGTCGCTGAGATCGTTGCCAACCCGTCGGCGGTCACCAATCTGCTGCAGACGGCGCAGAACATCTTCACCCGCGCCGACAAGGTCCTTTCGGAGCTCGAAGGCTTCACCAAGGACGTTCGCGGGCCGCTGACGCAGACGGTCAACAATGTCCAGACCTTCTCCGATGCACTGGCCAGGAATTCGGACGGGGTCGACAAGTTCCTGGCCAGCGTCAGCTCGCTGGCGGACGAATTGAAGGGTGTTTCGGGCAAGCTCGACGGCACTCTGAAGGCGGCGGAAGGGCTACTCAACGCCGTCGACAAGGACCAGATCAAGAGCATCGTCGCCAATGTCGACACGGTCACTTCCAACCTCAAGGAAACCAGCAAGCAGTTCGACACGGTCATCAAGAACGTCGACACTGCGGTCGGCTCGATCAACGACTTCGCCCAGAAGACGCAAGGCACGCTGGCCAAGGTCGACGGCGTTCTCGACGGCATCGATCCGGCTGAGGTTCGCACCGCGCTGGCCAACATCCAGAAGGCCAGCGAAAACGCCAACGAGGCTGCCGCCGACATCGCCAAGGTGACCAACAAGTTCGCCAACCGAGCCGACGACATCGATGAAACCATCAAAGACGCGCACCAGCTCGCAGGACGCCTCAACGATGCCTCGGTGCGAGTCGACGGTATTCTTGCCAAGGTCGACAAACTGCTCGGCTCCGGCCAGGCCGACGGCGTCATGGCCGACGCGAGAGCGACGCTGAAATCGTTCAAGCAGGTCGCCGACACGCTGAACGCCCGTCTCGGTACCATCACCGACAATCTGGCGCGATTCTCGGGACAGGGGCTGCAAAACGTCGAAGCGCTGGTCCAGGACAGCCGTCGTTCGATCACCCGCATCGAGGAGGCGGTAACCGATCTGAGCCGCAACCCGCAGCGGATCCTGTCCGGCGGCGAGGGCGAGGTCCGGCAGTTCGACGGCAGGGTGCGCCGTTGACTTCGGCCTCCGCCCACAGCAAGAACATAGCTTGCAGATACGCGTTGTTTCCACGATCCGGGGGGGATCGCGTTTGAAGTCGATCAGTTCAGGCAGCATCAGATCGAGTGGGTTGAAGAGCGGGGCGGTGTTGCTGGCGCTTGCGCTTGCAAGCTGCGCGGCCTTGCCTGGCGGCGGACCGGCACCGCTGGACACGTTCGAGCTTTCGGCGCCGTCGCTGGAAGCGCGTGCCCACAGCCGTCGCCAGATCCTCATCGCCCAGCCGTCGGCGCTCAAGGCGCTGGACAGCCAGAACATCGTCATCAAGCCATCGCCGCGATCGATCCAGTATCTCAAGGGCGCGCAATGGGCCGACCGGCTGCCGATGATCGTACAAGCGCGGCTGGCAGAGACGTTCCAGCGCTCGGGCAGCTTCACCGGCGTCGGTAAGCCGGGCGAGGGGCTGGCAATCGACTATCAGGTGATCGTCGAGATCCGCTCGTTCGAGGTGCGTGTCGATGGCGGCCAACATGCCGAGGTCGAGCTGTTCGTGCGCCTGTTGAACGACCGCAACGGCGAAGTGCGCGCTTCGAAGACGTTTAGCGCCATCGCGCCCGTTTCGGGCAGCGGCAACCAGGCCTATGTCGGCGCGCTCGACGCGGCGTTCGGTGATGCGGCCGGGCAAATCGTCCGCTGGACGGACACTGTGATCTGACGCGGCCGGAACTGCCGGGCGCAGCTAGGATCAAACTCAATCATCTGACTGCCCCAATGGCCGAGATGGGTGGTAGGTTGCCGTTCGGCTCATCTGCCAGGACGAGCACGTTGCGCCAAAGAAGGCGAAGGCGTTTTGCGTCGGCTAGCGAGCTTCGTAACAGTTGCTCAACCGGACACGACAAGTGCCGACGGTCCAATTGATCGCTGATAGTAATCCGTCCTGGCCATGCTAAAATTTAACGTCCCCGACGTCGCCAAATCGGGGAATTGCGACCAGTTGACGACGCGGGAGGTCGACGGACAAACCACGAACAGACCACAGGGAGGAAGCAATGTTTCGGACACTAATTCATCTTGCATTCTTGACAGCGTCAATTGTTGCCTGCCATCTTACGCGGCCATGGCCGACGACACACAGATTGCGCGCGGCGAATATCTGGCTACGATTGCCGGCTGCAGCGACTGCCACACACCCGGTTACTTCTTCGGGAAGCCCGACATGTCGCGCTTTCTTGGCGGTTCAGATGTGGGCTTCGAGATTCCTGGTCTTGGTGTCTTTGTCGCCCGCAATATCACGCCTGACAAGGAGACCGGTATCGGAAGCTGGACCCCGGAGCAGATCGTCACCGCGATCCAGACCGGCGAACGGCCGGACGGCCGTATGCTGGCGCCGATCATGCCTTGGCGCGATTTTGCGCATCTCACCGCGGATGACGCCATGGCTATCGCGGCATTCCTCCAAAGTGTGAAGCCGGTCAGCCATCAGGTTCCCGGCCCGTTCAAACCCGGGGAAACGGTGTCGGCTTTCATGATGCGGATTATGCCGCCGGGGGAAGCCGCAGCCGCTGCAACGAAGTAGGGCGGCTTTGATCGGAACGAGATTTTTCTCGCCGAATAGTGGGTGAATGTACCGCCTTGGAGATGGTGAGGCCCGATATCGGAACGGCAAAAATGGGTCGAATTCGGTCGTTCAGAGTGTTTGGTTTTTGACCCTAGAGCATTCTGCCCAATGGTGTTAGTTGGCACCGCAGAAATGCGGCTAAACAACAGATAGAGCAGGATGCCTCGTCATTTGAACGCATCCTGGGGTGTCGCTTCATGCGTTGATAGGATCAAGATCAGCACGGCGCGAAAAAGGCGGGAATTTCCCGCCTTTTTCATGTTCCATTGTCGTCTGATCAATGCAAGCGGCCGCTGGCGTGGGCCAGCATGGTGTAGACCTTGCCGGTATCCGACGTCAGGTAGGTCTGCGCCATGATGTTGTCGCGGTCGTTGCGCGACACGTCTTTGAGCAGCTTTTCGAAATCGTCGCAGTAACGATCGACAGCAGCGCGGAACTCCGCCTCCGACTGATATTTGCGGCGGATCTCGTCGAACGTCTGCTGGCCCTTCAGCGTGTAAAGACGGCGTGTGAAGACGTCGCGCTCGCCGCGCCGGTATCGGTTCCACAGCTCGATCGAGGCATCGTGATCGATGGCTCGGGCGATATCGACGGAGAGCGAGTTCAGCGATTCCACGACATGAAGCGGCGAACGCGGAGCGGGAGCCGGGCGCGGCGCTTCGGCAGGCGCCGCCGGCTTGGCGTCGTCTTCGCGCGATGCACCGGTCAGGAGGTCGCGCACCCAGCCGCCTTGCGGCGTGCGGCCGTTGGGGTCGCGCTGGCGCAGCGCTGTGTCTGCGGGACGTTCGAGGTCGAGCGTGCCGCGCAGCGCCGTCTCGCCCGAAGGCGCCTGCGGTGCATGGCGCTGTTCCGGAGCCGGAGCCGGGCGGCGTGGCGGCTCGGCGGCGCGTGCGGCAGGCGCTTGCGGCGCCGGACGCAGGTTGCGCTGTTCCGAACTGTCGGCGCTGCGGCCAGATTTGGCAACGATTTCAGAAAGTTCCTTCAGCGCGTTGATCTGCTCGGAAACGGCACGGCGGATAGCCGTGGTTGATTCCTTTGCCTCTTCCGGCATCTCGATGACGCCTTTCTTGAGCTCGGCTCGGGTGAGGTCGAGCTCGCTCTTGATCGAGCCGGCGGTGCGCCGCATTTCCTCGGTCGCATCGGCAAAGCGCTTGGTAGCCGAATCGACCACTTCGGAAATCGCGGCACGGATCTTGTCGGCGGATTCCAGCGTCTTGCCTTCGGCGTTCTGCAGCGTCTGGCCGACCAGATTCTCGAACGAGCGCATGACCCGTTCGAGATCTTCCGACTTCTTAACAAGGCCGACGGCGAGGTCCTCCAGCGACGATTGCCTTTCGAGCGTGTGCTCGAGGTTGCTCTGGGCCGAGCTCAGCAGATCCGAGGCGCTGGACAGCAACCGGCTGTGCTCGTCGAACTTGGTGGCGATAGAGGCAACCTCGCGCAAGGTCGAGGACGACAGCTCGGTGAGCCGCGTCGTGTTCGAATCGACAAGGCGCGCCGAGCTGGCGAAAGTCTGGGCGGTCTTTTCCGTGGTCGCCGCGAAGCTTTGCGTGCTCCCAGTCAGGCGTTCGTCGACCTGGCCGAGATTGGTCGCCGCCTGCTCGATCAATTGACCGAGCTGCGAGCTGGAGGCGGTCATGCGGCCGATGAGGTCGGCAACGCTGTCGGCAAGCGTCGAGCGCGCGCCTTCGACGGCCGACAGAGTTTCGGCCGTGCGGCTGGCGAGGGCGTCGACGAGGGCGGCGTTTTGAGTGCGCAGCTTCTCTGTCGCACGTTCGGTGACCTCTTCCATGCTCTTTTGCAGCTCGGAGCCGCCCTGGGCGAAGCGCTCGACCAGAGGCCGTGCCGTCTCGTCCAGGATTTTCGATATTTCGGCCGAACGTGCCGCAAGCATCGTACTGAGCTCGCGAGTATTGGCACCGATGGTCTTTGCAGCGTCGTTGGTGCTCTGGCCGATATGCTGGCCGACCGCGGTGAAGGTTTCGGCGATCGTGTTGGCACGCGAGACTAACTGCGCCTCGGCGTTCGAGACCTGTTCGTTGAGCTTTTGGCCCATTGTCTCGGCAGTGTAGGCGAGGCGGTTCTCGACGCTGGCGACCTGCTCCTCGACGCGGGCCGCTGTGGCGGCAGCACTCGAGGCCAGGCGTTCGTCGGCACCGGCAAGCAGCTGCTCGATTTCACGGGCATGGACGGCGAGTTCCTGGCCAGTCTGCCTGGCGCGTTCGGCAACCCGCTGCTCGGTGCTGGTGAAGGCACCGACAATATTGTCGGCATGTTCGCCGATTGCGGTGCTGCTGTCGGCGATACGGGACACCAGGCGATGATCGGCCTCCTCGAAGATGCGGCCGATCTCGGACGCACGTGCCGAAAGTGCTTCGGAGCCTTCGGCAATGCGCGAAATAAGTTGCTGGTCGGCGGCATCGAAAATGCGGCCGAGATCCGACGCACGTGCCGCGAGAGCTTCGGCGGATTCGCCGATGCGCACGCCCAGCCGCTCGTCAGCTGTTTCGAAATTGCGCAAGATGTCGCCGGCACGTGCAGCCAGCGACTGGGCCGTTTCGATGGCGCGAGAGACCAGCCTGTGGTCCGCCGCGTCGAAGGTACCGGCAATCTCACTTGCTCGGGTTGCCAGCTGATCGGCCGTCTCCTGGGCGCGCGCGAGCAAGGTGTTCGACGTGTCGTCGGCGCGGGCAATCAGTGCGCTCGACGTATCCTCGGCGCGGGCGGCGAGGCGACGATCCGCCTCCTCGAAGGTGCGGGCGATGTCCTCCGCCCTGGCGAGCAGAGCGGCCGAGGTCTGCTCGGCGCGCTCGGCGATCTTGCGGTCGGCATCGCTGAATGCAGCGCCCGCCTGCTCATGCAGAGCGCTGGTGACTTCCATGACCTTCTCGCGCAGCGCCCCGGCGACGAAGACCGCGCTTCTTTCGAGCACACTGCGAACGTTGTCGACACCCGTCGACAGCGCCCGCTCCATGGTGCTGGCGCGCTCCTCGATGATGCCTGTCTGCCGGCTGAACGCCTGCTCGATCTTTTCCACGTCGGCAGCGATGGCATCGGAGATGTCGGTGCTCCTGGCGGCGATCTGGTCGATATGGCCGGACAGCGAACGGTCGACATCCTTGCGCGTGTCGGCGAGCCTGGAGAGATCGTCCTGCAATGCGCGGGTCAGCATGTCGCGGCCCTCGGTCAGCTTGCCGACATGACCGGCGACAATCTCGTCGACCTCGCTGCGGCTCAATGCAAGCCTCTCCAGATCGGCTTCCAGAGCGCGCCTGAGGATGTCGCGGCCTTCGGCAAGCTTCTCGACCTGGCCGGCAACCAGCCCATCGATGCTCGAGCGGCTTTCGGCCAGCTTGGCGAGATCGTCCTCGAGCGCCTTCGACAGGGTCGAGCGGTCCTGGACGAGCTTCTCCGCGTGGGTAGCGACAAGGCTGTTGACGTTGCCGAGATCGGCCTCTAGGGCGCGCGAAAACTGTGCGCGATTGTCGGTTAATAGCTGCGACTGGTCGGCGATGGCGCCCCTGATCGTGTTGAGATCGGCCTCCAAAGCGCGTTTGAGGATGTCGCGGCCTTCGGCCAGTTTCTCGACCTGGCCGGAAACCAGCCCGTCGATGCTCGAGCGGCTTTCGGCCAGCTTGGCGAGATCGTCTTCCAGCGCGCGCTTGAGGATGTCGCGGCCCTCGGCCAGCTTCTCGACCTGACCGGAAACCAGCCCGTCGATGCTCGACCGGCTTTCTGCCAGCCTGGCGAGATCGTCCTCGAGCGCCTTCGACAGGGCCGAACGGTCCTCGGCGAGCTTGTTCATATGTTCGGAGACGACGCCCCGCACGGTCTCGAGATCGGTCTCCAGTGCGCGCGACAGCTGACCGCGATCCTCCGCCAGCTTCTCGGATTGACTGGCAATGACGCCCTTGACGGTGCTCAGATCGGCTTCCAGAGCGCGTTTGAGGATGTCGCGGCCCTCTGCCAGTTTTTCGACCTGGCCGGCAACCATCACATCGATGCTCGAGCGGCTTTCGGCCAACTTGGCGAGATCGTCTTCGAGCGCCTTCGACAGCGTCGAACGGTCTTCCGCGAGCTTGTTCATGTGATCGGAGACAACGCCGCGCACAGCCTCCAAGTCGCTCTCCAGTGCCCGTGACAGCTGGCCACGGTCTTCCGCCAGCTTTTCGGACTGGCCAGCGATGACGCCCTTGATCGCGTTCAGGTCCGATTCCAGCGCGCGCTTGAGGATATCGCGGCCTTCGGCAAGCTTCTCGACCTGGCCGGCAACCAGCCCGTCGATGCTCGACCGGCTTTCGGCCAGCTTGGCAAGATCGTCTTCAAGCGTCTTCGAAAGCAGGCTGCGATCATCGGCGAGCCTGCCCGAATGATCGGCGATCAGACCTCTGATGTCGGACAGGTCGTTCTCGAGCGACTGGGAAAGACCGCTGCGGTCTTGCGCCAATTTCGCCGAATGGGCCTCGATGAGGCCATTGATGCCGGCGATGTCGGATTCCAGCGCACTGGCGAGTATGGCGCGACCCTCGGCGATCTTTTCGACTTGACCGGCGACAAGGCCATCGATGCTGGCGCGACTGTCTGCCAGCTTGCCGAGGTCGGCCTCGAGCGCGCGCGAAAGAATGCTGCGGCCTTCGGCGAGCTTTCCGACGTGCCCGGCAACCATTTCATCAATGATCGTGCGGGCTTGTACGAGTTTTCCAGAGTCTTCGTTCAAGGCCTGGGCGAGCCGGTTGCGGCCCTCTTCAAGGCTTTCTAGATGGCTGCCCAGCGAAGCGTCGATCGCTGCACGCGATTCGTTGACCTTGCGCAGATCCTCTTCAAGGGCGCGCGAGATCAGGCCGCGGCCTTCGGCAAGCTTTTGCACCTGGTTGGTCACCGCCGCATCGATTTCGGCGCGGCCCTCGGCGAACTTCGCCAGATCGGCCTGCATTGCCGCCGCCATCCGGTCGCGGCTTTCGGAAAGTTTGCGGCTGTGGTTTTCGACGGCTTCCTCGATGCCGGCGCGAGCATCCGCAAGCCGCTGGATGTCCGTATCGAACGATCGCGATACGACATGGCGCGCCGCTTCCATGCGCCCGGCGAAATCGCCGGCGCGGGCTTCGAGCATGGTCGAGGTCGATGAGATGATGTCGGCCATGTCGGCGCCGATCTGGGTCTTGCCCTGATCGATCATCGCCGACAGCGTCTCCTTGCTATCCTGGAAGGTGTGGGCGATTTCGCGCGCACGCTCGACCAGCGTCTCGTTGATCTGGCGTGCGCGAGCCTCCAGCGCGGCGTTGAGCTTCTGCGTACCGGTGTCGAGCGCCTCGGCGCGGGTCTGGAACTCGCTGATCAGCGCCTGGCCACGTTCGGCAAGCGTCCGCTCGATGCCGTTGAGGCTGGCTTCGAATTCGGAATTGAGTGTGCGCGCGGCACCGCCGAGCAGCGACACCATGCCGGTCGTGCGGTCGTCGAGCAGGTCGGTCAGCGACCGCGTCAGGCCATCGGTGGTGTCCGTCAGCTTGGCGATGCGGGTGTCGAGCAGGCTGGCGAAGGCCTCGCCCGACGTCGACAGCCGGTCGGTGATCGATTCGAGCCGGCCTTCCACCGAATCGAAGATCGACATCGAGCTCCCGTTGATCCTGTCGATCAGCGTGTCGCCGGATTCGTTGATCGTCATCGACAGCTTGGTCGAGGCGTTGAGAATGCTGTCGCGAATGATATCGCTGGCGGCGTTGATCTCGTCCTTCAGCGTCTCGTGGGCACCGGTGATCGAGGCGCGCACACGCTCGGCATGGGTGACGACCGCTTCGCGCTCGCTGCCCAGCCCGTCGACCAGCGAGCGGATGCGGGACTCGTTCTCCGAATAGGAGCGCTCGATCTGGTTCACCTCGCTGTGAACCAGCGTTTCGAGCTCGACGGCGCGCGCAAGTGTGCGTTCGATGCCTTCGCCCATGGCCGCCACCTCGCGGCGAACCGCTTGGCCGATCATCATGACGCGATCCTGGGCAAGATTTTCCGGCTCGGCCAGACGGAAGGCCACCTCGGTCATCGACTGCGCGGCAAGGCGCATCTCCTGAGCGCGGCGAATCATCACTGCGAATGCCCAGAACAGGATTACGGGCACGATTGCCGCGACCGCCAGGCCGATCAGCTCGGGACGGGCGAAAAACTGATCGAAGGTGCGGATGTTCCAGATGCCAGGTCCGAACAACAGGTTCGCGAGGCCACCGGCGCCGGCGATCCAGGCCAGCGAAACAAAAGCCACGACCCAATAGATCGTGTTCGAGGCGCGCCGGTTGAGGGTGTGCAGGAGCGTCTTATAGTCTTTTTGACGATCGTCGTTGGCCGGCGAGAAAGCTGGCGGCTGCGAGCCATTGCGCGTTGCGACGGGACGCAACTCAGCCGGCTTGGCTTTTGGCGCGGGATTTAGGTTCTGGCTTTGATTGGCGGCGGGTGCTGCATTCTGGGCCTGGTCGGGGGCAGGCGCCTCGTTCTGGCTGCGGCCTTCGCGCGCCAGTTCGTCGGCGGCTTGCGATATCTGCGCTTCCAGATCTTCCATGGATGCCGCGATGTCGAAGTCGCCGCCGGCATCGCCGCTCAGATCGATATCAAGTGCCTTTTCGAGTTCCCTGGCTACGTCGCTGTCGAGCGTTTTTGTCGTCGTTGGTTTCTTCGCCATGCCTTCGCTACCCTGTACAAGCTGCCGTGGGACTTATGGTTGTGCTTATTGATTCTGCCTAACGTGTCCCGCGCAGGAGGCTGAAAATGGACCTGTCGTATCGTAATGACACAGCGGGGTAAAGAAAACATGCATTCCGTCCGATACGTAAAACTTTAAATATAAGGTTAACACAGCCGTGATTCCGGCGCCGTTATCGCGACATTTTTCCGGGTCAATCATTAACCCGTTGTCCACCGGATACGCCTATTTTTTGCGGCGGTCGAAGAACGGAGTCTCAAAGTGATACGTGGCGAAAACGGCATTGCCTTCTCGATGCCCGGCGGTGACGTGTCAGGGACAGCTGGGGCGCGGCCGATCGATCTGGCGCATCTTGCGCGCCAGACGATGGGCGATCGGAGCCTCGAGCAAGAGGTGCTGGCACTGTTCGTGCAGCAGGCGCTATCGGTGCGCGACAAGATCGTCGATGCGGATGTCAGGCAGCGGCTGCTACTGGCGCACGGGCTCAAAGGCTCGGCGCGCGGGGTCGGCGCCTTCGCCATTGCCGATTGCGCCAGTGCGATCGAATGCCGGCCCGACGACGCCAGCACGCTGAAGCGCCTTGGCTCACTGATCGAAGAAGTGCGCGACTTCGTCGCCGCCATCAGCCGATAGAACTTATTCCCAAAACGCCACGCAGCGGCGCTTTCGCGCCGCAGTTGACTTGTCTGGCAGAGTGATTATGTCGGCTCAGACTCCCTTCAGGTGACAAATGACCAAGCTGACCTTCATCGCCCATGACGGCACGCATTTTGACGTGGATGCCGAAAACGGCTCGACCGTCATGGAAAATGCGATCCGCAATGCGGTGCCGGGAATAGAAGCGGAATGCGGCGGCGCCTGCGCCTGCGCGACCTGCCATGTCTATGTCGACGAAGCCTGGACGGCGGAGGTCGGCGAGCCGGAAGCCATGGAAGAAGACATGCTGGACTTCGCCTACGACGTCCAGCCGAATTCGCGGCTGTCATGCCAGATCAAGGTGCGCGACGCCCTCGATGGGCTGGTCGTGCGCGTGCCGGCCCGCCAAGGCTGAAGCCGATTTTTGCCGCTGCCGCTTGGCAGCGGAC
This sequence comes from Mesorhizobium sp. M0189, assembly GCF_040322135.1. Classification (NCBI taxonomy): domain Bacteria; kingdom Pseudomonadati; phylum Pseudomonadota; class Alphaproteobacteria; order Hyphomicrobiales; family Phyllobacteriaceae; genus Mesorhizobium; species Mesorhizobium sp. M0189. The sequence continues at coordinate 343,696 of NZ_JAMYSW010000001.1, forward strand.
CAATGGTCATGCAGTGTCGCGCCGTTTTCCCATAAAGGCGCATGCTTCATGACCGCTATCACCAAGACGGACGTACTCATTGTCGGGGCAGGGCCTGTCGGCCTGTTTGCCGTATTCGAGCTCGGCCTCTTCGACATGAAGTGCCATCTGATCGACATACTCGACCGGCCCGGCGGGCAGTGCGCCGAACTCTACCCGGAAAAGCCGATCTACGACATTCCGGGTTGGCCCTCGATCTCGGCGCAAGGTCTGGTCGACAAGCTGCTTGAGCAGATCGCGCCGTTCAAGCCCGAATTCACCTATAACCGCATGGTTTCGAGCCTGGAAAGGCTGGAGGACGGCAGCTTCCGCGTCACTACCGACGAAAACGAGGTGTTCGAAGCCAAAATTGTGGTGATTGCCGCCGGCGGCGGCTCTTTCCAGCCGAAGCGGCCGCCGATTCCAGGCATCGAACCCTATGAAGGCAAGAGCGTGTTCTACTCGGTGCGCCGGATGGAGGACTTTCGCGGCCATGACCTCGTCATCGTCGGCGGCGGCGATTCGGCGCTCGACTGGACGCTGAACTTGCAGCCGGTGGCCAAGAGCGTGACGCTGGTGCATCGGCGGCCCGAATTCCGGGCAGCGCCCGACAGCGTCAACAAGATGTATGCCATGCAAGAGATGAAGCAGCTGGAATTCCAAGTCGGACAGGTGACGGGCCTGACCGGCAGCGACGGCCAGCTAGCCTCCGCCACGATCAAGGGGCCGGAGGGCGATGTCGAAGTGCCGTGCACGCGGATGCTGCCATTTTTCGGCCTGACGATGAAGCTCGGCCCAATCGCCGAATGGGGCCTCAATCTCCACGAAAACCTGATCCCGGTCGACACCGAAAAATTCCAGACGTCGGTGCCCGGCATCTTCGCCGTCGGCGACATCAACTGGTACCCCGGCAAGCTGAAGCTGATCCTGTCGGGCTTCCATGAGGTCGCTCTAATGGCACAGGCAGCCAAGCGCATCATCAGCCCCGGCGAGCGCATCGTGTTCCAGTATACGACTTCGTCGACCAGCCTGCAGAAGAAGCTCGGCGTGGTCGACTGAAGCTCGCCGGATTTCACCAGGCCGGTCTACTCCGCCAGGGCTGGGGCCGAAGCCTCGGCATGGCCGCGAAGCGTTTTCTCCGGCATCAGCCAGAGCGTGATGAACGACAGCAGCAAGGTCGCGGCGGCGGCAAGAAAGATCATCACGAACGGCGTGGCTGAGGCGATATGGCCGGCCGTCTGCGTGCCTTCGCTGGCCAGCGGCAGCCCGTAACCAAGGGCGACGGCACCAAGCATGGCGACGCCAAGCGCACTACCCAGCGAGCGGAGGAAGGTGAGAACGCCGGTCGCCACGCCAAGGTGCATGCGATCGACGGCGTTCTGGACCGAGACAGTGGCAACCGGAAAGGTCGTGCCTGTGCCCAGGCCTATGCAGGTCGTCAACACCTCGACAAGCAATAGCGAGGCATGCCCGGCGACCAGGCTGAGCACGCCGAGGCACAGGATCGAGAAAACAGTTCCGACCATGGCAATGCGCTTGTAGTGGAAAAAGCGTGGGATCATTCGCGCGCTGAATGTCGCACCGGCCACCGTGCCGAGCATCAGCCCAAGCAACGCGGTGCCAGATTCGCTGACTGACAGGCCGACGACCGATTGCAGGTAGACCGGCAGATAGACCGACAAGCCGACATTGGCGGCCTGCAGCAGGAACATCGACAACGTGCCGGCGAGAACGATCGGATTGCCGAGCACTTCCAGCGAGATCAGCGGTTCGGCCGCGCGCATCAGCCGCAGCGCGAACGCGCTCCAGAACACCGCTGAGCAGGCGAGCAGTCCAAGGATTTCACGCGACAGCCACGGATACTCGCTGCCGCCCCAGTTCAAGGCAAGCAGCAGCAGCGAGGTGGCCGCGACCAGAAGCAGCGCGCCGAGGCCGTCGATGCGGTGATGTTTTGCAGCGATCGGCAGCTTCTTGAGCGGATTGTTAATGATCGCCATCGCCAGCAGGCCGAGCGGAATGTTGATCCAGAAGATCAGCGACCAATGCAGATGTTCGGCGAAGGTGCCGCCGAGCAGCGGCCCGGCGATGCTGGCGACGGCCCAGGTGCCCGAAATCCAGGCGGCGTAGCGAGCCCGCTCGCGCGGCGGCACGAGGTCGCCGATCACGGTCTGCGTCAGGGCGAAGAGCCCGCCGCCGCCGGCGCCCTGGATCGCCCGGCCGACAACCAGGACCAGCATGTTGGGGGCCGTGGCGCTGACCAGCGACCCGGCGAGAAAGATCAGGATTGCCGCATAGACGGTCGGCCGGCGGCCATAGATATCGGAGATCTTGCCGTAGAGCGGCGCCACTGCGGTCGCGGTCAGAAGATAGCCGGTTACGATCCACGGCAGATATTCGGCATGCCCGAGCAGACGTGCCATCGTCGGCATCGCCGGCGCGACGATGGTCTGGTCGAGCGCCGCCAGCAGCATTGACAAAAGCACGCCGCCGATGATGGCGTTTTTCTCGGTTTCGGTCAGCGGCGTGCTGGTTTCCACCATCGCTTGCTTGTCGATAGCCTGGTCCATATCCGTTCATCCATTATGCCTGCGTGCACTTCCGCGACGGGCTGGGAAGCATCTAGTACGCCGATTGGCGTTTGCCGGAGGCTGATCCCTGCGAACCTGGCATATGTCGTTCGCTATAGGCCGATTTCGACAGCGGCTCGAAAGTTTTTCGAAGCTGGCACTATGCTTCGCCAAATTGGCTTTGTTCCAAATTTGGCTTTGTCCGACGCGGAGTTCAGCCGGGAGCGAGCCGTCCATTCTCAATGCGCTCGATGCGATAGTGCAAAAGCCGCAGGATGCGGCTTTGGAAATTGACGCTTTCCACACGATCGAAGCGCATCTGGTCCTGGTCGTGCTTGGCAAGCATGGCCGCTGTAATTTTCGCGGCCTTGGCCTTGGCCAATTCGCAGGTCTTTTCAGGGTAGCTCGCCTTCAAGGCGTCTTCTAGTTCGCGGCCATGGTTCTTGGCAATCTCGACGTGGCGTTCCTCATGGCGCTTGATGTCGGCGGACAAAGTCTCCCAGAACAGCTTGACGCCTGCATCGGCTTTGCGCGGGCGGCGCCACTCGGGAAGGATAACCTTGACCTTGACGGTAACGGCAGCGTCGGCAATCCAGCACGAGCCCGGCTTTTGCGCATAACTGACGCGGGTGGTGAACGCCATCTGGGTGGCGCCGGGATGCCGCGACCCGGTGCTTTTCACCTGAGGCCCGAGTTTCGACAGCTGGGTCCCGATGTCGTCGAGCGTCCTGCCGCCGATCGGGAAATAACTATATGTCTTGACGAGAGTCGTAGCGCCGGCCGGGAATGCGGTCAGAGCGAGCATCAGGGCGCAGAGGAGGGATCGTTTCATCGTGTTGCCTCTTTGCCCACCTTGCTTTACCGCCGTCTCCGGCGCAACGGAATTGATCCCCGGTCATGACGTGGGATCGAACATGGTTGATGGGCAATGATGACAGGGCGATGGCAGCTGGCGCATGGGCGCCATCTTGACCTTGGCGGCAAGGCCATCGTCGTCGGCATCCTCAACGTCACGCCGGACAGTTTTTCCGACGGCGGGCTGTTCGATGCCCCGGAAAAAGCGGTGGACCAGGCGCGCCGTATGGTGGAGGAGGGAGCCTCCGTCATCGACATCGGCGGAGAATCGACGCGTCCCGGTGCCTCTCCGGTGTCTGCAAAGGAAGAGCAGGCCCGCATAGTGCCCATCATCGAGGCGCTCGCGACGTCTGGCGGAACGCTGATCTCGGTCGATACCTATCGCCAGGATACGGCGCGGCTTGCCGTCCAAGCCGGTGCACATATCGTCAACGACGTCTGGGGCCTGCAGCGCGAGCCGGGCATTGCCAGCGTCGCTGCCGAAACCGGCGCCGGCCTTGTCATCATGCACACGGGACGGGACCGGCAGAAACTGCCCGACGTGATTGCCGATCAGCTCTTCTTCCTCAGGAAGTCGCTGGAAATCGCGCAACGGAGCGGTGTTGCCGACGACCACATCGTGCTCGATCCGGGCTTCGGCTTCGCCAAGGAGACAGCCGCGGAAAACCTTGACCTGATGGCACGGTTTTCCGAGCTTCGTGCGCTGGGCTTTCCGCTGATGGCCGGCACATCGCGAAAGCGCTTTATCGGCACCGTCACCGGCCGCGACGCAGCGGCAAGGGGCGCCGGAACCGCCGCCACAAGCGTCATCCTGAGGCTCAAAGGCGCGCATCTTTTTCGCGTCCACGATGTCGCAATCAACGTGGATGCGTTGGCTATTGCCGATGCTATGCTCGCACGTGAGATCGGGGAAAGCTGAGCCATGTATGTCATCCGCATGAAGAACTGCGCCTTCTTCGCCCGGCACGGTGTGCTGGACGAAGAGGAGACGCTCGGCCAGCGCTTTTATGTCGATGCGGCGCTCACGGTAGACCCCGGGCGGGCGCTGGTCGACGATTCTATCGAGGACACCGTCAATTACGGCATCGCCTTTGCGGTCATCGAAAAGATCATTACCGGCGAGCGGCGCTTTCTGATCGAAGCGCTGGCGCTCGAAGTGGCGAGGGCGCTGACGGCGCGGTTTCCGCAGATCAAAAAGGCCGAGATCACCGTGCGCAAGCCGAACGCCCCGGTGCCGGGTGTGCTCGATCATGTCGAGGTGACCGTTGTCTGGCCAGAATAGTAACAACAACACCGTCTATCTCAGCCTTGGCGGCAATCTCGGTGATCCGGCGAAGTCGATGGCTGCGGCACTGGGCATTCTGGATGCCGACGAGAGCACGCGCGTCGTTGCCGTTTCGTCGCTCTACCGAACGCCGCCCTGGGGCAAGCTCGATCAGCCGGATTTCCTCAATGCGGCGGCCGAGATCTCGACCGCGCTTGCGCCGCGGGCTTTGCTCGACCTTTGCCTCGACGCCGAGCGAAAACTGAAGCGGGTGCGGGAGGAGCGCTGGGGTCCGCGCCTGATCGACATCGACATTCTGGTGTTCGGTGACCGCATCATCCACGAGACCGGACTGGAGGTGCCGCATCCGCGCATGCTGGAGCGCGCCTTCGTGCTGGCACCGCTGGCAGAAATTGCACCGAAGCTTGTGGTCGACGGCAAGAGCGTGTCGGAGCGACTGGCCGCCGTCGACACGTCGGGTATTGAACGGCTGCCGTCAGGCCGGAAATGGTGGAAGACCTGACGCTGCCGCCATTGGTGGCCGAAAATCAGCCGGAAAACCCACCACCGTCGAGGAACATTTGTTCGTCCGGTGTCGTCTCCCGGCCAAGCATCCTGTTTCGGTGTGGAAAGCGGCCGAAGCGCTGGATGATGTCGCGGTGTTCTACCGCATATTTCAGATAGGACGGGGCTTTGGCGGCGGTAAGCTCCATCGATTTGAGCTGATCGGCGAGATCCTCCGAATGCTCATAGGGCAGATAAAGAAAGACGCGGAGCTCTTCGTCGAGCGCCAAGTCATGGCCGGCAGCGATCGCCTTCCCGGCAAAATGCCGCGCCAGCGGGTCCGTGGCGTACATGTGGCCAGTGCCGCGAAAGCAGTTTCGCGGAAACTGGTCGAGCAGGATCATCAGTGCCAGCGACCCTTCGGCGTGTTCGGACCAGCCGTCGCATTCGCGGCGGGCGGCGGCGAAGTGCAGATCGAGAAACCGGGTGCGGAAGTCGGCATCAAAAGCGTCGTTCTTCTCGAACCATGCGTCCTCCCCGGCGTGGCGCCAGAATCTGGTTACGGAGAGCGCGCGTTCGTCCAGTTCATCCATCATTCGCATCTTCCCAAGGATTAATCGGCCGGCTCGGATTTCTGCAGCACGCCGGCGGTTTCCTCATTGAGCGCCTGACCCGCGCGGCGTGGTGTGCTGAGCGGCGTCGGGATGGGGGTGCCAATATTGCCTTTGAGGAAGCGCCGTCCGGCGCGGATGCCTTCGGCCTGTTGAAGCTCGAAACGGGCAGCGTCGCGGCGGCGGACGTCCTCGACTACCTCGGCGACCTCTTCCGGGTCGACGCCGAGGGCTTCCAGCGTCGAGCCGCCGAAGACAAGCGCCGATTCGAACGTCTCGCGGAGCTGATAGTCAACGCCGGCACGGATGAGCTGCAACGCGGTGCCGCGGTCGAACGCCCGTGCCAGCACTGTCAGCAAGGGAAACTCCGCCTTGATCAGTTCCGCGATGCGCACGGCGGCATCGGGCTTGTCAACGCAGATCAGCACGGCGCGTGCCCGCCCGGCTCCCGCGGCTCGCAGGATGTCCAGCCGCGTGCCGTCGCCGTAATAGACCTTGAAGCCGAAATCGGCCGCTGCTTGGATCATTTCGACCTCGTTGTCGATGATCGACACGTCGATGCCGCGCAACAAAAGCGGCTGGCTGGCGATCTGGCCGAACCGGCCAAAGCCTATGATCAGCACGCTGCCGGTCAGGCCGTTGGCGACATCGACGCCTTCAAGCGACTGCTCGTCGCGCGGCGTCAGATACCGCAGTGCAATGATCGCCAACGGCGTCAGCACCATGGAAATGATGACAATGGCGGTCAGCATCGCATTGGCTTGGCCGTCGATAATGCCCACCGCAGCCGCCGCGGAATAGAGGACGAAGGCGAATTCGCCGCCTTGCGCCATGAAGACGGCGCGCTCGAGCGCTTCCCGATGGTCGGTTTTGAGGACGCGGGCAACGATATAGATGCCGATCGCCTTCATCACCATGTAGGCGACGACATAGATGGCAATGAGCTGCCAGTTGACGACGACGACATGCAGGTCGAGCGACATGCCGACGGCGAGGAAGAACAGCCCGAGCAGAATGCCGCGGAACGGTTCGATGTCGGCCTCCAGCTGGTGGCGGAAGGTCGATTCCGACAAAAGCACGCCGGCCAGGAAGGCGCCCATGGCCATCGACAGGCCGGAAAGCTGCATGGCGAGCGCTGACCCGAGAACGACCAGAAGGGCAGCTGCGGTCATCACCTCACGGGCGCGCGCATCCGCCAGGATACGGAAGAACGGATTGAGCAGATAGCGCCCGGCAACCACCAGCCCGACGATCGCGGCAAGGCCGATGCCGACCTCCGTCAACCTATCCGACAGGCTCATATCGGCGCCGCCCGGCGCGAGGAAGGCGATCAGCGCCAGCAGCGGCACGATGGCCAGATCTTCCAAAAGCAGGACCGAGACGATGCGCTGGCCCTTGGGCGTTGCCAGGTCGCCGCGTTCTTCCAGCAATTGCATGACGATTGCCGTCGAGGTGAGTACGAAACCGGCGCCAGCGACGAAGGATTGCGCGATCGGGAAACCTCCCGCCAGGCCGACGCCGGTCAGCAGAACCGCGCAGACGCCGACCTGCAGCGCACCAAGCCCGAAAATCTCGCGGCGCAGGCCCCATAGGCGTGACGGCTGCATCTCCAGCCCGATGATGAACAGGAACATGACGACGCCGAGTTCGGCGACATGAAGAATGGCTTCCGATTCGGAAAAGACGCGCAGCCCGAATGGGCCGATCACGACGCCGGCCGCCAAATAGCCGAGGATGGAGCCAAGTCCCATGCGCCTGAAGATCGGCACCGCAACGACGCCGGCGGCAAGCAGCGCCACCACCTGGATCAGATCGCTGTTCGATGCCTCTGCCGCCATGCCTGCCCTTCCGCTCTCCTGGGAGTCAAGCGGCCAAGATAGGGGCTTCGGAGCGGATCGAACAGTGTGAATCCGGCGCATTGTGCAGGCGATATTGCAGGCGCACTGCACAGGATAATGGCCTTCCAGGCGTTGCTTGTTTTCGCTATCCGGCGCTAAGGACGCCCGGCTTCGGCCAGTGGAGGGTGAGCGACGATCAAGTCACGGCCCTTTTTGAGGAGATGACTGACATGAAGAAGTTTTTGCTGGTTGCCGTTGGCATCGCGGCACTTGCCGGCTCTGCCTGTTCGAAGGCGCCGGAGTGCACGACCGAGATGCTGACCAAGAAGGCTCAGGACATGACTGCGGCACTTCAGGCTGCTATCACCAAGGATCCGGCCAAGGCAGCCGACCTCACAGCCAAGGTCCAGGCGGTCACAACCAAGTATCAGGGCGGCACGACAGCAGCCGAGGCCTGCAAGGCCTATGACGAGTTGATTGCAGCGATCAAGGGCTGAGCACCCATCTGCATGTCAAGGACGGCGGCGGCGTTTGGTTGCCGCCTTTTCACGCCGAAAGCTCAGTTCGGAGTTATGGAGCCGACCTCGACTGCATCGATCCGCTTCAACTTCATACCGATGACCGGGACCAGCTGCTGGTCGACCCGCACGGCAACGGTCACCGTCATCGAATTGTCGTCGGGGACAAGCGCCTGCATCACGCCGCGCAACTGATTACGATTAATGGTGAAAACCACCTTGTGCGCATCGACGACATTGCCGCCGATAATGTCGAGGCCGGAGCCGGCGGCCCCGCCCATGAAGCTGCCCTTGTAGCCCTGCCGGCCCATGTGTTCGATCGTTGCCGACATCTGCTGGGTGAACATACCGACCCGGCAGCCGCCGTCGAGCGACATGCCGACCTTGCCGTCAGGCGTCGAGCCAATGAAGCTGCAGGTGAATTTCGTGCCCTTGTATTTGCCGGCAACGATTTCTCCGGGGCCGACCCATTTGCCCTCGACCGATCGAAAGAACTGCTTGTCCGGTTCCGCCGCCGAAGCCTTTCCGGCAATGCCGATGGTTGCGACAAGGGCGAGCGCCACGTGCAGCACGTTGGACAAAATAACGCTTTTCATCGACGACACCCGGCAACAAAGAGACTGGTTTGGACGCTTCCGACCATGAACAAGATTGGTTAATGCTTTGTCACCCCAAGGCGGTAGTCACGTCTCGGAAGCGGATGTTTCTTTTTCTTTCTTTGCCGCAAAGGAGGTCAGCGCGGAAAGGAAATCGCCCAATCCTGGACGCCTGACGGCGTTAAAGGGCAGGGGCCTTGCCGTTTCCATCGCTGCAATGCCGATGCGCGCCGTCATCATGCCGTTGACGACGCCTTCGCCGAGCTTGGCCGAGAGCCGAGCCGCAAGGCCATGGCCGACGATCTGCTGGACGAAACTGTCGCCGACGGCGATCGACCCAGTGACCGCGAGATGGGCGAGAACGCTGCGCGCCAGGCGAAAAAAGCCTAGCGTGCCGGGGCGGCCGCCATAGAGCTCCGACAGACGGCGAATCAGCCGGCCGGCTTCGAACACGACATAAGCGACGTCGACCAGCGCGCGCGGACTGACCGCGGTCACCAGGGACACGCGCTTCGCCGCTTCGAGGATCATCATCTTGGCGCGGGCATCGAGCGGGCCGAGGATCTCGGTCTCGGCCAGCCGCACCAGATTGCCGCCATCGATGATCTCGCCGCGCAATTCGGCCAGCGAGCGCCTGCCGGCCGCGGTTTCGGGCTTGGCCGCGACAAATGCCGACAACTCGTCGACCACGGCGCGGGCGGCCTTCGGATCATCGCGGGCAATCGCATCGAGCGCCCGCTTCTGCAACTTTTCGACCTCGGCGAGGCGAGCAATCGCCACGAATTCGCGGATAAGGATGACTACAAGCGCCAGGATGGCGATCAATGCCATTCCGGCCGCCAGCCAGCCCAGCCACTCGGCGCGCTCGAACAGGTCGCGAATCAGCTGGTCGGTCCAGAGGCCAAGGGCGAGCGAAACCAGAACGCCCAGCGCGCCGAAGAACAGGCAGCCAAGCAGCGAACGTTTTCGCGGCGCAATCGCCGGCGGCGGTTCGGCAGCGACGACATCAGGCTCGTCGAAGACGTCGATCTCCGCCGGTGTGACCACGGCAAGATCCGCCTTCACGTTACGCGGCTTTCGCGCCGGCGCGGCCTCGGCCCCGGAATGGCGAGCCGTCGGATCTACCTTCGGCTGGGGCTCCGGCTCGATGCGAAAGGCCGCCGGTCTGCGGGGCGCGCTCATGCGAGATGATCTCCGATCAGGAACTGCACCGCGCGGTCGAGCCTGATATGCGGCAGCGACAGCGTCACGCCCTCGGCCGTGCGCTCGAGTTTCGGCGGGCGAAAGCGCACGAAGCGGATCGCCGGGTCGTCATCGTTCTGCTGGTGCTTCGATTCGAAACCATCGAACACCGCATCAACTTTCTCCGGCAAATCACCGGGAAATATGGCTGTTTCGGTCTTTCCGTCAAAGGTTTCGCCATTGATTTTTTCGCCACGCAATGGCGTGCCGATAATGACCGGCAAAGTCTCACGGCCCTGCTTGACCGTGCCTTCCCGAGTCGCGCGCATGGCCGCCATGGCGACGACGTCGACGTCGGCACCAGTGAAATTCGCCCGCGCCACGGCGCGGTCGGCAAGCCGCCGCACGATCGCCTGCAGCCGGTCGTGGCTTTCGTGGTGCAGATGGTCGGCCTTGGTCGCGGCCACCAATATGCGGTCGATGCGTCTTGAAAACAGGTCGGTCAGGAAGTTGCCCCGGCCGGGCCGGAAACAGGACAGGATTTCGGTGACCGCGCGTTCCAGATCGGCCATAGCACCGGGGCCGGCGTTCAATGCCTGTAAGGCGTCGATGAGCACGATCTGCCGGTCGAGGCGCGTGATGTGTTCGCGAAAGAACGGTTTGACGACATACGTCTTGTAAGCCTCGTAGCGCCGCTCCATCATCGCCTGCAGCGATCCGGAGCGGGCGCGCCCGAGGCCGAGTTTCGGCAGCGGCGCAAAGGTCAGCGCCGGCGATCCTTCAAGATCGCCGGGCATCAGGAAGCGGCCGGGCGGTAGGGTCGAAAGCGCCCGCTCGTCAAGCTTGCAGGCCTTGAGGTAGGCGGCGAAGCTCTCGGCGAGACGGCGCGCCGTCATCTCGTCGGCGTCGTCGTTGGGGTCGACGGAGGCAGAGAGCGCCTGCCATTCCCGCGAAAGATCGACACGCACCGGCAACACGGCCATCTCGAAGGCCTCACGCGAAAAATCGGCGTAGGACTTGCCGAGCAGCGGCAGGTCGAGCAGCCATTCGCCGGGATAATCGACGACGTCGACGGACAATTTGCCGGCGGAAAACATGCGGCTCCAACCGGAGGCCGATTCGTATTCGATGGTGAGCCTCAGTTCGGAAATCGCACGCGTCGAGTCCGGCCAGACACGGTCGTCGACAAGAGCCGCGATGTGATCCTCGTACTGGAAGCGTGGTACGGCGTCGTCCGGCTGCTCTTCGAGAAAGGCCCTGGCGATGCGCCCCGATTTTTGTGCCTCAAACAGCGGCAAGCGTCCGCCATGGACCAGATTGTGCACAAGGGCCGAGATGAACACCGTCTTGCCGGCGCGGGACAGCCCGGTCACGCCAAGACGCAGCGACGGAGCGAAAAGCCCGGCAGCGCGGCCTGACAACGTATCCAAGGCGATCTTCGCCTCGTCGGTGAAAGTCGTCAGCGATGATGCCAAAATCTGTTCTCGCGGGGCCGGTCAGCCACCGATATAGGCTTTGAGGCGCGGCTTTGAAATGGCCTCAGATATCGGCAGGCGTCAGGAAGGCTTCGAGATAGCCGGCGCCAGGCGCAGCCTCCGCAAGACTGCCGTTGAACCGGACCACCGCAAGTGCGGAGGTCGGGAAGCCGTGGTTCAGCATGGCCCGCGCGGTCTCGTTGCCGTCGCCTGAGAGCGCCATGGCGAGATCCTCAATCATCGGATTGTGGCCAATGACGAGCAGGGCGTCCAGCCCGCCATTCTGCCGGACGGCAGCGAGGTACGCGGCGGCATCGTCGTTGTAGAGCGCGTCAAAGAACAGCACCCGGCCCGTGTCCGTATGGCCAGCTAAGCTTTCCAGCGTCTGGCGGGCACGCCTGGCGCTTGAGCACAGGGTGAGGCCCGGTACGTATTTGCGAGAACGCATCAGCACGCCCATCGCTTCGGCATCGGCGAAGCCAGATGTATAGAGCGGGCGGTCGAAGTCGGCGACGCCGGGCAGCGCCCAGCCGGCCTTCGCATGCCTCAGCAGGTAAAGTCTGGTCACCGGATCCCCGTTGTGCCGGGCACCGAACCCGTCAATACGCCGCAGGATTTGCCATCAGAAGAGCTCCGTGCGCAATGGCAAGCGTCCTTCAAGCATAGCGAATCATGTATGAATTCGGTCGTATTCTTCGCAAAAAGGGCTCGCGGATGCCGTTTGTCCGGGACTAACAATTGCGTGAAACAGTCGTCGATTGACCTTGTGCAGTTTTCGGTCCGCGAATATATAGGCGCCAAATTTGGGGTTTGTTGGGTGAGTCGAATGAACGACATCGTTACCGCCGATTACGTACCCTCCGAAGACGAGCCGTTCATGAACGAGCGGCAGAAATCCTACTTTCGCCTGAAGCTCGTCACCTGGAAGAACGACATCTTGCGCGAAGCGCGCGAAACTCTCGAAATCCTGCAGCAGGAAAACGCCAACCATCCCGATCTCGCCGATCGGGCTTCCTCAGAAACCGACCGCGCCATCGAACTTCGCGCCCGCGATCGCCAGCGAAAACTCATCTCGAAGATCGATTCCGCCCTCCAGCGCCTTGACGAAGGCACCTACGGCTATTGCGAGGAAACAGGCGAGCCGATCGCGCTGAAGCGGCTCGACGCGCGCCCGATCGCGACCTTGTCGATCGAGGCACAGGAGCGCCATGAGCGGCGCGAGAAGGTGTACCGCGACGACTGAGTCGGCGGGAAAAACAGAGCGGCATCGGTAAAGCGTTCAAAATGGCCGGTTTTCCGGCCATTTTCATTGGCCGTTCGCTATCAGCCTATCTTTTCTGATTGGACAACTCGCCGAGGAGCTTCGTCATCTCGTCGTCGAGAGAGGGCGATGCCTTCGCCACCGGCTTGCTCGGCGTTTGGCTGAAGCGTGGCTCGTCGAGGGAAACCTCCAGCTCCTTCATCAGCGCATCGTCGATCGACTCGTGCTGTGCCGGCGGCTCGTATCTTGCCGGGGAGTCCTGTCTTGTCGGCGGCGGCGCATGCCGTGAAGCATTGGCGTTGACGGATCCATAATTTGGCAACGGTGTGACGTTCGATGGCGGTTTCGGCGCCGGTGCCGGCATTGTTGCCGGCATTGTCGCCGTCTGGCGGGCTCGGACAGGGCTTGCGGCTACGCTTGCCGCCTGCGGCGGCGCTTGCCTCACCGGCGCGGCTGTGGTCTGAGCCGATCTTGCTGCCGGCTGGTGGCTGTTATCTCCGGTCAATGCCGGGCGGCGCAGCGCCGAGAGCCTGATGTCGCGCTCGACGACGACGTCGGTCGGACCACCGATCAAGAGCAGGTGCTCGATATCGTCGCGGCGCACCAGCACCAGCCGCCGGTGACTGTCGACCGCTGTGGCATCCATGACCGCCAGCCGCGTCTTGCGGTTCCTGCCGCCGGCGACGAATGTTCCGAAGGTCAGGCTGCGGACCAGCCTGATGATAAGAAGAATGATGAGCAGAAGGACAAGTACTGCAAACGTCCACAGGATTGCCGCGGCATAACCAGGACCCGCCACGCCATCCAGCCATTGCAGCATTGGTTCCCCCAAAATCAGCTTTCGAAGAGACGCGACACTAGACTGTTGCGGCAGGCCACCGCAAGTTGCCTTTCACGCTTCGTGAACAGCTTGAAACACCGGGAGCGGAACGGCGTCTTTTTAGCGGACATTTGCCGCCGGGCCTTTTCCCGACCCTGAGAATATGATTCAACCGACACCGGAATTCACGAGCAGGGGGAACATGGCCAAGGAAGCGCGCGGCGATTTCTATCCGGTACCTATCGTCGACCAGAACACGCGACCGGGCGCGGTCACCCGGCTCATCGTCTTCATCGTCGTCCTGACGGGGGCAGCGATCGTCTTCGGCCTTTTCCGCGAGCGACTTGGCGACCCATTCCTGCTCGGCATGCTTGGCGTGTTGGCGATGATCGGCGTCGGCTTTCTGTTCGCCACTGCGATCGGCTTCGTGCACGTCACGCCGCGCTCGACAAGCGACGAACTGTCGAAAGCTTTCGTCGATTCGATGTCGCAAGGCCTCCTGGTCACCGATACCAAAGGCCGGATCATCTACGCCAACCGGACCTATGCCGACATGACTGGCGCCGAGTCGGCCGCCGACCTCAAGACGGTCGAAGGTTTGCTTTCAGACGTTCCCGAGGCCTCAGTGACCATATACCGGCTGGCGTCAGGCCTGCGCGACGGCCAGGCGGGCGACGGCGAGTTTCGGCTCGCGCAGTCCATTCGGCCAGGCGCCGAATCGGGCGCGCGCTGGTACCGCGTCCGGGCCCGCGCGTTCAGCGTTCCAGGCCAGCGGCTGCCCATGCTTGCTTGGCAGCTTGCTGATATCTCGCGGGAACGGGCCGAGCAGGAGCGGTTCTTTCTCGACCTGCAAAAGGCCATCGATCACCTCGACCACGCGCCGGCCGGTTTCTTTTCGGCCGACCAGGAAGGCCGCGTCACCTATATCAACGCGACCCTTGCGGAGTGGCTGGGCATCGACCTGGCCAGCTTCACCCCCGGCGCCATCACGCTGCCGGAGATCGTCGCCGGCGATGGCATGGCGCTGGTCCGTTCGGTCAAGGCCGACGCGGGTACCACGCGCAATGCCGTTATCGATCTCGATCTGACGACGATGACCGGGGAGGCGTTGCCGGTGCGCTTCATGCATCGTGTTTCGGCCAGCCGAGAGGGGCTCAACGGCCCGACTCGCACCATCGTGCTCAACCGGACGCAAGGCGAGGACGCTTCGGCCGACCTTCGCGCCTCGGAAATACGCTTCACGCGATTCTTCAACTCGACGCCGATGGCGATTGCCGGCGTCGACCATGCCGGTCGCATCCTGCGCACCAATGCGCCGTTCCTGTCGCTATTTTCCTCGGTCGTCGACCGCGACGCGGTCGATCGGCGTGTGCGGCTGGATACGGTGATCCACGAGCGCGACCGGCCGGCCTTCGCCGCGGCGTTCGAAAAGGCACGCCAGCAACAGGCTGATATCGAGCCGATCGATACGGTGCTGCCCGGCAATGAGGAACGACACATACGCTTCTACGTCAATGCGGTCGCAGACGGCACCGGCGGCGAGGGCGCCGAGGAATCGGCCATCGTCTATGCCGTCGAGACCACCGAGCAAAAGGCCCTCGAGGGCCAGATGGCGCAGAGCCAGAAGATGCAGGCGGTCGGCCAGCTCGCCGGCGGCATCGCGCATGATTTCAACAATGTGCTGACCGCCATCATCATGGCCTCAGACCTGCTTTTGACCAACCACCGGCCGTCCGATCCGTCGTTCCCGGACATCATGAACATCAAGCAGAATGCCAACCGGGCGGCCTCGCTGGTGCGGCAGTTGCTGGCCTTCTCGCGCAAGCAGACGCTGCGACCGGAGGTGCTCAACCTGACCGACGTGCTCGCCGACCTAAGGATGCTGCTTGCCCGTCTGGTCGGCAACGATATCAAGCTCAAGATCGACCATGGCCGCGACCTGTGGCCGGTCAGGGTCGATATCGGGCAGTTCGAGCAAGTGGTGGTCAATCTGGCGGTCAATGCGCGCGATGCGATGCCGGCCGGCGGCGACCTCACCGTTCGCACCCGCAACGTCAGCGCCGGGGAATGCAAGACCTTTTCCTATCGCGAACTTACTCCGGCCGACTATGTGCTGGTCGAGGTCGAGGACAGCGGCAGCGGTATCGCGCCTGATGTGCTGAAAAAGATCTTTGAGCCCTTCTTCACGACAAAGGAGGTTGGCAAGGGAACGGGCCTCGGCCTGTCCATGGTCTATGGCATCATCAAGCAGACAGGCGGCTTCATCTTCTGCGATTCCGAAGTCGGCAAGGGATCCCTGTTCCGCATCTTCCTGCCGCGGCACATTGCGGAGGCAAGGAAGGCGGGCGAGGCTGGAGAAGTGCCGGCCGCACCTGCCAAGATCGCCGACTCAGCCAAGGATCTGTCGGGCTCGGCCACGGTGCTGCTGGTCGAGGACGAGGACGCCGTACGCATGGGCGGCATGCGTGCACTAAAGTCGCGCGGCTACACCGTCCACGAGGCGTCGTCGGGCGTCGAGGCGCTTGAAGTCTACGAAGCGCTCGGCGGCAAGGTCGACATCGTGGTCTCAGACGTGGTGATGCCGGAAATGGACGGCCCGACGCTGCTTGGCGAATTGCGCAAGCGGCAGCCCGACATCAAGTTCATCTTCGTGTCCGGATATGCGGAAGACGCATTCGCCAAGAACTTGCCGGCCGACGCACATTTCGGCTTTTTGCCCAAGCCGTTTTCGCTCAAGCAATTGGCCACGATCGTCAAGGACATGCTGGAATCCTGACCCTTCCAATGCTCCGCTTGCGCAATGCCGTGAGACTGCCATGATTGCAGGCGAAACGGGCGACGGGTTTTGGAAAGCATGCCGTGACGCCACACAACGAGGCCAGCAAGGGCGACTACGCAAGCACGGTGCTGCTGCCGGGCGATCCGCAGCGCGCAGAATGGATGGCGCAGACTTTTCTGGAGGCGCCGCGCTGCGTCAACCGCCGCCGCGGCGCGCTTGGTTTTACCGGCCTGTTTCGCGGCAAGCCTATCAGCATCCAGTCCACCGGCATCGGCGTCCCGTCATTCCTGGTCTACGTGCACGAGCTGCTGGATTTCTATGGTGCGAAAACACTGATCCGCACCGGCACCTGCGGCGGGCTGACCGCCGAGCTGGCGCTGCGCAGTCTGGTGATCGCGCAATCGGTGCGCGGTGAAAGCTCAGAAAGCGTTCAGAGTTTCGGGCTCTATCGTGCCAACGCCAGCCCCGATCCGGCATTGTTGGCCCAGGCGTTGACCCGGGCCGCCGAACTCGGCATCGACCAGCGGGCCGGCCTGACCATCTGCAGCGATATTTTTTATCATCCGCAGGGGCGTGAGCGCTTTGCCGAAGCGCAGGCACAGGGCGCGCTCGCCGTGGACATGGAAACCAGCGCGCTCTACCGCATCGCGGCCGATTTTGGTGCCCGGGCACTGTCGATCCTGACCGTCGTCGACAATGTGGCAACCGGCGAGCAGACCGACTATGCAGAACGCCAGGGGCTTTTCACCAATATGACCCGGCTGGCGCTCGACGTGGCGGCGGAGAGCTAGGCGGCTCTCTGCCTTCCGGTGCTAATTCTCACGAGGTTGCGCATATTTTTTTCAACGTTTGGTGCAGGTCGAGGCGGTAAAGGCACCGTCCGGCTGCTTCATGATGATGTCGAAGGAGGGGGTGGTTCCGCTTTCCAGCGTCGCTTGCGTAAGCGAGATCGAGTTGCCGCCGCTGGTGTAGCCGCCCAGCGGACCCAGCCAAGTGATCACCCCGTCTGCATCCATCTGGTAGTTATAACTCTGCCGCGCGGTGCCGAAGCTCACCGGACCGCTATAGACGTTTCCCTTGATGGTGATGTCGCCGAGGCTGAGGAACATGCCAAGCAGATAGACTTCGCAATGATAGGGGCCGTCCGGCAGCTTGCCGTCGCTGAAGCCGGCGCGCGCTACAGTCGTCGTCGCCAGCAGAAGCATGGTGATGAAAATGCAAGACGTTCGGAAGGCCATGGCGTCGCTCGTTTAAGGGTTCGAACTTGCCCCATTTCGCTGCGGCGCTGCAATCCTCGCCAGTGCTCTTGTGATGCTGCTCAAAATTCGGGCATTGGCCCGTACATGAGTAAAACTTAGGCTGATACGGGTGATCTTTTCTCAGTTCGAACCTGGCAGGCGAGGTTCATCTCCTGCGCCTAATACATTAACCGACTGACAGAGCTGGGAAATCTCAGATCTTCCGATCTTGCTCCGGTAATTGGCACAGCCGTTGCATGGTCTGTTCCGATGCAGTTAACCAGCTTGGGAGTTTAAAAGTATGAGGGGCAGTTTCTCGACAATAACAAAAATGTTTTCGGCCGGCGTGGTCACCGCCGGCCTGCTGATGAGCATTCCCGCCAAGGCGGCCGACGACACCATCAAGGTCGGCATCCTCCATTCGCTGTCGGGAACCATGGCGATCTCGGAGACGACGCTAAAGGACGCCATGCTGATGCTCATCGAAGAGCAGAATGCCAAGGGTGGCCTGCTCGGCAAGAAGCTCGAGGCGGTGGTCGTCGATCCGGCTTCCAACTGGCCGCTGTTCGCAGAAAAAGCGCGCGAGCTGATCTCGAAGGACAAGGTCGCGGCGGTGTTCGGCTGCTGGACCTCGGTGTCGCGCAAATCGGTGCTGCCGGTGTTCAGCGAACTCGACAACATCCTGTTCTACCCGGTTCAATATGAGGGCGAGGAGAGCGAGCGCAACGTGTTCTACACCGGTGCGGCGCCGAACCAGCAAGCCATTCCCGCGGTCGACTATCTGATGAGCGAGGATGGCGGTTCGGTGAAGCGCTGGGTGCTCGAAGGCACCGACTATGTCTATCCGCGCACCACCAACAAAATTCTTGAAGCCTATCTGAAGGCGAAGGGCGTTGCTGCCGAAGACATCATGGTCAACTATACGCCGTTCGGCTTCTCCGACTGGCAGACCGAAGTCTCGGCAATCAAGAAGTTCGGCTCGGCCGGCAAGAAGACCGCTGTCGTCTCGACCGTCAACGGCGACGCCAACGTGCCGTTCTACAAGGAACTCGGCAATCAGGGCATCAAGGCCGAGGATATTCCGGTCATGGCCTTCTCGGTTGGTGAGGAAGAGCTTGCCGGTCTCGACACCGCGCCGCTCGTCGGCCATCTCGCCGCCTGGAATTATTTCGAGAGCGTCGACACGCCCGAGAACGCGAAGTTCATCGCCGATTGGCACAAATTCATCAAGAACGACAAGCGCACCACCAACGACCCAATGGAAGCCCACTATATCGGCTTCAACATGTGGGTGAAGGCGGTAGAGAAGGCCGGTACCACCGATCCGGACAAGGTCATCGACGCCATGGTCGGCGTCTCGGTGCCGAACCTGACCGGCGGTTATTCGACCATGATGCCGAACCATCATATCACCAAGCCGGTGCTGATCGGCGAAATCCAGGCCGACGGCCAGTTCGAAACCGTCTCGCAGACGCCGGGCCTGGTGATGGGCGACGAATGGTCCGACTACCTGCCCGACTCCAAGGACCTGATCTCCGATTGGCGCGCGCCTCTATCCTGCGGCAACTTCAACGTTGCCACCGGCAAATGCGGCGGCAAGGGAACCAACTAATCCTCCCGGTCTGTCCTCCCAGACCGCAAAGCCTCCGGGCGGGCTCCTTTCTCCAGCCTGCCCGGAGGCGACATTCAACCTCCAAGAGCCACCAGAAACCGATGATCCTGATCCGCGCGATTGGCCTGATGCTGCTGCTCCTCCTGGGGGCGCTGCTGCCGTCGAACGCCAGCGAAGCAGATCTGCGCGCCGTCATCGCCAAATTCGCCACTGCCGCCAATTTTCCGGCGATCGAAGCCGTCGTGCGCGAGCTTGCGGCTTCCGGCGATCCGGCCGTCGAACGGCCGCTTGCCGCGCTTGCGGAGGGCAGCCTTTACGTCCGCAAGGCCGATTCACTGGTCTTTGTCGGCAAGGAGAGCGGCGACGGTATTGAGCTGCTCGATGCGCTCACCGGCGAAAAATCGGGCGAAGCTGCCAAGGCCGACATCACCAAGATCAAAGTCAACAACACGCTGCGCCGCGTCATCCGCGACGCGCTGGGCACACTGACGCTTGGCTCCAAGGACCCGGCCGTGCGCATTGCCGCCGCCGACACCATGTTCAAGACGCCGGACGCGGCAAACATCGAGCCGCTCGACACCGCCATCGCCAATGAGAGCGTGGCAAGCGTCAAGGCGCTGCTCGAACATGCCCGCGCCGCGTCGGTTCTCGTTTCCGACAGGCCGGAGGCCGACAAACTGGCGGCTATCGCTCTCATCGGCGCGCGCGGCGACCGCGATGCGGTGTCGCTGCTCACGTCGGTAGAGGCCAATTCCGAAGGTGCGGTGAAGGACGCGGCGACGGCTGCGATCGCCAATATCAATTCGACGCTGGCGCTGTGGGATGCCGGCCAGAATATCTGGTACGGCATATCGCTCGGATCGGTGCTGCTGCTGGCGGCGATTGGCCTGGCCATCACCTTCGGCGTCATGGGCGTCATCAACATGGCGCATGGCGAGATGGTCATGCTCGGTGCCTACACGACCTTCGTCGTGCAGGAGGTGATCCGGAATTCCTTTCCCGGTCTGTTCGACTGGTCGCTGGTCATCGCCTTGCCGCTGGCCTTCCTAGTGGCGGCGCTCGTCGGCCTTGTCATCGAGCGCGGGCTGATCCGCTTCCTCTACGGCCGGCCGCTGGAGACGCTGCTGGCGACATGGGGTGTGTCGCTGATCCTGCAGCAGGCCGTACGCACCATCTTTGGGCCGACCAACCAGGAGGTAGGCAACCCGTCATGGATGTCCGGCTCGTTCAATATCGGCCAGCTTGCCGTGACATGGAACCGGCTCTGGATCCTGGTATTCGCGCTTGGCGTGTTCGCGGTGCTGCTCTACGTGATGAAGCGCACGCCTTGGGGGCTGCAGATGCGTGCAGTCACCGCCAACCGCCGCATGGCCGCCTCGATGGGCATCAGGACGCCGTGGGTCGACGCCCTGACGTTTGCACTCGGCTCCGGCATTGCCGGCATAGCCGGTGTCGCGCTCAGCCAGATCGACAACGTCTCGCCCAATCTCGGTCGTGGCTACATCATCGATAGCTTCATGGTCGTCGTCTTCGGCGGTGTCGGCAATCTCTGGGGCACGCTGGTCGGCGCCTTCTCGCTCGGCATCGTCAACAAGTTCCTCGAACCTTATGCCGGAGCGGTGCTCGGCAAGATCGTCGTCCTGGTGCTGATCATCCTGTTCATCCAGAAACGCCCGCGCGGCTTGTTTGCGCTCAAGGGCAGGTCGGTGGAAGCATGATCACGGGACGTTTCTTTGCCGCCGGCGCCGATCGTCGCGTCGCCATCACCATCTTCGTCCTGCTGGCGGCCGCCATCGTCGTGCCGCTGCTCAACCTTGCGGTCTCGCCGACAAGTTCCTTCTACGTGCCGTCTTATATCGTGGCGCTCACCGGCAAATATCTCTGCTACGCACTGCTCGCCTTGGCGCTCGATCTCGTCTGGGGCTATTGCGGCATCCTCTCACTCGGCCACGGCGCCTTCTTCGCGCTCGGCGGCTATGCGATGGGCATGTACCTGATGCGCCAGATCGGCTCGCGAGGCGTCTACGGCAATCCGCTGCTGCCCGACTTCATGGTGTTCCTGAACTACAAGGAATTGCCGTGGTTCTGGTATGGCTTCGACCATTTCTGGTTCGCGGCGGTCATGGTGCTTGCGGTGCCCGGCCTGCTCGCCTTCGTCTTCGGCTGGTTTGCCTTCCGCAGCCGCGTCACCGGCGTCTATCTGTCGATCATCACCCAGGCGATGACCTATGCGCTGCTGCTTGCCTTTTTCCGCAACGACATGGGTTTCGGCGGCAATAACGGCCTGACCGATTTCAAGGACATTCTAGGCTTCAACGTGCAGGCCGACATGACACGCTCGGCGCTGTTCGCGGCCAGCGCCGTCATGCTCGCGTTTGCCGTCTTCGTCACCTGGGCAATCGTCGGTTCCAAATACGGCAAGCTTTTGATGGCGGTGCGCGACGCCGAAAGCCGCACGCGCTTTCTCGGCTGGCGGGCGGAGAACGTCAAACTGTTCGCCTTCACCGTGTCGGCGGTGATGGCCGGCATCGCCGGTGCGCTTTACGTGCCGCAAGTCGGCATCATCAACCCTGGCGAGTTCGAGCCGTCCAATTCGATCGAGGTGGTGGTGTGGGCGGCCGTCGGCGGGCGCGGCACCATCGTCGGACCGATCATTGGCGCGCTTCTGGTCAATGCCGGTAAATCCTGGTTCACCGGCGTGCTGCCGGAGTTCTGGCTGTTTGCGCTGGGCGGCCTGTTTGTCGCCGTCACGCTGTTCCTGCCCAAGGGCATCATCGGCATGTGGGATTCCTGGCGCGGCAATGCCAAGGCGCTGCGGGCAGCCTCGATTGCCGAGGAAGCCGGCACCGATCCTGACACGCCGGTGCCGCCGAAAACCGATCGCTCGGCGGCGAGAAGGCCGGGCGACTGGTCGGCCTCCGGTGCCGAACCGCAGCCGGCGGAGTGATGGCCTGATGTCGAAGAGCAACACCATCCTCTATCTCGACGGCGTGTCGGTTTCCTTCGATGGTTTTCGCGCCATCAACAACCTGTCGCTGGTGCTCGACAAGGGCGAGATGCGGGCGATCATCGGCCCCAACGGCGCCGGCAAGACGACGATGATGGACATCGTCACCGGCAAGACGCGGCCCGACGCGGGCGAGGTCTTCTTCGACGGCGAGGTCGACCTGACTAAACACGACGAGGCCGAAATCGCCATGATGGGCATCGGCCGTAAATTCCAGAAGCCGACCGTCTTCGAAAGCCACACGATCGAGGACAATCTGATGCTGGCGCTGAAAGGCCCGCGCTCGATCTTCCCGGCACTGTTCCATCGTCGCTCGGCCGCGGAAGCGCGGCAGATCGACGACATTCTCGGCATCATCCGGCTTGGCGACAAGCGCGACGAACTCGCCGCCAATTTGAGCCATGGCCAAAAACAATGGCTCGAGATCGGCATGCTTTTGGCGCAGGATCCGAAGCTGCTGCTGGTCGACGAACCGGTTGCCGGCATGACAGACGCCGAGACTGAGGAAACCGCGCGGCTGCTTAGAGACATCGCGCGCGACCATTCGGTCATCGTCGTCGAGCACGACATGCATTTCGTGCGCGAGCTCGGCGTCAAGGTTACCTGCCTGCACGAAGGCTCGGTACTTTCCGAGGGCTCGCTCGACTTCGTTTCGGCCGACGAGCGCGTCGTCGAAGTCTACCTGGGGAGATGAGCATGGTCTGGCGCGTTCCGTTCCATCATTTCGACCTTTCGTCTTTCAGGCGTTGGAGAAAGCGCTGACCATGCTCGAAGTCTCCAATGCCACGCTGCATTACGGCGCCGCCCAGGCGCTGCGCGGCGTCTCGCTAAAGGCCGGCGCCGGCAAGATCACCTGTGTGCTCGGCCGCAACGGCGTCGGCAAAACCAGTTTGATGAGATCGATCGTCGGCCATCACCGGCTGACGAGCGGAAGTGTTGCCTTCGAGGGGAAGGCGCTCGACCGGAGCGCGGCGTATGATCGCGCCCGGTCGGGCATCGCATTCGTGCCGCAGGGCAGGGAGATCTTTCCACTGCTTACGGTGCGGGAAAACCTCGAATCGGGATTCGCGCCGCTGAAGCGCGCCGACCGCAACATTCCCGGTCACGTCTTCGAGCTGTTTCCGGTGCTGAAGCAGATGCTCGCGCGCCGCGGCGGCGATCTGTCCGGCGGCCAGCAGCAGCAGCTTGCCATCGGCAGGGCACTGGTGATGCGGCCGAAACTGCTGGTGCTCGACGAGCCGACCGAAGGCATCCAGCCGTCGATCATCAAGGATATCGGCCGCGCCATCCGCTATCTGCGCGACCAAGCCGGCATTGCCGTGCTTTTGGTCGAACAATATCTCGATTTCTGCCGGGAATTGGCCGACGAGGTCAATATCATGGACCGCGGCCAGATCGTCCATACCGGCCCCGCCGAGGATCTCGACCGGGCGGACGTGCGGAAATTCCTGACCGTCTGAATTCTTATTGATTCTATTACTTTGCAACTCTGGCGCGCCGAAGATTGCGTGCTAGATTTTGCTTGGCCTTGGTGAGTCGGCCGCTTTCCGTACCAGTTCCAAATTGGCAGATCAGGGGAAGGCGCGGGCCGCTTGCGCGCAAGCCGCTCCCTCCAGCGATCTGTTGTCGTCCAACATTTCGGGTGCTTGGGAGCCAGGGCCAGATGATGGAGCGCTATGTCGAGGACTACCAGAAACGACGGCTCACGGAGCGTGTCGACATCATAACCGCCATCAACATTCTGAAATCGCAGGGATATGAACACGACGAACTTATCGCGGAGATCACCAAGGTCTTCTATGTCGATCTCGATGCTTTCAACGAGATCGTCAGGGTTGATCGGCGTCCGGACGAGCGCGCCGCATAGGCGGTAATCTAGGAGCCGGCCAGCCGGACCGCCGACAGCGGGGCGTCAGCCTGCGACCCGCTTCATCAGCGCGATGGCGCCGAATGGAGCGCGGACCTTGCCCTCGGTGATGAAGTAGACGAACACGTCGCGTGGCTTGACCGGCGCGTCGGTCGAAGGATCGGCGCGCGGCAGCTCGGCCGGTACCTTGCCCTGCGCCCAAGTCTTGGCGCGGGCCGCCCATTCGTCGAGCGCCTTGGGCGTATAGCAATCGGGATTGTCGTCGCTGCCGGTCTGCAGCCGCGCATAGATGAAATCGCCGGTGACGTCGGCAATCGCTGGATATTTAGCATGATCAGCAAAAACGATCGCGACCTTGTGCTTGCGTGCCAAGGCGGCGAACTCGGGCACGACGAAGCTGTCATTGCGCACCTCGACCGCGTGGCGCAGCGCAACGCCGTCCTGCTTCTCCGGCAATAGCTTGAGGAACGCCTCGAAGTCGTCCGGGTCGAACCGCTTGGTCGGCGCGAACTGCCACAGGATCGGCCCAAGCTTGTCGCCAAGTGCCGCGACGCCCGACCCGAGGAAGCGCATCACCGATTCGCCGGCCTCGCCGAGCACGCGGCGGTTGGTGACGAAGCGGTTGCCCTTCAGCGAATAGACGAAACCATCCGGCGCCTCGTTGGCCCATTTGACGAAGGTCGGCTCCTTGAAGCTCGAATAATAGGTGCCGTTGACCTCGATGGTCGGCACCTGCCGGCTGGCGTAATTCAGCTGCTTGGCCTTCGACAATTTGTCCGGGTAGAAGGACGTGTCCCAGGGCTCGAAGGTCCAGCCGCCCATGCCAGCGCGGATTGTTCCTGATTGAGTCATGGTAGTCCTCCCGGTTTGCAGAAAAAGGATCACGCGATGGCGGTCGTCTCGACGGCTTTCGCCATGTCGACGACCGTCCATCCTGGCCGATATGGATTGGGCCGGCGACCCGTTTCGCGAAAGCCGTAGGCCTTATACAACGAAACGTTCCGTTCCATTCTGGAATTGGTGTAGAGTCGGATTTCAGGCAAGCTCCACAGGCGCGTCTGTTGCTCGGCCCAGTCGAGCAGCGCTATGCCGAAACCCTTGCCTTGAAAGGCGGGCGCAACGGCGACGCTGAAGATCACTGTGTGGTCATCGTGCCGTTCGAGAACGATCAGGCCGGCCGGCTGTCCGTACTGCTCCGAAAGCCAGACCTCGCCGCGTTCTATGCGCGGCGCATAGTCCTCGGTGACGGGGATCGGCGGCGCTCCGAACAGGGCAGTGTAGGGCGCGTAGGCGTCGGTGGTGAGCGAGATCACCGTAGGGAGATCATCGGCCCGAGCGGCTCTCATGATCAAAACTGGCCCGCGCCGGCAGCGGCCGCAATCACCTTGTCCATGCCGGCGGCGATCGCAGCGACGGCATTGCGACTAGCGTCGCCCAAGCCGTGGCGTTCCGCCAGCCAGTGTGCGTCATTGTAGGAGAGCCAGACCGTGCCTTGCTCGTCCTCCCAAGCCAGCGCCTTGACCGGCAGATCGATGCCGGCAAGCTGCCGGTCCTGCATCAGTGGCGTACCGCCTTTGGGATTGCCGAAAATCAGGAGCTGGGTTGGACGCAGTGATGTTTCGACATTGCGCGCACCGGCGGCGTGGTCAATGCGGGCGAAGACCAGCAATCCTGCACGTTCCACAGTCTCGACCAGGCGATCGATGGTTTCGGCCACGCCGAAGCTGCTTTGGACCGTGATGAGACCGTTCTTTGCCATCACTCCGCCGCTTCGCGCTTGCCTCCGGGGCGCCGCTCCAGCAATTCCCTCAGGAACTGCCCGGTATAGCTGCGCTTTTCGCGAACGATGTCCTCCGGCGTGCCGGACGCCACCAGCTCGCCGCCGCCGTCACCACCTTCGGGGCCAAGATCGAGAACCCAGTCAGCGGTCTTGATCACCTCTAGATTGTGCTCGATGACGACGACCGTGTTGCCCTGGTCGACCAGCTCGTGCAGCACTTCAAGCAGCTTGGCGACATCGTGGAAATGCAGGCCGGTGGTCGGTTCGTCGAGGATGTAGAGCGTTTTGCCGGTTGCCTTGCGCGACAGTTCCTTGGCGAGCTTGATGCGCTGCGCTTCGCCGCCCGATAAAGTCGTCGCCTGCTGGCCAACATGGATGTAGCCGAGGCCGACCCGTTTCAGCGTCTCCAGCTTGTCGCGCACGCCGGGCACGGCGGCGAAGAAATCGACGCCTTCCTCGACCGTCATGTCGAGCACGTCGGCGATGGACTTGCCCTTGAACAGCACGTCGAGCGTCTCGCGGTTGTAGCGCTTGCCGTGGCAGACATCACAGGTGACATAGACGTCGGGCAGAAAATGCATCTCGATCTTGATGACGCCGTCGCCCTGGCAGGCCTCGCAGCGGCCGCCCTTGACGTTGAACGAGAAACGGCCCGGCTGGTAGCCGCGCGCCTTGGCCTCCGGCAGGCCGGCGAACCAGTCGCGGATCGGCGTGAAGGCGCCGGTATAGGTTGCAGGGTTGGAGCGCGGGGTGCGCCCGATCGGCGACTGGTCGATATCGATGACCTTGTCGAGGAATTCCAGCCCTTCGATGCGGTCGTGATCGGCAGGATGCTCACGCGAGCCCATGATGCGGCGTGACGCCGCCTTGAACAAGGTCTCGATCAGGAAGGTCGACTTGCCGCCGCCGGACACGCCGGTGACGGCGGTAAACGTGCCGAGCGGGATTTCAGCGGTGACGTTCTTCAGATTGTTGCCGCGCGCGCCGACGATCTTCAGCCGGCGGTTCTTTTTCGCCTCGCGCCGAACCGCAGGCGTCGCCACTTCGAGCTCGCCCGACAGATATTTGCCGGTGATCGAGGCGGGCGTCGCCATGATCTGCTGCGGTGTGCCCTGGGCGATGATGTGACCGCCATGGATGCCGGCGGCCGGGCCGATATCGACGACGTAGTCGGCATGCAGGATGGCATCCTCGTCGTGCTCGACGACGATGACCGTGTTGCCGATGTCGCGCAGATGCTTCAGCGTGTCGAGCAGGCGGGCATTGTCGCGCTGATGCAGGCCGATCGACGGCTCGTCGAGCACGTAGAGCACGCCGGTCAGGCCGGAGCCGATCTGCGAAGCGAGGCGGATGCGCTGGCTCTCGCCGCCCGACAGCGTGCCGGAGTTGCGCGACAGCGTCAGATAGTCGAGACCGACATCGTTGAGGAAGCGCAGCCGCTCGCGGATTTCCTTGAGCACGCGCACTGCGATCTCGTTCTGCTTGTCGTTAAGCGAAGCAGGCAAATCGGTGAACCACTGGTCAGCCTTGCGGATCGACAGCTCGGTGACCTCGCCAATGTGCTTGCCGGCGATCTTGACTGCGAGCGCCTCGGGCTTCAGCCGGTAGCCGCGGCAGGCCGGGCAGGGCGTGGCCGACATGAAGCGCTCGATCTCCTCGCGCATCCAGGCGGATTCGGTTTCCTTCCAGCGGCGCTCGAGATTGGGGATGACGCCCTCGAAGGTCTTGGTCGTCTTGTAGGAGCGCAGCCCGTCATCATACTGGAAGGCGATTTCGCGCTCGCCAGTGCCGTGCAGGATCGCTTGCTTTGCCTCTTCGCTCAAATCCTTGAACTTGTCGCCGAGCTTGAAGCCATAGGCAACGCCCAGCGCTTCCAGCGTCTGCGCATAATAGGGTGAGGTCGACTTCGCCCACGGGCTGACGGCGCCGGCACGCAGCGAGACATTCTCGTCGGGCACGACCAGGCTGGCGTCAATGGCGCGCTGGCTGCCGAGCCCGTCACAGGTCGGGCAGGCGCCGAACGGATTGTTGAACGAGAACAGCCTGGGCTCGATCTCGGGAATGGTGAAGCCGGACACCGGGCAGGCGAATTTTTCCGAGAACAGCATGCGCTCATGCGTCTCGTTCTTCGACTTGTTGACCGAATCCTCGCCGGTCTGGCTGGCGTCGAGCGGCTTGTCGGCAAATTCCGCCACCGCCAGCCCGTCGGCCAGCTTCAGCGCGGTCTCGATGGAATCGGCGAGCCGCGTCGCCAGATCGCCGCGCACGACGATGCGGTCGACGACGACGTCGATGTCGTGCTTGTACTTCTTGTCCAGCGCCGGCACGTCGGCGATCTCGTAGAAGACGCCGTCGACCTTGACGCGCTGAAAACCCTTTTTCTGCAGCTCGAGCAGTTCCTTGCGGTACTCGCCTTTGCGGCCGCGCACCATCGGTGCCAGGATGAACAGCCGGGTGCCCTCTTCGACCGCAAGCACCCGGTCGACCATCTGCGAAACCGTCTGGCTCTCGATCGGCAGGCCGGTGGCCGGCGAATAGGGGATGCCGACGCGGGCGAACAAAAGCCGCATATAATCGTAGATCTCGGTGACGGTGCCGACCGTCGAGCGCGGGTTCTTCGAGGTGGTCTTCTGCTCGATGGAGATGGCCGGCGACAGGCCGTCGATCTGGTCGACGTCCGGCTTCTGCATCATCTCGAGGAATTGCCGTGCGTAGGCCGAAAGGCTCTCGACATAGCGGCGCTGGCCTTCGGCATAGATGGTGTCGAAGGCAAGCGACGACTTGCCGGACCCCGACAGGCCGGTCATGACAATCAGGCTGTCACGCGGCAGGTCGAGATCGACATTCTTCAGATTGTGTTCGCGTGCCCCGCGAATGGAGAGATATTTATGGTCGGCCATCGCCGGTCGCCGCCTCAGAATCTGGAATTCGTGGGATGGGCGGGTTTTCCCGACCACCCCCTATGTAGGTAATTTCGCCGCCTTTTCGAGAGACGCCACAACTCTCGACCAATGCGTTTAACCGCCTTTCGCGCGAACGGGCAAGCGGAAAGAACAAAGGCCGAACACGCTCCTGACAAAAGCTGCCCGTACAGCCGGCTTCACAATGCGTCTCGCGATCACATTTTTCGGTAATCGGCTATTCAAGGTTGACGTCCATGCGTCACGGGGGCAGACTCCAAACGTCAACGAAGCCGGCCGTCTTTCGATGGCCTCGCGGCCTGGGGCTAGCCTGCGAGATGCCGTGGGTTATGCGATGAGCGCTTCGACGACGACAGTCACAATGAACAGAAGGAGAGCAGAGGCATGACTCCACCGGATAGTTCCTTGAGGCTCCACGTGTCGCTGGAGCCGCGGCAGGTATAAGTGGCCAGGTCAGGCGTTTTGCGCTATCTGCCAACGTTGACTTGCCGATCCCCACAACAATCAGAGACCGCTAGTCGGATCGTCGGCTGAACGCCGCGAAGCATCCGAAATAAAAAGCCGGCAGTACACTCCCGGCAATTTGGATTTCAGATCCAAGAAGCCCCGTCAGTTGCATAAGCAATGGCGGGGCTGTTCGTTTGAAGCGCACATTTGTGGTACATACCAGGCGAACTTAGCGGCTGGGAGGCCTGATCCCGCCGGTAGCGACATCGATGGTTATGCTACCGGAAATCCGAACTTCGGTATCGCCGATCTTGAACGTGCCGTTGCCGCTGCTGGGAACTGCGTCGTCTGGCTCTGGCTGCGGCGCTGGCTCGGCGATGCGATAGTCGCTGGTCACACCGGGCAGGGCGCCCCTTTGCGAAGACGTCGAATTATCTTGGGCAAGTGCCATGCCCACCAGCATGTTCGTGCCGGCAACGGTCGCGACGGCAACGCATAACAGGCTGGATGGACGGTTCGCGATCATCACCGGACTATAGTGCCGCGATAGCGGCAAGACCAGACCGACTGCCCTGAAATTGCTGGGCGCTCAGTCGCCTCAGTGCCGGCCGCCGCCTTCGCTCGTTCACGCGGCCTGTTTGCGAGTGTCGAAAACATGGTCAACGAGGCCCCAATCCTTGGCCTCCTGCGCGGTCATGAAAAAGTCGCGGTCGAGCGTGCGTTCCACTTCTTCGTAGGTGCGGCCGCAATGCTGGGCGTAAAGATCGGTCATGCGCCGCTTGGTGCGAAGGATGCCCTCGGCATGGCGCTGGATGTCGGAGGCCTGGCCCTGGAAACCGCCGAGAGGCTGATGCAGCACGATGCTGGCGTTGGGCAATGCGATGCGCCGCCCCGGCGTGCCCGCCATCAAGAGGAACGAGGCCATCGAGGCGGCGAAGCCCATACAAACGGTGGAGACCGGGCAGCTGATGTACTGCATCGTGTCGTAGATGGCGAAACCGCTGGTCACCACGCCGCCCGGCGAGTTGATGTAGAGCGAGACCTCCTTGTCGGGATTGTCGGATTCCAGCGACAGAAGCTGGGCGCAGACCAGCGCCGAGGTGCCGTCGTCGATCGGGCCGTTGATGAAGACGATGCGCTCGCGCAGCAGCCGCGAAAATATGTCGAAGGCGCGTTCGCCGCGGCTCGACTGCTCGATCACCATCGGCACCAGATTGGCAAGGCCGCTCATCGTTTCTCTCCGTTGACTATTGTCGTTCAGGCCGCGCGCAGGAAGAGGCGCGGGATGTTGGCGGCGATCTGCTTGTGCCTGGGATTGCGCGCTTCAAACGAAAGCCGACAGCCGGCGCCTGCCATCGCGATCTCCGGCATCGCTGCCCGAGCAAAACCATCATGGACGATGCGCAGATGCGTGCCGCCGGAAACGGTGCGATCGAGCGTAAAGGTGACGATGCTGTCCACCGGGCTGTCGTCCATTGGGCTGTCCACCGGGCTGCCGGGCGGCGCCTGTGTATCGCCGGGCGCCGGCCGTTCCCGCCAGGAATAGCGCAGCAGCCGTCCGGGATCGGCGTCGAGGATTTCGCATTCGATCGGCGCCTCGGGCGCTTTAAAGGCAAAGCGGCTACCGATCTTTGGTTCAATGTCGTTCGGCATCATCCAGGCCGCGAGCAGGTCCGGCACCGTCAGCGCCCGCCACACCTTTTCCGGCGGCTCCGGCAGCTCGCACTCGAACTCGATCTTGTCTGCCGCCATTTCCGCGCGTTCTTTGCCTCGGCTGGTCATTGGTCCATGTCCTTCAAAACCGTCTTGAGCCTTTCGATGCGCTCTGGCCAGAACGCGCGGTAGCGTTCGATCCAGCCGAGCAGTGGCGCAAGCCCCTTCGGATCGGCGCGGTAATAGGCGTTGCGACCGGCCCGGCGCTCGACCACGAGGCCGGCGCCGCGCAGCACGGCGAGGTGTTGCGATACCGCCGGCTGCGATACCGGCATGCCAGTGCGCAGTTCCGACACCGTCATCTCGCCGCCGGCGAGCCGCTCATAGACGGCGCGACGCGTCGGATCGGCCAGTGCCCGAAAAATCTCTGCTTCGATCATGTCAAAAGCATAAGTCGATACTTATCGGTTTGGCAAGCCGTGTTTTTAAGACAGGCGGTGTTTTTTAAGACGGGCGAGGTTTTACAAACTCGCTGGAAGCCAGCGTCTCACCATGTCAGGGGATCCGTTGAACGTCGCCTCGAAAACTGATGACGCGAGCACGGCATGGATATGAAGCATTTCGGAGCCGACGTTTCGGAAGCCATGTCGCCTGCGCGCGGCAACAACAAGCGACTGTCCGGCAGTCAAGACGACATGCTCTTCGTCGATCCACATCTCGGCCTTGCCAGCGATGACGGTAAGCACTTCCTCGACCGGGTGCCAATGTGTCGGGGCGCCAACCGCTGGTTCGACCCATTGTTCGAATATGCAAAGTTGAGTTGCGCCGTTGCGAGCCGAGACATGCATTCGGGTCTTTACCCCCGCCCGCCATTCTTCTTGCGGCTGATCGTCATGCGCAACCGTCTTCATGCGTTCGCCTCGATCCCATGGTCTGTGGAAATTCGACGCCAAGACACTACTTCTTGCTGACAACTATTGACAGTGCAGGGCCTGTACTATAGAACGAAAAGAGAACAAAAACGTTGTGGGAAAAGGCAGCGACGGCAGGCAGGGCTTATCCATAGCCTGTAAGGTGCAGCGACAGAAATCTGGTTTCGGATGAGCGCGGAGAAGTATCATGGCGGGTAGCGTCAACAAGGTCATTCTGGTGGGCAACCTCGGGGCGGACCCTGAAATCCGCCGCCTGAATTCGGGTGACCCGGTTGTCAACATCCGCATCGCGACGTCGGAAAGCTGGCGCGACAAGACGTCCGGAGAGCGCAAGGAAAAGACCGAGTGGCACAATGTCGTGATCTTCAACGATCAGATCGCCAAGGTGGCCGAGCAGTATCTGAAGAAGGGCATGAAAGTCTACGTCGAGGGCCAGTTGCAGACGCGCAAGTGGCAGGACCAGACCGGCAATGACCGCTATACGACCGAAATCGTGCTGCAGAAATTCCGCGGCGAGCTGCAGATGCTCGATGCACGGGGCGAGGGCGGCGGCCAGGTCGGCAACTATGCCGGTGGTGGTGCCAGCCGCGGGTCCGATTTCGGCCAGTCCGGCCCGGGAGAAAGTTTCAATCGCGGTGGCGCCAACAAGGGCACCGGCGGTGGTTCGTCGCGCGAACTGGACGACGAAATCCCGTTCTGATTTCTCGGGGCGGACTGCCCTTGCGGCGAAAAGCGCCAGCACCTTGGCCACGAAATGGCGTCCCGAAAATCTGTCTTGGATTTTCGGGACGTTGTGCGTTTGAGCGGTGAAAGGACGGATCAGTGAAAGCAAGGGTCAAATGGGTCGAGGAGCGCACTTTCGTCGGCGAGTCCGCCAGTGGGCACAAGCTGGTGCTAGGCACTGCGTTCGGGCCGGAGGGCAAGACGCCGGGGCCGAGCCCAATGGAGCTGGTGCTGATCGGCACCGGCGGCTGTTCGGCTTATGACGTGGTCCATATCCTGGAAAAGGGGCGCGAGGCGGTCGAAGATTGCGTCGTCGAACTCGATGCCGACCGTGCAGAAGCCGATCCCAAGGTGTTCACCCGCATCCACATGCATTTTGTCGTCAAGGGCCGGGCGCTGTCGCACGACAAGGTAAAGCGCGCGATCGAGCTTTCGATCGAGAAATACTGCTCGACCTCGGCAATGATGGCCAAGACCGCCGTGATCACCCATGACTTCGAAGTGATCGAGACGGCGAAGTAGGGCGGTTCCTACGTCGCCATCAGTGCCTTGATGCCGTCGGCGACGAACTGCACGGCGAGCGCCGCCAGTATGACGCCAAGCAGCCGCGTGAGGATCGAACGGCCGGTCTGGCCGAGGATACGGTCGATGCGCTCTGACAGCACGAACACCAGGTAGGTGATGACAAGGCAGATCGCGATGATGCCGACAAGTGCTGTCTGCGCGCTAAAACCCTGAAACGAGCTTGAGAGCAGGACGGTCGCCGAAATCGCGCCGGGACCCGCAATAAGCGGGATCGCCAGCGGAAAGGCGGCGATGTTGTGGATCATGTCCCTGGTGATGGCGACATCGCCGATCTTCTCCTTGCGGTCCTGCCGGCGCTCGAACACCATTTCGAAGGCGATGAAGAACAGCAGAAAGCCGCCGGCGACGCGGAAGGCCGGCAGGGTGATGCCGAAGACTGACAGGATCGACGCGCCGGCGACTGCGAACAACGCCATCACCAGGAAGGCGATGACCGAGGCGCGCACGGAGACCTGGTTGCGCTCCTCGCGGTTCATGCCGCGGGTCACGGCGAGGAAGAGCGGCGCCAGGCCGGGCGGATCGATCGTCACCAGTATGGTGACGAAGGCGTTGAACAGGCTGTCGAAGCTCGGCATGCTGACCCTCCCCGCCGGCAATGCCGGATAACGGGATTGGTAGAGCAAAGCGGTGCCAGTGGAAACCGTGCGGATCAGGGGCTGGCGGCGCGCCGCGCCAGAAACTCGACTTCGACACGCCAGGTGGCGCCGTCGTCATACGAGCGCTCGCCCAGCCAGCGGAAGGAATCTCCGGTGATCCGGGAAAAGCTCCAGCGTACCGAAGCGCCGGTGCCGTCTGCGCCCAATTGGACGATCGTGTCGCCTTCGACGCGGCCCAGCTGGCGGCTGTAATACTGGTTGCGCGGGTCGCTCCAGAAGATGTGCCAGACGTCGACGCCTGGGTCATAGACGCGCAACGTCGTGCCATAGAAGGTCCATTTGCCGAGCGACGGCGAGGGGCCGGCGTCGCGAGCGGGCAGGATCCATACGTCCTGGATCGCTCGGCCTTCAAGCACCCAGCCGAAGTGCACCTCGCCGCGCCCGGTCAGCACCTGGCCGTCTTCGAGATGGCGCGTGGCGTCGAACGTCCAGGCGCCGACGAAGCGGCCGTAAAGGTTCAGTTTCTCGGCAAGGGCCGGTGCGGGCCCATCGCTGTGCAGGGCCTTGGCAAAGGAATTGGACATGGCTTCGCTCTCATCTTGTCAGGAGACCGGCAAGCATAGAAGCCGACAGGGGTTCTGCGCTTGGGAAAAATTGCTATGTTTCGGCGATGACGACGAGCGCGCATAGGCTGGCGTCGGGCCGAGGCTGGCAGGTGTTGGATGTCA
Source organism: Mesorhizobium sp. M0189 (assembly GCF_040322135.1). NCBI lineage: Bacteria > Pseudomonadati > Pseudomonadota > Alphaproteobacteria > Hyphomicrobiales > Phyllobacteriaceae > Mesorhizobium > Mesorhizobium sp. M0189. The sequence continues at coordinate 378,073 of NZ_JAMYSW010000001.1, forward strand.
TCTGCACCGCTAGTGCCGCCGACAGGCCATTCGAGGAGGAGCATCGGGATTTCTGCGTCGCCGCCGTGACCAGCGGCACGTTCCGCTATCGTGCGCGCCAGGGCACGGCGATGCTGGCGCCTGGCGCGCTCCTGCTCGGCAATCCCGGTACATGCTACGAATGCGGTCATGAGCATGGCGCCGGCGACCGCTGCCTCTCCTTCCATTTCGGACTGGCCTATATGGAGCGGATCGTCGCCGACGCGGGCGCAAAGCAGCTTGATTTCAGCATGCCGCGCCTGCCGCCTTTGCCGGCGCTGGTGCCGCTGCTCGCCGAAGCGGAGGCGGCGCGCGAGATGGCCGACACCGGCGCGTTCGAGGAACTCGCCCTGCGCATTGCCGGCGCAGCCGTGACAGCGGCTTGCGGCGATACGGATCGGGGACGGGCGCCAAGTCGCCGTGACCAGAAGCGTGTCGCCGAAGCGGTGCGCCGCATCGAAATCGATGCCGACCGGCCGATCTCGCTTGCCGAACTCGCCGACGAGACCGCCACCAGCCCTTACCATTTCCTGCGCACCTTCCGGCACGTTGCCGGCATGACGCCCTATCAGTTCCTGCTGAGAGCGCGGCTGCACAGGGCAGCCGTGCGGCTGCGGACGTCAGATCAGGCGATCTCGGCGATCGCCTTTGCGGCGGGATTCAACGATCTATCAACCTTCAACCGCCGTTTCCGGCGGCTGATGGGCGAGACGCCGGGAACTTATCGCGCCCGCCGGCGACGCTCGTGAAAGGGTGCCACGGCCATATCGTCGCAATTGGTGTATCCTTTTGAATTTGCCGCTAAAAACGACACTGGAAAACTGCCGCGATTATTGGAGTTTCGGGCCGGCTTCCTATATAAGCACCAAGTGATTCCTGATTAGATTGTGATCCGATTTGACCGACCAAAAGACACCGCGCGGCGCCGACGGCGGCCCCACCGGCATCGAGCCGATATCCATCATCGAGGAGATGCAGCGCTCCTATCTCGATTACGCCATGAGCGTAATCGTCAGCCGTGCGCTGCCGGACGTGCGCGACGGCCTCAAGCCGGTGCATCGCCGCATCCTCTACGCCGCCTATGAGAGCGGCTATCACTGGAACCGCAAATATGTGAAATCGGCACGCCCGGTCGCCGACGTGATGGGTAAATACCATCCGCATGGCGACGCCTCGATCTATGACGCTTTGGTGCGCATGGCGCAGGATTGGTCGCTGCGCGTTCCGCTGATCGACGGGCAGGGCAATTTCGGCTCGATCGACGGCGATCCGCCGGCGGCGATGCGCTACACGGAATCGCGGCTGACCAAGGTCGCGCATGAGTTGCTGGAAGACATCGACAAGGACACCGTCGATTTCCAGGACACTTACGATGCGTCGGGCAGCGAACCGAAAGTCCTGCCGGCGCGCTTTCCGAACCTGTTGGTCAACGGCTCCGGCGGTATCGCCGTCGGCATGGCCACCAACATCCCGCCGCACAATCTGGGCGAGGTCTGCAACGGCGCCATTGCCCTCATCGACAATCCGGCGATCGACCTGCCGGCGCTGATGGAGATCATTCCTGGACCGGATTTCCCGACCGGCGGCATCGTGCTTGGCCGCTCCGGCATCTACAGCGCCTATTCGACAGGCCGCGGTTCCATCGTCATGCGCGGCCGCGTCAACGTCGAGCCACGCGGCAACGACCGTGAATCGATTGTCATCACCGAGGTTCCCTACCAGGTGAACAAGGCGTCGATGATCGAGAAGATGGCCGAGCTGGTGCGCGATAAGCGCATCGAGGGCATTTCCGACATTCGCGACGAGAGCGACCGCCAGGGTTACCGCGTCGTTATCGAACTGAAGCGCGACGCCGTCGCCGATGTCATCCTCAACCAGCTTTACCGCTTCACCCCGCTGCAGACGTCCTTCGGCGCCAATATGGTGGCGCTGAACGGCGGCAAGCCGGAATTGCTGACGCTGACCGACATGCTGAAGGCGTTCGTCGCCTTCCGTGAGGAGGTGATCAGCCGGCGCACGAAATTCCTGCTGCGCAAGGCGCGCGACCGCGCCCATGTGCTGGTCGGCCTTGCCATTGCTGTTGCCAACATCGATGAAGTCATCAAGCTGATCCGCACGGCGCCGGACCCGCAGACGGCGCGCGAGCAGTTGATGGAGCGGCGCTGGCCTTCGGGCGACGTGGAATCGCTGATTCTGTTGATCGACGATCCGCGCCATCGCATCAACGAGGACGGAACCTACAATCTCTCCGAGGAGCAGGCCCGCGCCATCCTCGAACTGCGCCTGCAGCGCCTGACCGCGCTCGGCCGCGACGAGATCGCGGACGAGCTGAATACGATCGGCGACGAGATCAAGGATTACCTGGACATCCTGTCGTCCCGCGCCCGCATCCAGCAGATCGTCAAGGACGAACTCATCGCCGTGCGCGACGAGTTCGGCACACCGCGCCGCACCGAGCTCGCCGAGGGCGGGGCCGACATGGAAGACGAGGACCTCATCCAGCGCGAGGACATGGTCGTCACCGTCAGCCATTCCGGCTACATCAAGCGCGTGCCGCTGTCGCTCTACCGGGCGCAGCGCCGCGGCGGCAAGGGCCGCTCCGGCATGTCGACCAAGGACGAGGATTTCGTCACCCGGCTGTTCGTCGCCAACACGCACACGCCGGTGCTGTTCTTCTCCTCACGCGGTATCGTCTACAAGGAAAAGGTCTGGCGCCTCCCGATCGGCAACCCGCAATCGCGCGGTAAGGCGCTGATCAACATGCTGCCGCTCGAACAGGGCGAGCGCATCACCACCATCATGCCGCTGCCGGAGGATGAGACGAGCTGGGGCGAGCTCGACGTGATGTTCGCCACCACGCGCGGCACGGTGCGTCGCAACAAGCTTTCGGACTTCGTCCAGGTCAACCGCAACGGCAAGATCGCCATGAAGCTGGACGAGGAAGGCGACGAGATCCTCGGCGTCGAAACCTGCACCGACAATGACGACGTGCTTTTGACGGCAAGTTCCGGCCAGTGCATTCGCTTTTCGGTCAGCGACGTACGCGTCTTCCAGAGCCGCAATTCGGTCGGTGTACGCGGCATAGCCATGGCCGATGGCGACCGGGTGATCTCGATGGCGGTGATCGAGCATGTCGATGCGCCGCCGGCCGAGCGGGCCGCCTACCTCAAGCGGGTGGTGGCTGAACGCCGGCTTGTCGTCGACATTGCCGCCGGTGAGGAGGAAGAAATCCAGCTTACCAATGAGGAGGTCGGCGAAGAGGCGGAGCTTTCCGACGAGCGCTACGAATTCCTCAAGGCACATGAGCAGTTCGTGCTGACGGTTACGGAATATGGCTACGGCAAGCGTTCGTCGTCCTACGATTTCCGTCTGACCGGCCGTGGCGGCAAGGGTATCCGCGCCACCGACGTGTCGAAAACGGCCGAAATCGGCCGCCTGGTGGCGACTTTCCCGGTCGGCAATGACGATCAGATCATGCTGGTTTCGGATGGCGGCACCGTCATCCGCGTCCCGGTCAACGGCATTCGTTTTGCCAGCCGCGCCACCAAGGGCGTTACGATCTTTAATACCGCAGAGGGCGAGAAGGTCGTTTCGGTGGAGCGGATTTCAGAGCCGCAAGCCGACGAAGAGATCGAAGAGAGTGTCGATGCTGAAGGTGGCGCTGCTACCGATGCCGAAGGTGGGGAGCCTGACACTACCGTCGAGTGAGTTTGCCGCGACGGCGCCAGCCCTATGGGCCGGCGTTCTCAAGAAACCCCAGCAATCTAGAAGTGGCGATAAGGCTTGCGGATGCCGAAGCCTTCGAACCGTTTGGTATTGGCCTTGGCGCGGACTCGCTGTGCTTCCTGATGCAACCCGAATACGGTAGCGATCAGCATGGCGACGGTCATTGCGGTGGCGAGCATGTAGATCAGCATGTGCGTGTTCTCCTGCGCCTAACAACGGTTAGATGGGTGTTTGGTTTCATCTTTCGAAGCTGCAACTTAGTGAACACTGCGTGAAGCCGTTGTGAGCGGCACATTCATCTGTCGTTCACGTCGGCCAAAAGGTTCATGGGGCGGGCCTGCCGATCGGATTTGCCTTTAGGGGAGAGGCTCGCTAGAAGCACCTGCCATGACCGAACGCATCGCCCTTTATGCCGGCTCTTTCGACCCGCTGACCAACGGCCATCTCGACGTGCTGAAGGCGTCGCTGGCCGTGGCGGACACCATCTATGCGGCGATCGGCATCCATCCCGGCAAGAAGCCATTGTTTTCCTTCGAGGAACGGGTCGATCTGATCGAAACGGCAACGAAGGCGGAATTCGGCAGCGACGGTGCGCGCATCAAAGTGGTCGCCTTCGACGGTCTGGTCATCGACGCGGCCAGGAAGCATGGCGCCTCGATCATGATCCGCGGCCTGCGCGACGGCACCGATCTCGACTACGAGATGCAGATGGCCGGCATGAACGAGACCATGGCGCCTGAGCTGCAGACGGTTTTCCTGCCCGCCAGCCCCTCGGTGCGCACCATTACCGCCACACTTGTGCGCCAGATAGCTTCGATGGGAGGCGACATCCGCCACTTCGTGCCGGCGGCCGTGGCCGGCGCGCTCACCGCCAAATTCGCGAAATAAATGCATGTCGCTCAAAAGTGGAGCCCGGTTTTGGGTAACGACATGCATGAACGAAGATATTCGGAGAAAGATCCCATGCAGCTGAAAAAGCTTGCCTTCTTGCTTGCCGTGCTTGCCGGTCTTGTGACGGCATCCGTGTCGGCCTTTGCCGCCGATCCGGAAAACACCATGATCGTAACGCTGAAGGACGGCGACGTGACCGTCGCGCTGAGGCCCGACCTTGCGCCGAAGCACGTCGCGCAGATCAAAAAGCTGGTGCGCCAGGGCGCCTACGACAACGTCGCCTTCCACCGCGTCATCGACGGCTTCATGGCGCAGACCGGCGACGTCAAGTTCGGCAATATGAAGAGCGGCTTCAATGCCGACGCCGTCGGCACCGGCGGTTCCGATCTTCCCGACCTGCCGGCCGAATTCTCCAGCACCGAGCACTACCAGCGCGGCGTGGTCGGCATGGCCCGCTCCGACGATCCGAATTCCGCCAATTCGCAATTCTTCATCATGTTCGCGCCGGCACCGCCGCTCGACGGCCAGTACACCATCGTCGGCAATGTCGTCAGCGGCATGGAGCTGGTGGACCACATCAAGAAAGGCGAAGCGGCGCAGAACGGGACGGTGACCGACCCCGATCGCATGATCAAGGTGCGTATCGCCGCTGACGGCAAGTAAACCCAAGTTTCAAAAGGATATTCTGACATGGCCGAGATCAAGGACCGCGAGAACGCGCTTATCATGGACACGACCAAGGGCAAGGTCGTCATTGAATTGTTCCCAGACCTGGCGCCCGGCCATGTCGGCCGCATCAAGGAGCTGGCGCGCGAAGGCGCCTATGACGGCGTAGTCTTCCACCGCGTCATCGACGGCTTCATGGCGCAGACCGGTGACGTGAAATTCGGCAATTCCAATAAGCCGTCTTTCGCGCCGACCCGCGCCGGTACGGGCGGTTCCGACAAGCCCGACTTGAAGGCCGAGTTCTCCAACGCCAACCACGGCCGCGGCACCTGCTCGATGGCGCGCTCGCAGAACCCGAACTCGGCCAATTCGCAGTTCTTCATCTGCTTCGACGATGCCGCCTTCCTCAACCGCCAGTACACGGTGTGGGGCCAGGTCATCGAAGGCATGGACAATGTCGACAAGATCAAGCGCGGCGAACCGGTGCAGGATCCCGACAAGATCGTGTCGCTCAAGGTCGCGGCCGACGTGAAATGACCAGCCGGGCTGTCGCGGCCATCGCATTTGTGCTCGTCGCGGCGGCCACTCCGGCGGTGGCGACGGAATCGATCGTTTGCAGCGCCGACGGCGGCGCGGCATCGATCGACGTGTTGATGGGACACACAGCCGTCATTGCAGTGGCGCGCGTGTGGCTGGATGCCGGCGGCAAGACATGGACCACGGACGGCCAGCCGGGTTCAACGAAAGTCATCGTCGGACAGGCATTCGAGGACGACGAGCGTATGCTGATCGATCTCACTGATGAGGGCCTCAGCTCGATCGTCGCCAGATTGCGGCTGGTCAAGGCCAGCGAGCAGTCCAGTTTCGCGATGGGCGGCACATTGAGCATAGACGGTGTCGGCGCCTGGGCGGTGACCTGCCCGGAACCTTGAGGCGGGGATTTCTTGCGCGTCGACCTTTTTGACTTCGATCTGCCGGAGGAGCGCATCGCGCTTCGCCCAGCCGAGCCGCGCGACAGTGCCAGAATGCTGGTGGTCAGGCCGGGCGCGGGGCTCGAGGACATGACCGTGCGCGACCTGCCGTCCCTGCTCAAGGCTGGTGATGTGCTGGTTTTCAACGACACCAAGGTCATTCCTGCGCAGCTGAAAGGCATCAGGCGGCGCGGCGAGGCAGCGGCGCAGGTCGAAGCCACGCTGCACATGCGGACGGCGCCCGACCGGTGGCTCGCCTTCATGCGGCCGGGCAAGCGCGTCGCCGCCGGCGATCGCATCCATTTCGGTCATGATGCCAATTCCTGCTTTCTCGGCCAGCTCGACGCGACCGTGATCGAGAAGGGTGAAGGTGGCGAGGTGCTGCTCGGCTTCGACCTGTCGGGTCCGTTCCTCGATGAGGCTCTGCACGCCGTCGGCCACATCCCGCTGCCGCCCTACATCGCCTCCAAGCGTGACGACGACGAGCGCGACCGCAGCGATTACCAGACCATCTATGCCAGGGAGGAGGGCGCCGTGGCCGCGCCGACGGCGGGGCTGCATTTCACGCCGGAGCTGTTTGCCGCGCTCGACGCCAATGGCATCGAGCGCCGTTTCGTCACGCTGCATGTCGGCGCCGGCACGTTTTTGCCGGTGAAGGCGGACGACACCGCCGACCACAAGATGCACGCCGAAACCGGTTCGGTCAGCCCGGAAACCGCCGAGGCGCTGAATGCGGCGAGAGCAAAAGGAGGGCGCATTATCGCTGTCGGCACGACATCGCTGCGTTTGTTGGAGAGCGCGGCTGGCAAGGACGGCAGGCTGGCCGCATGGTCAGGCCCGACCGACATCTTCATCACGCCCGGCTATCGCTTCAAGACCGCCGACATGCTGATGACCAATTTCCATCTGCCGCGTTCGACGCTGTTCATGCTGGTTTCGGCCTTCTGCGGTTTGCAGACGATGCACGCGGCCTATGCGCATGCCATTGAGAACCGCTACAGGTTCTATTCCTATGGAGACGCAAGTCTTCTGTTCAGGGAGGATAACGATGGACGATGACCTGGAAACTTTCGGCCGCGAAGCCTTGCTCGCCGAGGTCAGGAAACTGCGCGCCGGCATCCGCCAACACCGCGACGCCACCGGCCATGATCTGTGCTGGCATCACCCCGAACTCTGGTCGCTTTTACCCGAAAAGACCGAGCCGGCGATTGCCGTGCCGCCCTGGCCGAAATTCATGCGCGGCTGCATCCGCTACCGGCAGTCGCTCGACCGACAGGCTCCGGACGCGCCGGTGTTCGACAAGGAGTTCGATGGCTAGGGAATTCAATGACTAACGCATTCGCCTTCAAGGTGCTGGCGACCGAAGGCAGAGCCCGGCGCGGCTCAATCACCATGCCGCGCGGGGAAATCCGCACGCCCGCTTTCATGCCGGTCGGCACCGGCGGCACGGTGAAAGCCATGTATATGGATCAGGTGCGCGGTGTCGGCTCGGACATCATCCTTGGCAATACCTACCACCTGATGCTGAGACCCGGCGCCGAGCGCGTGGCTCGGCTCGGCGGCCTGCATGAATTCGCCCGCTGGCCCTATCCGATCCTCACCGACAGCGGCGGCTTCCAGGTGATGTCGCTGTCGAAGCTGAGGAAACTGACCGAGAACGGCGTGACCTTTCGTTCGCATATCGACGGCGGCGCCTACGAGATGTCGCCGGAGCGTTCCATCGAGATCCAGGGGCTGCTCGATTCAGACATCCAGATGCAACTCGACGAGTGCACGGCGCTGCCGGCCAAGGAAAAAGAGATCGAGCGTGCCATGGAGTTGTCGTTGCGCTGGGCCGAGCGCTGCAAGACGGCGTTCGGCGAGCAGCCCGGCAAGGCGATGTTCGGCATTGTGCAAGGCGGCGATATACCGGACCTGCGGCTGCGCTCGGCGCAGGCGCTGAAGGCGATGGAGCTGAAGGGCTACGCGGTCGGCGGGTTGGCCGTCGGCGAGCCGCAAGCGGTGATGCTGGAGATGCTCGACATCACTTGCCCGGAGTTGCCGGCTGACCGGCCGCGGTACCTGATGGGTGTCGGTACGCCGGACGACATCTTGAAGTCGGTGGCGCGCGGCATCGACATGTTCGACTGCGTGATGCCGACGCGGGCAGGGCGGCATGGCCTTGCCTATACACGGCGCGGCAAGGTCAATCTGCGCAACGCCCGCCATGCCGACGATCCGCGCCCGCTCGATGAGGAAAGCGACTGCCCGGCCGCACGCGACTATTCGCGCGCCTATCTGCACCACCTGGTGCGCTCGCAAGAGGCGCTCGGGGCGATGCTCCTGACCTGGAACAATCTGTCCTACTACCAGCAGCTGATGCGCGACGTTCGCGAAGCGATCGGGGCTGGCAGGTTCGCCGGACAAGCTGAGATCATCACGCAGCAATGGGCAAACGGTGACCTCCCCGTCCGGTAGGCGTGCTCGCCAGGAATCCGGCTCCAGGGAGGAGTCGCACCTGCCATGAACTGTTTTGAAACGTCTGCCTAATAAGCATTGCCGGACGACATCGGGCGAGGATCAAGAACCTGTTCGTTTCGGGGCAAGTTTCAGTTCCTGGCACGACGGTGCGGACGAATGGCAGCGCCGAGCCTTCGCCTTCGCCCTCCGTGGCGGTCCAGCAATGGACGGCGGGGTCGTTGCTTGCCGTTCTGGTCATCGCCGTGACCGGCTTGGTTTTGCGCTTGCTTGGCGCGCGCGGCGACCTTTGGCTGGACGAGATCTGGAGCTTTGCGCTGATTGAGCCGCTGACCTCGATCGACCAGATATTCTGGCGCGTCAATCACGACAACAATCATTTCCTCAACTCGGTCTATCTCTATCTCATCGGCCCCGACGCTTCGCCTTTGATCCAGCGAGGCCTGTCGATAGCACTAGGTGTTGCCACGACAGTTGCGGCGGCAGCGACCGCCGCACCGCACGGACGACGGGCGATGATTGCCACAAGCCTGTTGTTTGCCGTGAGCTATCCGATGGTGCACTACGGCTCGGAGGCGCGTGGCTATGCCGGCCTTGTGCTCTTCACGCTGCTTTCGGTGGTTTTTCTGGAGCGCCGGCTCGACAACAAACGGTTGTCTGGCACGGCCTTGGCAGCGGCGATCCTTTTCGGGTTCCTATGCCATCTCACCATGATCGGAATGGTGGCAGTCCTCGCAATCTGGACCGCGTGGCTCGCCTGGCAGCGTACGGCGAGGGTCAGCCGTGTCGTTGCGGATCTGGCGTCGATCTTCCTGCCGGCCTTGCTTGCCGTGCTGCCGCTGGCTGCCTGCGTGTTTATCGGCGGCAGGCTGTTCGGCTTCAGTGTCGGTGGTGTTTCGCCGTTCTCGATTGCCGCCTTCGCGCAGGGCTATGGCGGAATGATCCGCTCTCTGTTCGGGCTGCCCCCCTGGTTCGGCGACTGGCCGTATATCGTTGCCGCCTGCGGTCTTGTTGGCCTCTCCGCTGGTGTCTGGTGCGATCGCCGGGCCAGCCTCTATGTCATCGGGATTATCGGACTGCCTTTGCTCATGGCGGCGACACATCTGCCCAATCTCGAGTTTCCGCGCTATTTCATCATCAGCGGAACATTGCTGCTGCTCTGGGCCGGCGAGATGATCGGTCGCGGCTTGGCTGCTCGCGGGACTGCCAGGCTATTTGCGGTGGGAGCACTGGCGATCGTGGTGAGTGGAAGCATTTCGTCGCTGCTCCAATTCTATCAGTACGGACGCGGCTCGTACGCTGCTATGGTCGATGAAATGACCAGGAACGGCGCTGCCGCCTATGCGAGCAACAGTGATTTCCGCACCGCCATGGTCGTCGATTATTTTGCGGCGCGGACGGATCGTCGGGCTTGGCTGGTTCCGGAAAACAGGATGTGCGCCGACCGGCCGGCTTGGCTGATCCTCGAGGGGGATGTGGACAAGCAAGCCGAACATGTTGAACCGACGGCCGCATGCGCTTTGGCGTATGAACGGGCCGACGCGTCGAGACACTGGGGGTTTTCAGGCCTGAGCTGGACGCTCTACCGGCGACAGGATTGAGACAACTTTGCCCTCCTCAAGCACCCTCAGGTGCTGAGCGACGTGGACGCGCGCAGGCTGCAGCCGGTGATCCGAAAGCTGCCGTCAGGCTGTAGTTCGAGCGTGTAGACCGCCTCATAGTCCTTGCCATCCGGGCCGACGATCAGCACCTGCTGGATGATCGAGGTCGGGCTCGTCTCGCGAACCTTGCCGAAGGAGTAGGTCTGCGGTTGGCGCACCGGCGGGTAGCCGTTGGTCACCATGTTCATGAAGGTATCGACAGTTGGAAAGATGCGTTTCACATTTGGTGCGGCAAAGCTGTAGGCCGTCGCTCCGTCGTTGGCGATGAAGGCCTTCAATTGACCATCGATGACCGTTTGCGCCGCCTTGACTTCGGCGTCGCCAGCAAAGGCCTGGGATGCGAAAATGAATGGAACGACTGCGAATGCGAAAAACGCGCGGCGCATGGCCTGTCTCCGTTGTCCCTGAGAAATCGCTGTCCGAGGTACATGATACTATACGCTTTGCAGTGCTCGAGGGTTTCAGCCGAGCGCAAACATTCGGCGCCGCGAGCTGTGTCCAGACCGAGAAAGCATTGTCGAGGCTAGGACAGCCTGAGCGATGGCCGATGCTTGAAAGCCGGGCGGCAGTCTGCCACAAGGGCCGCTCGATTTTACCTAGAGCGTGCGATGTTGGGCAGGACCAGGCAATGAAAGCATTTTTCGTGCAGATAAAGTGCGATCTGGGCAAGGCCTATGACGTTGCCAGCGCCCTGGCCGATGCTGAGATCGCTTCCGAAATCTACTCGACAGCCGGAAACTACGACCTGCTCGCCAAATTCTATGTCGACGACGAGGAAGACATCGGCCACTTCGTCAACGAGAAAGTGCAGATTCTTCCCGGCATCAAAGACACGTTCACGGTCGTCACCTTTCGCGCGTTTTGATCCGCATCCGGCATCTGCCCGGACACGAAGCAAAGCCTGACTACGGCCCTATCGGCACTGCCTTAATTTTAGGCAAGAGCGATATACTGATCGCCGGCGCCCACCAAATCACCGATTGCGCTTGATTTTCTCCAGCGAGGCCAGTGAAATGGCGCCACAGGGGAGTATGCGATTGGCAGCGTTCGATGAAATGCTTCCGGAAGTTTCCGGGCTGAGAAAACCGTATTCGGCTTACGATCGCTGGCTGAAGGAACAGGACCCGGCCAGGCTTAACGAGAAGATGCAGGACGCCGAACGCGTCTTTCGCAAGACCGGCATCACATTCGCCGTTTACGGCGAGCAGGAAGCATCGGAGCGGCTGATACCCTTCGACATCGTTCCGCGCATCATTTCCGGCAACGAATGGCGACGGCTGACGCAAGGCATCGAGCAGCGCGTCCAGGCGCTGAACGCCTTTCTCGACGACATCTACCATCGTCAGGAAATCTTGCGTGCCGGCCGCGTGCCGAAGGAGTTGATCGCCAAGAACGAGGCGTTCCTGCCCGAAATGATCGGGGTGCGGCCGCCGGCCGGCGTCTATACCCATATCATCGGCGTCGACATCGTACGCATCAGCGAGAACGAGTTCTACGTGCTGGAGGACAATGCGCGCACGCCGTCCGGCGTCTCCTACATGCTGGAGAACCGCGAGACGATGATGCAGCTCTTTCCCGAGTTGTTCCAGCAGATCAAGGTGCGGCCGGTGGAGAATTATCCGCAGCTCTTGCGCCAGTCGCTGGCCGCAGTGCGGCCGCAAAGCACCAAGGGCGCGCCGACCATTGCCGTGCTGACGCCGGGCAGCTTCAACTCGGCCTATTTCGAACATGCTTTCCTTGCCGACCAGATGGGGGTGCAACTCGTCGAAGGGCAGGATCTGCGCGTCGTCGATGGCCATGTCGCGATGCGCACGACCGAGGGCTACAAGCAGATCGACGTGCTCTACCGGCGCGTCGACGACTCGTTCCTCGATCCGCTGACCTTCCGCCCGGACTCAGCCCTTGGCGTGCCGGGCATTATGGACGTCTACCGCGCCGGCAATATCACGATCGCCAATGCGCCCGGAACCGGCATTGCCGACGACAAGGCGATCTATTCCTACATGCCCGAAATCGTCGAATTCTACACCGGCCGCAAGGCGATGCTCGGCAACATCCCGACCTGGCGCTGCTCGGAACCGGACAGCCTGAAATATGTGCTGGAGCACATCGACGAACTGGTGATCAAGGAGGTCCATGGGTCCGGCGGTTACGGCATGCTGGTAGGACCTGCGGCGACCAAGAAGGAATGCGAGGATTTTTCCAAAAAGCTCGCGGCAAAACCGTCGAACTACATTGCCCAGCCGACGCTGGCGCTGTCGACCTGTCCGATCCTGACGGACAAGGGGCTGGCGCCGCGCCATGTCGATCTGCGCCCCTATGTGCTGGTGTCCGACCGTATCCAGATCGTGCCCGGTGGACTGACGCGAGTAGCGCTCAAGGAAGGCTCGCTGGTCGTCAATTCCTCGCAAGGCGGCGGCACGAAGGATACTTGGGTGTTGGATGATTAGAGCGAATAGCGAATAGTGAGTAGCGAATAGCGAATAGTGAGTAGCGAATAGGGAAGAGGGCACCAACACGACTATTAACTCTTACAGGGACTTGATTGTTTGGAAGGCGGCCGTTGAATTGGCTGTAGATTGCTATTCGGCAACGAAAGCCTTTCCGAGCACCGAAGTTTACGGGATGACGTCTCAGATACGGCGATCATCTGTATCGATTGCGGCAAATGTCGCCGAAGGGCACGGGCGAGAAAACACGGGATCGTTCGTTCAATATCTTCGCATAGCGCAAGGTTCTCTCAAAGAGTTGGAAACGCACCTAATCTTGTCTGGAAGGGTAGCGCTGATGGTTGAGCAGGACGTATTGCGTTTGCTTGGCCAGGCCGATGAGATCGGGAGAATGCTGCGTTCGATGATCAGGAGTCTGCAACAGAAATCATGAAGCCGATTTTCCCCTATTCGCTATTCGCTATTCGCTACTCACTCAGCATCGAGGCACGTTGACATGCTTCTCGGCCGCACCGCCAACGGGCTCTATTGGATGAACCGCTATATCGAGCGGGCGGAGAATATGGCGCGGTTGGTGGATGCCGGCCTGCGCATGGCGCTCACTCGCACGCAGAATGCTTCGGAGGAGTGGAATTCGGTGCTGCTCAGCGCCGGCTCGGACGCCAGCTTCACGCAGAAATATTCGGACTACACCGCCGCCAATGTCGCCGACTACCTGCTGCGCGATACGTCGAACCCGTCGAGCACGATGTCGTCTATCGAAACGGCCCGTAACAATGCCCGCATGGTGCGCACAGCATTGACGCGTGAAACCTGGGAAAGCATCAACGAAGCCTGGATGTCGCTGAAACGGATGTTGGCCAAGCCGATCGACGAGCGCGACCTGCCCAGCGCGCTCGACGCAATCAAGCGCGAGACGGCGCTGATCCGCGGCTCGTTCTACGGCACCATGCTGCGCAACGAGATCTTCGATTTCTCGCAGCTCGGCACCTATGTCGAACGCGCCGACAACACCGCGCGCATCCTGGACGTGAAGTACTATGTTCTGTTGCCGTCGATCTCCTGGGTCGGCTCGACGCTCGACAACTACCAGTGGGAATCGATCCTGCGCTCGGTGTCGGCGCACCGCTCCTACCGCTGGGTCTATGACGCCGACTACAAGCCGAGCAACATCGCCGACTATCTGATCCTCAATGTCCGCATGCCGCGCTCGCTGACCTTTTGCTACCGCTTCCTGACGGAGCATCTCAAATTCCTGGGTGACGACTATGGTGAGCGCCACGCCTGTCATGCGACGGCCGCCAAGACCCATTCCATGCTGACGGCCGGCTCGATCAAGGATATTTTCGACGCCGGCCTGCACGAATTCCTGGCCAATTTCATCCGCGACAACACCAGGCTCGGCGATGAGATCGCGCAGGATTACAGGTTCTATTGAGCATGATCCCAAAAAACGAAGACCGGTTTTCGGTAAAGCTCATGCTCCAGGGACGACAGCAATGCGGCTGAAGATCACCCACCGGACCGAATACCGCTACGATGCGCCGGTGCATTATCTGTTGCAGCGTTTGCGGCTGCTCCCGGTGAACGGGCGCACCCAGACGGTGCTGTCCTGGGCGCTGAAGATCGAAGGCGCGCGCGAGGAAGTGCGGTTCACCGACCATTTCGGCAATGATACCCGGCTGTTGAGCGTCGAGGGCGAGCGCGACTTCATCACAGTCGAAGCAGCTGGCGAAGTGGTGACGCGCGATACCGCCGGTGTCTGCGGACCGCATCAGGGTTTCGCGCCGCTCTGGCTGTTCGGCCATGAAACGCCGCTGACGACGATCGGCAGCGGCATTCGTGAGCTTGCTGCCTCGGTGGGCAAGGGCACCGACATCGAAAGGCTGCACCGGCTAATGGCCGTGATCGGCGAGCATGTCGCTTATACACCCGGCACCACCAACGCGACGACGCCGGCCGAAGAGGCCCTTGCGCTCAAGACCGGCGTTTGCCAGGACCACAGCCATATCTTCGTTGCCGCGGCTCGCGCCATGGATTTCCCGGCGCGCTACGTCAGCGGCTATCTGATGATGGATGCAGCGATCGAGCAGGCGGCAAGCCACGCTTGGGCCGAGGCGCATGTCTCGGGCCTGGGCTGGGTCTCCTTCGATGTCGCCAACGGCATTTCTCCCGACGAGCGCTATGTAAAGGTGGCGATCGGCCGCGATTATCGCGACGCCACGCCGGTATCGGGAATTCGGCTGGGACAGGCGGAAGAACAGCTTGCGGTCACCGTCACCGTGGAGCAGTAATCCCGGCAAGATTGTTGCCAAAGAGATTCGATGACCTATTGCGTCGGCCTGAAGATCGATCGCGGGCTCGTGTTCATGTCGGACACGCGCACCAATGCCGGCATGGATTCGATCTCGACCTTCAGGAAGATGCATGTCTGGGAGGAGCCGGGCGAGCGCGTCATCGTTTTGATGTCGGCCGGCAATCTGGCGACAACCCAGGCCGTAGTCAGCCTGCTCGACGAACGCACCAAGGCAGTGGCGGAGCGCCATGCCACGCTGCTCGAAACGCCCTCCATGTACCAGACAGTCCGGTTGGTCGGAGACACCGTCAAGGAGGTCATCGCCAGTTCGTCGCCGGCCGGCGAAAAGGCGGATTCCTATTTCAACGCCTCC
This sequence comes from Mesorhizobium sp. M0189, assembly GCF_040322135.1. Classification (NCBI taxonomy): domain Bacteria; kingdom Pseudomonadati; phylum Pseudomonadota; class Alphaproteobacteria; order Hyphomicrobiales; family Phyllobacteriaceae; genus Mesorhizobium; species Mesorhizobium sp. M0189. Next base: position 393,582 of record NZ_JAMYSW010000001.1, read on the forward strand.
TTCATCCTCGGCGGTCAGATCAAGGGCAGCGCGCCGCGCCTGTTCATGATCTATCCGGAAGGCAATTTCATCGAATCGACCGACGATACGCCGTTCTTCCAGATCGGTGAGACCAAATACGGCAAGCCGATCATCATCCGGGCCTACGAAAAGACGATGAGTTTCGCCGAGACGGTAAAGCTGTTGCTGGTGTCGTTCGATTCGACGCTGAAGTCGAACCTGTCGGTCGGCCTGCCGCTCGACCTGCTGTTCTATGAAAAGGACACTTTCAAGGTCGGCCTCAAAAAGCGAATAAACCATGACGATCAATATTATCGCACGATCTCGGATAGCTGGTCGAACGCGCTGAAGACCGCCTTTGCGAGCTTGCCTGATTTTCCCGAATGAAAACCTTCGTTTTTCGTGCTCTTTGATCGCGGCTCGCTGAGGCGCTACGGAGGCGAAGATGAATAGCAACGAATTCCGCGAATGGTCGCTGCGAGCGGCTGAATGGGGCGCCGACTACAGAAACAGCCTTCGCGAAAGACCGGTGCGGCCGCTTGTCGAGCCGGGCGAAATCTTCAAAAGCATCGATGTCGCGCCGCCGGAAGACGGCGAAACGATGCAGGCAATCTTCGCCGATTTCGAGCAAAAGATCCTGCCGGGCATGACGCACTGGCAGCATCCGCGTTTCTTCGCCTATTTTCCGGCCAATGCGGCCCCGGCCTCCGTCGTGGCCGAGTATCTGGTTTCCGCGATGGCTGCGCAATGCATGCTCTGGCAGACCTCGCCGGCCGCAACCGAGCTCGAGATGCGGGTCGTCGACTGGATGCGGCAGGCGCTTGGTCTGCCGGAGGGATTTTCCGGCGTCATGCAGGATTCGGCTTCATCGGCGACGCTTGCCGCCGTGCTGACCATGCGCGAGCGCGCGCTCGACTGGCAAGGCAACAAGAGCGGCCTGCAAGGCCAGCCGATCGTGCGGGTCTATTCTTCCGACCAAGTCCATACTTCCATAGACCGGGCGATCTGGGTGTCGGGCATCGGCGAGGCGAACCTCGTGCGCATTCCGGTCGCCGGACGCTTTCGCGCCATGCAGACGGCGGCTCTGGAAGCGGCGATCGTCACCGACCGCGAAAACGGCATGCTGCCGGCCGGCATCATCGCCAGCGTCGGCGGCACCAGTACCGGCGGCACCGACGATGTCGCGGCTGTTGGCGCGGTGGCGAAGCGGCACGGGCTCTACCTGCATGTCGATGCCGCATGGGCCGGCTCCGCCATGATCTGCCCCGAGTTCCGGCATTTCTGGGCCGGCGCCGAACATGCGGATTCGATCGTCTTCAATCCGCACAAATGGCTGGGCGCACAGTTCGATTGCTCGATGCAGTTCGTTCGCCAGCCGGAAGACCTCGTGCGTACGCTGGCGATCAAGCCCGAATTCTTGAGAACACATGGCCGCGACGGGGTCATCAATTATTCCGAATGGTCGGTGCCGCTCGGACGGAGGTTCCGCGCGCTGAAACTTTGGTTCCTGCTGCGTGCACATGGCTTGGAAAATCTGCGAACCATGATCCGCAATCATGTCGCCTGGAGCGAGAGCCTTGCCGCGCGGCTGGCTCGGGAACCGGATTTCGAGATCGTAACGGAGCCGATGCTGTCGCTGCTCTCGTTCCGGCATCTTACGGCTGCGGGCATCGACTCTGACAAGCACAATTTGCGGTTGGTCAGCGCGATCAACGATGACGGCCGCATCTACCTGACGCAGACTCGGGTGGACGGGCAGGTGGCGATCCGCTTTCAGGTCGGGCAGTTCGAAACGACTGCGGCGGACGTCGATACTGCTTTCGAGGTCATCACTGAGATCGCGCGGGGCCTGAGTTGATAGCCTCGTCGAGATTGCGCCGGAGCTTTTCTCTCTGCAGTCGCCCGATTTTCATTAGCCGGCTCATACCTGTTCATGGCTTTCGTTTTCAGCTATAGACGAGAAAAACGAAAATGAGAGGTTGCTAGATGTATCTGTCGCCGCGTCATTCCGAAATCATCCAGATGGCCAAAGATCATGGCCGCGTACTGGTCGAGGAGTTGGCGACGCATTTCAACGTGACGCCGCAGACGATCCGCAAGGATCTCAACGATCTCTGCGACCAGCGGCTTTTGTCCCGCATTCATGGCGGGGCATTGTTCCCGTCCGGCATCGAGAACATGGAATATGAGGCCCGGCGCAAGATCGCCGCCGAGGAGAAGGAGGCGATCGGCCGCGCGGCAGCCCGGCTGATCCCTGACAACGCCTCTCTGTTCATCAATATCGGGACCACGACGGAAGCGGTCAGCAAGTCGCTGCTCGATCATATTGGCCTGATGGTCATCACCAATAACATCAATGTTGCCAACAGAATGCGCATATATCCTTCGATCGAGGTGGTGATCGCCGGCGGTGTCGTGCGCGGTTCCGACGGCGGCGTGGTCGGCGAGGCAGCGGTCGATTTCATCAGGCAGTTCAAAGTCGATTTTGCGGTGATCGGCGCCTCGGCCATCGACCATGACGGCGCACTGCTCGACTTCGATTTTCGCGAGGTGAAGGTGGCTCAGGCGATCATCGCCAACGCGCGGCATGTGATCCTGGTGTCGGACCAGACCAAATTCGAGCGCACCGCGCCCGTCCGCATCGGCCATCTGTCGCAGGTCAACACCTTCATCACCGATCGTTGCGACATCCCGTCGGTGCGCAAGATCTGCCAGGAGGCAGAGGTTCAGCTGATCGAAACGTCGCTCTCCTAGAGATGCCGCTGCGGCATCTGCCGCCGATCATATTTCGTTTGACATTCGTTATCATTTCGAAATAATCCCGCCACGGTTTCGCAAAACTCAAAAATGCTGCAATGCGAAATCGAGGGAGGACTTCTTTGGGCGCATCACCGATCCATGACATTTTCGTCATCGGTGGCGGCATCAATGGCTGCGGCATTGCCCGCGATGCCGTTGGGCGTGGCTTTTCGGTCTTCCTTGCCGAGATGAACGATCTGGCCAGCGGAACCTCTTCCGGCTCGACCAAACTGATCCATGGCGGCTTGCGCTATCTCGAATTCTACGAATTCCGCCTGGTGCGCGAAGCGCTGATGGAACGCGAGATCCTGTGGAGGAACGCGCCGCATATCATCTGGCCGATGCGCTTCGTGCTGCCATACGCCAAGGGGCTGCGTCCGGCCTGGCTGATCCGGCTCGGGCTTTTTCTCTACGACCATATTGGCGGGCGCAAATTGCTGCCGCCGACGAAAACGCTGGACATGGCCAAGGATCCGGCCGGCAAGCCGCTGAAGCCGCTTTTTCGAAAGGCGTTCGAATATTCCGACGGTTGGGTCAACGATGCCCGGCTGGTTGTGTTGAACGCCCGTGACGCTGCCGAGCGCGGTGCAACCGTTCGAACCCGAACAAGGGTCGTCAGCGCACGCCGCGAAGGCAATCTCTGGACGGTCAGGCTTGAAAACGTGCGGACCGGCGATACCGAGGAGGTCAAGGCGCGGCTGCTGGTCAATGCCGCCGGCCCGTGGGTCGATCAGGTGCTTTCAGCCACCGTCGGCTTGAACGACGTGCACAATGTCCGCCTCGTGCAAGGCAGCCACATCGTCGTTGGCAAGAAATTCGACGACCCACGCGCCTATTTCTTTCAGAACAAGGACGGGCGCATCATTTTCGCCATCCCATACGAAGACGAGTTCACGCTCATCGGCACCACCGACCGGGACTATCCCGGCGATCCGCACGACGTCAGGATCAGTGATGCCGAGATCGACTATCTCTGCGCTGCGGCAAGCGAATATTTCGCGCAGCCGGTCAAGCCGTCGGATATCGTCTGGACCTATTCCGCGGTGCGCCCGCTCTACGACGATGGCGCCTCAAAGGCGCAGGAAGCCACCCGCGACTATGTGCTGAAGGCCGATGGAGGCGAGGGTGCCGCCCCGATCGTCAACGCCTTTGGCGGCAAGATCACGACCTACCGCCGATTGTCGGAATCGATGCTCGAGAAGATCGAGGGTTTTCTCGGCAAGCGCGGCAAACCATGGACGGCAAACGCGCCGCTGCCCGGCGGTGACTTTCCCGTCACCGGCTTCGATGCCGAGGTGGCGAAACTGAAAACGGCGTACCCGTTCCTCGACGCGCGGCTGGCCCGCCGGTTGACTCGGCTCTACGGCACCCGCGCAAGGAAGCTGCTGGGCCTCGCCAAGTCGAACGTCGATCTTGGCCGCAACTTCGGCGCCGATCTCTACGAAGCCGAGGTGCGCTACCTCGTCGAAAACGAATGGGCGATGACCGCCGAGGATGTATTGTGGCGCCGGACCAAGCGCGGCCTGCGTCTCAGCCGTGAGCAGGCGGCAGTGCTCGACGAGTTCATGCGCGGAATAAGCCGGCAGCACGTAGCGGCTGCCGAATAGGGACGGCCGACTAATGCAGAAAGCCTGGGAGGAGGCATCATGCTTGAACTGAGAAACGTGACGAAGACGGTGGGTGCGGCGGAACATATCCGCGACGTCTCGCTGACGCTTCAGCACGGCTCGCTCAACGTCCTGCTCGGGCCGACGCTCTCCGGCAAGACCAGCCTGATGCGGCTGATGGCGGGCCTCGACGTGCCGACCTCCGGCTCGGTCTGGTTCGATGGCAAGGATGTCACCGGCATGCCTGTGCAAAAGCGCAACGTCGCCATGGTCTACCAGCAATTCATCAACTATCCGGCGATGACGGTCTACGAAAACATCGCCTCACCGCTGCGGGTGGCCGGCACGGATCAGGCAACGATCGACAGGGAGGTGCGCAATGCCGCCGCCCTTCTCAAACTCACGCCCTATCTCGATCGCACGCCTCTCAGTCTGTCGGGCGGCCAGCAGCAGCGCACCGCGCTGGCCCGCGCCATCGTCAAGAATGCCAGCCTCGTGCTGCTCGACGAGCCGCTCGCCAACCTAGACTACAAGCTGCGCGAAGAATTACGCGCGGAACTGCCGAAGATATTCGCGGCCGCCGGCACAATCTTCGTTTATGCCACGACCGAGCCGCACGAGGCCTTGCTGCTCGGCGGCAACACGGCGACGCTTTCCGAAGGCAGCATCACCCAGTTCGGGCCGACCATCGAAGTGTTCCGCAAGCCGGTCGATCTGGTGACGGCGAGAACCTTCGCCGATCCGCCGCTCAACACCATCGTGCTTGCCAAGAAGGGCCTGGATTTCCTGCTCGAGGGCGGCGTGAAATTGCCGGTGCCGGCCGAACTCTTCGGCATTGCCGATGCGATCTATACGATCGGCTTCCAGCCTCATCATCTTTCCCTCGATCGGCCCGACGCCGCCGCGGTGCCGGTGCGCGCAAAGGTGACGATCACCGAGATCACGGGATCGGAAAGCTTCATCCATCTCGATTTTGCCGATGCGCGCTGGGTCATGCTGACCCACGGCATTCGCGACTTCGAGCCGGACGAGGAGGTCGAGGTGTTCATCGACCCGCGCCACATCATGGTCTTCGACGAGCACGGCCGCGCCGTGGCCGCGCCGAAGCTGGCGGCTTAGGAGGAAGCGATGGCGCGCATCGATGTCAATCATATCCGCCACTCTTATCTGCAGAACCCCCGCACGGATGCCGATTTCGCGCTGAAGGAAGTGCACCACACGTTCGAGGATGGCGGCGCCTATGCGCTGCTAGGCCCGTCCGGCTGCGGCAAGACTACGCTGCTCAACATCATTTCGGGATTGCTGCATCCCTCGCACGGCCAGTTGCTGTTCAACGGCAGGGACGTGACCAATCTGTCGACCCAAGAGCGCAACATTGCCCAGGTCTTCCAGTTCCCGGTGATCTACGACACGATGACCGTCTACGACAATCTGGCGTTCCCGCTGCGCAATCGCGGCGTGCCGGAGGCCGACGTCGACCGCAAGGTGCGCGAGACGCTGGAGATGACCGGGCTGGCCGATATGGCCAAACGAAAGGCGCGCGGACTGACCGCCGATCAGAAGCAGAAAATCTCGCTCGGACGCGGGCTGGTGCGCTCCGACGTCAATGCCATCCTGTTCGACGAGCCTTTGACCGTCATCGACCCGCATATGAAATGGGTGCTGCGCTCGCAGTTGAAGCAGCTTCACCGCCGCTTCGGCTACACCATGGTCTATGTCACGCACGACCAGACTGAGGCGTTGACCTTCGCCGACAGGGTGGTCGTCATGTATGACGGCGAAATCGTGCAGATCGGCACACCGGCGGAGCTGTTCGAGCGCCCGCGCCATACCTTTGTCGGCTATTTCATCGGCTCGCCCGGCATGAATGTCATGCCGGTGGCGATCGACGGCAAGACCGCGAAGCTGGGCTCGCAGCAGATCGAACTGCCGGGCGTGCCCAAGGCGGGCGGCGGCGCCATCGAGCTCGGCATCCGTCCCGAATATGTGCGCCTGGGCAGCCAGGGCATGGCCGTCCGGGTCAGCAAGGTCGAGGACGTCGGCCGCCACAAGGTGGTCCGTGCCAATCTCGAAGGGCGCGAGATCGCCGCCATCATCGGCGAGGACGAGACAGTTCCGGCTGATCCGAAGGTGCGGTTCGACCCGGCCGGCATCAACATCTATGCCGATTCCTGGCGCGTCGAGATGGGAGCCTGAAGTGGAAAAGACCTGGAACAACAGAGCCTGGTTCCTGGTGCTGCCGGTGCTGCTGCTGGTGGCGTTCTCGGCGGTCATACCGCTGATGACGGTTGTCAATTATTCGGTGCAGGACACTTTCGGCAACAACGTCTTCTTCTGGGCCGGCACCGAGTGGTTCGAGGAACTGCTTTCCTCCAGCCGCTTCTGGCAGGCGATGATCCGCAACCTTGTCTTCTCCTTCATCATCCTGGCGATCGAAGTGCCGCTCGGCATCTTCATTGCGCTCAATATGCCGAAGAAGGGTTGGGGCGTGCCTGTTTGCCTTGTTTTGATGGCGTTGCCGCTGCTGATCCCGTGGAACGTCGTCGGCACCATCTGGCAGGTGTTCGGGCGCAACGACATTGGCCTGCTCGGCTATTACGTCAACGCGCTCGGCATCGACTACAACTATGTGCAAGATCCCTATGACGCCTGGGTCACGGTCATCATCATGGACGTCTGGCATTGGACCAGCCTCGTCGTTCTGCTCTGCTATGCCGGCCTGGTCTCGATCCCGGATGCCTTTTATCAGGCGGCCAAGATCGACGGTGCCTCGCGCTGGGCGGTGTTCCGTTACATCCAGCTGCCGAAGATGAACCGCGTGCTGCTGATCGCCGTGCTGCTGCGCTTTATGGATAGCTTCATGATCTACACCGAACCGTTCGTGGTGACCGGCGGCGGACCCGGCAACTCGACGACCTTTCTTTCGATCGATCTCGTCAAGACGGCGCTCGGCCAGTTCGACCTCGGCCCGGCGGCGGCGATGTCGCTGGTCTACTTCCTTATCGTCCTGTTGTTGTCATGGGTGTTCTACACCGTGATGACCAATTACGACGCGGAGCGCTGAGATGAGCCGCGCTGACGAAAGAGCCGACAGAGTGAGCGAGACGACAGCTTCGCAAGGATTAGCCAGCACGCTGCGGCAGGACGAGATCGCACGGCTGATGCGCCGTCGCGGCGAGGAGTCGCGTTGGTGGTGGATCGTGCCGACGCTCTACATCATCGTTCTGCTTTTGCCGATCTACTGGCTCATCAATATGAGCTTCAAGACCAATGGCGAGATCGTCTCGTCGCTGACGCTCTACCCGCACGCACCGACATTGGCGAATTACCGCACCATCTTCACCGACGCGTCCTGGTATTCGGGCTACATCAACTCGATCACCTATGTGGTTATGAACATGGTGATTTCGGTGGCCGCAGCACTGCCTGCTGCCTATGCTTTTTCGCGCTATCGCTTCCTCGGCGACAAGCATCTGTTCTTCTGGCTGCTGACCAACCGCATGGCGCCGCCGGCGGTGTTCGCGCTGCCATTCTTCCAGCTTTATTCGGCCTTCGGCCTTATCGACACCCATATCGCCGTGGCTCTGGCGCATTGCCTGTTCAACGTGCCGCTGGCGGTGTGGATCCTCGAAGGCTTCATGTCGGGGGTGCCGAAGGAGATCGATGAGACCGCCTATATCGACGGCTATTCGTTCCCGCGCTTCTTCATCAAGATCTTCATGCCGCTGATTGCGAGCGGCATCGGCGTGGCGTGCTTCTTCTGCTTCATGTTCTCGTGGGTCGAGCTGCTGATCGCCCGCACGCTGACGACCACGGACGCCAAGCCGATCGCCGCGACCATGACCCGCACCGTTTCGGCCGCCGGCATGGATTGGGGGCTGCTCGCCGCAGCCGGCGTGCTGACGCTGATTCCCGGCGCGCTCGTCATCTGGTTTGTGCGCAACTACATCGCCAAGGGCTTTGCCCTGGGGAGGGTATGATGGAGCAGGTCGACAGAAGCCCATGGTGGTGGGCCGTGCTGTTTCTCGCCCTGGTCGTCGTGGCCTGGGTGGCCCTTCAAATCGATTTCGTGGCAATAACGGTAGGCTTCAGCGATCCGGCCAATATCCGCCTGTGGGGATTTAACCTCTCGTCCAACCTCGATTTTTCGTGGATGGCGTGGACGTGGCCGACCGCGGCCTTCTTTGGAACCATCTTTCTGCTGCTTTGCGGCATGGCGGTGTGGGAATACGTCTCGCCGGGCGGCAATCCGCGCGTCGGCGTGCTGCGCTTCGAAACGACGCGCGGCGACCGCTTGTTCCTGTCGCTGCTTGGCAGTGCCTTTATCCATCTCGCTTGGCTGGGTCTAGTCGGACCCAATCTGTGGTGGGCTCTCGCTCTCTCCGTGGTCTACGCCGTCGGCGTGTTCCGCTACGTATAGAGGGGGAAACTGTTGGAACGGCGGCGTGCCGGCCGCCGATCCAGATCGCACTTTGAACTTAACAGTGGAGGAAATACATGCGACGGCAATTCTTGACATCAACAACTGCGCTTGTCCTGTTGCTCGGGGCAAGCAACGCCTATGCCGGAATGGACGAGGCCAAGGCCTTCCTGGACAAGGAAATCGGCGACCTGTCGACGCTCGACCGCGCCGGCCAGGAAGCCGAAATGCAATGGTTCATCGATGCCGCGAAACCTTTCGCCGGCATGGATATCAAGGTGGTTTCCGAAACCATCGCCACGCATCAGTATGAATCGCAGGTGCTGGCGCCGGCCTTTACAGCCATCACCGGCATCAAGGTTACGCACGACGTCACCCAGGAAGGCGACGTTGTCGAGAAGATCCAGACCCAGATGCAGACCGGCCAGAACCTCTATGACGGCTGGGTCAACGATTCCGATCTGATCGGCACGCACTGGCGCTACCAGCAGGTGCGCAACCTGACCGACTGGATGGCAGGCGACGGCAAGGATGTCACCAATCCGAATCTCGACCTGAAGGATTTCATCGGCACCTCGTTCACCACCGCGCCCGACAAGAAACTCTACCAGCTTCCTGACCAGCAGTTCGCGAACCTCTACTGGTTCCGTTACGACTGGTTCAACGACGAGAAGAACAAGGCGGACTTCAAGGCCAAATACGGCTACGACCTCGGCGTGCCGGTGAATTGGTCGGCCTATGAGGACATTGCAGCGTTCTTCACCGGGCGTGAGATCGACGGCAAGAAGGTCTACGGCCATATGGACTATGGCAAGAAGGACCCGTCGCTCGGCTGGCGGTTCACCGACGCCTGGCTGTCGATGGCCGGCAATGGCGACAAGGGCATTCCGAACGGTCTGCCCGTCGACGAATGGGGCATCAAGGTCGACGAGAATTCGCGTCCGGTCGGTTCCTGCACGGCGCGCGGCGGCGACACCAATGGTCCGGCTTCCGTCTACTCCATCCAGAAGTATCTCGATTGGCTGAAGGCCTATGCACCGGCGGAAGCCCAAGGCATGACCTTCTCCGAATCGGGGCCAGTTCCGGCGCAGGGCGCGGTTGCCCAGCAGATCTTCTGGTACACCGCCTTCACCGCCAGCATGGTCGACGCCAGCGCCAAGGCCGTGCTGAACGACGACGGCACGCCGAAGTGGCGCATGGCGCCGTCGCCGCATGGCGTCTACTGGAAGGACGGCATGAAGCTCGGCTATCAGGACGTCGGTTCCTGGACGCTGATGAAGTCGACGCCGACCGACCGCGCCAAGGCCGCCTGGCTCTACGCGCAGTTCGTCACCTCGAAGACGGTCGACGTGAAGAAGAGCCATGTCGGCCTGACCTTCATCCGCGAGAGCACGATCCACGACAAGAGCTTCACCGAACGTGCGCCAAAGCTCGGCGGCTTGATCGAGTTCTACCGCTCGCCGGCGCGCGTCCAGTGGTCGCCGACCGGCACCAACGTGCCGGACTATCCGAAGCTGGCACAGCTCTGGTGGCAGGCGATCGGCGATGCTTCGTCGGGCGCCAAGAGCCCGCAGGAAGCGATGGACTCGCTCTGCGCCGAGCAGGAAAAGGTGATGAGCCGCATCGAGAAGTCGGGCGTCCAGGGCGATATTGGCCCGAAGATGGCCGAAGAGCATGACCTCGCCTACTGGAACGCCGACGCGGTCAAGAAGGGCAATCTCGCTCCTCAGCTCAAGATCGAGAACGAGAAGGAAAAGCCGGTCACCATCAACTACGACGAGCTGGTGAAGAGCTGGCAGCAATAGGACCGTTTGATGCGGGCGTCCGCGCCCGCATCGCCATGCTCAGGGGAGGCGGCATGTTGCCGTCTCCCCTGTTTGCGTGAACGGCTCCGCGCCGTCTGGCGTCGAGACACCGTAGCACCTTTGAATTCGCTTCGACGGGAGAGAGAATGACCGGATACATCCTTGCAATCGACCAGGGGACGACATCGAGCCGGGCGATCCTGTTCGCCGACAAGATGAAGGTCGTCGGCAGCGGGCAAAAGGAATTCACTCAATATTATCCGGCCTCCGGCTGGGTCGAGCACGATCCCGAGGAGATATGGGCAAGCGTCGTGGAAACGGTGAAGGCCGCGCTGAAGACAGCTGGCCGCAACGCAGCCGAAGTCGCCGCGATCGGCATTACCAACCAGCGCGAAACCGTCGTCATCTGGGACAAAGAGACCGGCAAGCCGATCCACAACGCGATTGTCTGGCAGGACCGCCGCACCGCGCCGCTATGCCAGAAACTGAAGAAGCTGGGGCTGGAGAAGAAATTCACAAAAAAGACCGGCCTGCTACTCGATCCCTATTTCTCCGGCACCAAGATCGCCTGGATGCTGGACAAGGTGAAGGGCGCCAGAAAACGCGCCGAGAAGGGCGAACTGCTGGCCGGCACCATCGACAGTTTTCTGATTTGGCGCCTGACTGGCGGCAAGGTCCACGCCACTGACGCCACCAATGCCTCGCGCACACTGGTCTACAACATCGAACAAAATGCCTGGGACGACGAGCTGCTGGCCATTCTTGGCATACCTGCAAGAATGCTGCCGCAGGTGAAAGATTGTGCCGATGATTTTGGAATCACAGACAAAAGCCTGTTTGGTGCAGAGATCAGAATCCTCGGTGTGGCCGGCGACCAGCATGCGGCGGCGATCGGCCAGGCCTGTTTCGATCCGGGCATGATGAAATCCACCTACGGCACCGGTTGCTTCGCGCTGCTCAACACCGGCAGCGATCTGGTGCGTTCGAAGAACCGGCTTTTGACCACCATCGCCTATAGGCTGAACGGCAAGACCACCTATGCACTGGAGGGCTCGATCTTTATCGCCGGCGCCGCCGTACAATGGCTGCGCGACGGCATCAAGGTGATCGGCAAGGCCGAGCAGAGCGGCAAATTGGCGGCGGAAGCCGATCCAACGCAGAACGTCTATCTGGTGCCGGCTTTCGTCGGGCTCGGCGCACCGCACTGGGATGCCGAGGCGCGCGGCGCCATCTTCGGGCTGACCCGCAATTCGGGGCCGGCGGAATTTGCCCGCGCGGCACTGGAATCCGTTGCCTTCCAGACCCGCGACCTGCTTGACGCCATGCGAAAGGACTGGAAGGGCGCCTCGGCCAAGACCGTGCTCAGGGTCGATGGCGGCATGGTGGCGTCGGACTGGACCATGCAGCGGCTGGCCGACATTCTCGATGCGCCGGTCGACCGGCCGACAATTCTCGAGACGACGGCGCTTGGTGCGGCTTGGCTGGCCGGCTCGAAGGCGGGTGTCTGGCCGAAGGCCGCGGAATTCGCCAGGAGTTGGGCGCTCGAGCGCCGGTTCAAGCCGGACATGGATGCTTCGACACGTGCCGCCAAGCTGGCAGGTTGGCGCCACGCTGTACGCAGGACGCTCAGTACTCAATAGGCAGGGATGCCACCGGATACGCACTAATGAAACACCCGCGCCGTTTCGGGCGCGGGCCTGCAGCCTCTAATCTAATGCATGTCGCGCAAACAGCGGTTTTGCGATAGCGCGTCGCATGAGGCCGATCGAACGCGACGCGCTTTAGGACTCAGTAAGGCGACCGGCACTGCCGGCGCGGACCGTAGTTGGGCTGGTAAGTGTTGTCAGAAGCGCGATAGCTCCGATAACGGTCGTAGCACCACTGCACGTGGGCATCGCCACGATAGACACGATTCTGGCTGTTGACGATAGCGCCCGTAATCAGCGCTCCGGTGGCGAAGGCGGCCAGCGGGAACCAGTAGTCACCGTGACGGCGATAGCCGCGACGATATTCGCGATAGCCGCGATGGCCACGCCAATACATGCCATCGTCACGCGCAAAACTGCGCCGGGAGAAATCGCGACGCGAGAAATCGCGGTTGAAACTCCGGTGCCTCCGCCACGGCTCGTACTGGACGGTCTGGACATTCGAGGTGATCCCCTGGGCCGGGGGCGCATAGCTGGGCTGAGCGTTGACTGGCACGATCTCCGCGGCAGCGAATGAGATCGAAAGAGTGGTCGCCAGCAGGCCCGACATGATCCTATTCATGATCTTCTCCTTGAAACGCATGTCCCTTATCGCGGGAAACGGGCAGGCTGCGCAAATTGTTCCGCCAAAAATCCCAAGTTGCTGATCCGCAAAGGTTCTCCCGATTTGCTGCTTGCCTTTGTCGCCATAGAGGGCGAGCTTCGGCCTTGTGCGAGAGGGAGGCAGTTCCGTCAACGCCGAAGCGCTCCGCAAGGCATGATGACACTGCTGGAAAGCCCGGTGTGCGAGCCGTCTTTTTCCGGTTGACCGGCAGAGGCACTCTCCCTATGTTCCGCGCAATTTCGAGGGCGGCCTTTCTGAGCCCGCGGGAGCGCGTAGCTCAGCCGGTAGAGCAACTGACTTTTAATCAGTAGGTCATGGGTTCGAATCCCATCGCGCTCACCAAAATCCAGATGTACGGCCCGGAGACATGGGTAACAGTTTGTACCTAAGAAATGGGTGACAACCTCGTGCCGAACGCATGCGGTGGCCTTAACCACCGCCCCATCGTCCATCATCGTGCCGGTGAGCGCCTCATAGGCTCTGCTGCACAGCTGCGAATGCGGACAATCCTTCACGATAAGCGCCGGCACCACCGTGAGAACCGCTGCGGCAAGGATTTGCGGGCAAAGACCGACGGCGCTTACCTTTCTGCCGAACACGCCGGCCAGGAAAAAGTAGAGACCCTGGGCCATGCAGGCTGCCGTCAGAATGCCCAGAAGCGTGCTCGTCCCTCTTGCGAAGGGCGTTGTATAGCTGTCGGGAAAACCCAGCGTGCCGAGATCCATCGACCATTGCAGCGCCAGCACGACGCTCAATGCCGCCCAAACGAAGGCCGTCTTACGAGTGAACAGCGTCCGCTTTGGTTTGTTGCTTAGATCGGTCATGAAATCACGTCTGAATGCGCGCCGGGACATGCGCAAGCTCCCGGTCAAATCAGCGAGACACTACCGCCGGCATGGCGTTCGAGCCGGCCGGCGAGGTCGAGCTCCAGCAGCACCATGAACACTTGGGCGGGATGCAGGCCGGTGTGGCGGATGATCTCGTCGACTGCTACCGGCGTCGGGCCGAGTGCCTCGACGACGCGGTCGCGGTCATCCTCGCGCGGCGGCGGCGTTGCCGAAAAGTCGGGCGGCTCTTCAAGCGGCGATGTCCTTGGCGCCCAGGCGCCGACCAGCGGCGCGATCGCACTGGTGACATCGGCGGCCTCGGTGACAAGGGTGGCGCCGTCCTTGAGCAGGCCATTGGTGCCGGCGGCGCGCGGATCGAGCGGCGAACCGGGAACGGCGAAGACCAGTCGGCCCATCTCACCGGCAAGCCGGGCGCTGATCAGCGAGCCGGAGCGCTGTGCGGCCTCGACCACCACCAATCCCAATGCGGCGCCAGCAACAAGCCGGTTGCGGCGCGGAAAATCGTGCGCGCGCGGCTGCCAGCCAAACGGCATTTCCGAGACGATGGCGCCACCGCGCTCGGCAATCTCGTCGCACAGCCCGGCATTTTCGGGCGGGTAGGGCAAATCGATGCCGCCGGCGAGCACACCGATCGTGCCGGTCGAAAGGCTGCCCTGGTGCGCGGCCGTATCGATGCCGCGCGCCAAGCCGGAGACGATGCCATAGCCGTCGCGGCCGAGATCCGCCGCCAGCATCCGCGCCATCTTGATGCCGGCCAGCGAGGCGTTGCGAGCGCCGACGATGGCGACCGCGGGCAAGCGGAAAACCGCACTACTGCCCCTGACCGCGAGCAACGGCGGCGGATGGTCCATGCTCTTCATCAGCGGCGGATAATCCGCCTCGCCGATGCCGACGAAGCGGGCGCCCGCCCGCCTGGCTGCCTCCAGCTCGGCCTCGGCCTCGGCAATGGACGGAATGCGGACGATTTTTTTGGCGCCACCCGAAATCATCAGCTCCGGCAGCATCGCAAGCGCTGCTTCGGCCGAACCGAACCGGTTGATCAGGTCGCGAAAGGAAGCCGGGCCGACATTCGGCGTGCGGATCAGGCGAAGCCAGCTCAGCCGCTGCCGGTCGCTGAGGCGCGGCCCGGCGGCGGGCTCGCTCACTCCTTTGCCCCGATCTTACCCTCGGTGCCGGCAAGCAGCCGCGCAATGTTGGCGCGGTGCTTTATGATGACGATCAGGCTCATCGCCGCGAAAAGCCCGGCAATCTGCGGCGTGCTCAGGAAGTACAAGGCCACTGGCACGACGACCGCTGCCGTCAATGCCGCCAGCGAGGAGTAGCGGAACAGGAAAGCCACCGCGAGCCAGACAACGGCGAAGATCACCGCCACCTGCCAGGCAAGGCCGATCAGCACGCCGAGGTAGGTGGCGACACCCTTGCCGCCCTTGAAGCCGAGCCAGACCGGAAAGAGGTGGCCTAGAAACGCACCGAAACCGGCCCAGAGTCCGAGCTCAGGTGCAAAGCGGCCGGCGATCAGCACAGCCGCGGTGCCTTTAAGGGCGTCGAGCAGCAGGGTGGCCGCCGCCAGACCCTTGTTGCCGGTGCGCAGCACATTGGTGGCGCCGATGTTGCCGGAGCCGATGTTGCGCACGTCGCCGAGGCCGGCGGCACGGGTGATCAGCAGCCCGAAGGGGATCGAGCCGAGAAGATAGCCGAACACCAATGCCAAGACGGGACTGTAAGCCATTGTTCCCCCGAAGTTTCCTTGGCTGAACGGATTTGAAGGCGTGACGCCTGTTCCGTCCTAGGCCGAAAACACTGTGCGGCCCGCCACCATCGTTTGCAAGACTTTGCCTTGCAGCCGCGCGCCTTCGAAACAGGTGTTTTTCGAGCGCGAGCGGATGCCGCTCTCGCTGACGATCCATGGCTCGTCCAGATCGACGAGTGCAAGGTCGGCCAAAGCCCCCGGTTTCAGCGTGCCGCCGGGCAGGCTGAACAATCTTGCCGGCGCGGTGGATAAGGTCTCGACCAGCCGGAGCAGCGTCACGTCGCCATTGTGATAGAGCCGCAGCGCCGCGCCCAGCAGCGTTTCCAGCCCGATGGCGCCGGCCGCAGCATCGGCGAAGGGCAGGCGCTTGGTGTCGACGTCCTGCGGGTCGTGCGAGGAGACGATGAGGTCGATGGTGCCGTCCTTGACCGCCTCGATCATCGCCAGCCGGTCTTCCTCGGCGCGCAGCGGCGGCGTCAGCCGGAAGAAGGTGCGGTACTCGCCGACATCATTCTCGTTGAGCGACAGATTGTGGATCGACACGCCTGCTGTGACGTTGGCCCCGTCGGCTTTTGCGCGCGCTACCGCGTCTGCCGCCATAGCCGTCGAGATCTTGGCAGCGTGATAGGAGCCGCCGGTCAGGCGAGCCAGCGCGAGATCGCGCTCCAGGGGGATTGATTCGGCCTCGCGAGGAATGCCGGCAAGGCCAAGCCAGCTTGCGTAAAGGCCTTCGTTCATCACGCCGGCCGAGGCGAGATCGGCGTCCTGGGTTTCATGCGCGATGACGCCGTCGAAATCGCGCGCGTAGGTCAGCGCGCGACGCATCACCAGCGCGCTGGCGATAGAATGCCGGCCGTCGGTGAAGGCGACCGCTCCAGCCTCGCGCAATAGGCCGAATTCGGTCATCTCGCGGCCTTCCAGCCCCTTGGTGATCGCTGCCGCCGGAAAGATGTTGACGATTGCCGTGTCCTTGGCGGTGCGCAGCACAAACTCGACCAGTGCGACATTGTCGATCACCGGGTCGGTATCGGGCATCATGACGATTGAGGTGACGCCGCCCGCCGCCGCAGCAATGCTCGCCGATGCGATGGTTTCGCGGTGTTCGCCGCCCGGTTCGCCGATGAAGACACGTGCATCGATCAGGCCGGGGATGATCGCCTTACCAGCGCACTCGATGATCGTGGCGTCTTCGGGCGCGCCCTGGTTCAAGGCCGCCTTGCCGGCGGCAACGATTTTGCGTCCTTCGACGATGACGGTGCCTATCTCGTCGATGCCGCGCGATGGGTCGACGATGCGGGCGCGGCTGAAGACCGTTATGCTCATGCGCCGCGGCCCTCGTGGTTTCGACGGGGGTCGAGCAGCGCTTCCATCACCGCCATGCGCACGGCGACGCCCATCTCAACCTGTTCCTGGATAACGCTTTGCGGGCCGTCGGCGATCTCGGAGGCGATCTCGACGCCGCGGTTCATCGGGCCGGGATGCATGACCAGCGCACCCTCCTTGGCCGCTTTCAGCTTCTCGGCGTCGAGCCCGAAATAGCGGAAATATTCACGCACCGAGGGTACGAAAGCGCCTTCCATGCGTTCGCGCTGCAGGCGCAACATCATCACCACGTCGGCGTCCTTCAGACCCTCGCCCATCGAGCGGGTGACGATGACGCCCATCTTCTCGATGCCGGCGGGCAAAAGCGTCGAAGGGGCGACGACCCGTACTTGGGCACCGAGTGCGTTGAGCAGAATGATATTGGAGCGGGCCACGCGCGAATGCAGGATGTCACCGCAGATCGCCACGATCAGCTTCGACAACGGACCCTTGGCGCGGCGGATGGTCAGCGCGTCGAGCAGCGCCTGCGTTGGATGTTCATGAGCGCCGTCGCCGGCATTGACCACCGAGCAGCCGACCTTTTGAGCAAGAAGTGCCGCCGCGCCCGCCGATTGGTGGCGGATGATCAATATGTCGGGGCGCATGGCGTTCAGCGTCATCGCGGTATCGATCAGCGTCTCGCCCTTCTTCACCGACGAGCTTGCCACCGACATGTTCATGACGTCGGCGCCGAGCCGTTTGCCGGCCAGCTCGAACGACGATTGCGTACGGGTCGAGGCTTCGTAGAAGAGATTGATCTGGGTGCGGCCGCGCAGCGTCGATGTCTTCTTGTCCGATTGCCGCGAGATGGCAACGGCCCGGTCCGCCCGGTCGAGCAGAAGCTCGATGTCGGCGGGGGAAAGATCGCGGATGCCTAGAAGATGGCGGTGGGGATAAAGTGGAAGGGACGATGCGTCAGTCATCTCAAGTCGCTGCTATAGGGGGGAGGCTCCGCGGCTGCAAGCACCGGCTTGGGATTGGATCGGTTCTCCCCGGTATTTTCGTCGCGCGCCGCCGGCCATAGGCTATAAACCGCGATGACTTTGGATTCGCAGACTTCAGGTGATAAGGACGAAGCGTGACCGACGACGTGACCAACCAGCCGCCGCCGCTGGCCGGCGGCAACGCCTGGCGGGGCGATCCGTTGCTGATCCAGCTTGCCGAGCGCTTTTCCGATCCGGTGCGCAAGGACCTCGACGGGCTTGGCCGTTTCGTTTTGACGCATGAGGCGCAGGAGCTGGCCCGTCTTGCCAATGTCGAGACGCCGAAGCTCAGGACCCATGATCGCCAGGGCCGGCGCATCGACCAGGTCGAGTTCCACCCCGCCTATCACGCGCTGATGCGCCGCTCGGTCGCCAACGGGCTGCATTCGTCGGTCTGGGAGAATGGCGACGCCGAGATCGGCCGCCGCCACCAGGTGCGCGCCGCGCGCTTTTACCTCACGGCTGAGCTCGAAACCGGGCATCTTTGCTCGATCACCATGACCAGCGCTTCGCTGGCAGCGCTGATGGCCAGCCCGAAGCTGTTTCGCGAATGGGCGCCTCGGGTGACGACGCGCAAATACGATCAGGGCCAAAAGCCGCCGGTCGAAAAAGCCGGGCTGACGCTCGGCATGGGCATGACCGAGAAGCAAGGCGGTACCGATGTTCGTGCCAACGTCACCAAGGCCGAGCGCGCCGGCAGCGGTTTTTATCGCCTGACCGGCCACAAATGGTTCATGTCGGCGCCGATGTCGGATGCCTTCCTGGTGCTCGGACAGGCGCCGGAGGGACTGTCGTGCTTTCTCGTTCCCCGCTTGCTTGGCGACGGATCCGGCAACGGCTTCCGCTTTCAGCGGCTGAAGGACAAGCTCGGCAACCGCTCCAATGCGTCCTCCGAGGTGGAATTCGTCAATGCCATCGGCGAGATGGTTGGCGAGCCCGGCGCCGGCGTGAAGACGATCATGGACATGGTGACCCTGACGCGGCTCGACTGTGCCGTCGCCTCCTCGGCGATCATGCGGGCCGGACTGGCCGAGGCCGTCCACCATACGCGCCACCGCCAGGTGTTCGGAACCAATCTGATCGAGCAGCCGCTGATGCAGCGTGTTCTGGCCGACATGGCGCTCGACGTTGCCGCCGCTACCGCGCTGTCGTTCCGGCTGGCGCGCTCCTTCGACGAGGCGGCCGGCGACCGCGGCGAGGCGGCCTTCGCCCGCGCCATGACGCCGGTCGTCAAATACTGGGTCTGCAAGATTGCGCCGCCGCTGCTCTATGAGGCGATGGAATGCCTCGGCGGCAATGGCTATGTCGAGGAGGGGCCGCTCGCCCGCTACTATCGCGAAGCTCCGGTCAACGCGATCTGGGAGGGTTCAGGCAACGTCATGGCGCTCGACGTGTTGCGAGTGCTCGGCCGCGCGCCAGGCCTGTTCGATGACGTGCTGGCCGGCATCGACCGCGATCTCGGCGCTGGCGGACGCGGCACCGTCGGCGTGCTCAAGGCAGCAATGCAGGTCGCTGCAACCGACGAGGGCTCAGCGCGGCTGTTGACCGAGCAATTAGCATTGTCGGCGGCGGCGGCAGAGCTTCGCAGGCTGGGGGCAGGGCGGATCGCCGACGCCTTCGTCGAGACGCGCCTCGCCGGCCAGTGGCGCAACACCTATGGAATGCTCGATTCGCGCCACGATGCGCGGATGATCATCGACACGCTCTACCCGCCGATCAACTAGTGCCGTCGCCCGGGTCGTAGCCGCTTTTTTTCGCGCGCCCTGTGGATGATCGTTAACCTTAACAAATGGTTTCCATTGCGGCGGCCGGTGGCAAAGCCCAGTGTTATGGTTAAGGCAAGGACTGTTCGGCTGAGCGGTCTTTGTCCTGCGAAGCAGGAGCGTCATGCGGCATATTTTGAGCTCTTTTCTGGCATTGCATTGGGCGGCCGTTTTCGCCCTGCTGGCGTTCATCTGCATCGATGGGAATCGTGGCGTCGCGGCGGCCCTTGGCGTGCTCGGCGTTCCCGTCCAGAACACTCGCTTTGCCGATCTTGAAAACGCCGTCGTCGTGGCGCCGCTCGCCGTGGCATTGCTTGTCGTCGCGGTGCTGTTCTGCTGGGCCTTTGTTGAAGCATTGACCAGCGACGCCACCAACCCGGACCCAGCCGACAGTGTTGTGCGGATCGCCTTCATCTCGGCCTCGGGCGTGCTGTCGTTGATCGTCATCGGCGGCGCTGCGCAAGGCATCAATGGGCTGTTCATGGTTGTCGCCGTGCAATTGGCGGCACTTCTGGCGTCATATGTCGCGATGCTCGCCGAGCGGCGCTCAGCCGCTGCCGCGGCAGTTCCAGTGACCGGCGAAATCCGCGCGGCCGCGCATATCATGGCCAAGGCAGCGGCGTACAATTCCTCGCTTGCGCGCATTTCGGGCCGGCCGGATTCGAGGGACGATCGCTGATGCGCACCTTGTTCGCGCTGTGGGCGGCTCCGCTCCTCCTGTTCTGGGGCTGGTTCTTTCTGTCGCTCAACGATATCAATTTCGGCTATGTCATGCTGAGCCGCCAATTGCACGATCTCGTTTTCCAGCTTTATGGGCAGATGCTCGGCGTCGATCCGGCGCTCATCCCGGGCATGGTGGCGAAGGCTTGCGTCTTCGACGGCCTACTGCTGATGGCGTTCTGGGCATTTCGCCGCCGCAAGGCGATCGGCAGCTGGATCAAGGCAACGCGCAATCGCTATTTCGACCAGGCATCGACTCCGAGCGCCTGAAGCCGGTCGAGAACACCCTGCAGGATGAAGGCCGCCGCCGCTGAATCGATCTTGCCGGCGCGTTTCTTGCGGGAAAAATCCATCTCGATCAGTGTCCGCTCGGCCGCCACCGTCGACAGCCTTTCGTCCCAAAAGACGAACGGCAGATCGGTCAATCCAGCCATGTTGCGGACGAAAGCGCGGGATTTTTGGGCGCGTGGGCCTTCCGAGCCGTCCATGTTGATGGGGAGGCCGATCACCACTGCGCCGGCATTTTCCTTCTGCAGCAGAGCGAGCAGCACCGCGGCATCGAGCGAGAATTTCTTGCGCATGATGACAGGGCGCGGGTGCGCGAAGGACAAGCCGCGGTCCGAAACCGCCACGCCGATCGTCTTGTCGCCGAGGTCAAGCCCAGCCAGGGTCTTGCCGCCGCCGAGCCGGCCCGGCAACTCCTCGATCGTGATGATGCCCAACGGCTTTTCCTTTGACCGCGACGCCGCACTTCCTATACGCGCAACATATGCCGCGGCACTTTAATTTCGCCGTCGGCGTTCTAGCCTCTACCGAAGCAAAAATCGAGGAAGGTATTGATGAAACTTACCTGGTACGGACACTCGGCATTCCGCGTCGAAATCGAAGGCGCGAAAATCCTCATCGACCCGTATCTGGTCGGCAATCCGTCATGGACAGGCGGCTGGGAAGAGCCGGCCGAAGGGGTCACGCACGTGTTGCTTACCCATGGCCACAGCGACCACATCAGCGGCGCCGTCGAAGTGCTCAAGAAAAGCGGCGCGATGCTTGTCGCCAATTTCGAGATTTGCATGTACCTGGTCGGCAAAGGCGTCAGTGACAAGCAAATCAATCCCGGCAATATCGGCGGTACCGTCGATTGCGGCGGCTTCACCACCACTTTCGTTCAGGCTCTGCATTCATCGTCCTTTCTAGGCGAGAGCGGCCAGAACACCTATCTCGGCAATCCGGGCGGGCTCGTCCTGCACTTCCCCGAGGATAAGACGCTCTACCATATGGGCGACACAGACATCTTTTCCGATATGGCGCTGATCAACGAGTTGCATGAGCCGAAGATCGGCATCGTGCCGATCGGCGACCGCTTCACCATGGGTGGCGCGGTGGCAGCTCTTGCCTGCCAGCGTTTCTTCAAGTTCGAGACGGTCGTTCCCGCTCACTTCGGCACATTTCCGATGATAGATCAGACCGCCGACAAGTTTGTGGCCGGGCTGGACGGATCGGGTGTGAAAGTGGCGTTGCCGAAGATCGGCGAGACGATTACGCTGTAGGAATAGCGAACCGGAATGACGACATGGGTCTGAGAAACTCTCTTTGCATTTCTATGCTGGTTGCCGCATCGCCGGCGCTGGCCGCCGAGGATTTCATCGAGGGCATCTATCTGCAATCGGAGGATCTCTGCGCGCAGGCCAAAAAGGATACGCTGCAGACGGTGATCGAGGGCGGCAATATCGTACTGTCGGCAAACGGATTGGAAAGCATCGAATATAACTGCGAGTTCCTGCAGATCACCAAGGCGACACGGTCGCCAAGCTGGGCGGTGACCGCCATCTGCCAGGAGCCGGGCTACGTCTTTCCGGATGTTCTCTCACTGACTCAGATGAACCCGAAGCAGATCGACCTGGTTTCGGTTCGGCCTGCCGCGGACGAAAGCGAGCAGAGCGGCAACGGTGGCAGCTATTTCCTCTGCGACGGCGTGGCGATGCCGTAGGGCAGTTGTCGGCACGATGCATGTTGCGCGGCACGCGCTGCGCCGCTATAGCGCTGGTTTTCCCCGAGGCACAACATGTCCGTTGATATTAAAACCGTGAAGCGCGTCGCGCACCTTGCCCGCATTGCGGTGAGCGAGGAGGATGCAGAGCGCATGACCGGCGAATTGAACGCCATTTTGGGCTTTGTCGAGCAGTTGAACGAGGTCGATGTTTCCGGCGTCGAGCCGATGACCTCGGTCACGCCGATGGCAATGAAGAAGCGCCAGGACGTCGTCACCGACGGCAGCAAGGCAGCCGACATCGTCGCCAACGCGCCGGCAACCGAAGAGAACTTCTTTCTCGTGCCAAAGGTCGTGGAGTAGCTGGCCGATGGTAATCGAGATCGCCGCGGAGACGCCGCTGCAGGACGATGTGCGTGGGCTGGTCGAGGAGCTCAACGCCACATTGCTGGAGTTGACGCCGCCGGAGCATTGCTACCATTTGACGGTCGAGCAGATGGCGGACCGCGAGACGACCGTTTTCATCGCCCGCGACGACGGCCTTGCCATCGGTTGCGGCGCGCTGAAGCGCCACGACGCTGTCGTCGGCGAGGTCAAGCGTATGTATACGCGGCCTTCGCATCGCGGCCGCAAGATCGGTGCGATGATCGTCGAGCGGATCGAGGGCTTGGCGCGCCAAGAAGGGCTGAAGCGTCTGGTGCTGGAGACGGGCGACCGTCATCCCGCCGCCTGGACCGTCTACGAACGCGCCGGTTTTTCGCGCTGCGGGCCGGTGCTGAATTACCCCAATTCCGAGTGGTCGGTGTTTTACGAAAAGAGCCTTGCCTGATGAGCGACCTGACCCAACTGACGATTTCGCAGGCCCGCGCCAAATTGCGCTCCAGGGAGATCACCGCCACCGAAGTCACCGAGGCTTATCTGTCGGCGATCGAGCGAGCCAATCCTGCGCTCAATGCCTATATCGTGGTCACCGGCGACAAAGCGCGCGACATGGCCAAGGCCTCCGACGCGAAACTGGCCAAGGGCGAGGGCGGGTCCCTCGAGGGTATCCCGCTCGGCATCAAGGATCTGTTCGGCACCGAAGGCGTCCACACCCAGGCCTGCAGCCACGTGCTTGACGGGTTCAAGCCGCGCTACGAATCGACTATCACCGCCAATCTGTGGGCGGATGGCGCCGTCATGCTCGGCAAGCTCAACATGGACGAGTTCGCCATGGGCTCGTCCAACGAGACCTCGTATTACGGGCCTGTCATCAACCCGTGGCGGCGTTCGCGGCTCGACACGGTGGTAATGCCGACGACACATCAGGGCGAGGGCGGCTTCGTTTCGGCGGGCGGCACCAGGACCGCGCGCACGTTGGACAATGCCCAGCTGGTGCCGGGCGGTTCGTCCGGTGGCTCGGCATCAGCCGTCTCGGCCTTCCTGTGCGCCGGCGCTACCGCCACCGACACCGGCGGCTCGATCCGCCAGCCCGCCGCCTTCACCGGCACGGTCGGCATTAAGCCGACCTATGGCCGCTGCTCGCGTTGGGGCGTCGTCGCCTTCGCCTCGTCGCTCGACCAGGCCGGGCCGATCGCGCGCGACGTGCGCGATGCCGCGATCCTGTTGAAGTCGATGGCTTCGGTCGACCCGAAGGACACGACCTCCGTCGACCTGCCGGTGCCGGATTACGAGGCGGCGATCGGCCGCTCGATCAAGGGGATGAAGGTCGGCATCCCCAAGGAATACCGTGTCGACGGCATGCCCGAGGAGATCGAGGCGTTGTGGCAGAAGGGCATTGCCTGGCTGAGGGATGCCGGCGCCGAGATTGTCGACATCTCGCTGCCGCACACGAAATACGCGCTGCCGGCCTATTACATTGTTGCGCCCGCCGAAGCCTCGTCCAACCTCGCCCGTTACGACGGCGTCCGCTATGGATTGCGCGTGCCCGGCAAGGACATTGTCGACATGTATGAAAAGACCCGCGCCGCCGGCTTCGGGCGTGAGGTCAAGCGCCGCATCATGATCGGCACCTATGTGCTTTCCGCTGGCTACTACGATGCCTACTATCTGCAGGCGCAGAAGGTTCGTAACCTGATCAAGCGCGATTTCGAAAATGTGTTTGTCGCAGGTGTCGACGTCATCCTGACGCCGGCAACGCCGTCCGCCGCCTTCGGCATCGCAGACGAAGACATGGCCGCCGACCCGGTCAAGATGTATCTCAACGACATCTTTACGGTGACGGTGAACATGGCCGGCTTGCCCGGCATCGCGGTTCCGGCCGGGCTCGACGCCAAGGGGCTGCCACTCGGCCTGCAGCTGATCGGCCGGCCTTTCGACGAGGAAACGCTGTTCCAGACCGCCCATGTCATCGAACAGGCGGCCGGCACATTTCAGCCGGAAAAATGGTGGTAGGATCGTTTCTCATCTGAGGGGGTGAGGGATGTTCTTCTATGTCTCCAAGGTCCTGTGGCTCTTCGTCCAGCCGCTTAATCTCGCGATCATCCTGCTGCTGGCTGGATTGCTTGCGGCATTGGTCGGGCGCAAAAGGCTATTTGCCACCGGCAGCGTGCTGGCCTTCCTTGTCCTGGCAGTGTCAGCATGGACCTCGCTCGGCGCAGTGATGCTCAATCCGCTCGAGGAGCGTTTCCCTAAGCCACCCCTGCCGGAAAGGGTTGACGGAATCGTTGTGCTCGGCGGCGGTATGGACGGCGCCATCAATTTCGTTCGCGGCGGTTATGAACTCAACGCCAGTGGCGATCGAATTGTCGAGGCAGCCGTGCTGGCGCGGCGTTTTCCGACAGCGAGAGTCGTCATTTCAGGCGGCCCCGTTGCAATAATCGGTGAGGACGAAGGCGACTCAACCACGGCGCCACGCGTACTCACTGCGCTCGGCGTGGCGGCCGATCGTCTGATCCTGGAAGACAAGTCACGCAACACCTACGAGAATGCCGTCTTCACCAAGCGGCTGATTACGCCGAAACCCGGCGAGATCTGGCTGCTGGTGACCTCAGCCTTCCACATGCCGCGCGCCAAGGCGCTGTTCGACAGAGCCGGCTTCCCGACGGTTCCATGGCCGGTCGACTACCGCACCTCCGGTAAGGAAGGTATCAGCCTGTTCCGCAAATCTACCAACGAAGCGCTGCAGACCACGACCATCGCGATTCGCGAATGGATCGGGCTCGTCGCCTATTGGCTGTCGGGCCGCATTGATCAGCCTTTTCCCGGGCCGGGCGGCTGACCGAGCACCGCCTGCCGCGCCGCCGAGAAAAATTGGCGGCGCACCAGCACCGCCAGAAGCAGCAGCGTCGATAGCACGAAAACGGCGGGATCGACGAACCAGCCAAGATAACCGATCGAGAAGAACACGCCGCGCAGCCCGGAATTGAAATGCTTCCCGGCCAGCATGTTCATGCGGGCCGCGCGCCACACCGCCGTTTCGGTGACCGGATTGCGCGACGCCTCGCCATGCGGAATCGGCACCGCGCCGATCAGGATCGAGCAATAGTTGAACAGCCGGTAAGCCCAGCCGAACTTGAAGAAGGAAAAGGCCAGGATCAGCACCAGCCCGAACACCTTCGTCTGGAAGGCGGCGCGTGAGGATGTGGCGCCAAACGGCAGGTCGCTCAGCACAGTGAGAACCTGATCGGAAGCGCCGAGCAAGGCAAAACAGCCGCCGATCGCAATCAGCGAACTGGAGGCAAAGAAGGCGGTCCCCTGTTGCAGGCCGCTCATGATGGCGGTGTCGACGATGCGGATCTCGCGTTCGGCCATGGTCCTCATCCAGGCCTCGCGCTGCGCGTTCATCGCCCTCGTCAGCGACATGCGGCTGACCAGCATTCCGTCGGCGGCGAGCGTATGCAGCACCCACGCGGCGAGGAAGAACCCCAGCGCTGCAAGGTCGGCCGTCGATAGATGAAAGGAATCGCTCATGCGGTGCTTTTACCACAAGCCGAGGCAACGCTTCGATGGCCGAAGCCGGAATGTCGCTGCCGGAGCAAACAAGGTCGGCAGGCGCAGCGCCGCAATCTTCAAAACAGCGGAAAACATCATGGGAATTCCTATATATAGAGCTCAACAGGGTCCCAGGAGAAAACGCCCACGTGTTCCTTTCGGTTTTCGACCTGTTCAAGATCGGCATCGGCCCATCGAGTTCGCACACGATGGGGCCGATGACGGCTGCGCGGCGGTTTCTCGACGAGATTGCGGGAGACGACTGGCCGCGTCCGGCCGGCGCCAGGGTCGACCGAATCGCGGCCAGCCTGCATGGCTCGCTCGCCTATACCGGCATCGGCCATGGCTCCGATCGCGCCGTGGTGCTCGGCCTCGCCGGCCAGACGCCGCAGACGGTGGATCCTGACCACGCCGACGGCATCGCCGCTCGCATCGCCGCCGAGAAGCGGATTTCGCCGCCCGGCCATCCGTCCTATCGTTTCGACCCGGCAACGGATCTGGTACTGGATCGCAAGACGCCGCTGCCGGGTCACGCCAATGGCATGGCGTTTTCTGCCTATGATGCCGGAGACCGGTTGCTGCTGAGGCGCGTCTACTATTCGATCGGCGGCGGCTTTGTCGTTTCCGAGGAAGAATTGCAGCGGATGAAGGCGAGGGGCTCGGCGACAACCGAAGGCAAGAAGGTTCCATATCCGTTCAAGAACGCCGTCGAAATGCTCTCAATGGCATCGAAAAGTGGCCTTTCCATCGCCGAGATGAAGCGCGTCAACGAGGAGACGCAGATGTCGCGCGAGGAGCTCGACGCCGGCCTCGACGGCATTTGGAGCGCCATGAAGGGATGCATCGAGCGCGGCCTGTCGCAAGACGGCATCATGCCGGGCGGACTGAAGGTGCGCCGCCGTGCCCGGATGCTGCACGACAAGTTGCAGGAGCAATGGCAGCAGAACCGGCCCAACCCGCTGCTCGCCAATGACTGGCTGTCGATCTATGCAATGGCGGTCAACGAGGAGAACGCCGCCGGCGGCCGTGTCGTCACCGCGCCAACCAATGGGGCGGCCGGCACTCTGCCCGCGGTGTTGCGCTATTGGCTGCATTTCCATCCCGAAGCCGACCAGCCAAGTATCCGCGATTTCCTGCTGACGGCGGCGGCCGTTGGCGGCATCATCAAGACCAATGCTTCGATCTCGGGGGCCGAGGTAGGCTGCCAGGGCGAGGTCGGTTCGGCTTCGGCGATGGCTGCGGCGGGATTGTGCGCCGTCATGGGCGGCACGCCCGAGCAGGTCGAGAACGCTGCCGAAATCGCGCTGGAACATCATCTCGGCATGACCTGCGATCCGGTCGGCGGCCTGGTGCAGGTGCCGTGCATCGAGCGCAACGCGCTTGGCGCTGTCAAGGCGGTGACCGCCGCTTCGCTGGCCATCAAGGGCGATGGCGTTCATTTCGTGCCGCTCGATGCGGCGATCGAGACGATGCGGCAGACCGGCCTCGACATGAACGAAAAGTACAAGGAAACCAGCCTAGGCGGATTGGCCGTCAATGTCGTGGAGTGCTGAGCGCCAGTCTGGCGGCCTGGACCACCACTGTGGAGAAGTCGATCAGGCCGTTGACGCGTTCGCGTGCTGGGCTAAACCTTAAACGATGTCTCTCAATCTCATAAAGCTTTGCGTCGGCTGTGACAGCGTCGAGGATCTGGAAGAGTGGATTGCCTTCCGCCTCGACGAGCGGCGCCGCGCCGGCGAACCGGCCGAACACTACCACACCACCCGCATGGTGCCGACGCGCGGCGCCGAGATCACCGACGGCGGCTCGCTCTACTGGGTGGTCAAGGGCAATGTCCAATGCCGTCAGCTGATCACCGAAATCCGGCCCTTCACTGATGACGATGGCATCGGCCGCTGCCATCTGATCCTCGATCCCGAGGTCGTGCGCACCGACTGGCAGCCGCGCCGTGCATTCCAAGGGTGGCGCTACCTGAAGCCGGCGGACGCGCCGGCCGATCTCGGCAAGGGCAAAGCCGGGCTGATCGAAATGCCGCCGAAGCTCAGGCGTGAGCTTGCCGATCTCGGCCTACTCTGACGCCAAGAACCGTAACGCCAAGCGCACCGGCCGAACGCTTGTCCGCAGTTGCCATCATCACCGGTCCTGCAGGTCGCCTGATCTGGGCTTGCAAGCTGGGGAACAACGCCACATCTTGAATGTCATGAGCGACAAGAAGCAGCCCGTGCCTGCAAAGGCCAATCCTGCGCCGGTCGAGTCCCAATCGAGCACCGGCGAGATCGACGCCTTTCTCCGTCAGGCAAGGACGCTCGCTGCATCCGCCACCGGTTCAGGCAGGCTGATCCTGTCCCTCGACGCTACGATGAGCCGCCAGCCGACCTGGGATCTCGCCTGTGCGCTGCAGGCCGAGATGTTCGACGCCGTCGGCAAGGCTGGGGTGCTCAAGGTTCAACTGGTCTATTTCCGCGGGCTTGGCGAGTGCCGTTCCTCCGCATTCGTCACCGATACCGAAGCTCTGAAGCAGCTGATGACGCGCATCGACTGCCGTAGCGGCCACACCCAGATCGGCAAGGTGCTCGCCCATGCGCTGAAACAGACGGCGGCGGCCAAGGTCAACGCGCTGGTCTATATCGGCGATGCGATGGAAGAAAACATAGATGATCTGGCCGAAAAGGCCGGTAGCCTAGGTCTGCACGGCGTTCCTGTCTTCGTTTTTCAGGAAGGCCATGATGCCGGTGCAGAAAAGGCGTTCAAGGAAATTGCACGGCTGTCCAAAGGGGCCTGGTTCCGGTTTGATCGGCGGGCTGCCGCGACCTTGGCCGGCCTGCTTTCGTCCGTCGCCGTGTTTGCGACCGGCGGTCTGAAAGCACTGGAGGACCGGGGCAGGCCGGAGGACCGGCTGATGATCGAGCATCTACGGGGCGGCGGAAACTGATGGGCGCGATTATCGCTTTTGTAGCATTGCTTCTGGTGCTTCTCGGCATGCTCACCATCTTCCTGCGCGCCGATCCGGGGAAGCTTGCAGGCGGCATGAGGACCCTTGGACCCGTGCTGCTCGGGCTGGTCGGCGTTGCCGTGCTGCTGGTCGGGCGCGAGGGCCTCGGCGGCTTGATCCTGTCGGCCGCGCTCGCCTGGTATGGCTCCATGCGCATGAATCAGCCGGCCGCAAAACTGGCACCGGGCAAGCGTTCGACGGTGCGTACCGCGGCGCTTGAGATGGAACTCGATCACGACACCGGCGGCCTCGAAGGCCTCGTGCTGGCTGGGCGCCATGAAGGCAAGATGCTTGGCTCGATGGGGCTTGCCGAATTGCAGCAACTTTATCGCGAGCTCTCCGGCGATCCGGAGAGCCGCCAGCTGCTAGAGACGTATCTTGACGGCAGATTTCCCATCTGGCGCAAAGACGCTGATGCGAATGGTGGCGAAGGGCTGGGTGTTGCGCCAGGTTCGGGCGCCATGACTAAGGAGGAGGCCTACAAGATCCTTGGTCTTGAAGCGGGGGCTGCCGCGGCGGATGTCCGCAAGGCGCACCGCCGCCTGATGCAGCGCCTGCACCCCGATATCGGTGGCACGTCTTTCCTGGCGGCGCGGATCAACGAAGCCAAGGACGTCTTGCTCTCCAATCACAACTAGTCTCCTTCGACGCAGAACTTTCGGGAAAGATATCGTTTCGCGCCCTTACTGCTGGACGGCGTAGCACTCGATCTTCTTCTTTTTCAAAGCGTTACAAGCCTTCCAGGCGGCGGTCTTCGAACCAAAACCACCGAACCGGGCGCGGTAATAGGTGACGCCGTCTTTGTCGAAGGCGACGGTGAAACCGGAGGCATCGGCCAGAACGGAGGGCACCTGCTTCGTCGCCTTGTCGAGGAAAGCCTTTGCTTCGGATTGCTTTGGCGAAGAGGCGACCTGTATTGCCCAGCCGGATGGCACCGACGCCGTGCTGACCGGATCGACCTCTGCAGCCGGTTCGGCATAGGCTGCGGCGACCCGGGCCGTCGCCACATCGTCCGCTGTCGCCACGGCCGCCGTCTTGACCTTTCTGGTCTGAACGACCGGAGTGGTTTCTTCAACGACGGGAGCATTTTCCTCGACGAGGGAGGCAACGGCATCGTCGTCCGGCTTACTATCCGGCGTCGGCGCGTCATGCTTCGGCAGAAGCACCTTGGCCAGGGCTGAAATCGGATTGCCGCCACCGGCTTTGGCAATCAGCATGCCGCCGCCGCGCGACGACGCCTTCGGCATGTAGGCATTGATCAACCCGGCCATCTGGCTGTCGCGGCTGCCGCCGGACCTGCCGCCCATGACCACCGCTACGATGCGCCGGTCGCCATCCGATACCGAGGAGACCAGGTTATAGCCGGAGGCGCGGGTATAACCGGTCTTGATGCCGTCGACGCCCTTGATGCGTCCGAGCAGACGGTTATGGCCGTTGATGCGCTGTCGCCCGTAAAGAAAGGAGCGCTGCGAGAAATAGCCGTAATATTGTGGAAAATGCTCTCTCAGGGCGATACCGAGCAGCGCCATGTCGCGCGCCGTCGTGAACTGCCCGGGATCAGGCAAGCCGTTGGCGTTGCGGAAAACGGTTCCCCGCATGCCCAGCGCCCGCGCCTTGGCGGTCATCATGCGGGCGAAATTGGCCTCATTGCCGCCGAGCATCTCGCCAAGCGCAGTTGCGGAATCGTTTGCCGATTTGGTCACCATCGACAGGATGGCGGTCTCGACCGTGACCGAGCCGCCCCGCTTGACGCCGAGCTTTGTTGGCGGTTCGGCAGCGGCATTGGCCGAGAACACGACCGGAGAATTCCTGCTGATCCTGCCCTTCGCCAATGCCTCGAACGTCAGATAGAGCGTCATCATCTTGGTAAGCGAGGCCGGATAGCGCCGGCCATCGGCATCCGACGAATAAAGCACCTTGCCGGACTTGGCATCGATGACGATGGCCGCCGACTTGGCCGCCATGGATGAAGCCGCGTCCGCGACGACGAAGCTCATCGCCATAGCGAGAATCATGATCGTTTTGAGGGGGGACGCGGATTTGGAAACGAAGCCCGACAACGCCTTACGCACTGATAGTTCCTTTGAATTTCCGTTGCCTTGGAGGCGGCAAAGGGTCCTGCCTCACCTCGGGCCACGCTAACGCGGGCAGCGTTACCAATCCGTTTATGGTAACCGCCGCGTTCACCCTTTTCTGCGGGATTGAGCCTCTCTTTATTCGAATCTTAGCGATTGCCGGCGGCTCACGATGCGCATTGCCGCGGAAATCTTGACTTTTTGTGCACTGCACAATATATTTACACGCATTGCACAACGCGGCCCGGACAAGGCGCGTCCATCGTCCAAAGGCAACCGTTCAAGGGAATGCGTGAAATGACCCAGACCTATGAAGATTTCAGCAAATACGGCAAGGAATTTGCCGACACCGGATTGAAGAGCTTTGCATCGCTGTCCAAGGGTGCGCAGGCCATCGCCACCGAGGCGGGCGAGTACACCAAGAAAAGTTTTGAGGCCGGCAGCGCCGTTGTCGAGAAGCTCTTCTCCGCCAAGTCGCTGGATAAGGCGATCGAAATCCAGTCCGACTACGCCAAGCAGTCCTATGAGAGCTTCGTCACCGAGGCCACCAAGCTTGGCGATCTCTATGCCGAACTCGCCAAGGAAGCCTACAAGCCGTTCGAATCGATTGTCGCCAAGGCGAAGTAAATTCGACGAACGTTCCAAGCCGGCCCTTGGGCCTCAAAAGACAGACCCGGTCGCGAACGCGCGGCCGGGTTTTTTCATGCCAGCTCGAAATCGGGGTCCTTGCGGTCTTCACGATTTGAAAAATCGGTCAAGTTTGGCCACCTAGCCATATTGTCAGCTAAACAGAAGGGCTTAAAATCGTCCATCGAGCACCTACATGTCGAGCATGCATGAGGATTCGAAAGAGGCAGGACTACGTGACTACAGGTTTGACTGCCACGAGCTACGTGGTGCGAATGCAGAACGGCAGCAACGGCAATGAGGCCGGTCGCGGCACGGCCGTCATCACGCGCACAAAAACCAAGACCAAGAAGCCCAGTCTGTATCGGGTCCTCATCCTTAACGACGACTACACACCCATGGAGTTCGTGGTTCACGTGCTGGAGCGTTTTTTCCAGAAGGATCGCGAAGCCGCCACACGCATAATGCTTCATGTTCACAATCATGGGGTGGGCGAGTGCGGGGTCTATACATTCGAGGTGGCCGAGACCAAAGTGTCTCAGGTCATGGATTTCGCCCGACAGAATCAGCATCCGCTGCAATGCGTGATGGAGAAGAAGTGAGGTAACATGCCGGCTTTCTCCCAAGGCCTGGAAAAGGCGCTTCACCAAGCGCTGACGCTCGCCAATGAGCGGCACCATGAATATGCAACCCTTGAACATTTGCTGCTCGCCCTGATCGACGACACCGAGGCGGCCGCAGTCATGCGTGCCTGCAACGTCGATCTCGACGAGTTGAAGCATACGGTTCTCACCTATATCGACACCGAGCTCGACAATCTCGTCACCGGCTACGATGAAGATTCCAAGCCGACGGCCGGTTTTCAGCGCGTCATCCAGCGCGCGGTGATCCATGTGCAGTCGTCAGGCCGCGAGGAGGTGTCCGGCGCCAACGTGCTCGTCGCCATCTTCGCCGAGCGCGAGAGCCACGCCGCTTATTTCCTGCAGGAACAGCAGATGACCCGCTACGACGCGGTCAACTACATCTCGCATGGCATTGCCAAGCGCCCAGGCGCTTCCGAGACGCGGACGCCGCGCGGCGCCGACGACGAGCAAGGCAGCCAGGGCGGAGCTGAGCCGCAAGAAGAAGGCGGCAAGAAGAAGCAGCAGCAGGACGCGCTGACTGCCTATTGCGTCAACCTGAACAACAAGGCCAAGGCTGGCAAGATCGATCCGCTGATCGGTCGCGAGAGCGAGATCAACCGGACTATCCAGGTGCTGTGCCGCCGGTCCAAGAACAACCCGCTCTATGTCGGCGATCCCGGCGTCGGCAAGACGGCGATCGCCGAAGGCCTCGCCAAGCGCATCGTCGAGGGCGAAGTTCCCGAAGTGCTGCACAATGCCACCATCTTCGCGCTCGACATGGGCACGCTGCTGGCCGGCACCCGTTATCGCGGCGATTTCGAGGAGCGGCTGAAGCAGGTCGTCAAGGAGCTCGAGGACTATCCCGGCGCCGTGCTGTTCATCGATGAGATCCACACCGTGATCGGGGCAGGAGCCACCTCTGGTGGCGCCATGGATGCGTCGAACCTGTTGAAGCCGGCGCTGTCGTCCGGCGCGATCCGCTGCATCGGCTCGACCACCTACAAGGAGTTCCGGCAGTTCTTCGAGAAGGACCGCGCGCTGGTGCGGCGATTCCAGAAGATCGACGTCAACGAGCCGACCGTCGAGGACGCCATCGAGATCATGAAGGGACTGAAGCCCTATTTCGAGGAGTTCCACAAGGTTCGCTACACGAGTGAAGCGATCAAGGCTTCGGTCGAGCTCTCGGCGCGTTACATCAACGACCGCAAGCTGCCGGACAAGGCGATCGACGTGATCGACGAGACCGGCGCCTCGCAGATGCTGGTGCCCGAAGCCAAGCGCAAGAAGACCATCGGCATCAAGGAGATCGAAGCGACGATCGCCACGATGGCGCGCATCCCGCCGAAGACGGTTTCCGCCGACGACGAGAAGGTGCTGCAAGGTCTCGACATCGAGTTGAAGCGCGTCGTCTATGGCCAGGACACCGCGATCACCGCGCTGACTTCGGCCATCAAGCTGGCGCGGGCCGGCCTGCGGGAACCGGAAAAGCCGATCGGCTCGTACCTGTTCTCCGGTCCGACCGGTGTCGGCAAGACGGAAGTGGCCAAGCAGCTCGCCGCCTCGCTCGGCGTGGAGCTGATCCGCTTCGACATGTCGGAATATATGGAACGCCACACCGTTTCGCGGCTGATCGGCGCGCCTCCCGGCTATGTCGGCTTCGACCAGGGCGGCCTTCTGACCGACGGCGTCGACCAGCATCCGCATTGCGTGCTGTTGCTGGACGAAGTCGAAAAGGCGCATCCGGACCTGTTCAACATCCTGTTGCAGGTCATGGATCACGGCAAGCTGACCGACCATAACGGTAAGCAGATCGACTTCCGCAATGTCATCCTGATCATGACCACCAATGCGGGCGCATCCGACGCGCAGCGCGCGGCGATCGGTTTCGGTTCGACCAAACGCGAAGGCGACGATGTCGAAGCGATCAACCGGCTGTTCACGCCGGAGTTCCGCAACCGTCTCGATGCGATCATTCCGTTCGGCTCCCTGCCGGTGCCGGTCATCCATCAGGTGGTGCAGAAGTTCGTCATGCAGCTGGAAGCGCAGCTTTCCGAACGCGGCGTGACCTTCGACCTGTCGCAGGATGCAATCGCCTGGCTGGCCGACAAGGGCTATGACGAGCGCATGGGTGCGCGGCCGCTTGGCCGTGTCATTCAGGAGCACATCAAGAAGCCGCTGGCCGACGAGGTGCTGTTCGGCAAGCTCAAGAAGGGCGGCACGGTGCGTGTCACCGTCGAGAAGAAGGAAACCGGCGAGACCGGCCTGAAGCTCGAATCGCTCGCCGACGAGGCGCCGGTGAAGCCGAAGAAGGAAGAGCCGGACGACGTGCCGAAAGCCAAGAAGGCGGTGGCGAAAAAGCCCGCCGGGAAAAAGGCGGTGGCGCAGAAGTCGGAGCCGAAGGGCAAGGATGGCGGCAAGCGCAGCCTAGTGCCGCAACTGCCGCGTAAGAACTGACAATCCTGCAAGTAAAAAAGCCCCGGCAACGGGGCTTTTTTCATGAAGCTTGTGGTCGAGTGTCGGCCGAGCGGCTTCGCCCCGATTCAGTTTGCCAGCGCCGTCCGTATCTTGCCGGCGTTCTCAGCCAGGACTTCAGGCTGTTCCATCTGTCCGCTGTGCGGCTTCAAGGGGATGCCTTCGAAGCGCGGAATGACATGGACATGGAGGTGGTAGACGGTCTGGCCCGAAGCTGGTTCGTTGAACTGCATGACCGTGACGCCATCGGCATCGAAGGCCTTCTTTACTGCCCGCGCAACTTTCTGCACGTGAGCGAAGAGGGGGCCAAGCACCGCCGGATCCGCGTCGAGCAGGTTGCGCGACGGCGCTTTCGGCACGACCAGCGTGTGACCCGGTCCTTGCGGCATCACATCCATGAAGACGATGACCGCATCATCCTCGTAGACGCGGTGCGAAGGGATTTCTCCGCGCAGGATTTTTGCGAAAATGTTGCTGCTGTCGTAGGTTGCTTCGGCCATGGCGCACGCTCCGGTTCTTGGCTCGCGGTCTCGTGTAGCGAAGCTGTTGCGGGCGGGCAAGACGATCGGTCGACATCGGCCATGCAGGCTCGAACGTGGTTGAGCGATCGGGCGGGTTTTGCTACTCCGCCATGTCCTTGCGGAACGGGGTGTGCTCTTCCAGATATTCGCTCATCCGCTCGACTTCGCGCCGCTCGCGCTGGAGGTAGTCGGCCACTGCATTGCGCAGACCTGGATGGGCGATGTAGTGCGCCGAATGCATCGTCACCGGCCGGTAGCCGCGCGCCAGCTTGTGCTCGCCCTGCGCACCGGCTTCAACCACCTTCAGCTTTCGCGAGATGGCGAAATCGATCGCCTGATGGTAGCAGACCTCGAAATGCAGGAACGGGTGGTCCTCGATGCAGCCCCAATTGCGGCCGTAGAGCGCGTCTGAACCGATGAAGTTGATGGCGCCGGCTATGTAGCGCCCGTTGCGTTTGGCCATCACCAGCAGGATGTCGTCGGCCATGCGCTCGCCGATCAAGGAGAAGAAATCGCGGTCGAGGTAGGGCCGGCCCCATTTCCTGCTGCCGGTATCCATGTAGAACGCGTAAAAGTCGTCCCAGGCTTTTTCGGTCAGATCCTTGCCGGTCAGCCAGTCGATCGAGATGCCGTCGGCGAGCGCCTCACGCCGCTCCTTTTTCATCGCCTTGCGCTTGCGCGAGGCCAACGTCGAGAGAAAATCGTCGTAGCTCGAAAAGCCTTCGTTGAAGAAGTGAAACTGCTGGTCGGTGCGATGCAGGAAGCCGGCTGCCGCCAAGATCTGGACATCATCCTCCGGCGCGAAGGTGACATGCGCGGAAGACACGCCGAGCTTATCCGTCACCGCCTTTAGGCCGGCCGCAAGGCCGGCCTTGACGGTGGGGCTGTCCTCGCGCTTGCCGACCAGCAGGCGAGGGCCGGTGACGGGTGTGAACGGCACCGCGCATTGCAGCTTCGGATAGTAGCGCCCGCCGGCGCGTTCGAATGCGTCCGACCAGCCATGGTCGAAGACATATTCGCCCTGGCTGTGCGACTTCAGATAGCAGGGGACCGCACCGAGCAGCTTGCCTTGCGCGGTTTCCAGCCTGAGATGATGACCCTGCCAGCCGGTGCGTCGAACGGCGCAGCCGGAATCTTCTAGCGCGCTCAAAAAAGCGAATGAAACAAGCGGGTTGTAGGCGTTTTCTGCCTCGCCCCGCGTTGTGCCGCCGAGGCTGTCCCATTCCGCGCTGGTGAAGGCGCCGATGCCCGCGGCGATGCGGATCGACAGCTCCGCATTCGCCGTTTGTCTGTCGCAGTCGTCCCCTTGATCCATGTGGCTTACTTAAGCTCGCTGCGAACCCATACAAGCCCGTTCAAGCAAGCCGCACAAGATCGGGCTCGAATCCTTCGAACGTCATCTGGTCGGCATATTTGAAGGTCAGGTCGACGGCAGGTTGGTCATGCACTGTCCAGGTGATCACCGGCATGCCGAGCCTTTCACGTACGAACGACACGAACCGGTTCGGCAGGTCGCCGGCGGCGTAGGAGATAAAGGCGATGTCATGCGCCAGCATGGCGAAATGCGCCTCGATCAGATGGTTGTCGTTGCCGTAGGCGGTCAACCCGCCGGGTATGCCGGGTGCATGTTTCGGGAACTCGCGGATCAGCCAATGGTCGAACGACATGATCGCGGTCTTGCCCTTATAGCGCTTGAGCATCTTGCCGACGCCTTCGACCAGGCCTTCGTCGTGTCCGGCAGCGCCTTTCAGCTCGACAACCATCGGCACACGCCCGTCGACCAGATTAAGCGCCTGCTGCAGCGTCGGCAAATGGTCGGCGGTGCCGCCGACCTTCAGCGCCGTGATCTCAGCAGCCGTACGCTGCCAGACGAAGCCGTCCTCGCCGGTCAGCCGCCGCAGATCGCCATCGTGGATGATGACGGGGACGCCGTCGGATGACAGGTGCACGTCGCACTCGATCGCATAGCCGCGCTCGGCTGCCGCGGCGAAGGCGGAAAGAGTGTTCTCCCAGCGCGCCTTGTTCATGTCGTGGAGGCCGCGATGGGCGACGGGCCGGGCAGTCAGCCAGGAAAGGTCGGTCATGGTCGCAGTCCCGGTCATTCGACTTCGAAGATCGCTTCGATTTCCACTGCGGCATTAAGCGGCAGGGAGGGGGTGCCGACGGCGGAGCGGGCGTGCTTGCCGCGGTCGCCGAGCACGGCGACGAGAAAATCCGAGGCGCCGTTGGCGACCAGATGCTGTTCGACAAAATCCGGTGCCGAGGCGACGAAGACGGTGATCTTCACCAGGCGGCGGATCTTGTCGAGATCGCCAAGTGCCGCCTGGGCCTGCGCCAATATGTTGATCGCACAGTATTTTGCGGCTTCCTTTCCGGTCGCGGTGTCGACATCGCGGCCAAGCAGCCCGCTCGCCTGGAGCTTGCCCTCCTTGAGCGGCAACTGCCCGGCGGTGAACAGCAGATTGCCGGTCCTGCAATAGGGAACGTAGTTGGCGGCGGGCGCAGCGGCAGCCGGCAGCGTCACGCCGAGATCGCTTAGCCGCTTTTCGATTGTTTCGCTCATGCTATTTCCCTATTGCTTGAAGGTGCCGCGCAGGCCGGGCCGAAATTGCTATTTTTGCCTCGCTTCCGCCACGACTTTTTTTAAGCTGGACCATCTTTCCATGCGGCCTGCCATTAGCCGCGATGATCGGAGCACCCCATGCGCGCAACGCGCCTCGCATTCAACGCCGTTCTTCTGACAGCGGCTTCCTGGGCGGCTCCCGCTTTTGCGGTGCCGGCGCTGCAGGCGCACCGTGCCGTCTATGATATCACCCTGGACAAGGCGTCGGATCGCTCGGGGATCACCGGCATATCGGGCCGTATGGTCTACGAGTTCAATGGCTCGCCTTGCGAGGGCTACACGGTAAAGTTCCGCCTGGTCACCCAGATCGTCACCAACGACAATACTAGGCTGACCGACCAGCAGATGACCACCTTCGAGGATGCCGAAGGCAAGACCTTCTCCTTCGTCAACAAGTCCTTTGTCGACCAGAACCTCGACAAGGAGGTCAAGGGGACGGCAACGAAGGAGGCCAATGGTCTCAAGGTCGAAATCGACAAGCCCGAGAAGAACAGCCTGGAACTCGCCGCGACCCAGTTCCCGACCCAGCAAATGGTTGAAATGATCGGCAAGGCGGAAAAGGGCGAGCGTTTTTACGAAACCAACCTGTTCGACGGCTCGGAGGATGCCAACAAGGTGATGACCACCACCGTCGTCGTCGGCAAGCAAGCCAATGCCGACAAGACTGATCCGGAAGTGCCGGCGCTGGCCAAGCTCGCCAGCGACAAATACTGGCCGGTTGACATCGCCTATTTCGACGATACCGACAAAGGCGGCGAGGAAGTGCCGGAATACCGGATCAGCTTCAAGCTGCACGAGAACGGCATCACGCGCGGTCTCGTAATGGACTATGGCGAGTTCTCGATGACCGGCAAGCTGGTCAATCTGTCGCTGTTCGATCAGCCAAAGACCTGCCCGTCGAAATAGGCTCGAACCGACGGCAAGCTGCTGCCGGCTGCTCTCCGCGATAGTGGCGCTTGATCTTGCGGGCATGTTGCACCGACTTGAGCATGCCGCAATTGCATATCAACGTCTTACGACGGTAAGCGCCGCGGGGGGAGCAGGTTGAGCAGGATCGACGTTTTTGTGGCGCCGCGGCCCAATGCGACGCTGATCAAGGCCATGACATTCGTCAACCGCATTGTCATGCTGCACGGCATTCCGGGGCTTCGCGACCTGTTGCCGTTCAACCGTCTGGCCGGTCTGCGCGGCGTCGCCAATGTCCGCCACATCGATTTTCCGGAGGACGACCGGCAAAGGTTGAAGGCTTGTTGCGGCGCGGGCAAGGCGACGTTCATCACGCCCAACCATCCGGAGTTCTTTACCGACTGGATGATCGACAAGGAGGTCGTCTCGCGGGTAAGCCCGCTGGCGGCAGCCTGGGCCACGCACGGCGTCGTCAACGGGCTTGGCCGGCTGATGCAGAAATTCTGGCTGGCCAACAATCTAATCGCCCAAATCCCGGGCAATAGCGGGGCCGCCAAGGAACATTCGGTGGCCTGGGCGCTGGAAGGGCACGGCGTTCTCCTGCATCCCGAAGGCGGCGTCGGCTGGCATGCCAACATCGTTGCCCCGCTGCTGCCGGGCGCGGTCGAGATGGGGCTCGAAGCGCTGAAGCGCGGCCGCCTGACGGATCCGGATTTCAAAGTTTGGATCGCGCCCGTGATCTGGAAGCTCGCTTTCACGGGGAATGTCGAGGCAGCGCTGGCAAAGGAGTGCGCCTACGTCGAGCGCAGCCTGAAGATCGAACGCCATGCCGCCGATTCGCTGCCGGAGCGTGTCCATCATATCTATGCGACGTTGCTGTCGCGCGATGAGGCTGCATATGGCCTGCGGTCCGATGAGCGGGTTTCGTATGACACACGTCAGAAGGACCTGCTCGCGGAACTCGGCCGTCGCCTTGCTGAACTTGTCTCGGTCGGCGCCGGCACGCTCGACAGTGCCGAGCTTTTGCGCCGGTCGCGCCGCTGGCTGCGAGAAAACACGGATGATACCGGAAGCCGGAAGCAGGTCCGAACGCTGGCGGATACGATCCAGCGCTTGCGGCGTGTCGGGCCGTGGGCTTCAGCCAATCCGCGCATCACGCAGGAGGAGATCGCCGAACACTTGAAGCGGATCCGCAACGATTATTGCAAGGGTACACTGCGCGATACGATCGATCGTTTCGTGCCGCAGCCGGCAGGCCCACGCCGCGCCCATATTCGGGTGCCGGACCCGTTAGGCTTGCACGCCTATGAAGGCTCCGTCGAGGCGGCACTCGTCGAACTGCACGACCGCATGCAGGGGACCATCACCAGCACCATAGCGCAACTCCAGGCCGGCGGCGGCTTCATATTCTATGCTAATCCCTTCTATCATCGTTAGCGGCGTGTTGGTCGGCGCAAGATGAAGGAGTGCGGCAAGCCTCATGGCGGTCTATGTCGATGCGGCGATCTGGAAATGGGTCGGCCACCGCTGGTGTCATCTGCTGGCAGACGACACCGACGAGTTGCATCGCTTCGCCGCGCAGCTCGGCATCAAGCGCTCGTCCTACCAAGGGCCGCCGAAGACATCGGCGCCGCATTATGACATAACCGGGTTCGAGCGCGACCGCGCGGTGCGGCTCGGCGCCATCGAGTGCAGCCGCGAGGAGATCGTCGCTGTTTTCCGGCGTGTGCGCGTGCCGAGGGGGAAGATGCGACGATGACATTGACGGCATTTTTGGCTTACTGCGCCGCGATCACATTTGCCGCCACGCCTGGTCCGGCGATGTTCACGGTTATCGCCAATGGCGTCTCGCTTGGCTTCGTTCGCGCTTTCCTGGCTGGACTCGGCATCGCCGCAGGCGACGCGGTGCTGGTCACCTTGGCACTGCTCGGTCTCGTGGCGCTGGTACAGGCCTTCGAATGGGTTTTTTTTAATCCTGAAGTATGCGGGTGCTGCCTATCTGGTGTTTCTCGGCATCCGGATGTGGCGATCGGCCTCCGCGCGATCGCATGGACAGCACGCAACCCAGGCAAGACTGTCTCGATCGTTTTTCCTCGGTATCTCCATCGCATTGGGCAATCCCAAGGCGATCCTGTTCCACGCCTCTATCATGCCGCTGATTCTTGACCTCAATACGATGACCTTCGCCGATGGGCTGCTCGTGGTTGCGGTCGTGATCTGCGTCAACATCGTCACCATGGGCTTCTACGCAGCGCTCTCCGGGCGGGCTTCGAGCTGGTTCAAGACGCCAAGGCGCATGCGGCTGATGAACAGGTTTGCCGGCGGCGCCATGATAGGCACCGGTGCGCTGATCGCCGCACGCTGAGCCGCAAGACGCCACAGCGCTTGCGTTTGTCGCGCATCCCCTCTATATGCGCGCACATTCCACACACGGACTTTGGTGTCTGCCCGGGAGAAATCCGGCGGAAACCTCCGGTGGCGTTCGAGGACCAAGTCCAAAAAATGCCTGTGTCCGTGGAGGCTAACCGGAAAGGAAATAAGAATGGCTCTGCCTGATTTCAGCATGCGCCAGCTATTGGAAGCTGGCATTCACTTCGGCCACCAGACCCACCGCTGGAATCCGAAAATGGCGCCCTATATCTACGGCGCCCGCAACAACATCCACATCATCGACCTCTCGCAGACGGTGCCTTTGCTGCACCAGGCGCTGAAGCAGGTTTCCGACACTGTTGCCAAGGGCGGCCGCGTGCTGTTCGTCGGCACCAAGCGCCAGGCCTCCGACATCGTCGCCGATGCCGCGCAGCGCTCGGCTCAGTACTATGTTAACTCGCGCTGGCTCGGCGGCATGCTGACCAACTGGAAGACGATCTCGAATTCCATCCAGCGCCTGCGCAAGCTCGACGAGATGCTGGCCGGCGAGGCTCAGGGCCTGACCAAGAAGGAGCGCCTCAACCTCGACCGCGAGCGTGAGAAGCTCGACAAGGCGCTGGGCGGCATCAAGGATATGGGTTCGACGCCCGATTTGATGTTCGTGATCGATACCAACAAGGAAGCGATCGCCATCCTCGAGGCCAAGCGTCTCGGCATCCCGGTCGTTGCCATCATCGATTCCAACTGCGACCCGGACAAGATCGACTTCCCGATCCCCGGGAATGACGATGCGGCCCGCGCCATCCAGCTCTATTGCGATCTGATTGCCAAGGCTGCGATCGACGGCATCGCCCGCCAGCAGGGCGCACTCGGCGTCGACATCGGCGCATCGGTCGAGGCTCCGGTCGAGCCGGCGCTCGAACCGACCCCGGCCGCCGAGAGCCCGGCAACCCAGACCCCGGAAGCATAATAGCGAAGGCCGGCTGCGGCCTTCATCTTTCCAATATGTTGGCGCGGTAAGCGCTACCGGCACCAGGCGCATCATCGAAACTCGATGGTGCGTCGGTGCATTTAGACAAAGAGGCGACAATGAGCATTTCGGCTGCACAGGTCAAAGAACTCCGCGACTTGACCGGCGCGGGCATGATGGACTGCAAGGCGGCGTTGAACGAGACCAACGGCAACATGGAAGAAGCCATCGACTGGCTGCGCAAGAAGGGCATTTCCAAGGCCGACAAGAAGGCTGGCCGTACTGCTGCCGAAGGCCTGATCGGCGTCGATTCCGGCGTCCGCGAGGCAGCGATCGTCGAGGTCAATTCCGAGACGGATTTCGTTGCGCGCAATGCTGCGTTCCAGGAGATCGTCGCCAATGTCGCGAAGGTCGCGCTTGCCTATGGCGGCAAGACCGAGGCCGTTGCCGCTGCTCCCTATCCGGGCTCGGGCAAGTCGGTCACCGAGACCATCAAGGACGCAGTCGGCACCATCGGCGAGAATCTGGGCTTCCGCCGCTCGGCCAAGCTCACCGTCGAGCACGGCGCTGTCGCAACCTACGTCCACAATGCGGTTGCCGACGGCCTTGGCAAGCTCGGCGTGCTGGTCGCCATCGAGACGACAGGCAACGCGCAGGCCGCCAACGCCTTTGCCCGCCAAGTCGCCATGCATGTCGCCGCCACCAACCCGATGGCCTTGACCACCGAAGAGCTCGATCCGGCCGCGGTCGAGCGCGAGAAGGCGATCTTCGCCGACCAGGCGCGCCAGTCCGGCAAGCCGGAAGCGATCATCGAGAAGATGGTCGAGGGCCGTTTGCGCAAGTTCTACGAAGAGGTCGTGCTGCTCAAGCAGGCTTTCGTGCTCAATCCCGACATCACCGTCGAGAAGGCGCTGAAGGATGCCGAAAGCGAGATCGGCGCGCCGGCCAAAATCGCCGCCTATCTGCGCTTCGCGCTCGGTGAGGGCATCGAGAAGGAAGAGACCGATTTCGCGGCGGAAGTCGCGGCAGCGGTCAAGAAGTAAACTATTCGTTTGAAAGGCTTTTTCGGCCGGGTGTCCGCGAGGATGCCCGGCCGATTTCTTGCGCGGTGTCGATAAAGGCGCGGAGCTTCGGGGCCATCGCGGCGCGGCGCGGGAAATAGAGGAACAGTCCCGGTTCCTCGATCGATGCCTCGCCAAGGACTTCGACCAGCCGGCCTGCCTCGATGTCGGGCTTGACAAGCGGCTCGAACAGATATGCGAGGCCGATGCCGGCAAGGGCCATGTCTTTTGCCGACAGCGGTTCGCTGACGACGACGCTGCCGCGCGTCTCGACGCCGATATCCTTGCCCTGGTCTGACAGATCCCAACGGTAGAGCGCACGTGATCGCAACAGCCGATAGCCGATGCAGTTGCGGGTGGAGAGATCAGCAATTGTTCGCGGCTTTCCGTGGCGGCCGATATAGGCCGGAGAGGCGACAATGGTCGTCCGGAACGGCTGAGTCAGCCGCACCGTCACCATATCCTCGGCGATCATCTCGCCCAGCCGGATGCCGGCGTCGAAACCCTCGCCGACGATATCGC
The DNA here is from genome assembly GCF_040322135.1 of Mesorhizobium sp. M0189. NCBI lineage: Bacteria > Pseudomonadati > Pseudomonadota > Alphaproteobacteria > Hyphomicrobiales > Phyllobacteriaceae > Mesorhizobium > Mesorhizobium sp. M0189. Next base: position 437,631 of record NZ_JAMYSW010000001.1, read on the forward strand.
TCAGACGTTCGTCGGTGACGATCTCCACCGTCACGTCAGGGTAACGTTCCGCCATCGCCGTCAGGATGGGCATCAGCGCCAGAGGCAGCGCCAAACGCGGCGCGTTGATCCTGAGCAGTCCGCTTGCCCGGCCTTTGACAGAGCGGATGCGTTCGATCCGGTCGGCAATGTCTTCCAGCGCCGGCTCCGCCGCAGCGACGAGGGCGGTGCCAGCCTCGGTCAGCGAGACGCTGCGTGTGGTGCGGGCAAACAACGGCTGGCCGATTCGCTCCTCCACCAGCCGCACCGCATGGCTGACCGCTGACGGGCTCATGCCGAGCTCGGCGGCCGCCGAGGCGAAGCCGCCACGCCGCGCGACGGCAACGATTATAGGTAGGTGGCTAAGCAGATCGCGATCCATTCATGCATGGTATCGCATAGTCCACTCGGATAATGCAATCTTATCGGATAGGGAAGAAGAACGCATCTTTGGCTGCATCACACGGCAATCGCCGAGCAGCCAAGGAGACGTCCAATGACCGACCTCAAGTCCGAACGAACCCGTAATCTCGAGACAGTGCGTAAATTCTTTGACCTGATGCACCGCAAGGACATTGAGGCATGGGGCAACCTTTGGGCTGAAGATGGCCGAATCCTTGTCTTCTACCCGCCGGCAGGATTTGGAAGCAGCATCGATGGTAAGGCCGCGATCCTGGCGGCCTTCCGAGGCCTCTTCGGCAATTTCGAATCCTTCGACTCCCAGCTGACAGCCGTCTATCCGGCAGCGGATTCGGACGCGATCGTCGTTGAGTACAAGAACCGCGCGATGCTGATTGGCGGCTCTGAATACACCAACAGCAATATCGCGATCTTCCGCTTCGAGAGCGGTCTGATCAGCGCCTACCACGACTATTTCGATCCGCGTCGGTTCCAGGTGGTGGTCGATGCGCTGGCCAAGGCCTGACTGCATATCCCAGGCAAGGACCTCAATCCCGTTTTCAAATTTCAGGAGAAAATCCATGACCATGTCCTACTACACGCTCGGCAACAGCGGGCTGCGTGTCACTCGTCTGGCGCTCGGCACCATGACGTTCGGCACGGAATGGGGCTGGGGCGCGGAGAAGGAAACGGCGCGCGCCTTGGTTGATGCCTATGTCGAAGCCGGTGGCAATTTCTTCGATACCGCCGATCTCTATACCGGTGGCACGGCCGAAACCTGGCTCGGCGAATTCATCGCCGAGCGTGGGCTGCGCGACAAGGCGGTGATCAGTACCAAATTCACCTACAACGCCGAACCGGGTAATCCAAATGCCGGCGGCAACGGCCGTAAGAACATCCTGCGGGCGGTAGACGGTTCGCTGAAGCGGCTCGGCACCGATTACATCGACCTCTACATCCTCCATACCTGGGACAGGCTGACGCCACCGGAGGAGGTGATGCGGACGCTGGACGATCTGGTGCGCGCCGGAAAGATCCGGTATGTCGGTCTGTCCGACGTGCCGGCCTGGTACGCAAGCCGGGCGCAGGCGATCGCCGAGCATCGCGGCTATGAACCGGTTTCGGCGCTTCAGCTCGAATATTCGCTGGCCGAGCGCAACATCGAGCACGAGTTCGTGCCGTTCGGCACGCGCTATGGCGCTGGAATCATGGTCTGGAGTCCGTTGGCCAGCGGCCTGCTCAGCGGAAAATACCGTTTCGATACAATCGTCAAGGATGGTGGCCGGCTGGAGACAATGCGTGGTTCGACCAATCCCGGTTTCCAGAAATTCACCGACCGCAACTGGCAAATCGTCGCCGAACTGGAGAGGGTTGCCGGCCAGCTCGGCCGCAGCATGGCCCAGGTCGCCCTGAACTGGGCGGCAAACAGGCCAGGCATTGCGTCCGTCATCGTCGGCTCCACCAGGCTTGACCAGCTCAAGGACAATCTCGGCGCGCTTGATTTCGACATTCCCGAAGACCTTCGGGCACGGCTCGATGCGGTGAGCCGGCCGGTCACGCCCTTTCCGTATTCGTTCTTCGGCCCTGAAATACAAGGCGGCTTGACCGGTGGGCAGGCGGTTGGCGACAAGCCGGCAAGCTATCTGCCGGATCTGCTCATGCAAGGCACTTTTGCCGGCGTTAGCTGACGGCTACCCCAGCCCACTATCTAAACTTTCCGGCGCGGGCGCCGCGTCACATCGGGGCGCCCTTCGTGTATCGGAACGCCCAGTGTTTCGGGGCGCCACCGAAGCGCGTCACACGCATGATGACGAGGACCAGATGACGGTGAAGCCCCTCTACCGACGTGTCTTGCTGAAAGCGTCGGGCGAAGCGTTGATGGGCGAACAGCATTTCGGCATCGACGTATCGGTGGTCGACCGCATCGCCGCCGACATTGCCGAGGCCCGCGCACTGGGCATCGAGGTCGGTGTCGTCATCGGCGGCGGCAACATCTTTCGCGGCGTCGCGGTTGCATCAAAAGGCGGAGACCGCGTCACCGGCGACCATATGGGCATGCTTGCCACGGTCATCAATTCGCTGGCGCTACGCACCTCGCTCAACAAGATCGGCGTCGACGCCGTGGTGTTGTCGGCGATCGCCATGCCCGAGCTGTGCGAAAGTTTTTCGCAGCGTCAGGCAACCGCCTACATGAACCAGGGCAAGGTCGTCATCTTCGCCGGTGGCACCGGCAACCCGTTTTTCACTACCGATTCGGCTGCAGCCCTTCGCGCCGCCGAGATCGGCGCCGATGCTTTGTTCAAGGGCACTCAGGTCGATGGCGTCTATTCGGCTGATCCCAAGAAGGACCCGAACGCGACACGCTTCGAGCGCATCAGCCATAGCGACGTCATAAAACGCGGGCTTTCGATCATGGATACCGCGGCGATTGCACTTGCGCGCGAAAACAACATTCCGATAATCGTCTATTCGATCCACGAGAAGGGTGGTTTCGGTGATATCCTGCGTGGCGGCGGCCGTTGCACGGTTGTCGCCGACGATTAATCCGGACCGTGAACCCGAAAGAGGGACCAGTTCGCGGATTGAGGCTCGAACAGGGTTTACCCTCAAGGCAGTGAACCCGGGCTAAACGGGTCGAGGAGACGATGATGAGTGGCGAATACGACGATCTCAAACGGCGCATGGACGGGGCGATCGCCGCGTTCAAGCATGATCTGGCTTCGCTGCGCACCGGCCGCGCGTCGAGCAGCCTGCTCGACGCCATCCAGGTGCAGGCCTACGGCACCGCCATGCCGATCAACCAGGTGGCAACCGTGTCGGTGCCGGAGCCGCGCATGATCTCGGTTTCGGTCTGGGACAAGTCGATGGTCAGTGCCGTCGACCGCGCCATCCGTGAATCCAATCTCGGCTTCAATCCTATCGTAGACGGCACCAATCTCAGGATCCCGTTGCCTGAACTCAACGAGCAGCGCCGCAAGGAGCTGGTCAAGATCTCGCACGGCTATGCCGAGAATGCCCGCGTCGCTGTGCGTCACGTTCGCCGGGACGGCATGGACTTTCTGAAAAAGGCGGAAAAGGACGGCGACATCAGCGAGGACGACCACCGCAAACGGGCCGACCAGGTTCAGAAACTAACCGACGAGACAATCAGCACCATCGACCACCTGCTTTCCGACAAGGAAGCGGAAATCATGCAGGTCTAGGGTCTGGCCACGGCTGGCCCGGAAGCGAGAACATGGCAACGCCCGCGCATGTCGCGATCATCATGGACGGAAACGGACGCTGGGCCAAGGCGCGCGGCTTGCCGCGGCTCGCCGGTCACCGCGCCGGCGTCGAAGCGCTGCGCAAGACGGTGCGCGCCGCCCCTAACCTCGGCATCTCCTTCCTGACCGTTTACGCTTTCTCGTCGGAAAACTGGTCACGGCCGAAATCCGAAGTCAGCGACCTCATGGGCCTGCTGAAGCTTTTCATCCGACGCGATCTCGCCGAGTTGCACCAGAGCGGCGTCCGAATCAGGGTCATCGGTGACCGGGCAGGGCTGCAGCCCGACATAAGAGGCCTGCTCGAGGAAGCCGAAACGCTCACTCTCCGCAACGAGGCGCTGACGCTGGTCATCGCCTTCAATTATGGCGGGCGCGACGAGATCGTCCGCACAGCGCGCAAACTCGCCGCGGCGGTGGCGCGTGGCGAGATCGACAGCGAAGCGATCACGGCAGAGTCCTTCGCCAACTCGCTCGACACAGAGGGCATCCCGGATCCGGAACTGGTCATCCGCACCAGCGGCGAGCTTCGGCTGTCGAATTTCCTGTTATGGCAGGCCGCCTACAGCGAACTTGTTTTCCTGCCTTGCTACTGGCCCGACTTCAGTCGCGAGCACCTGTCCGATGCACTGCGCGATTTCGCCGGCCGCGAGCGCCGCTTCGGCGGACTTGCCGCCCAAGACGTCGCCTCGGGCTGAGGGATGAGCAACCTTCAGCTCCGCGTCATTTCGGCCGTCGTGCTTGCCATCGTCACGCTCGGCCTGACCTGGCTTGGCGGACTGCCCTTCCGGTTGCTTTGCGCTGCCATGGCGGCGGTGATCTTCTACGAGTGGACGCGGATGAGCCGTCCAGCTGCCCCGACAGGTGTTAATGCTGCGACAGGTCTTGGCTTTCTGCCCGAAGCGCTGATCGTGGTCTTTATCGGTGCCCTCATCGCCGGCCTGTCAGCGTCTTTGCTGCTGCCGCTCGTCGCGGCTCTGGTTGCTGTCGCTGCCATCGCGGCGTCGATGCGCAAGGCAGGACCGTGGGAAGCATCCGGCCTTGCCTATGCGGCGGTTTCCGGCCTGTCGCTGGCCTTCTTGCGCGACGGCGACCGTTCCGGGCTGCTGGCCATCCTCTTTCTGTTCGCCGTGGTTTGGGCGACCGATATTTTTGCATATTTCGTCGGCCGCTCCGTCGGTGGTCCAAGGCTGGCGCCGTCGATCTCGCCGGGCAAGACGCGGAGCGGGGCGCTCGGCGGGGCGATCGGCGGCGTGGTGGCCGGGCTGCTGCTGGCCGCCGTAGCCGGAACGGGCAACCTTGTCGTGCTTGGCGTGATCGCACTGGTGCTTTCGATTGTCGCGCAAGCCGGCGACCTGTTCGAATCATGGGTCAAGCGACACCACGGCCGTAAGGACTCCGGCGCGCTGATACCCGGCCATGGCGGCATCATGGACCGGGTCGACGGGCTTGTCGCGGCGGCTTTCGCCCTATACGTCATCGGCTGGATTTCCGCGACCGCCGACCATCCGGCACAGGGACTGTTCCCGGTTTGAGCGGCATCCGACGGCGGGCTGGTGCGGGTTGCGCCATGGATTCGCCTGGATTGATGTCACAGTCGCGGCGTGACCTGCGCCGTGGATGAATTTGAGGGCATGAATTGAACGAGATTCTTCACGCGGTTTTCAGCACAGAGGGCTTTGTCCTCGGCACGCTGGTGCCTTTCTTGTTCGTGCTGACCGTGGTCGTTTTCGTCCACGAAATGGGCCACTACCTCGTCGGCCGCTGGTGCGGTATCGGCGCAAAGGCCTTTTCGATCGGTTTCGGCCCTGAAATCATCGGCTTCAACGACAGCCGCGGCACACGCTGGAAGCTTTGCGCCATACCGCTCGGCGGCTACGTCAAGTTCGTCGGCGACATGAACGCGACGTCGAGCCAACCCAGCTCGGAGGAGATCGAGGCGCTGAGCGACGAAGAACGCAAGGTCGCCTTCCACACGCAGCCGATCTGGAAGCGCGCGGCGACAGTGGTGGCGGGGCCGCTGTTCAACTTCCTGCTGACGATCGCTGTCTTTTCCGTGCTTTTTTCTGTCCATGGCCGTCCCGTGCTGGAGCCGATGGTGGCTGAGGTTACCGTCGGCAGTCCGGCGGCGGCGGCCGGCATCATGCCCGGCGACCGATTCGTCAGCGTCGACGGCAGCAAGGTCGAGACCTTTGCCGACGTCCAGCGTCTGGTCTCCGGCCGTGCCGGCGACAGCATCACCTTCGTCATGCTACGCGGCGGCAAGGAAATCACCGTCACGGCGACGCCGCGCTTGATGGAACAACAGGACGCACTGGGCAACAAGGTCCAGGTGGCCGTGATCGGCGTCGTCAACAACAAGGAACTCGGCCAGCCACGGCTGATCACCTACAGTCCGGCCGGGGCGGTCGGGGCAGCGGTCCAGGAAACCGGACACGTCATTCAGCGCACCGGCCAGTTCCTGCAACGTTTCGTTGTCGGTCGCGAGGACAAGTGCCAGCTGGGCGGCCCTATCAAGATCGCCAAGATGTCGGGTCAGGCGGCAAAGCTCGGCTTTGAATGGCTCGTACAGCTTGTTGCATTCCTGTCAGTCGGGATCGGGATTCTCAACCTTTTGCCGATTCCCCCCCTCGACGGAGGGCATCTTCTGTTCTACGGCGTGGAGGCTGTCATCCGGCGGCCGGTGTCCGAACGGATGATGGAAATGGCTTACCGAAGCGGCCTCATATTGGTGCTCGGCTTCATGGGCTTTGTTTTCTGGAACGATCTGTTTGGGTGCTGAAATCATGAAGGAATTTGGCTTCGGCACGAGCAATGTTGAGACGCCGTTTACCATGCGTGGGGATATGCGTGACGCGAAAGCCACGCCACAGGGTTAAGTAAATACAAATTAACCAGAAGCCTTGCGTGTAGGGAAAATCCGGTTAATACGGTAGGGGAAATTACCGCACGTCCGGTTTTCTCGCCGTGGGGACTTCGAGAAAAGGTACAAAAGCCCGATGAAGGCAGCATCCAAGTTTCTGAGCGCCGCGTCCGCGGTGGCTATGTCCGCCGCTCTGGTTGTACCAGGCGCGCTCGCAGTGCAGTTCGTTGCCACATCGGCCGCCGAGGCGGCTGTCGTCTCCAGAGTCGAAGTCACCGGCAATCAGCGTGTCGACGCGGACACCATCCGCAATTACGTGACGATCAAGCCGGGCAAGGCGTTTTCCAGCTCCGACATCGACGATGCGGTCAAGGCGCTGTTCGGCACCGGGCTGTTTTCGGACGTGCAGATCAACCAAGTCGGATCGACGCTGGTCATCAAGGTTTCCGAATACCAGGTCGTCAACCAGGTGCTGTTCCAGGGCAACAAGAAGCTCAAGGACAACGCGCTTGAAGCTGCGGTGCAATTGAAGCCGCGCAGCACCTTCTCGCAACAGCAACTCGACACCGACGTTGAGGCGGTCAAGGCCGCTTACAGGCGTATCGGCCGCGACGACGCCGCCGTGACCACCCAGATCATGGATCTCGGCGACAACCGCGTGAACGTGGTCTTCAACATCAACGAAGGCGGCCGCACCCAGATCGCAGCGATCAATTTCGTCGGCAACAGCGCCTATTCGAGCCGCCGTCTGTCGGACATCATCTCCACCAAGCGCTCGTCCTTCCTTTCCTTCGTGCTGCGCGACGACGTCTATGACGAGGACAAGCTGCGGGCCGACCAAGAGCTGTTGCGCCGCTTCTATTACAATCACGGCTATGCCGACTTCCAGGTCGTCTCGGCTGTCGGCGAACTCGACGACACCACCAACAAATACACCGTCACCATCACGGTGCAGGAGGGCGAGCGTTATACGTTCGGCGATGTCAGTGTCGAAAGCACAATCCCCGAGGTCGACAGCAAGTCGCTTGAATCGGTAGTCCAGACCCACAAGGGCGATGTCTATAACGCCAAGGACGTCGAGGACACGATCATCGCACTGACCGAGAAAGTCGCCGGTTCGGGCTATGCCTTCGCCCAGGTGACGCCGCGCGGCGATCGCAACTTCGAAAACCACACGATCTCGGTTGTGTATACAATCGACCAGGGCACCAAGGCCTATATCGAGCGCATCGAGATCCGCGGAAACGATCGAACGCGCGACTACGTCATTCGCCGCGAATTCGATGTCAGCGAAGGCGATGCGTTCAACCAGGTTCTCATCCAGCGCGCGAAGAGGCGGCTGGAAGCGCTCGATTATTTTGAGAAAGTCGAGATTTCCACTGTTCCGGGCTCTGAGCCGGACCAGGTCGTGTTGGTGGTCGACGTGGTCGAGAAGTCGACCGGTGAATTTTCGATCGGTGCCGGCTATTCGACTGGTGGCGAAACGTCAGGTCCGTCCGTCGAAGGTTCTATCAGTGAGCGCAATTTCCTCGGTCGCGGCCAATTCATCAAGGTGGCGGCGGGCGGCGGCAAGAACTCGCGCGACTACAGCTTCTCTTTCACCGAACCTTATTTCCTTGGGCGGCGCATCGCGGCCGGCTTCGACATCTACAAGCAGAGCCGAAACTACGACCATTACGACAGCGATACGACGGGCGCGACAGTGCGTTTCGGTCTGCCGATCACCGACAACATCACGACGCAGCTCGCGTACAATATCGCGCAAGAGAAGTACGAGTTCGACGAAGACTGCGACCCAATGGCCGGTTGCAACGTCTCCCAGGCGATCCAAAACGGAGTTAACGAGAGCCCATGGCTCAAGTCGTCGGTCAGCCTCGGCCTGATCTACAACACCATCGACGACATGAAGAACCCGCATGACGGGCTTTATGCCAATGTCAACACCGAAGTGGCCGGCGTCGGCGGCGACGCCAAGTTCATCAAGGTCACGGCGCGCGGCAGCATCTATCAGACGTTGTCCGAACAATTGGATCTGGTAGGCCTCATTTCAGGCGGCGCCGGCCATGTCCAGGGATATGGCGGCGGCGATCTACGTGTCTTCGACCATTTCCAGAGCAGCGACCGTATGATCCGCGGCTTCGAATATGGTGGCATCGGTCCGGTTGCCTTGGACAACCGCAACGACCATCTCGGCGGAACCACTTATTTCAACGCCTCGGCCGAAGCCCAGTTCCCGCTGCCGGTTATCCCGGAAAGCTTCGGCCTCCGCGGGGCAGTGTTTGCCGATGCGGCAACGCTCTACGGCAGCAAGATTGCAAGTGGCCTCGTCGATCAGTCGACAACCGGAATGGAATGGCGCGCTTCTGTCGGTGTCGGCCTGATGTGGGCATCGCCCTTCGGTCCGATCCGCATCGACTATGCGATCCCGGTCAAGAAGGAAAAGACCGACGACGTGCAGGAATTCAACTTCGGTATATCGACCCGCTTCTGATGTGCGGGTAACGATGCTTCCGGCTCGTTTGGATCCGGATGGGCGGTGATCCGACACTACAGCGCAGCGCGTCCTATTGGACACGCAAAGGATGTTGTAGCACTTTGTTTTTGCGCATGATCCTTTCCGAGGATCGACTTCCGATTTCCGGGGTCATGCGCTAGCTGGATATTGCTTCTGGAATGACCGATCCGGTGTTCTTCGCGCCCTCACGCCGGTATACGGCCGGCGAAGTCGCGAATCTGACCGGCTCGACGCTTGTCGATTCCGGTCTCTCCGATGTATCGATCGAGGCTCTGGCGCCCGCCAACGAAGGCGGCGAGAACGCGCTTGTCTTCGTCGATGGGAGGCGCAATTTCGCGCTGATGCAGTCACTGCGGGCGGCAGCGGTTCTCTGCCCCGCCGAATTTGCCGGCAAGGCGCCGGCGGGCATTGCGGTGCTGGTGCATCCGCGCCCGCAGCAGGCTTTCGCAATGGTCGGGCGCCTGCTTTTCCCGGCGGCTGCAACGCCTGGACCGATGACCGGCGAAACCGGTATCTCGCCGCACGCCCATGTCGATCCGACCGCCCATGTCGAGGCCGGTGCGATCATCGAAGCAGGCGCGGTCATCGGGCCGCGCGCTGCCATCGGCAGCGGAACCGTCATTGCCCCGCATGCGGTTATCGGTCCTTCCTCTCAGATCGGCCGCGACGGCTATGTCGGTCCAGGTGCAAGCGTGCAATATGCGTTGATCGGCAATCGCGTCATCATCCATGGCGGTGCCAGGATCGGCCAGGATGGCTTCGGTTTCGTTGCCGGCGCCAAGGGTCCGGAGCGGGTTCCGCAGATCGGCCGCGTCATCATTCAGGACGACGTCGAGATCGGCTCGAATACGACCGTCGATCGCGGCGCCATGTCCGACACGATCATCGGCCAGGGCACCAAGATCGACAATCTGGTGCAGATCGCCCACAACGTTCGCATCGGCCGCAATTGCATTATAGCCGGGCTTTCGGGTATTTCCGGTTCCGTGACGGTAGGCGACAACGTCACCATGGGTGGCGGCGTCGGCCTTGCGGATCATTTGACCATCGGGTCCGGGGCCAAGCTTGCCGCAAGAAGCGGGTTTATGAGCAATGTGCCTGCAGGTGAGATTTGGGGAGGATATCCGGCGCAGCCGATGGCGGAAGCCATGCGCGAGATAGCGGCCTTGCGCAGACTTGCACGGACGCGCAAACAGGGTGAGGGGGGAAATGGCTGAGATCGCAGCGGCGACGCTCGAAGCGGTTGACATAATGCGGCTGATGAAGCTCCTGCCGCACCGCTATCCGTTCTTGATGATCGACCGCATTGTCGACATAGATGGCGACGAATCCGCCATCGGCATCAAGAACGTCACCATAAACGAGCCGCATTTCCAAGGTCATTTCCCCGACCAGCCGGTCATGCCCGGCGTGCTCATCATCGAGGCGATGGCGCAGACGGCCGGCGCCATCTGCATCCGCAGCCTCGGTACGGAAAAGCCGTCGCTGGTTTATTTCCTGACCATCGACAACGCCAAGTTCCGCAAGCCGGTCGTTCCAGGCGACCAATTGAAAATTCATGTGAAGAAAATCAAGAAACGCGGCAATCTTCTCAAATTCGCCTGCGAGGCCCTCGTCGATGGCACCAAGGCGGCGGAAGCCGAGATCTCGGCAATGATGGTCGCAAGCGGCTGACAAACGAATGCTAATGAAAATCCAGACAGTCATCCATCCATCGTCGGTCATCGAGGCAGGCGCCCAAATCGGCGAAGGCGCCCGCATCGGACCCTTCTGCTACGTCGGCCCCGACGCCGTGATCGGCGACCGTGTCGAACTGGTCAGCCATGTGTCGGTGATGGGCGCGACCACCATCGGTGCATCGACCAAGGTCTATCCGATGGCGATACTGGGCGGGCCGCCGCAGAACACCAAGCACAAGGGCGGCCGTACCACGCTGGTGATCGGCGAGAACTGCGCGATCCGCGAAGGCGTCACCATGCATCTCGGCACCGATTCCAGCCGCGGCGAAACGACGATCGGCGACAACGGCAATTTCCTCGCCTATGCCCACATTGCACATGACTGCGTGGTCGGCAGGAACGCCACCTTCGCCAATCAAGCGACGTTAGGCGGGCATTGCGAAGTCGGTGACAATGTCTACATCGGCGGCCTTACCGCGGTTCATCAGTTTGTCCGCATCGGCGATAACGCCTTTCTCGGCGGTTGCTCGGCGATCGTCGGCGACGTCATTCCCTACGCCATCGCCGTTGGCAACCGTGCCAGCCTTCGCGGCCTCAACATCATTGGCCTGAAGCGCGCCGGCCTGCCGCGTTCCGAGATCCACTTGCTGCGCAAAGCCTACAACACGATCTTCGATCGCTCTCGGACCGTCGGCGAAAACATCGAGTTCGCCAAGGCGGAATTCGCCTCGTCGCCGACGGCCATGAAGATCGTCGATTTCATCGCTGGCCGCGGCAAGCGGCACTATGCCGTGCCGTCGCTCAAAGGTGGCGACGGCGACGATACCGATGATGAAGACTGAGGGCAGATGACGAAGATTGAGGCTGCCGGAAAGGGCCTTGATCTCGCGCCAGATGCCAAGGTCGGCATCATCGCCGGCGGCGGCAGTCTCCCGGTCGAAATTGCCCGAGCGCTCGCCCGGCAAGGCAAACCTCCCTTCGTCGTCATGGCGGCGGGCGAGGTCGACCGCATAGTCGATTTCGAGCCCTATGAGCAGGCAAGCTTGAGGCTGGAGGACGTCGGCTCGCTGCTGCCGATGCTCAAGCGGCATCACGTTACGCATCTGGTGACCGCGGGACATATTACGCGCCGCCCCAGGCTGAGCGCCATGCGCCTCAATTTGGGCCTGCTCGCCTGGCTACCCAGCCTTCTCGTCGGTGTAACCCGGGGGGACGATACGGTGCTGAAACTGTTCGTGCGCAGGATCGAGCGCAGCGGCATCAAGGTTGTCGGCGCTCACGAGATCGTGCCGGAACTGGTCGCCGCTGAAGGCCCGCTGACCAAGATGGCGCCACGCAAATCCGACTGGCGCGACATCGAGGCGGCGCACGCTGCAGCAAAAGCTATCGGCGCGCTGGATATTGGCCAGGCGGCTGTTGCGGTTGGTGGCCGCGCCATCGCGCTGGAAGGCGTCGAGGGCACAGACGGGCTGCTCGAGCGGACAAAACAATTGCGCGGGCACGGCAGGCTGGCTGGCAGGAGCCGTGGTGTTTTGGTCAAATGCGCCAAGCCCGGTCAGGAACTGCGTGCCGATCTGCCCTCCATTGGCCCGCTGACCGTCGAGGCGGCGCATGCCGCCGGACTGGCCGGCATTGCCGTCGAAGCCGGCCGCTCGCTGGTGCTCGAAGGTCCTGCCACCATCGGGCGTGCCAATGCACTCGGCCTGTTCGTGATCGGCCTGCCTGCTGCGGAGCCGGCGCATGGCGAATGAGCAGCCGTTGAAGATAGCCGTCGTCGCCGGCGAGGAGTCCGGCGACCTGCTTGGCGCCGACCTCGTGCAGGCGTTAAAGCGCATGACCGGGCGCGAAGTTCGGCTCGTAGGCATCGGCGGCCGCCATTTGCAGGCGCTCGGTTTGGCGCCATTGTTCGACGGCAGCGAGATCGCGCTGATGGGGCTTAGCGCTATCCTGCGCGACCTGCCGCGCCTGATGCGGCGGATCGGCCAGACGGCAAACGCGATTGTCGATGAAAAGCCCGACTGCCTTATCACCATCGACAGTCCGGATTTCTCGCTGCGCGTCGCCAAGAAGGTGCGCGCCGCCGATCCGACGATCCCGATCGTCCACTATGTCTGCCCGAGCGTATGGGCTTGGCGGCCGGGCAGGGCGGCGGCGATGAAGCCATATGTCGATCACATTCTTTGTATCCTGCCGTTCGAGGTGAAGGAACTCGCTCGCCTGGGCGGGCCGCCCGGCACCTATGTCGGGCATCGCCTTGCACACGATCCGGGCATAGTCAGTGCCGCCAGGGCGCAGGCGCAGCCGCGTGACCTCTCCGCCGACCGTGTGAAAACGTTGCTTGTATTGCCCGGTTCGCGTCGCGGCGAGGTGCGGCGCCTGGTCGGGCCGTTCGGCGAAACGGTATCGATCCTGCGGGCGCGCGGGCACCGCTTGCGCTTGCTGTTGCCGACGGTGCCGCACGTCGCCGACCTGGTCAGGACCTCGGTCGCGAGCTGGAACGAGAAGCCGGAGATCATCCTTGATGCCGAACGCAAATGGCAGACCTTCGGCAAGGCCGATGCGGCGCTGATCGCGTCGGGGACGGTATCGCTGGAACTGGCACTGGCGGGCGTGCCGATGATCTCCTGCTACCGGCTCGATCCGGTCATGCGCATGGCGCAGGGACTGATCAAAGTTTGGAGCGCAGCCTTGCCCAATCTCATCGCCGACCGGCCGGTCGTGCCGGAACACTACAACCAATATGTGCGTCCGCATTATCTGGCGCGCCAGCTGGAGGCGCTATTCTCCGATACCGCCTACCGCGCCTGGCAGAAGGACGGTTTTGCCGACATCGCCGGGCGTATGGCAACCGACAAGCCGTCAGGCGAGATGGCGGCGGGGGTGGTGATGGGCATGGTGAGGAAGTGAGCGAGTAGTGAGTAGCGAATAGGAAATGGTGCTGGCCGTAACAGCCAAGCTGCTTCAGCTACTACTCGCTACTCGCTACTCGCTACTCGCTACTCGCTACTCGCTACCTTCACCGCTTCGCGATCGGCACGTAATCCCGTTCCGGCGCACCGGTATAAAGCTGGCGCGGACGGCCGATCTTCTGGTGCGGGTCCTCGATCATCTCTTTCCACTGCGCGATCCAGCCGACGGTGCGGGCAACCGCGAACAGCACGGTGAACAGGGTAGTGGGGAAGCCCAGCGCCTTCAGCGTGATGCCGGAATAGAAATCGACGTTGGGGTAGAGCTTCTTCTCGATGAAATAGGAATCGGTCAGCGCGATCTTTTCCAGCTCCATGGCGATGTCGAGCAGCGGATCGTCCTTGATGCCGAGCTCGCCCAGGACTTCGTGCGCGGTCTTCTGCATGATCTTGGCGCGCGGATCGTAGTTCTTATAAACGCGGTGGCCAAAGCCCATCAATCGGAACGGATCGTTCTTATCCTTGGCGCGCGCAATGAATTCCGGGATGTGATCGACATGGCCGATCTCGCCCAACATGTTCAGGGCTGCCTCGTTGGCTCCGCCATGTGCAGGACCCCACAGGCAGGCGATGCCGGCAGCGATACAGGCAAAGGGATTGGCGCCCGACGAGCCGGCGAGGCGGACGGTCGAGGTCGAGGCGTTCTGCTCGTGGTCGGCGTGCAGGATGAAGATGCGCTCCATCGCGCGCGCCAGCACCGGATTGATCTTGTATTCCTCGCAAGGCACGGCGAAGCACATATGCAGGAAGTTGGCTGCGAAATTCAGTTCGTTCTTCGGATAAATGAACGGCTGGCCGATGTGGTATTTATACGCCATCGCCGCGATCGTCGGCATCTTGGCGATCAGCCGCATCGAGGCGACCATGCGCTGATAAGGGTCCGAGATATCGGTGGAATCGTGATAGAAGGCCGACAGCGCGCCGACCACGCCGCACATCACCGCCATCGGATGCGCATCGCGGCGGAAGCCGGTGAAGAAGCGCGACATCTGCTCATGCACCATGGTGTGGCGCGTCACCCGGTAGTCGAAATCGTCCTTCTGCGCCTTGGTCGGTAGTTCTCCGTAGAGCAAGAGATAGCAGACTTCGAGGAAGTCGCCGTGCTCGGCCAGCTGGTCGATCGGGTAGCCGCGGTGCAAGAGAATACCGGCATCGCCATCGATGAAGGTGATTTCCGATTCGCAGCTCGCCGTCGACGTAAAACCGGGATCGTAGGTAAATACGCCGGTGGTGCTGTAGAGCGAACCGATGTCGATGACATCAGGTCCTACCGAACCACTTCGTATCTTGAATTCATGGGTTTTGCCGTCGAGTTCCAGTTTTGCCGTCGACGCCTGGGTTTTGCCGCCAAATTCCATCTTTGTCGCAGGTTCGGTCATAGCAAACTCCTTTTTGTTTCCTCAGGCGGCAACGGCAAAACATTGAACCCAACACGTCAAAAGCATCGGAATACGCACATTTGCGCCCGCAATTGAATCTGCGCGCCAGATTAGGCCAAGACCCAATGTTGCACTGCGAAACACACCTTTCAATGCCAATCTTCTTGGGCCAGTTTCCTAATCGATTTGATCGGCAATCCGCGCCAGGCCTTCCTCGCGGCCAAGCACGGCCAGCACATCGAAGACGCCGGGCGAGGTGCTTTTGCCGGTGAGCGCGGCGCGCAGAGGTTGGGCCACGGCGCCGAGTTTGTGGCCGCCGGCCTGCGCATAGTCGCGGATCGCGGCTTCCGCCGAGGCGGCAGACCAGTCCGAAATCGTGGCCAGTGCCGCATGAGCGCCCCGCAGGATCGCGCGCGCCTCACCGCTGAGCAGCGCCGCCGCCTTCTCGTCGACCGGCATCGGCCGCTCGACGAACAGGAATGCAGCCCCTTCAACAAGTTCGACCAGCGTCTTGGCGCGCTCCTTCAGGCCTGGCAAAGCGGCAAGCAATTGCGCCTTGCGTCTGTCGTCGAGGCTAGCTGCGATCGCCGGACCGCCGTCGAGATAGGGCAGAGTGGCGATGAAGATGTCGAGCAGCGCCGCGTCGTTCATGCGGCGCATGTGCACGCCGTTCAGCGCCTCGAGCTTGGCGAAGTCGAAACGGGCGGCGCCCTTGTTGACGTCGCCAATGTCGAACCATGCGATCATGTTGGCGATCGACATGATCTCATCGTCGCCGTGGCTCCAGCCAAGCCTCGCCAGATAATTGAGCAGCGCCTCCGGCAGGTAGCCCATGGCGCGATAGGCCTCGACGCCGAGCGCACCGTGCCGTTTCGACAGCTTGGCGCCGTCGGCACCGTGGATCAGCGGGATATGCGACATCGACGGCACCTCCCACCCCATGGCATGGTAGATCACCGTCTGGCGGGCGGCGTTGGTCAAATGGTCGTCGCCGCGGATGATGTGGGTGACGCCCATGTCGTGATCGTCGACGACGACGGCATGCATGTAGGTCGGGTTGCCGTCCGAGCGCAGAATAATGAAATCGTCGAGATCCTTGTTGGGAAAGCGCACGTCGCCCTGGACGCGGTCATGCACAACCGTCTCGCCGTCTGTCGGCGCCTTGATGCGGATCGCCCCCTTGGCGCCGGCCGGCGCCTCGGAGGGGTCGCGGTCGCGCCAGCGGCCGTCATAGCGGGGAGGCAGCCCCTTGGCTCGTGCGCTCTCGCGCATTGCCTCCAACTCGGCAGGCGTCGCGTAACAATAATAGGCCTTGCCCATGCGAACGAGTTCCTCGGCCACCTCGCGATGGCGCGGCGCACGCTCGAACTGCGACACCGGCTCACCGTCCCATGTCAGGCCAAGCCAGGAAAGCCCGTCGAGGATGGCCGCGGTTGCCGCATCGGTGGAACGCTCGCGGTCGGTGTCCTCGATGCGCAGCAGCATCGTGCCGGCTGTGTGCTTGGCATACAGCCAGTTGAACAGCGCCGTGCGCGCCCCGCCAATATGCAGATAGCCGGTGGGCGAGGGGGCAAAACGGGTGACGACCTTGTCGGGCATGGAACTCTCAGGCAGGCGAAGGAAGTGGGTTTGCGGACTTTCGCGCGTTGCGCGTTCATGTAGCATAGGAGGTCGAGGGCGCAAGGGGCAGACCCGATGGCTGTGCGAGGCCGTGGTGCGGGCGAGGGCGAGGACGTTGGCAGCGGCGTCAGCGAACGCTTGCTGTTTGCCGCGCCCGTGCCTGTCCTGCCGGCACCGGCATTGCTGCCGGTTCCACGCTTTGATGCCCCGTCGCTGCCGGCGAGCGACCCAGCAACGGTTCTCGTGCCCGCGGCCGAGCCCATCGTGCGCCTACGCCGGCGTTTCCGCCTCCCGTCACCGTCCCGTATCCGCAACGGCGTAACCTCGGCGGTCGGCCTGGAGCTCGACCGTGGGGTCGCCTTCCTGCTGGTGCCGGTGTTCCTCGCATGCGGGGTGATCGTATATTTTGCGCTGGCGGTGGAGCCGGCCTTTCCACAGCCGATCGCAATCGTCGCCTTGGCAGCCCTCTGTGCCGTCGCCTCGCGGTCGTGGCCCAGAACCCGCCTGTGCTTCATGGCGGCGTTGCTCTGCGCGCTTGGCGTGCTTGCCGCCAAGGTCGAGACCTGGCGTGTCGGAACGCATATGCTCGGTTCCGAAATCTCGACGCGCCTCACGGGTCGCGTCGTATCGTTCGAGCCCATGGCGAGCGGCCGCATCAGGCTGACGATCGATGTGATCTCAACCGCCAGGCCGACACTGCGCTACATGCCGGAACGGGTCCGCGTTTCGGCGATGAAAATACCGGCTGAGCTGACCGCCGGTTCCGAGATCGCCGGCTATGTGCGGCTGCTGCCGCCGACCGGGCCGGTGCGGCCCGACAGCTATGATTTCTCCTTCGACAGCTATTTTGCCGGTATCGGCGGCAGCGGCTTTTTTCTCGGCAATCCGAAAGTCGTGTCGTCGGGCAGCATGCCGTTTGCCGCGCGGCTTTCTTCCGCGATCGAAGACGCGCGCGAATCCATCGCCGACCATATCCGCAGCCGCATCGGCGGCGCCGAGGGCGAGATTGCTGCTGCGCTGATCGTCGGCGTGCGCGCCGGCATTCCCGAGGAGATCAACGAAGCGATGCGGCGTACCGGCATCTACCACATCATCTCCATCTCGGGGCTGCATATGGCGTTGGTCGCCGGCACCATTATGGCGCTGCTGCGCGGCGCCTTTGCGCTGTTTCCCGATTTCTCATCGCGACGGCCGGTCAAGAAATACGCGGCGGCCGCCGCGCTTTTTTCGATTGCGGCCTACCTCGTCTTTTCCGGCATTGTGGTGGCGGCCGAACGCAGCTTCATCATGTTGGCGGTGATGCTTATCGCCGTGCTGTTCGACCGGGCCGCGCTCACCATGCGCAACCTGGCGATCTCGGCCATCGCGGTCATTCTGGTGTCGCCGCACGAGGTGGTCGGTCCGAGCTTCCAGATGTCCTTCGCCGCGACGGCGGCCCTTGTCGGCGCCTATGCAGGCTGGTCCGATTACCGCGCCGGCGGGGCCACCACGCCGCCGCCCCGGCGGTCGCCGCTACGCTTTGCCACTAGAAA
Source organism: Mesorhizobium sp. M0189 (assembly GCF_040322135.1). Taxonomy (NCBI): domain Bacteria; kingdom Pseudomonadati; phylum Pseudomonadota; class Alphaproteobacteria; order Hyphomicrobiales; family Phyllobacteriaceae; genus Mesorhizobium; species Mesorhizobium sp. M0189. Next base: position 455,862 of record NZ_JAMYSW010000001.1, read on the forward strand.
GGTACTGATGGGCATGGGCGGCCTGGCGATGACCTCGATCATTGCAGGGAGCGCCACGGCGCTTTTCGCCATATGGCATTTCCAGCGCGTGGCGCCGCTCAGCCTGTTCGCCAATCTGGCCATCATGCCTATCGTCTCACTGGTCGTCATGCCCTTCGCCGTCCTCAGTGCGCTGGCGATGCCGTTCGGCGCGGATGGGCCTTTCCTCTACGTGATGGGCAAGGGGCTGACGGCGATGATCGCCCTGTCCGGGTGGATCTCCGAGCGCTCGCCGATCGATGCGGTCGGGCTGATTTCGCTGAGATCTGTCCTTTTGGTGACGATCGCCCTCGTCATTGCCAGCATGGCGACGACCTGGTTGCGGCTCGTGGCCCTTCCTTTTGCGCTCGCCGGCTTGCTAACGACAACGCAGACGCGCGTACCCGATGTATTGATCTCGGAGGACGCACGGCTCGTCGCGCTGCCGATCGGCAGCGGTGAACTCGCGGTCAACCGGGCACGCCCGAATGAGTTCACCATCGACAACTGGAAACGCGCGCTCACATCAGAGGCTATCGTCGCGCCGGAAACACCTGGAAAGAACGATCCGCAATTCGACATTGCCGATCCGGCCGACTTACCGCCGGGCATGCCGTTCATTTGCACGGACGGTCTCTGCCTTGCCAGGCATCCATCCGGCGCGATCATCGCGCTAGCCAATGACCGCGATACTGCACGGCCAGCCTGCGCCTTTGCCAGCTTGATCGTCATCGACGACGCCACCGCCCATAATCCCTGCTACTACGACCGGCTGGTCCTCGTCGTCACCAAACGGCAACTGGCGCGCGCGGGAAGTGCGGCCGTCTATTTCGATCCACAAGCGGCAACACGCGCCGAAATCCGCTTCGCCGTCGAAAAATCATACCGGCCCTGGCACGTGCAGCGGAAATTTTCACGCGCGGCGCGGGGCATGCCGCCATACCGCAGAGCCGACAAGCCAAAAGCCGGCGCCAAGGGCGCAGCTCAGTAGCGGCGGATCAGCCCAACGAGCTTGCCCTGCACCTTGACCCTGTCTGGTCCGAAGATGCGCGTCTCGTAGGCCGGATTGGCGGCTTCCAGGGCGATCGAGGCGCCCTTGCGGCGGAACCGCTTCAGCGTCGCTTCTTCCTCGTCGACCAGTGCCACCACGATCTCACCGGGGCTCGCCGTATCGGCATTGCGGATGATCACCGTGTCGCCGTCGAAAATGCCAGCCTCGATCATCGAATCGCCTTTGACCTCGAGCGCATAATGCTCGCCGCCCATGATCATGTCCGGCGGCACCGAGATCGAATGCGTCTGGTGCTGGATGGCATCGATCGGCACACCAGCGGCGATGCGGCCCATCACCGGGATAGACACGGCGGCGACGACATCGTCGTCATTGCCGGCTGCAGGGACGCGCGACGATGTCGGCTTGCCTTGCCGAGGACCTTGCCCAAGACTGCCCTGGATGACACTCGGCGAGAACTTGCGTGCCGCATTGAGGCCGGGGGCGATCGAATCGGGCAGGCGCAGCACCTCCAGCGCACGGGCCCTGTTGGGCAAACGGCGAATGAAGCCGCGCTCCTCCAGCGCCGTAATCAGCCGGTGGATTCCCGATTTGGAAGCCAGGTCGAGCGCTTCCTTCATCTCGTCGAAGGAGGGCGGGATACCGCTTTCCTTCAGCCTTTCGTGGATGAACATAAGCAGTTCGTGTTGTTTGCGTGTCAGCATAGCGACCCCCAACAGAATCAGAAAAACAAACCCAGAACAAACACTATCTGTTCCAGTTGTGTTCCGCAACTGTTTAAAGTTTAATGAATGTGTTAGGGCTCGGGTAACGATACCACTCGCCAAACCGGGACGCTGCATTTTCACCGCCGCGGGCCTCATCGCCTTGATTCTGCTTTCGTTTGCGGCCTCTGGGTTTCCAGAAGGCGGCACTGGTATCGGCCGTCAGCCGGCAAAGGGGCACGGAATTGAAGCCGTATCGACTGTGCGGTTTGGTCAATGCACCGTGAACGAAACGAACTCAAAACGCCAACCTTGGGTTGGCTTGGCTCCTGGTTTCCACCGCATGGTCAGGCAACTTGTCGCCGGTGGAGCCTTGCTGCGCGATACCAGGTAATGGAGAACCGCTCGTGACCGATGGATGCCGTCGATGCGTGTCCGGCGTTGCGGTGAATCTTGGGGAGCAGACAAATCATGACAGGAATTCCCGATCTCGTGGCCATAAGGGCGATGGATGCTGCAGATCCGCTGCGCGCGATGCGCGACCGCTTTGTGCTGCCGCAAGGAGTGATCTATCTCGACGGCAATTCGCTAGGGGCCGCTTCGCGTGCCGCTTTCGATGAATTGAGCAAGGCAGTGACCGAAGAATGGGCGCATGATCTCATCCGCGCCTGGAACACGGCCGGCTGGTTCAACATGCCGCTCGAACTTGGCGACCAGCTCGGGCGCCTGATCGGTGCCGCGGCCGGCCAGACGGTGGTCTGCGACACGACATCGGTCAACATCTACAAGCTGCTGCACGCCGCCATGGCCATGCGGCCGGAGCGGCAGGTCATCGTCGCCGAGGGCGACAGTTTTCCGACAGACCTCTACATGGCTGAGGGTGTGGTTTCGACGCGAAAAGATACGCTGCTGCGCCTCTCGGGGGTCGACGCGCCGAGCATCGAAGAGCTGATCGACGAACGCACCGCCGTGGTGCTGGTCAACCACGTCAACTACAAGTCGGGCGAACTGCGCGACATGCCGGCGCTGACGCGCAGGGCCCAGGAAGCCGGGGCGATGATCGTCTGGGATCTCTGCCACACCGCCGGTGCGATGCCAGTCGAGCTCGACACGGCAAACGCCGATTTTGCCGTTGGCTGCACCTACAAATATCTGAATGGCGGACCGGGCGCGCCTGCCTTCATCTATGCGGCTGAGCGGCATCTTGCCGACATCCAGCAGCCGCTCACCGGCTGGTGGGGCCATGCACGGCCCTTCGCCTTCGAGCCAGGCTATGCGGCCGGCACCGGCATCCGCCGGTTTCTGTGCGGCACCCAGCCGGTCCTGTCGATGCGCACGCTGAAGGGCGCGCTCGACATCTGGAACGATGTCGACATGACGGCGGTGCGCAAGAAGAGCATCGCGCTGGCTGATCTGTTCATCGAGCTCGTCGAGGCAAAGTGCGGCACTTACGGGCTAACGCTCGAAAGCACGCGCGACGGGGAAAAACGCGGCAGCCAGATTTCATTCATGCACGAGCATGGCTACCAGATCATGCGCGCGCTGATCGAACGTGGCGTGATCGGCGATTTTCGCGCGCCATCGACCATGCGCTTCGGCTTCACCCCGCTCTATGTCGGCTATGCCGATGTCTGGCAGGCCGTCGAAGTGCTTGAGGACATCCTGCGCACCGGTGCGTGGAAGGATGCGCGCTTCGCCATCAAGGCGGCTGTCACTTGAGATTGATGCGAGAGCTGGAATCGTGAGGCTGGCGACGACGCGCCGCGCGATGCTCACGCTCGTTGCAAGGCCATATTGCCAGGGGAGGGCGCAGGGTGTTCGAACGTCACATTGCCGATTGGGACAACGCCTATGCCAACGGCGCCAACATAGCCGGCAGCGATCGCTGGCCGGCGGCCTGGGTCGAGCCCGCGCGGGTTTTTCGCGACGTGCTTTCGACCGAGGGCCGGGCGCGGCTCGACATGGCCTATGGCCATGGCCCACGCAACCGGCTCGATCTTTTCCTGCCGGCCACCAAGCCCAAGGGGCTCGTGGTGTTCGTCCATGGCGGCTACTGGATGGCATTCGACAAGAGTTTCTGGTCGCATCTTGCCGCTGGCGCTGTTGATCGCGGCTATGCCGTGGCGATGCCGTCCTACACGCTCTGTCCGCAGATGCGCATTGGCGGCATCGTCAAGGAAGTCGGCGCGGCGATCGGCAAGGCGGCGGGGATGGTCGCAGGGCCGCTGATGCTGACCGGACACTCGGCCGGTGGCCATCTTGTTAGCCGGATGGTTACGACGACGACGCCGCTGGCGCCCGAAGTTGTCCGGCGCATTCGCCATGTCGTATCGATCTCGGGTGTGCACGATTTGCGCCCGATCATGCGCACCGGCATGAACGAGACGCTGGCGATCGATGAGGCCGAGGCGCAGGCCGAAAGCCCGGTGCTGCTGCGCCCGATGGACAAGGCCCGCCTGACCTGCTGGGCCGGCGGCGGCGAGCGCGCCGAATTCCTGCGCCAGAGCGCGTTGCTGGCCAACATCTGGATCGGCCTGGGTGCCGCGACCAGTTCGGTGGTCGAGCCTGACCGGCATCATTTCAACATCATCGACGGTTTGGCCGATCCAGACCATCCGCTGACCCGGACCTTGATCTCGGAGTGAGGCAGGTTCAGCGTAGCATCAGCACGTCGCAAGCGGCGCCCGCCGCCGCGGCGGGCGTGAACGGCGCACGGACGATCAGCCCGTTGGCATCGGCCAGCATTTTCAGCATCGAGGAATCCTGGATGCTGAACGGCGTCGCCACGAGCGTGCCGGCGTCAGCGCTGACAACAGCCCGCACATAATCCTGCCTGAGATCGTTGGCCGGCATGGCAGCGCCGAGCCGTGCCTCACGCATATCCTGCTGAAAGGCGCGGCCGCCGAGCCGCGCCAGCAGCGGCTTCAGGAAGAGCTGGGTGCAGACCAGGCTCGCCACCGGATTGCCGGGCAAGCCGATGCAGCGAATGTCGCCCAGCCGCCCGAACATCAGCGGCTTGCCCGGCCGCATGGCGATCTTCCAGAAATCGAGAGTCATGCCTTGCCCGGTCAGCACGTCATGGACGAAATCGTGGTCACCGACCGAGGCACCGCCCAGCGTGACGATGACGTTCGCGCCAGCCTTCACGGCCTTTTCCACCAGCGCAGCGATCGCCTCCCTGCGGTCCGGCGCGATGCCAAGGTCGAGCACTCGCGCACGGACCGACTGTGCGGCGGCGGCGACACCATAGGCGTTGGAGGAGATGATCTGGTCGGGGCCAAGCTCGCTGCCCGGCGGCAGCAATTCGTCGCCGGTGGCGATGATGGCGACCAACGGCCTTTTGACCACGCCGACCTCGGGGTGGTTGGCCGATGCCGCCAGCGACAAGGCCGCCGGGTCGAGCAGGCGGCCTTTGTGCAGCAGGACGTCGCCTTTGGCGAAATCGAGCCCGAGGCGGCGGATGTTTCGCCCCTGCACCGTCGGCTCCGTCACTTCGACGACACCGCGGCCGAGATCGCGGACGTTCTCCTGGATGACGATGGTGTCGGCGCCTTCGGGAAGCGGCGCGCCGGTGAAGATACGGACGGCCTGCCCCTGCTGCACCGTCCCGGCAAAGCCGCTTCCGGCCGGCGCCATGCCGACCACCGAAAGCTTTGCTGGTAAGGACGCGATATCAGCCGCCCGCACGGCATAGCCGTCCATGGCGGAGGCGTTGAACGGCGGCTGAGTGCGGAGCGCCACAACCGGCTCCGCCAGCACGCGGTCGGCGGCATCCAGCAGCGCGACGCGTTCGCCCTGCAGTGCAGCTGCGCCGTCCAACAGGCGCTCGAGCGCCTCAGCAACTGGGACCAGCGCCATCAGCGGCCTGCCTCGGTGACCCCATCTTCGGTGATCTTGTAGTCGCCGGATTTGCCGCCGGTCTTTTCAACCAGCCTGATACCGGAGATGACCATGGCGCGGTCGACCGCCTTGGCCATGTCGTAGATGGTCAGGCAAGCGACCGAGACGGCGCTCAGGGCCTCCATCTCAACGCCGGTTTTGCCCGTGACGCGGGTCAATGCTGTGACCTTCAGGCCGGGCAAAGCTGCGTCCGGCTCGATATCGACAGATATCCTGGTCAGCAGCAGTGGATGGCAGAGCGGGATCAGTTCATGCGTCTTCTTGGCCGCCATGATGCCGGCGATACGCGCGGTACCGAGCACGTCGCCCTTCTTGGCATCGCCGGCGAGGATCATGTCCAGCGTCTCGGGCCGCATCGACACGAAGCCCTCCGCGACTGCCGTGCGCACCGTCTCAGCCTTGTCGCCGACATCGACCATGTTGGCTTCGCCGCGCGCGCCAAGATGGGTGAGGGCGGCCGCCATCCTCAGATCGCCTCTGCCGGCGCCTTGCCCGTCAAAAGCAGGCGCGTTGCAGCGGCCACGTCCTGTTGACGCATCAGGCTCTCACCGACCAGAAAAGTGGCGATGCCGCTCCGCTCCAGCCGGCGGCAATCGTCATGCGAAAAGATACCGCTCTCGCTGACCAGAAGGCGGTCGGCGGGCACCATCGCGACCAGCCGTTCCGAGGTCTCGAGGCTGGTTTCGAAGGTCCGGAGATTGCGGTTGTTGATACCGATCAGCCGCGACGACAGCTGCAGCGCGCGTTCCATCTCAGCCTCGTCATGCACTTCGACCAGCGCGTCCATGCCGAGCCCGAAAGCTGTCGCTTCGAGTTCTCTTGCCAACGCGTCGTCGACGCTGGCCATGATGATCAGTATGGCATCGGCGCCCCATGCCCTGGCCTCGTAGACCTGATAGGGATCGAACAGGAAATCCTTGCGCAAGGCAGGCAACTCGACGGCAGCGCGCGCATCGCTGAGGAACGCGGGCGCCCCCTGGAAAGAGGGTGCGTCGGTCAGCACCGAAAGACAGGCGGCACCGCCTTCCGCATAGGCCCTGGCCAGCGCCGGCGGATCGAAATCGGCGCGGATCAGGCCTTTGGATGGGCTAGCCTTCTTGATTTCGGCAATCAGCGCGAACCTGCCGGATTGGCGCTTTGCTTCAAGGGCGGAAAGAAAGCCGCGCGGCGCTTCGGCGTCCGTTGCCCGTGCCTTGATCTCGGCAAACGGCACTTGCGCCTTGGCCGCCGCGATCTCGTCGCGCTTGTAAGCCTCGATCTTGCGCAGGATGTCGGACATAGTTCTAACCGTTCGAAATCTCGACCAGCCTGTCGAGCACTTTCAGCGCGCGGCCGCTGTCGATGGCCTGCGCCGCCGTCACCATGCCGTCGGCAAGTGTCGTCGCCTTGCCGGCCACCACCAGCCCGGCGCCGGCATTCATCAGCACCGTGTCGCGAAAGGCGCCGGCGGCGCCGCCCAGCATGTCGCGCAGTGCCTGGGCATTGTGGGCGGCGTCGCCGCCGCGCAACTCGTCCTTGGTGTGACGCTTCAGCCCGACCGCTTCCGGGGTCAGCACAAAGCTGCGGATCTCGCCGCCGGCCAATTCGGCGACCTGCGTCTCGCCGGTGGTGGTGATCTCGTCATAACCGTCGCCATGGACGACCCAGGCATGGTCGGCACCAAGCTCCTTCAACGTTTCTGCCACCGGCATGATCCATTCGGGCAGGAACACGCCGACCATCTGCCGTCTGACACTGGCCGGATTGGAAAGCGGACCCAGCAGGTTGAAGATGGTGCGGGTGCCGAGCTCGACCCGGGTCGGGCCGACATGCTTCATCGCCGGGTGGTGCGCCGGCGCGAACATGAAGCCAACTCCGGCCTCGTGGATGCAGCGGCCGATCGTCTCCGGAGGGATGTCGATCTTGACGCCCAACGCGATCAGAACATCGGCGGCGCCGGTCAGCGAGGACAGTCCGCGATTGCCGTGCTTGGCGACGGGCACGCCGCTGCCGGCGGTGACGAAGGCGGATGCGGTCGAAATGTTGACGCTGTGCGAATTGTCGCCGCCGGTGCCGACAATGTCGATGGCGCCCTCGGGGGCTTCGACGCGCAGCATCTTGGCGCGCATGGTGGCGACGGCGCCGGCGATCTCGCTGACGGTCTCACCGCGCACCCGCAATGCCATCAGGAAGCCGCCGATCTGGCCGGGGGTGGCGTCACCGGACATGATGATGTCGAAGGCCTCGCGCGCCTCCTCGAAGGAAAGAGCGCTACCGGCGGCGACCTTGGCGATGTGGATCTTCAGCGCGCTCATCTGGCCAGGGCTTGGGTTACGGCCGTCTGATCGATGCGGACGTCATATTGCGTCTGCAACTGCGCCACCAACTGGTCGAGCAGGTCGTCGGACATACCGGAGGTGAAGGATTTCTGCGCGTCCTGGGGTACTGAGTTGGCGTCGGCCCCGGCGGGCTCGAATACCTCGGCAACCTTGAACAGGATCTGTCCGTCGCCTGTGGGCGAGGGGATTAGCCCGGTGCCGCCTTCGCCGACGCCGAACATCGCGGCGGCCCCTTCCTTGCCGAAATCGACGTCGTCAGCATCGCGCTTGACGCCGCGCTTGGTCTGCTTTTCGAGCTTGAGCTCACCGGCGATCACCTCGAGCGTGGCGCCGGCCTTGAGACGCTTCTCGAGCTCTTGTGCCTTTGCGGTAAGCCGTTTGGTAGTCTCCGCCGCGGTCCAGTCGGCCACGACCTTCTGGCGGACTTCGTCCAGCGTGCGGTCGCGGGCCGGCGTGATCGCGCTCACGTCGTAGAAGACGAAGCCGTTATCGGCGGTGGTGAGGCCTTCATTGTCGGTTCCGGGTTCGGATTCGAACACCGCCTTGATGAGCGCCGGCGATTCCGGCAGGTCTTTGACGATGCTTTCATCCGGCCTTCGGCCGGTGCGGTCGATGGCGTCGATGGTAACGACCTTCAGCTTCAATTTGGCAGCTGCCTCAGCGAGCGAACTGCCGGAGGCGCGCGTATCCTCGTAATTGTCGTGCACGTCCAGCAAGATGCGGCTTGCCTCGCCCAGTGCCAGATCCTTGCGGATCTGCTCGGACACTTCGGCCAGCGGCTTCACCACTTCGGGCTTGATCTCGGTGACGCGCAGCAGAACGGGGCCAAAGGCGCCCTGTACGACCGGGCTGACTTCATTGGCGTTGAGCTTGAAGGCAGCATCGGCAACCGCCTTGTCGGCGATCTTGTCCTTGGCCAGCGTGCCGAGCAGGGTGTCGGCCGGCGTCTTGCCTTCGGCGGCGACGATCTTGTCGAAGGTCGCGCCGGTCCTGAGCGAATCGAGCGCCGCCTTGGCAGCATCAGGCGTCTTGAACACAAGCTGCTCGATGGTGCGCATCTCGGGCGTGGTGTAGCGCGCCTTGTTCTTGTTGTAGTCGTCGCTGACCTGTTGATCGGTCACTGCGCTCAAATCCATGATGTCTTCCGGTTCGAGCCTGACATAGGAGAACTTACGGTATTCGGGCGCGGCGTAGGTTTTCTTGTTCTCCCCGAAATAGGCCGAAAGCACGCTGTCGGACGGCGCTTCTATCGGTTCGACCAGCGATTTCGGCAAGGTCAGGTAGTCGATTGTGCGATCTTCGCCGCGATAGAGCGCGACCGCCTTGAAGAATGTATCCGGGGCTTTGAGGCCATCCGAAACCGCCTCGACGATCTGCTGGCGGACCGCCACCTGGGCGCGGTTTTTCAGATAGTCCTCCGGCCGCATGCCGATCTGCCGGAGCAGGTACTCGAAGGTTCGCCTGTCGAAGGTTCCGCCAGGCCCTTTGAACGCCGGGTCTTCGCGGGTCAGTTCGGCCAGCCGGTCCTTGGACAGGCCAAGGCCGAGCTTGCGGGCCTGCTCGTCGAGGACGGCGCCCGAGACGAGTTGCGCCAGCACCTGGTTGTCGATGCCGAGCGCCGTCGCCTGCTCACGGCTGATGCGCTGGCCGAATTGCTGCGACATTACGCTGAGCTGGCGATCGTAGGCGAGGCGGTATTCGTTGATCGAGACCTTGGTGCCTCCGGCCGTAATCACGGCGTCATGGCCGGCAAGACCGCCCATCAGCCGCCCCGAGATGCCCCAGACGGCGAAGCTCAACACCAACAATGACAGCAGCAGTTTCGCGACCCAGGTCCCCGCCGCGCTTCTCAACATACCAAGCATGAGTACTTCCGATTTTTGCGCATTTCGCATGCGCCGAGTCTGAAACAAGCGCAATAGCGCCCTTCCTGCTCACTGTCGATTGCTTTGTGGCCTGATTTTGATAGTGAGAGCCAGCTGGAAATTGCCCGGAGAAACAAATCCCATGACGCCTGGAATCCGCCCGCTCGTCGCCGGCAACTGGAAAATGAACGGGACCAGCGCCTCGCTCAACGAGCTCAGGATGATCGGCAACGGCTTCATGAGCGGGCTCGACGCCGAGACCGAAGCCGTGGTCTGCGTGCCGGCGACCTTGCTTGCGCACGCCGCCGAGATTCTGTCGCGCACGCCGGTCCGGGCCGGTGGTGAGGATTGCCACACCGAGGAAAGCGGCGCCTATACCGGCTGTATTTCGGCGGAGATGCTGAAGGATGCAGGCGCCAGCCATGTCATCGTCGGCCATTCCGAATGCCGTGCTGATCGCAAGGAGAACGATGCCATAGTGCAGGCCAAGGCCTCCGCCGCATGGCGCGCCGGGCTGGTGGCTATCATCTGCATTGGTGAGACAAGAGCCGAACGCGAAGCAGGAGCCACGCTTGACGTGCTGTCGCGCCAGGTTGCGGGCTCGGTACCGCCAAACGCCACGGCGTCCAACAGCGTCATTGCCTATGAGCCGGTATGGGCGATCGGCACCGGCTTGACCCCGACCGCCGCCGACGTCGCCGAGGCGCATGCGCATATCCGTGAAGAACTGGCGCGGAAGCTTGGCAATACGGCGGCCAAGATGCGCATTCTCTACGGCGGCTCGGTCAAGCCGTCCAACGCCGTCGAGTTGCTCGGCGTCAGGAATGTCGACGGCGCGCTGGTCGGCGGCGCCAGCCTGAAGGCAGCGGACTTCCTCGGCATCGCGGAAGCCTATCGAAACATCGCTTGATACCGGGACTGCTTGCTGGATTTGAGCGGACGGCCGGCGCCGGAATCGTTGCAAAGGACGCATTGCTTCCCATATTCCGGCCACGGGCTTGGAAATGCCGTCAAAGCATTGTATTGAGCCGCCTCCAAATCAGCGGCCGCACAAGGCCTTGCCAGGATAAATTATGGAAACCGTACTGATCGTCGTCCACCTCATGGTCGTGCTCGCGCTTGTCGGCGTGGTGCTGCTGCAGCGCTCCGAAGGCGGCGGTCTCGGCATCGGCGGCGGATCGGGCTTCATGACCGCGCGTGGCGCCGCCAATGCGCTGACGCGGGCGACAGCGATCCTGGCCGCGGCTTTCTTCGTCACTTCGCTGACACTGTCGATCGTCGCGCGCTATGGCGAGAAGCCGATCGACATTCTCGATCGCGTCCCGGCGACCTCGGACGGGGCAGGCAAGGGCGTACTCAACCAATTGCCCGGCACCACGACGCCGCCTTCAGGCAACACGGCGCCGACCCCGCCGTCCGGCAATGGCGCGGCAACGACGCCTCCGGCAACAGCTCCGGCGACGCCGCCAGCGACAAACGGCGCCACCGCGCCGGCCACGCCGCAAGTCCCCAACCAGTAATCGGGCATCTGATGCCGCGATCTGTTGTCGTTTGAACACAGTCGCGGCAAATGCCGCACGATCACGAAGATTCGACCGCGCCCTACGCTTGAGGCGCTTCCGGCTAATCGATTATACATTGCACGCGGCATTTTCGGCGTCCTTGGGGGGCGCCGGGCGACGCCGTGGGCAACAAGCATTGAACGATCGGATCTTCCCCATGCAGCTTCGCAGCTTCATTTTTGCCGGCCTTTGTGCCGTGCTCAGCCTAGGTGCGCCCGCTTATGCGGCTATGCCGACGGCAAATTCGGCTCATAAAGCCGCGACAACAACTGACGTCGTCAACGTCGCTGCCAAAAGCGATGCGGCGCAATTGAAGCTTCTCAAGAAGAAGAAAGATCCGACGCCGGACGACCTTGCGCAGATCCGCAAGATCGAAGCCAAGATCGCAGCCGACAAGGAAGCCGCTCGCGCCAAGGCACTCGAAGCCAGGAAGCTGGCGATGCGCGAGGCGGCGAAAGCCAAGGCCGATGCGGAACGGCAGGCATTCCTTGCCAAGGAGAGCCAGCCGGTCGCGGCGGTCAAGGTGGCTGATGCCAAGCCGGCCAAGAAGAAGACCGTCAACATCATCGAACCGATCGCACCCATCGCGCCGATCCAGTCGGCCGAGCCGATCCCGGCCGAGGCCATGAACGTTGCGCTGACCGGCAACAATGGCGAATTGCGCAGCGAACCGGTCGGGCAGAAGCCGCAGAGCGTCGGGCTGTTCGCGGGACTGTTCGGCGGCACATCCTCTTCATCGATGTCGCTGCTTCCTGAGACGCGCGCGCTCGACGCCGCGCTCGAAAGGAAGCAGGCCAAGCGCCAGTTCAAGGTCAAGCCGGAATTCGTGCCGCAGGAGGTCGAATTCACCGGCTACAACCCCGGCACCATCGTCATCGATACCAGCGCCCGCCGTCTCTACCTCGTCGAATCATCGTCAACCGCCCGCCGTTATGCCATTGCGGTCGGCCGCGAAGGCCTGCAGTTCAAGGGGACGGTTGCCGTCGGCGACAAGCAGGAATGGCCGCGCTGGATTCCGACGCTGGATATGCAAAAGCGCGAACCCAAGCATTATGGGAAGTACAAGGACGGTATGCCCGGCGGCGGCGACAATCCGCTCGGTGCGCGCGCCATCTATCTCTACGATGGCAAGAAGGATACCCATCTGCGCATCCACGGTACCATTGCACCGCAGTCGATCGGAACCAGCGCCTCCAATGGCTGCTTCCGCATGATCAACGAGCACGTCATGGATCTCTATCGCCGGGTGAAAGTAGGCACCAAGGTCGTCATCATCTGACGCCTCGACAGATCGTGCCAAAAGGGCCGGCCTCGCCGGCCCTTTTGTTTTGATACGCCAATGACCAGAGCGCCTTCTTGGGAAAAAGCCTTCGCGGCGGTTTTTTCTCTGGCGGAATCAATTCGGCCGCGTTAAGCGATGACTCCCATGGCGCGATATGTATTCATCACAGGCGGCGTGGTTTCCTCACTTGGAAAAGGCATTGCTGCAGCGGCCCTTGGGGCTCTCTTGCAGGCGCGGGGCTATCGCGCACGCATCAAAAAGCTCGATCCCTATCTCAATGTCGATCCCGGCACGATGTCGCCCTACCAGCACGGCGAAGTCTTCGTGACCGACGACGGCGCCGAGACCGATCTCGATCTTGGCCATTATGAGCGCTTCACAGGCCGCTCGGCCAACCAGCAGGACAACATCACCACCGGCCGCATCTACAAGAACATCATCGAGCGCGAGCGGCGCGGCGACTATCTTGGCGCCACCGTGCAGGTCATTCCGCACGTCACCGACGAGATCAAGAACTTCGTCCTCAACGGCAATGACGACTACGATTTCGTGCTGTGCGAGATCGGTGGCACCGTCGGCGACATCGAGGCGATGCCGTTCCTGGAGGCGATCCGCCAGCTCGGTAACGACCTGCCGCGCAACAACGCCGTCTACGTCCACCTGACCTTGATGCCTTACATTCCGACGGCGGGCGAACTGAAGACCAAGCCGACACAGCATTCGGTCAAGGAGTTGCGCGGCATCGGCATTGCGCCTGATATCCTGCTGGTCCGCGCCGACCGGCCGATCCCCAAGGAAGAGCGCAGAAAACTGTCGCTGTTCTGCAACGTGCGAGAAAGCGCCGTCATCCAGGCGCTCGACGTGCCGCATATCTACGACGTGCCGATGGCCTATCACAATGAAGGGCTGGATTCGGAAGTGCTGGCCGCCTTCGGCATCGATCCGGCGCCGAAGCCGCGCATGGAACGATGGCAAGCGGTGTCCAACCGCATCCACAATCCGGAAGGCGAGGTGACTATCGCCGTCGTCGGCAAATATACCGGCCTCAAGGATGCCTACAAATCGCTGATCGAGGCGCTGTCGCATGGCGGCCTCGCCAACCGGGTCAAGGTCAAGCTCGACTGGATCGAAAGCGAGATATTCGAGAAGGAAGACCCGGCGCCGTGGCTGGAAAAGGTCCATGGCATTCTCGTCCCCGGCGGTTTTGGCGAGCGCGGCTCGGAGGGCAAGATCCTGGCGGCGAAGTTCGCGCGCGAGCGCAAGGTGCCATATTTCGGCATCTGCTTCGGCATGCAGATGGCCTGCATCGAGGCGGCTCGTTCGCTGGCCGGCGTCGAGCACGCATCATCGACCGAGTTCGGTCCAACCGAGGAGCCGGTCGTCGGCTTGATGACCGAATGGCTGAAGGGCAACATGCTGGAAAAGCGCAGGGAAACCGGCGACCTCGGCGGCACCATGCGGCTCGGTGCCTACCAGGCCGACCTCGCCAAGGGATCGAAGATCGCCGAGATCTATGGCGATACGCAGATTTCCGAACGCCATCGCCACCGCTATGAGGTCAATGTCGACTACAAGGAGCGGCTCGAGGATTGCGGCCTGGTGTTTGCCGGCATGTCGCCGGATGGCGTGCTGCCGGAAACGGTCGAATATCCCGACCATCCCTGGTTCATCGGCGTGCAGTATCATCCCGAGTTGAAAAGCCGGCCGCTCGATCCGCACCCGCTGTTTGCCAGCTTCATCGAGGCGGCGGTAGAGCAGTCGCGGCTGGTCTAGATTAGCCGCCGATGCGAACTTACGTCGCGCTGCTCTACAGCATCATCCTGGGCGAGGGGCGGCGGGTCGTCATGTCCGATCTCAAGGCGATGGCCGAAGGCCTGGGCCTGAACAACCCGCGCACACTGGTGGCGACCGGCAATCTGGTCTTCGAGGCGCAGGAGACAGAACTCGCGGCGTTGGAGCAGCGGCTGGAGGCGGCGTTCGCAAAGACTTTTGGCCGCCATGTCGACATCATCGTGCGCCGCGCCGACGGCTGGCTGAGGCTGGCGGCCGGCAATCCGTTCCCAGCCGAATCGGCTAAAGCCGCGGACCAGGTGGCGGTGCGCGTGATGCGGGCGCCTGTTTCCCCCGATGCGGTCTCTGCGCTGCAGGCCTATATCGGCAGGAATGAAAAGCTGCAGGCGGTCGGCGGCGACATCTGGATCGTCTTTTCGCGCGAGACGCCGAGTTCGCGGCTGCTTGCGGCGGTGAGCCACAAACGCCTCGGCATCGGCACGTCGCGCAACTGGAACACCGTGCGCCGCCTGGCCGAGATGGTCGCAGAATGAACGGGGCGGCTTGCGCCGCCCCGAATCCGTTTAGGCCTTGGCCATCTTGGCCCAGGCGCCGAGTGCCATCGTACGCAGCACGTAATAGATGACGCCGGCAATTGCCACGCCGAAAAACCAGCCATAGACGCCCCACCAGGACGGCAGCAGGCTGGTGAAGTTGGGCAGGATCGACGAGAAGACCGCGCCAATACCGGCGGCGATGAAGGCATTGACATGCCAGCCGCCCTGGAAGCGGAATTCGCCATTCTCCCTGTAGAGCGCCTCGACATCGACCTCGCCCTTCCGGATCAGGTAGTAGTCGACCATCATCACGCCGAAGATCGGCCCCATCGTCGCGCCAATGATGTTGACGAAGGAGGCGGCACTGCCTTCCCAGGGCGCGAAGGGATAGAGCACCAGCGCGATCAGCGCCGCGATGTAGCCGCCCTTCTTGAAGTCGATCTGACGTGGAAAGACGTTGGAGAAGTCGAAGGCCGGCGACACGAAGTTTGCCACCACATTGATGCCAAGCGTCGCTACGGCAAAGGTCAGGGCCGCGAGCGCCGCCAGGAACCAGCTGTCGAATTTCGCCGAGATCTGGTCAGGATGCAGCAGCACCTCGCCATAGACGTCGAAGGCGGCGATCGTGGTGACGCCGGCGACCAGCGAGAACAGGATGAGATTGACCGGCAGGCCCCAGATGTTGCCCTTGCGCAGCGATGCCTTGTCCGGCGCATAACGGGCGAAATCGCAGAAGTTGAGGTAGAGCGCTGAGAAATAGGTCACCCAGATCGCCGCTACAGCAAACAGCGAGGTCCAGGAGCCCGGCGTGCCCGGCACGCCCGCGTCCTTGGTCTTTTCCAGCAGCACATCCATCGGGATGTCGCTGGTGAAGGCGAAGGTGCCTGCCTTGATGCAAAGATAGATCGCCAGGATCAGCATCATCACCCACACCGCCGGTCCGGCCCAATCCTGGAAGCGGCGCACCGTTTCCATGCCCCTCTGGATGATCAGGAGCTGCAGCGCCCAGATGACGGCGAAGCAGATCACCTCGAGCCCGGAGTGGCCGAGGAAATGTGTGCTCTGGTTGAAGTCGGCGAACCATTGCGAGCGGATCAGCAGGGCTACGATCGCGCCGGAGGCCGCCGCCGTCTGCGCGCCGTACCAGAAGCAGGCGACGATGGCACGCACCAGCGCCGGTATGTTGGCGCCCCAGATGCCGAAGGAGGCGCGCGCCAGGACCGGGTAGGGCACCCCGGTCTTCACGCCGGCATAGCCGACCATGTTCATCAACGCATAGATGATCAGCGAACCGATACCGATGGCGATGATGAAGTTGACGAAGCCGCCGCAGAACAGGAACAGGCTGGCAGCGAGATAGTAGCCCCACAGGCTGTGGACGTCCGACGTCCAGACGTTGAAGATCGAGAACGGTCCCCAGTTTCGAACCTTCGCCGGAGCGAGATCCTCATTGTACAGGTCCGGTGATGCGCCTTGTATGGTCATAGAGATGTCCTCCCCTTGTTACCGCACGCGCCTCCACGCGTGGCACGCAGGTTAAGCCTGACGCAGGGGAACCGGCAAGCAGACGATCTGCCGGCTTTGGGCTTAAAGATATTCAATGAGAAACGCGCTTATCGACCGGACGCTGCCGTGGCTGCGATATTGAGCTTCGCCCTTGATTCGGTCTCTGCCTTGTTGTCGGCCGGTCGAGCACCGGAGACCGGCGAGACTTCGAAATTGGCCCCGAGCCAGGCTATTGCGCCGGTCACGCCATCGAGGACATAGGTTGCGGCCGTCGGTCCGTTCGGCTTCACGCGGATCGAGATGCCGCCAATTTCGTTGATGGCCTCGAAACCGTGTTCGTCCGATGTGTCGTCTCCGAGGAATATCGGCCGCCGGCCGACAAAGGGCGGAATGTCCATGAAACGCCGGATGGCAGCACCTTTGACGGCTTCCAGAGGCATGAGCTCGACGCCGGCGTTTCCGGGAAGCACCCGATAACCCTTCGGAAGCCGGGCCAATGCCTGTTCGATCAACTGGATTGCCGGCGCAAGCAGTTGCGGCGCTGCTCTTGTATGGACGGCAAGGACCGGACCCTTGCGCTCGACATAGACCTTGCCGCTGCCCAGTTCGGCCTCGATCTCGTCGGCAAGGGCGGCGATGTCGGCAGGCGCGTCGGCGGCATCGATCGGACCCGTCGGCGTCAGCCGGTGCTCCAGCCCATAGAGGCCGGCGATCCTCAGCTTCAGCGGGTGGAACAGCTTGTCCACAGCGGGGATCGAGCGGCCGGTGATGAAGGCGACCGCACCATCCAGCCGCTGCTCGATGTGCCCAAGCAGATTGCGCAATTCCTCGCCGACCGACACCGCGTCGGGATGGGCAGCGTGTTCCAGCAGGGTTCCGTCGATGTCGAGGAAGAGCGCCCATTGCCCTTCCGGCAGGTCCGGCGCCGGCGGTTGTTCAAAGCTTTTCACGACGCTGCCTTCCGTGCCCGCTCGAACATCGAGATGACGTTGTTGGTGTTCGACGGCGGGCGCTCGCCAGTTCCGGTCACCCTGTCGAGATCGCCGCGTTTGCGCAGGCGCGCGGCATCCAGCAACATGCTGCCGGCCCAGCGGTAGACATTATTGTCGCGGACCATCTCGCGCATCGGCCGCAAACGCTCGCGCTGCTCTTCCGGCGTCATCGTCAGCGCCTGCAACAGCGCCTCGCTCATCATGGCTGCGTCGTAGGGGTTGACGATCAGTGCCTCCAGCAATTCGCGCGAGGCGCCGGCGAAGGTGCTGAGCAAAAGCACGCCCTGTTCGTCGTCGCGCGCCGCGACGAATTCCTTGGCGACAAGGTTCATGCCGTCATGCAGGCTGGTGACCATGCAGATGTCGGCGGCGCGATAGACCTCGTAGACCTGCTCCTGCCGATGATGTTCGGCGACCATCAGGATAGGGCTGTATGTCTCGCTGCCATAGCGCCGGTTGAGCTCCTCGGCACAGCGGCGGCATTCGTCATGGAGTTGCTGGTAGGCCGGCAATGTCCCCCGGCTCGGCGCCGCGATCTGCAGGAAAACCACCTTGCCTATCCATTCGGAATATCTGGTGAACAATTCGTCCAAGGCATGGAAGCGATCGAGAATGCCTTTCGTGTAGTCGAGGCGCTCGACGCCAACGCATAGTTTGGTCTCCGCAGACAGGCCGAATCTATCGCGGACACGGGCGCGGCACTCCTCGACAGACGGCAAACTTGCCAGCAATTGGGCCGGCCATTCTATGGAAATGGGATAGGCGTGGACCAACGTGGTCTGTCCGCCATAGGAGATCGCCGCGTCGGCCCGTTCTATGCGGCTCTCCAGAAAGCGGTCGACACTTTCGGTGAAGTTGTTGGCATGGAACTGGGTATGAAAGCCGATGATCGAACTGCCGAGCAATCCCTCCAGGATCCGCTCACGCCACGGACAGATGCTGAACACTTCCGAATTGGGCCACGGGATGTGCCAGAAGGTGATGATGATGGCGTCCGGCAGGCGCTGGCGGATCATGCGCGGCAGCAGCGCGAAGTGGTAGTCCTGCACCAGCACGATCGGCCGCTCGTTGCGTGCTTCGGCAACCACCGTATCGGCGAACTTGCGGTTGACGGCCTCGTAGGCGTCCCAGTCCGAGGCGCGAAAGATCGGGCGGGTGAAGGCGATATGGCAAAGCGGCCATAGGCCCTCATTGGCGAAGCCCAGATAATAGCCCTGATATTCCTCCTCCGTCAGCCAGACCCTGCGCAGCGTGTAGGACGGATTGCCTGGCGGCACTTGCACCCGGTCGTCCTTGTCGACCGTGAGACGGTCTGCCGTTCCGCCGCCATAGGCGATCCAGGTTCCGGCACAGGCGCGAGTGATGGGCTCGAGTGCCGAAACCAGCCCGCTGGCCGGCACCAGAAGTTGGACCCCGTCATCCTTGATGTTGTGGATGTAAGGTTCGCGGTTGGACACGACGATGACCTGTGCGTCCGGCAGGTCGTCGGCCAGGATCTTACGCAATGTGTCGGGCGACCATGTGACCAGCGCCGCGTCGGCCGACTGGCCGTTCTTTTCGAACTCGCGCAGCACCTTGCGTGCCGCTTCCGATGCGACATCCTCGCTCGGCGTGCATGCGGCCGCCGTTGCGCGGCCGCGGCGCTGGCGGGATATCGATAGGAGAATGGCAAAAGCGGAAAAGCCAAAACTTGCAATCAGCAAAACCCAGAGCAGGTCTACAGTATAATCTGACATGGAATGTGATCTCGCCTCCGGCCGCCGATAGCCGTTTTTATTGGTTTTTCTGGTTCGCTGCCGTGCGACAACAACAGTTCCCACGCCGCCCATTTTTGCAACGCACAAAGAGGCTATCGGTTCCGGACGATTGCGGTGCCGCGCGTCGTTTTCGATGCGCCGCTGCGAGGCGGCGTCAGGTGCGCACGATGAGCGGTACCATCCCCTCATACCGATCGGCGAGAAAGGCGACGACCCGATCGCCGACACGCTGGAATGTGAGGTCGACCACCGCCGAGCCGACACCCAGATGCCGCAGTGTCAGCGTGTCGATGCCGATCGGCAGCCTCGGGCGGGTGACCCGGATTTCACCGTCCCAGCCATCGATTTCCAGGCCAAGGCAGGCCTGCATCAACATGAAGGCCGATCCCGCCGACCAGGCCTGCGGCAGGCACGCGACGGGATAGGCGATCGGCGCTTCGCCCGGCGACCTGGTAAAACCGCAGAACAGTTCCGGCAGCCGCATGTTGAAATGGACAGCCGACTCGAACGTGCCGCTCATCAGCCGCACCACGCTGTCGCGTACGCCATAACGTGCCAGGCCGGCACCGCACATGGCAGTGTCGTGCGGCCAGATCGAACCGTTGTGGTAAGACATGGGATTGAAGAATATCGCATCGTCGGCCAGCGTCCTGACGCCCCAACCCGAGTGGAACGACGCCGAGAGCAGCTGATCGGCGACCAACTGCGCCCGTTCCGGCTCGGGCAGCCCGACATAGAGGAGATGGCCGGCATTCGACGTCCGTACCTTGCAGACCTCGCCGGCACCGTCGATCGCCATGGCGTAGAAATTGAGATCGTCCATCCAGAAATGGCGTTCGACCGCGGTGCGCGTGGTTTCGGCGCGTTCGTCCCAATGATCGGCCTTGTCGTCCTCGCCACGGCGGCGGGCGAGCGCTGCCAGCCCACGGAACGCGGCAAAGACATAGCCTTGCACCTCCACCAGGGCGATCGGCCCCTTGGGCATGCGGCCATCGGCATGGAAGACCGAATCGAAGCTGTCTTTCCAGCCCTGGTTGGCGAGGCCGGACTCGGCGCCGCGCTGATAGGTAACGAACCCGGTCGCGCGGCTTATCTCTTCGGTCCATTCGGCCGCAGCACAGAGCGATGGCCACAGGCTGTCGATGAACGCCATGTCGCCGGTACGATCCGCATAGGCACAAGCGAGATGAATGTAGAGCGGCGTGGTGTCGACACCGCCGTAATAGCGGCCAAACGGGAGCTCCCGCAGTGCCGCCATCTCGCCCTTGCGGGTCTCGTGCATGATCTTGCCCGGCTGCGAATCGCTGAACGGCGACGTTTCGGTTGCCTGATGCTGGGCGAGAAAGGCGAGCACGCCGCGCGCCAGCCCGGGATTCAACCACAGCATCTGCAGTGCGGAGATCACCCCGTCGCGGCCAAACGCCGTCGAGAACCAGGGTATGCCGGCATAGGGGTAAGGTCCGGTTGCAAGCTCGGTGGTCAGCAACGCCACGTCCGCGCGCGCGCGCTCGATCCAGTCGTTGAAGACGCGGCCAGAGCTGTGCACCGTCGCGCCGTGGCGGCGTTTGGCGCGCATGCCGAAGCGAGCGCGGGCGGCGGCAGCCCGAAAACGGTCGCGGTCGGGTGTCTCCGCCACTTCCGGGCCGACTTCGATATAGAGGACCTCGCTGCTGCGCTTAGTCACCGCAATCAGGAAATCCGCACGGTTGGTGGTCAAATTGTCCGGGGCTTGCGAGAACGAGATCGCCGACAGGCGCACAAGCTGGTCCAGCCCGTCATATCGAAGCACCACGGACGTCGGACTGGTCTCGGCGGCATGGGCTATCCCGCGCTTGGGCCGGGTCGAGCCGCGCACCTCGAACATGTCACGGAAATCTGCTGCGAAATGCAAGGAAACCCGAATGGCCGACGATTCCTGGCTGTAGTTGGAAAGGGTGATGCGCTCGAACAGCCGGTCCTGCCAAAGCAGCCTGACGCGTTCTATGTGGATCGCGCCCTGCGGAATATCCCGGCCACCGACACTCTGAATCGGCAGATTGGTCAGGTTCGAGGTGAAAAGCACATTGTCCTGGCTGAGCGATGCGCCGAGCAGCGACATTTGCCGGCCACCGACCGTCAACCGAAATTCCGAAAGCACACGCGTGTCGTCTCGGAAAAAGCCGTCGCCGGCGCCGCGGATGTCGCCATAGGCGTCGGCCACCGCGAAGCAGTCGCCTTGCTTGAGGGCGAACAGCCGGTGCGGCTCCCGAGGCGCGACCTCGTCGAGAGAGGCAAGGGCTACGGCGGGATCAAGCTTACGCTCGTCGAGTTGATTCATTCGTCACAAACTCTGTCGTTTCGTTCTCAACTTCCACAATGACGCCGATCAGGACGCTCTCGCTTCACCGGGAGCACCGATCAGGTGCGCATAGGCTGCCACATAGTCGTGGGCCATTCTCGTGGCAGAAAAACGGTTCTCGAATACGGCTCTCACCTGACGCCTGTCGAGGCGTAGCAATTCCGGTATCGAGGCGACCGCAGCGTCGACTGTATCGACAAGGAAACCGGTCACGCCGTGGTCGATGATCTCCGGCAGGGCACCGCAATTCCAGGCGATTACCGGCGTGCCGCAGGCCATCGCCTCTATCGCGGCAAGGCCGAACGGCTCCGGCCAATCGATCGGAAACAGCAGGCCGGCCGCCTTGCCGAGGAATTCCGCCTTTCTGTCCTCTTCGATCTCGCCGATATAATCGACACGGTCGCCGTCGATCAGCGGCTCGACCGTGTCGTGGAAAAACGCGCGGTCGTCATCGCCAATCTTTGCCGCAAGCTTCAGTTTCAGCCCGGAGCGCAAGGCGATCTCGATGGCACGATCGGGGCGCTTGTCGCGCGACAGCCGGCCCAGGAAGGCCAGATACGGCTCGTCCGCATCCGTCTCGAAAGTCGGCTCGTAGATATCGATCGGCAGCCCGTGATGGATGGTCGCCAGCCAATTGGCCTTGGCGAGTCCGGCTCTCTGGCTGCGGGAAATCGAGATCATCGGAAAGCGCGGAAAACGTTCGTAGGCCGGCGCCAGATCGACATAGTCGAGCCTGCCATGCGGTGTTGTCACCGTCCGGTCGGGCATGTGTTCGAAGAAAGGAAAATGCAGGAAGTGGCTGAGATGGAAGTGGATGACGTCGAACTGCTGCGCACGGTTCCTCACCTCGGCAAGCATAGAGAGATGTGCCGCGGTTTCGGATTTGTGGGGGCGCGGATCGAGACGCAGCGCACGCTCGCGACACGCCACCAATTTCGCCGACGTTTTGGTATCGCCGCTGGCGAACAGGGTCACGTCATGGCCAAGCTCGACCAATCCTTCGGTCAGATAGGAGACGATGCGCTCCGTCCCTCCATAGAACCGGGGTGGCACGGATTCATGGAGCGGCGCCACATGGGCTAATCTCATGTTTTGGCATTTCCCTCAAAAAGACTGCTCGTGGGATCGAAATGCATCAGTCGCGCTAACGTTCCCGTACAACGGCAAGATGTCGCGCAATTGGGACTGCCGGAGCTTGCCGTCCAGCCAACATTTTTCATGGCAAGCCTCTTTTGCCGGGAACCAAAGGGCCAGTTCACGAGTTTAGTGGGGTTCGATCGCACGCATCCGGTCGACGGGGAGGAAATGATGGACCGCTTGCAATTCTTTTCGCCCGTGCGGATTTTGCGCGGACAGGGACAGCCTGTGGAGGAAATCGACAGCGTTGCCGAAGCGATGGCATTCCTGCGAAAATGGCCGGCCGGGCGGCGCGGGCCGGTTTACCAATGTGCGGTGAATTGCTGTGCTGCGGCCATGGCCGGCCGGATGTCGGCCGAGGAAGCGAGAAAGGCTTTTGCCGGCTTCGCCCGGATCACCCGCCTGCTCGAGGGCGATAGGCCGTTGCCGGTGAGCGGCGAGGATCGGCATCGCGCGGATGCGCTGCGACGATAGCGCCAGCTGCCGCTAACCCTCAAAACAAGATATCATTCAGCCGGAACGCCCGATCGGCGACCGACTCGCTTTCGCGAACAGTCGTTTGAACTGGGCTACAGCACCGTTCTCGGCGATGTAATCGCAATAGGCGGCATAATCGGGGTCGCGTGACAGATGGCGTTCCTCGGTGATGGCGCGAAGTGCATAGACGGCGTTGAGCCCGAGCAGGATGGCGGAGTGCCGCAGCGCTTCAGCGGGTCCCGTGGCGGTGAGGAAAGGGACGGAGACCAGCCACCAGGAGAGGTTTTTCGAAACATAGGCGGGGTGCTTGATCCAGCGATACGGTCCGCAGGTGATGATTCCGCGGTTGGTGAGATTGGAAAATCTCAGGCCAAAGCTCACGGTGGACCAGACAAAAATCAAGACGCAGAAGACGATCGCCGATCCCCAGAAAACCTGGAGCGCCGGTGTGGGCATCACCGCCGTCCAGTTGACGCCCGTTTCGTAATTCAGGTAGGCACGGGTGGCGGCATTCATGGGTTCATAACAGGCAAGACAAACCAGCCAGCCGAACACAGTGGGCTCGACGGTGCGGATATGGTTGTCGAGGACGCGCAGCGTGAAAATGTAGCCGACGACCGCGACAAGGACATCCACCATGAACAGGAGATCGATTGCAAAAGCGTGCCAGCGCATGATGTCGAATTGATACGGTTGTTCCAGTCCGGCCAGGATCGAACCTAGCGCGGAGCACAGATAGACGAACATCAGCGGCAGGAAGAAGCCTTTGACGATCCAGCCCCGCACATGCTGGCGTATCTGCTCAGTCCTTTGCGGCACGGCGCCGCCGAGGACGAATGCACCGATTTCGGCATATGAATCTTCCGGATCGGTTTGCCGGCGATCGACATAAGCAACATAAAACGGCGCGGCGACGAGCAGCGCCGGCAAGGTGTCGTAGAGAGCTGCCCAGTAGGGGGCGTAAAACTCACGCCGGTATTCCGGCAATATCCAGTAGACTGCGGCAATCGTCGTGAGCGTGACGATGAAGCCGATGAGTTTGCGCATGACGCGCTCGACTTCAAGCGCTCGCATCGGCTTTGCCTGCAATCCCGTTGAACGCCTTCGAAACGTCTGGAAATAGGCCGTGTCGACCGCGATCATCGCTGCCGCGGTAGCTGCAATGACAGTCATGGCCTGCAAATGCACAGGCCAGCTTCTGTCGACGAGCACCCCGACGGCCAGCGCAAGACCAAGCAGTCCTGCAAGGCCGGTGAGGGGCGCGGTCGCGGATTTCGGTTGGAGCGTCAAGCTACTACTCCCGTTGTCGTGAGGGTTTGATCGTCGTGGGCGGCCGGCACGGGTCACGTGGTGTGCCCACCCGCCGCCGCTGGAGCCACTTGAGCAGCTGCTACACTCCACCGCTGCCGTTGGATCCGCCGCTGCTTGTTCCGTCATTGCCGCCGCTTGAACCACTGCTGCCACTCGAACCGCTGCTGCCGCTTGAACCACTGGTGCCGCTCGACCCGCTGCTGCCGCTTGAATCACTGGTGCCGCTCGAGCCGCTGCTGCCGCTTGAACCACCGCTGCCGCTTGAACCACTGGTGCCGCTCGAGCCGCTGCTGCCACTCGAACCACTGCTGCCACTCGAACCACTGCTGCCGCTTGAGCTGCTGGTGCCGCTCGAACCACTGCTGCCGCTTGAGCTGCTGGTGCCGCTCGAACCACTACTGCCGCCTGAACTGCTGGTGCCGCTCGAACCGCCGATGGGCCCCTTGTTGGCGTTGCGCGGGGAGGGATAGTTGTTAGCGCCCTCGCTTACATTTTCGCAGGTGCACTTGCGCTGATATTTGGTGCCGAAAGCACTGCGTTCATTGCTCGCCTTCTGGCAGACCACCCTATGGCAAATCAAAGTCGCTTCGGTTGTCTCGGGGGTAAGGCCTGTGATGACTATTGCGGTTGTCGTGGCCGCCATGCCCATGATTGTGAACCGGAGTAAATTCCGAAAATTTTGCATAGATACCTCGCTTTCTGACGCCTCGCTTCTCGGGCTTTCGCCCAAGCTTCCTCATTGTCGAGCGGGTGTTTGCAACAAGGCCGCATACGGATCGCTTACGCCTCAGCGGTCGGGCTCAGGGGCGGCGTAAAAACGTTGGACAAAGCGCAGACAATGGTGCCGCATTGCGGTATTTCGATCAGAAAAAGACCAAAGATGCGCTTTTCGGGGGAAACAGATAATGTCGAAACGGCTTAGACTGGTGTTGGGAACGGCCGGCGCAATTGCCGTCGCCATCGTCTGGGGGATCATCGCCACGTCGATGGGGCTGCCATCGATCCTGATAACCGTAGGAGCGGTCGCGATCGGCGCCGGCATCTACAGCTATCAAAGCCGGAGCTGATCCGGCATCCGGCGACGGCGGCTTAGCCAAAAAATCACACAGTCCCGGACTGCCCGCGGCAATGTTCAGTGTACGAAAATTACCAACGGCAGCGTCCTGTGGAACGTGTGGCCTCTCGAAGCTATTGTGGTGGCGGTCCGAGACACCCCCGCCTCGGGCCGTTGGCTCACCCAGCCGAGTGGTCCGCTGCTACCCAATGGCGGCGGACCGTTCACCCGCAAGACGGACCCCGGAAGACGGACATTGTGCCGAATCGAGGGAGAACCATGGTCGTTGACGAGATTGCAGCGCGGCGCCTGAAAATTCTGATCGAGCAATATATCGAGACCAGGAAGAGGCGCCACGATGAGGTTTCTACCGCAGCGGCTGAGATCGCCATCAGGGCTGTCATGCCGAATTGCCCGGTCTCCGGAAAAGCCTTGGACGACATGATTGCGGCATGTGCGTTCGAACATGGGCTGGGGGTGCTGTTCGATCGACCTGACGCATGAAGGCTAAAATTAGATAAACCGACCAACCGGAACCGGCATGCCGAGATATTTTTTTCACTTCCGAAACAATGACGGCCGCTTGACGGAAGATTTCGAGGGTCAGGAGTTGGACGGTTTGTCCGCGGCTCAGGATAACGCCATGGCTTCGGCCAAGGAAATCCTGGCCGAGGGCCTGCTCAGCGGCAGCCCGGTCCTGACAGGTCTTTCCTTCGAAATCTGCGACGAGAACCGGAAGCTGCTATTCCGATTTCCCTTCTCGGAAGCTGCCGAAAAGGCTGGCACTCGACCGTGATTGGCCAAAGGCCCGCAATGCGGGCGAGCTTTGTCGAGCCTGGCTGAAAAACCGCATGTCGCGGCAAGGCGGTCGTTGGCGCAAATCAGCACCATAAGCAAATTAGTAGCATAGCTGCCGGCACAAAGCAAGAACAAACATGGCTTGCCTTGCCGACAGGGGAACTATTTATGCTCCCGTTTGTCGGCCCAGGGCTACCGTAGCGTTCCAGGATCTCGAGGGCAGGGGACTGACCAAGGCGAGCGCGGCGAGACTGATCCGCGATCGCGACGGCCTGATCTCCCTGGTCGCCGAGTTGGGCTCTCTGACGCTCCAGGCGCGACGAGGGCGCCTGACACTTTCGACGCACATCTGCTGCGGGCATTGCCCTGCTGTGCGCAAATATGTGATGAGGAGGTGCCGCGCCATCGTTGCGGCGCGCAGATTAAGCCGGGCAGTGTGCTAACTTCCGCTGGCAATCGACCAATTTCCGGACTGGTACGTGACCGTGATCTTGAGTCGCAGTGCATGGGAGTTCCATTCCCGATCTTGGCTTATTACGTGCACCGGAAGCGCTTCGTTGCGGGATAAGGCCATGTCCTTCAGTCGGAACTCGACGTCATTTCGCGTCTGATGACGGCAGAGTTTCTCTCTGCCGTCATCAGAACACATACCGAATGCTGGAGGATACAGGTGAAATTGAGAGACGCGGCACTTGCTGTTTTTTCAAACAAACGCCGAGGCGTGGCTTGGTATAAGATCGCACAGAAGAAGGCGGACAGATACGGCTTCTATGTCTATTCCAGCCATATGGTCTGGAAGGACCAGCCATTTTTCCGCAAGGCACTGCAGCGGGTCAAAAACATCCGCGGGATTCCAGATCCGCGAGCTTTTGTCCTGCAAAGCTGCCTACGATCGATCGAGCGGATCGACGGCGATGTGGCCGAATGCGGCGTAAGGCAAGGCCGGTCGACGATATTCATGCTGATGAGCGATCTTCGGCCACGGCACTATCACCTTTTCGACTCGTTCGCCGGCCTCTCGGAACCGACCGCAGAGGATCGCAAGCGAAACGGCCAAACGCCGTGGAAGTCCGGCGATCTCAGCACTGACGAGAGGGTAGCCAGAGAGAATATTTCGGACTTCGGCAACACAACTTTTCATGTGGGATGGATACCGGAAACTTTTCCCAGCGTAGCCGACCGGCGTTTCGCCCTGGTCCATATTGACGTCGATCTATACGAGCCGACGCGTGACGCGCTTGCCTTCTTCTACGATCGGGTGTGCGCACATGGCGTCATCATATGCGATGACTACGGCTCCGCGCTCTGTCCTGGAGCCCGAAAGGCCTTTGACCAATTCTTCGAAAACCGCCCGGAAGGCATTATCGAACTTCCAACGGGGCAGGCGATTGTCATAAAGGCAGGCTAGTCCTGAATGGTTGCGGCGGCTCTCCATCGGATGAAGCGAGGACGTCACCGAATGCCGCGATAGAGATCGGCAGGGCATGGGTATCAATTCTCGCTTGATGGCACCTGCGACGGAGCAAAATAGGCATTGAAGAACTGCTCAACGATCTCGTCGACGACTGAGTTCTTTACGTGCCGCAAGTCCTCTCTGTAGCTACGAGCGAGGCCTCCATAGGTGACAAGCTCGAACGAGGGAAGATAATGGACATTGTCCCGTTCCCGGCAGACTTGACCAAGCACGGCGCGAAGAACGGATTTGCCTTCAGTGCTCGCGGTGACGACATCCGCGTCCTGAAATGTGCGCGCCAATGCAACCGGTGAGACCGTGAGAATTATCGGCGCATCGGGTTTGCGTTCACGGACCATGTCCACGGCAGCCATCACGTTGGCGTAGTTTTCCTGAAAGCTGCTGACGTGAAGCGTTGTTTCCTGCATTCCGCCGCCGCCGAGATAGAGCGGCTTCTGCGCTGCTGCTTTGCCACTGGCCTTGTTGATGAAGACCTGGGTCATTCCAAAGGTGAATATGAATGCCGTGGCGGCATCGAAGCCAGCCCGCATCTCCCGGTTTACGCTCCCGATCACCTCTTTGAGAATTTCCGGAGATTTGGCGAAAATACCGCGCCGATACGGGTCCTGAAAGCTGGCCGAGCCCCAAGGGACGCGTTTCTTGACCTGCCACCAGTCGTCGTCTGCCTGATCCCACACGCCAAGCATTTGCTCGAGCTGGAGGCGAACAGTGAAAGTGTTGTAGAAGTTCATATGTTCCTGCCGAGGCAGCTCATCTACAATGGCCTCCGCGGGGTCGAAGCTGATATTTCCGTAGGACGGGACGCATGCGATGCGTCTGTTTGTCAACGCGCGTCGAATTTCCTGCGCAAAGCAACTCCCCATCGTGAAGAATATATCGTCAGAAGTTAATACGGGGGTTTTGCGTATAGTAATGGCGCCAGAGCTTACAAAGTCGCCATACTTCGCGTTCAATTTATCCGACGCCATCAGACGGACAGGTTTGGCGTATCCGAGTCGATTGCGTATCCGAAGGTACCTTCGTTTAACTCGCTCCAGAAATGGCACAGTCGCTCCATAGTGGTCACAGCTGGCCCCAACCGCAATGCCGGACATGTAGTCCGCTTCGCGGCTAGCTGCAATCAGAAGGATTCAAGATTGACTATTCGAACGACGTCAGACCTCAGATGCGGTTCTTTTGGCGCATGTTGTCGCGGCGCAGTCTGGTCCCGCTTCACGCTTCATTAAGGCGTCTGTCGGGCTGTCCGCTGACCCCGACAGTTGTGCAGAAATCGCCTTTGGTGGATCGGCAACGCAACATGAGCCGCGCCCTTGGGACCGGGGGATCTCTCTCGCGCACGTCTGGCGTAACCCAAGGCAGACCGAGGGATTAGGGCCTACCAGAGAGGGTAATTGTCCTCCGGCTCAGCTTCCTCGTCAGCTTTTCCTCGTTTTTTTATGACCATCCGCACCAATGCTATTGCGGCTACAACCAGCAAAGCAGCGGATATCCAAAAAAATATACTATTCATGGAAAACATTCATAGTTTTTCTCTCGTATACGTCAGTATATTAGAGGTTTCTCTTTGGAAAAGTTCAGAAGACCCTGTTCCATAATCGCGTTGGCAACAATCCTGGCAGCGGAATCCGCTCCCTTCTCGGTGAAATGCACCTCGTCGTAATAATTTCTATCCAAAGTCTCGCTGCGTTGGCAAAGGTAAGGCAACGATCCATGGAGATCAACGACCGAGGCGCCGGTTCGCTTGGCTATGTCTTCCACAATGCGTCTGTGTTCCCAAACCGCGTTTGCAGCGGGATCGTTTGGGTCTTCCTGCCGATAATTGGGGTTTACGAAGAGAACCGAGGCCCCGGCTGCCTCTGCGAGGACGACCAGTGCACTAAAGTTCGCGCGAAACGCGTCTGGTGGATTGTGCGCAATGTGCTTCGAATTTCGACGTCCATCGCCTCGACGTCGAACAATGTTCCCGACATACGCGGTCGCCAGATTTTGCCGTCTTTTGAACCAACCCGAAAGCCCGCCACCTGACGGTGGCTCGAACCAGGAGCAGGAATACTGGTTGTAGTCTCGAGACAGTCCTTCCAGTCGGCGAGGATGAACATCATTGTGGGTATAGTAGTATACGATAAGATTAGGTGACAATGGCGCTACGTGGAAAAGACGTCTCAAAACGTTCTCGACCGAGGTATATCCGCCAACTCCTGCGTTGACGATGTCAATTTCGACTCCCGGTTTCAGATCCCTCAGGTATTCGCCCAGCCGGTGCGGATAAGTACGGCTATCGTCTTCTATTCCGGTACAATAAGTAGACGATTCTCCCATACAGACAACTCTTAGACATTGCTCCGGCTTCGGCATGGCGGTTTCCGGGCCCCGGAAGCCCAGGCTATTGTGTCTCGATCTGCCGTTGCCCGAGTGCCACACAGGATTCAGCTCATATAGGGTATAGGGGTTTGGCCGAACCAAAGGTGTCGGGCAACCAGCCCATTTGGCAATCAAGCCTGGGAAACCGATCTGGAGCAGCGCCCTATCGCCTAGAAGCATAATGAGGCCTTTGCGCAAAGTGCGCCGCGCTCTCCAAAGTTGCTTTTTAACCACGTTCATCTCGACACCATGTAGCAACGCCTTTCGTGCGCGTGCTCAATCGGGCTCAAACTCACCGCGGTAGTCCATTGCGAGGGCGGAATCCTGCTTCGGCTTATGGAGAACGCAGTTACCAGCCACCAGCACGTCCAGATCCGTTCCCATGAAGCAGCGAAAAGCATCCGTCGGGGAACATACGATCGGCTCGCTGCGCACATTGAAACTGGTGTTCACCAAGACAGGACAGCCGGTAAGCGCTTCAAACCGGGTGATCAACGCGTGGTATAGCGGGTTGGTCTCGACGTGCACCGTCTGAATCCTGGCCGAATAGTCGACATGCGTGACGGCAGGAATCTCGGACCGACGGACGTTCAGCTTGTCTATTCCGAACATAGCGGCCTCGGATGCAGTCATCGCGCGGTGACGGCTCTGCTTAACCGGAGCAACGAGGAGCATATAAGGCGATTCACCCTCCAGATCGAACCAGTCCGACACATGTGCCGACAGGACTGAGGGGGCGAACGGACGAAAACTCTCGCGAAACTTGACCTTGAGATTGAGCGTCTTCTGCATATGGTCCGACCGCGGATCTGCAAGGATGGATCTGTTGCCAAGCGCCCGTGGTCCGAATTCCATCCTGCCCTGGAACCACCCCACCGCCTTGCCGTCGGCCAGCGCCGCAGCCGTGGCATCGATCAGTTGGTCGGTTGGCATGACTTCGAAAACGGCTTTGGCTCGGCTGAGTTGCGCTTCGATCTCGCTCTGACCGAATTCCGGACCGAGATAACTCCCTTTCATGGAATCTTGCTTGGCTATAACCCGCTCACCGCCGAGTTTAAGATGCCAGGCGGCGAGTGCGGCCCCAAGCGAGCCTCCGGCATCGCCGGCTGCGGGCTGAACCCAGATTCTCTTGAAGGCACCATCTCTGAGCACTTTGCCGTTCGCCACGCAGTTAAGCGCCACACCGCCGGCCATGCACAGATTGGGAATTGCAAAATCTCGTGCCAAGCTGCGGGTCAGCCGAAGAACGATCTCATCGGCGACGCCTTGGATGGACGCGGCAACGTCCATGTGAAAATCAGTTAACGGATCGGTATCAGGGCGCCTTACCGGCTGTCCGAAGAGGCTGGCGAACCGTGCGTTCGTCATTTTCAGTCCAGTGGCATACGCGAAATAGCTTTGGTCGAGACGGAAGGTTCCGTCCTCCTTCAGGTCGACCAGCTTTTCCAGGATCAGCGATTTGAACCGAGGCACACCATAGGGGGCCAGCCCCATCACCTTGTATTCGCCACTGTTTATCTTGAAGCCGAGATAATAACAGAACGCTGCGTATAGAAGCCCGAGCGAATGCGGAAACCGCAATTCCCGCACGACATCGAGAGTTGCGCCCCTGCCGATCGCAACTGTCGTGGTTGCTTTCTCGCCAACGCCGTCGAGAGTCAAAACCACAGCTTCGTTAAAGGGCGACGGGAAAAACGCGCTGGCCGCGTGGCTCACGTGGTGTTCGGAAAAAAGGATCCGGGATGGATCCTTGAAGCCGCGGTCGATTCTGCGGAGTTCGTCGAAAATGATCCTCTTCTGAAATAATTTTCCCGTCAGCCAAGCGGGCATCGCCTTTCGGAATGAATCGAATCCGCTAGGAGCGGCGTCGAGATAGGTTTCAAGCAGACGCGAAAATTTTAGCAGCGGCTTTTCATAGAATACGACGTAGTCCACATCCTTCAGCAAGACACCGCCGGTCTGCAAAACGGACCGAATGGCGTTTGAGGGGAAGCGTTCGTCGGCTTTTCGACGGGTGAACCGCTCCTCCTGGGCCGCCGAAATGATGGCGCCGTCGACGACGAGGGAGGCCGCGCTGTCGTGGTAGAAAGCCGATATGCCCAATATATTGGTCATAATATTGTCTTCAAAACTGATGGGTCATCGAGTTCAAATCGTTCTTGGTTCTTCGTTCAATCCAAAATGTATCATTGGAATGCGTTCTTTGGAGCCGTCGGCAGATCACTCTGACCAACCGGCGTGCAAATCCGACGGGAAATACCACCCCAAAGAACGTCGATGCACACACCAAGTCGGAAAACCAACCATTGGTCGCAGCCCTCTTGGAGGGCACGTTGTGAATGTCAGACACTATTTTCGCCCACCACGAGAATGCACCCAAGCTATTGGCAAACGATTGAGCCGAAGGAACAAAGCTTGTCAAGGACGCGGCGTATCACCGAGCCGATTGAGCCCGTGCGGCAGCCTTGACGGTCGCCATTCAATGAGTCGGGTTCGGCATTGACTGCGGCTCCGAACGAAGCCACAGACATGGAATAGGATATGAACTATCGCGGATGCTCAAGCGGCGTCCCGAAATCGTGCGGGTCGGCAGAGAGCAGAGGCCCTCCGGTACCAACGCACATCGCATCGGGAAATGGAATGAGCGCAAAGAGACGAATTTCGGCGGTGCTGGCATACCCGCTGGTTAAGCGTCTGATCATCGAGAACCTGCCGCCGCACAAAACGCTGTATCTCGCCGGTTTGCTGTGTTCGATCGCCGTTGCGGCGACGACCGCCGCGTCGGCTTGGATCATGAGCACCATGGTCAATAGCATCTATGTGGAACGCAACGCTGCCGCCGCATGGGGTATCAGCGCCGTAATCATCGGCATTTTCCTGGTTAAGGGCATAGCCGCCTATTGCCAGACCATCACGACGGGAAAGATTCGCCGGGCTATCGTCTCGGACCTGCAAAACCGCCAGTTTTCTCGAATGGTGCGTTTCGACATCGGTCGTTTCGCCAATCAGCATCCGGCGAAATTCGTCTCCAAGATCATGTTCAACGCGCGCGCCGGGTCATCCGTTATTCTGACGCTCACGAGCAGCACCGTCTCCGATGTGCTGACGCTGATTGGCCTGGCAAGCGTCATGGTCAAGCAGGATCCGATGATGTCGCTGATATCCGTGGCGGTTCTGCCGCTGCTGTTCCTGTCGGTGGGCGCCATAACCAGGAAGCTCAAGGCGCTGGCAAGGGGCGAGACGGAGTTGGCTGCACTGGTCCAGTCGATCGGCACGGAAGCCGTCGAAGGTATCCGGACCATCAAGTCCTTTCAGCTCGAAGACAAGGCGGTCGCCAGCTTCGCAAAGGCCGTCGGCAAGATGGAAAGGCGCGGCATCCAGATAAACCGGACGTCAGCGTTGATGAGTCCGTTGATGGAGACCGGCGGCGGCGTGATCATCGGGCTGTTCGTCATTTATGCCAGTTGGCAGACCCTCGGCAACGGCAAGACCCCGGGCGAGTTCATGGCCTTCATAACCGCCTTTCTGCTTGCCTATGAGCCCGCCAAGCGGCTGGCCCGCGTCAATGTCGATATCCAGAAGCAGATGGTGGCGGTTGAGCAGATGTATGATTTGATCGATACGCCCGAGCAGCGACAACTCGCAACCGCCGGCGAGCGCCTCACCGATGTCGAGGGCGGTATCCGTTTTGAAGATGTGGCCTTCTCCTACGAAGGCAACAGCCCGGCGCTGCACGGCGTTTCCTTCGAGGTACGGCCCCGTGAGAAGCTGGCGATCGTCGGCCGCTCCGGCGCCGGCAAGACCACCATCGTCAATCTGATCCTGCGCCTCATTGAGCCGGACAAGGGCCGGATCCTCATCGACGGAAAGGACATTTCCAAGATCGGCCTCGCCGACGTTCGCGACAATATCGCACTGGTGTCACAGGATGTCTTCCTGTTCGAAGGCTCGATCCGCGACAACATCCGCGACGGACGCCCGGGCGCCACCGATCAGGAAATCGAGTCCGCGGCGGACCTCGCCCGGGTCACCAGCTTTTCCTCCAGCCTTGAAAACGGGCTCGACACTCTTGTCGGGCCGAGTGGCACCAACCTGTCGGGCGGGCAGAAACAACGCGTCGCCATCGCGCGCGCGCTGCTCAAGAATGCTCCGGTAATCGTCTATGATGAAGCAACGTCCGCGCTTGACGGCGAAAACGAACGGGCGGTCATGGAGGCTGCTTTCGACGATGCATTCGAGCGCACGGTGATCTGCATTGCGCACAGGCTTTCAACCATCAAGGCAGCCGATCGCATCCTGGTGTTTGACGCTGGCATTCTGGCGGACGCCGGGACTCATGACGAGCTTGCCAGGCGCAGCGAAATTTATCGCTCGATCTTTCACCTGGAGGCGTCCGGCCCGATCGTCGAGGGCAGCAAGCAGCTGCGGCAAAGCGTTTTGCGCTGACGGCGATGACCAGTTTTTATCACGGTTCCTATGTCAGGTATGTGATTGCTGGGATAGGCCTGCGATTGCGCCGATACACAAAGGCCGCGCGGACATTGTTTGCCGGCTCCAAGCCTCATTCCGTTCTTGAGCTGCAGGCCAAGGCCGACGCGCTGATCGCGCGCAGGGACTGGACAGGCCTCGAAGCAAGTATCAATGAAATGGCCATCATGGCTGACCGTTCCCGCAACGCCGAGCTGATGCAGAAGGCAGGACAGGCCTTCGAACGGCTGGGCAACTTCGCCCGGGCGGCCGAGCTACGGCTTACCGCTCGCCGGCTGCGGAAGGGGAAAAATGCCAACGAGTGGACCGGGGAGAACCTCGGTTCGGATACACTGCTGATCGATCTTGTGGAGGATGACCCGCGCAGCCTTGGCCGGGTTATCCGCCACGCGCGACTGGCCGGCGCCGCCGCTGCCTATGCGCAAAGTGCAACAATTCGGGCAGAGCCGCGGCTCATATCAATTCTGCAGCGAACGTTCCCGAAGGCGACCGTGGTCCCGGCGCAGCAGGATGTGATCGGCGACAAACATGCGACCTTCGAAGATCTCGCCTGGGTGTTCGGACGCGATGCCGAGAAACTTGCCGCCGACTTCGTGCCGCTGCGAGCAGATCCTGGGCTCGTCGAGACATTCCGCAAGCATTATCGCTCGATCACGGATCTGCCGCTGGTCGGCCTCTCCTGGGGTAGCAAATCCCACACCAAGGACGTGCCTGACTTCCCCGAATGGGCACGGTTCATCGCCCAGACACAAGCGACATTCGTTTCGCTTCAGTACGGACAGATCAAGCCGGCGCTGCGGCGCCTGCGCAATGGCAATGACGCGCGTCTTATCTATGACGACAGCGTTGACCAGATGGTCGATATGGACCGGTTCGCTGCACAGGTCGCAGCGCTCGATGCCGTCGTGACGATCAGCAACACGGCGGCTCATCTATCCGGAGCACTTGGTATTCCGACTATTTTCCTGATCGACGACAATTTTCAGACGGCGTGGCCAGTCATCGGCGATCGAACGGCTTGGTATCCGAAGGGCGTCGTCATTCGTAAGGAAGGGCGCGCGTGGTCGGTGGTGCTCGACGAGGTTGGTCAAAGACTCTCGTCGATCTTGACGACGCATTCCGACGCTGCCTGTTGAGGATCGCCGTGCCGAACAGACGATCCGTCCTTCAAAAAGCAAAAGCTGCGGACCTGCGCCCGCAAGCAGGCGCGGGCAAGCGGCTACAGACGCTTTTTGATCGAGCAAAGGAACTTCTTAAACGGCCCTCGCGTCATGCCGACGAAAGCGTCGAACGGCATATGAGGCTGATGGCGGAGAGCGTCGAGCGAAGCGACTGGAAGGCGGCCCGGGACCATGCGCTGGCACTCGGCCTGCTCGGTGAGCAGCTTGGCGATCGCGGGCTTGTCAAGAAAGCCGGGCGTGGGCTCAGACGTCTCGGCGGCGGAAACCGTGCCTGGCAGTTGATTGCGTCGAGCAAGCAAATGCCAGGCAGGCCCGAATGGGATGGCAGTGATCTTGCGGGTCGCAGGCTTGCCGTCGAGCGCCGCGAAGGCGACCTTGCGATTTTCCTTCAGTTCGCGTCGTTGCTTGGCCCGGTGGTCGCGGCTGCCGAGCGATGCATCGTCTCGGTCGAGCCGCGACTGGTGCCACTCTATCGCCGAACATATCCTGCGCTCGATCTCAGGCTGGAGGAACAGGGGGAGGTGGCGGCGGTGGACGCCGATGTCTTCGCCTGCTTCGAGACACTGGCGAAGCACTTCTGGCCGGATGAACCGGCAGCACGCGCGCCCTTCGTCCCGTTGGAGCCGGACCGCCGATTGGTCGCCGAGTTGCGCAGCACCTACCTCGATCGCGGCCCCGGTCCTCTGATCGGCTTTGCCTGGGGAAGCCTGAACAAGGCCAAGGACCTGCCGGCCCTGGACGATTGGCGGGCGTTGCTCGGCAGCCTGCCGGGACGTTTCGTCAGCCTGCAATATGGCGATGTCGGGCCGGCGCTCTCCGAGTTCGAGCACTGGGTGCCGGGACGCATCATCCATGACGCTTCCGTCGACCAGTTGTCGGATATGGACCGCTTTGCCGCGCAAATCGCTGCGCTCGATGCCGTGGTGACGATCAGCAATACCGGCGCCAATCTGGCGGGGGCGCTTGGCGTCCCAACGGTCGTCATGCTCGACGACGGGTTTCGGCTGTCGTGGCCCGCCTTCGGCGAGACCGTGGCCACATATCCAAGCGTTCGACTGGTCAGAAAAGGCGGCCAGGCATGGGCGTCCGCAATGCAGGAAGCAGGTGGACGGATCAGGCAAATCATCAGTGGAGTTGCTGATGGCCGATAGCCGATTTCTTCTCCGGTTCCGCCGCGCTATCGCGCTTGCCGGCTACAAATACAAGGTTTGGTTCCGCAGTCATCGGCGGCAGCTTTTCCTTCGCTGGCGTGACGGCGATATTGCCGATCAGATGGCGGATTATCGGCGAAGCATCGAGGCGCGCGATTGGTCGGCCGCGCTGCCGAAAGCCCTGGCGCTAGCATCGATCGCGAAGTCGAGGGGCGAGGTACATCTGCTCGACGAGCTCGGCAAGGCGCTGATGCGGATGGGCGCTTACGGCCCGGCGGCCGAACTCAAGATCGCCCGGCGCCATATCGTTGAAGGCCGTGTCGAGCGTGAGTGGCTCGGCCAGGATGTCTCGGGCCAGGTACTGCTCGTCGACCTGATGGAGACCGAGAAGCAGGGGCTGGCCACCGCGATCCATCATGCGAGTTCCGTCGGCCGCGCGCTCGCCCGCGCCGCACGATTGATCGTGCTCGTCGAGCATCGGTTGGTGCCGTTGTTTCAGCGGACATTTCCCATTGCCGATGTGCGGGCTGTCGGTCCCGGGAACAAGGCCGCCTACGCCGAGGCGCAGGCCTTTGCCGGCGTCCAGCATCTGACTGCTGTGTTCGAAACCAATGAGGCGACGATCCGGGAGCATTTCGTCCCGCTTAAACCGGATCCGGCGCGGGTCGCTGAACTTCGCGCCCGCTACAGCGAGGACGGCCGGCCGCTGGTCGGCGTCGCATGGGGCAGCTCCAATCCCGGCAAGGACCTGCCGCCGCTGGCGGCGTGGCGTCCCCTGCTTGGCCGACAGGACCTTCGGTTCGTTTCGCTGCAATATGGCCGGACCGAGTCAGACCTGAAAATCTTGACCGATGGCGACCCGACACGTGTGTTGCACGACCCTACCGTGGATCAGCTTGTCGACATGGACATGTTCGCGGCGCAGGTTGCAGCGATGGACGCCGTCGTAACCATCAGCAACACCGGGGCCCACCTGGCGGGCGCCCTCGGCGTCCCGTCGGTCTTCATCCTTGGTGACGGCTTCAAACGTTCGTGGCCAGTGGAGGGCGACCGCACGCCCTACTATCCTT
Source organism: Mesorhizobium sp. M0189 (assembly GCF_040322135.1). Classification (NCBI taxonomy): domain Bacteria; kingdom Pseudomonadati; phylum Pseudomonadota; class Alphaproteobacteria; order Hyphomicrobiales; family Phyllobacteriaceae; genus Mesorhizobium; species Mesorhizobium sp. M0189. Next base: position 493,945 of record NZ_JAMYSW010000001.1, read on the forward strand.
CGGCCGTGCTGGTCTCAAAGCGCGAACGGCCCTGGGCCGACGTGATGGACGAGGCGCGACACCACATGTGCTCACTCATCGCCTCTAGTTGACTCCGCCACGCCTGGCATCGCGAACGCACTAGGAAGGCCACAGCAGCCAAGTGGTCAAGGGCCTTTTTTTACGGCGAGAACGCTGTAAACTGCCGGCTGGCGGCTGGTTCAAGACTTGGAGGGCGATGCATATCTTTGGGTAGGTCGGGGAACAAGTCGGCTTCTCTTATCAGCGAAGACTTTGTGCAGCGGCTCCTCGCGGTGTACAGGCTTGTGCATCCAGGAAACCTGTTCAGGCGGGGGCGTATCTACGCTCGCGGCAGGGCAGAGACGAGGACGGTCTACTTCGTCCCACACAATCGCAACAATGTTCGTCTGCTGGCTGATGCGGCTCAACTTCTGGTCGACGGCGGCATTCAATGCGTATTCGCGCATATTGACGGATTGAAACGCGGCGGCGTCGCACGCCCTGAACTAAACGCCCGGGGAATGTCGCATATCAGCTTTGCTGAGCTCAAGCGGACGATCAGACCCTGCGACATGCTGGTGACTGGAAATGACTATGCACCGCAATTTTTTAGGCGGTTCATAGATTCTATCAACTTCGGAATGGTCCGTGTGGTCGGCCTCATCGGAGGTGCGAGACTGCTGCAGCCGCATCGATTTGTGAGAGCTGACTACATCCTGTCGATGGGACCGGCAGCGCTGCAGCAACGACGACAACCGACCTACATTGTCGGCTCCCCGGTAATTGAGCGTGCTGTCGAAAACGCGGGCGCCAGACACGATGAAGGGCTTTTCGTGCTGGTGAACTTCAAGGGGGATATCGAAGACCTCGCAGACCGCCAATCGATTGAAGCGGTGGCAGCCGCATGTGCGAAACTCGGCCTTGCCCATGTCGTTAGTGTCCATCCTACGATGTTCGCAAAAGTCGACATGCCGAACAAATCGCCCGTAGACTTCGCACAACTGCTCCCGGACGCCCTGGCGCTAGTAACTCGCCCAAGCACCACGGTTTACGAAGCGATCGCCTGCGGCATTCCGGTGGTGCTCTTTCCGCTGGTTTCGCCGATGGTCGAGTTCGACAGTCCTATGGGCGCTTTCAAACCAACATGGTCGGAGCATCAACTCGTCGACGATATCCTTGCTGCGGTCAGGTCAAGACCGACCTATTTTGAGCAAAGCCGGGACTTCCTCAATGCCAATCTGTCGATTGATCCGAAGATGCCAGCTTCGCAACGGATCGCCAATGCTTTGATCGATATTTACAACCGCTGATTTTGCGCAATCAAAGTGCTCGCAATCGGAGGCCTAAGTTGAGATTGTTGTCCAACTTCTTTGCAAAAAGGCCGCCACTCCTTGTCGTCTCGTTTCCCAAGTCCGGGCGGACGTGGCTGCGCGTAATGCTTGACGATCTGGGCGTCAATGCGGCTTACACGCATGATGGTTCCGACCACAAGGAGCTGCGTGACATTGCACAGATCAGCACCGACAAATCACGCTACAAACGGCAGCGGATCCTATTTCTGACGCGAGACCCCCGCGACACTGTGGTGTCTGGATATTTTCAGGTTTGCAAACGCCATCAGCTGGGAGCAGGTCCGATAGGCGAATGTGTAAGGAGCCCCAAACACGGCGTCGAGAAGATTGCCCTTTTCAATCTGCAGTGGTTCGCAGCCGCAAGTTACATGCGAAAAATTGCGCTTCTGCGCTATGAAGATATGCAGCGGGATACAAACGACGCTTTGCGCAGTGTCGGAAACTTTGTGGGAAAGTCCTTCGACGAGTCCAACCTTGCTGATGTGGTCGTCAGTAGGTCGTTCAAACGAATGCAGCAATCTGAAATCTCAGGAGAACTGGGTGCGCGCTATGGCGGAAAATTGCGACCACGCAATCCTGACGACCCGGAAAGTTTCAAGGTTCGAAAAGGTAAGGTCGGTGGTTATTTGGACTACCTCAGCGTAGATGATGTAGCCTTCTGCGACAATGTACTTGCGCGGCTCGATTACTGGAAGCGGCTCGATGAGGCCTTCCTGCGGCATGGCATATCTTATATCGGCGACAGGGGCAGGTGTGAATTGATCCGATGCATCGGTTTGTCTGCGGATGCGGACATAGCGGCACGACGCCGATAGCTACGATTTTGCCTCATATGCCGATGCCTTTTTTGCCATCTAGGTTCTGCTCTCCGGTTCGAGAAGGCCGAGAAGCAGGTCTGGCTGGCCACAGCGATCCATCATGCGAGTTCTATCGGCCCGCGCGCTCGGCCCGGGCCGATCCCCAGATCACGGCCGCCTACGGCCCTGGGCCGAGGTGATGGACGAGGCGGAGAAGAACATGAGGCGCCTGCTCGAGGCCGCTCGAGCCTGACCGTACAAATCAGCAGGGCGGTTGAGCATCCAGGCAGTTTCCTATACTGGTCTGGCCCGGCTGGCGGAGCCGGCAAAAAGCTTTCGAACCGAAGATCTTCCTGCGGAGCCAATGATGTGCGGATTGTTCGGCGTCTATCGTGCCGAGGGCTTTTCGCCCGACGATATCCATCGTGCCGACCAGGCCCGCGACACGCTTGTGCACCGCGGCCCGAATTATGGCGGCGCACGTGTCACCAGCGATCTCTATCACGGGTTTCGGCGCCTCAGCATTATCGACCTCTCGGCGGCAGGCAATCAGCCCATGGTCAGCGCCGACGGGAAGTTCGCGATCACGGTCAATGGTGAGATCTACAACTATCGCGAGCTCCGCGCCGATCTGATTGCCAAAGGCTGCGTATTCACCTCGCAGTCCGATTCCGAAGTTGTGCTGCATGGCTATCGGGTGTGGGGGCTCGAAGGGCTCTGCGAGAAGCTGGACGGCATGTATGCGGCCGTGATCCATGACGGGGAACGCCGCAAGCTGCATGCGATCCGCGACCGGCCGGGCATGAAGCCGTTCTTCTACTTCCATTCGGGACGCCGATTTGCCTGGGCGTCGGAACTGAAAGCGCTGCAGACCTGGCTCGGCGACGATCTGCCGCCGATCGACGAGACGGCTGTCCTGGACTATCTCGCATGCCGCTATATTCCAGCGCCCAAAAGCCTTTACCGCAATATCTTCAAACTTCCGGCCGCAAGTCGGCTGACATTCGATCTGGAAACCGGCCGCGTCGATGTCGGGCGTTACTGGACCATGCCTACCGAACTCCGCTCGGACAATGACGACCGCCTGGCCGACGGGCTGCGGGACCGCATGCAGGCGAGCGTTGCCGCTCACATGGTGAGCGATGTGCCGGTCGGCTATTTTCTCAGTGGCGGCATAGACTCGGCGGTTGTCCTGTCGCATGCCGTTGCGGTGAACCCCACGGCAAAGGCGTTTTCGATCGGCTTCGAAGATCCGAGATTTGACGAGAGCGCGCAGGCGGCCAAGGTCGCGGCGCTGTTCGGCGCCGAACACGCGATCCGGATCCTGCAGCCGACAGAGCTCGATGACGTCTTCGACCGCACGCGGGAATGGTATGACGAGCCGCTTTCCGACAAGGCCGCCATCCCGGCGTTTCGTGTCTGCGAATTTGCCAGCCGCGACAGGACCGTCGTGCTGACGGGCGATGGCGGGGACGAGCTTTTCGGCGGCTATCGCTCATACAAGCGGTTTAGCGGCATTCGCAGGAAGCAACGTTTCGTCCCGTTCGGTTCACAGAGCGGGTGGCGCCTGAAGGACCGCAATTTGCGCCTGATCACCACGCGTGACCCGGTCGAGCTCTCCATCGCCATTGGCTCCGGCAGAACGAGATGGCAGCGCGACGTCTATCGCGAACGCCTTGCCATCGCTGCTGACTATGATGAACTCGCCCATCTCAGGGCGTGGTGGAAGCCGGAACTCGGACCGTTGCGCAGCCTGCAATATCTCGATTTTCATACCAGTCTGCCCAACAATATCCTGACCAAGGTCGATCGGTTGAGCATGTCGGTTTCGCTCGAAGCGCGTATCCCGTTCCTGTCGCGAACGATGATCGAATATGCGTTCAGCCTGCCGGAGTCGTTTCTTTACAAGGATGGCCAGCTTAAGGGCGGGCTTAAATACGCATATCGCAATGTTTTGCCGGCAAGCACGCTCAAACGTAAGAAGCAGGGATTTGGTCTTCCACAAAGCTGGAAGCGAACGGCCGTGGCTTCGCAATCCGAGGAAAGCTATCAGGAGGCGGTATTGTCCGGTTTCCTGAAAGGCGCCAAGTTTTCGAATGCCTCCGCATAGCCACCCTCAAGGCTGCCAGCATTTCTTTTTTGCCGTGACGGAGCGGGGTCGGGCCATGGGAGCACTGCCGACATGGTGATGCGGACCGGATTCATATGCGGCTGCGGTCATAGCGGCACGACGTTGATCGCGACGATCCTCGCAGCCCATCCCGACGTCTACCTGCCGTTCCAGGAAACCAATGTCTTCTTCAAATGGACGCCGCTGGCGATGTTTCGCTATTGGAAGCTGAAGCGCGCGGCGCGCGGTGCCGGAAAGACCTTGCTGCTTGAAAAAACGCCGCGGCATATCCGTCGCGTCGGCCGTATTCGCCGCCTCGTGCCCGGGGCGCGTTTCGTGATGCCGGTGCGGGACGGGCGCGACGTCGTGGCGTCATTGGCCAAGCGTCTTGGCGATCCAAGGGAGGCGCTCGACCGCTGGATCGGCGACAATGCGCTCGTTCTCGCCGAACAAGGACAGCCGGATGTACTGATCTATCGCTACGAGGATCTGGTCGAGGATCCGGCCAAGATCGTCGAGCGCATCTGCGGCTTTCTCAACCTGCCCTTCAGCCCGGACCTGCTCGACTATCACAGGAAGCCGCAGCAATGGTTCAAGCCGGCCGAAGTCGAACTTGAGAAGCAACATACTGCACTCCGCAACCAGCAGGTCAATCAGCCGATCTATGACGGGCGCGGACGATGGAAGACCGACCTTGGTCAGCAGGAATTGGCGGAGCTTACCGAGGGCCGTGGGAAGCCCCTGATGCAGGCTTTCGGGTACCTTTGAGCGATACGCCCGATATTTTCACTCTGGAAGCGCGCGCGGATAGCCAAACTGATCGAAGTCGCGCTCATATGCGCGATAGATGGAATCCGCCAGTTCTGGCGTGAAGTAGTCGGCAAGCCTGCGACGCGAGGAGGTGTGCAGGGGCGGCATCGCCGCGCGCCGCATATCGTCGCCTGCACCGACATGATCGAGAACCCGTTCGAAATCCTTTGCGAAAGTCTCGGTCTTGCCGATGAGGTCGAACGCAACTCCTGGAACTTCGACAATGTCGCTTTGCCTCTGCCAATGTTTGTCGATGCGCCATGTGGACGTCTTGCAGGCAAAGGCGACGAAATCTGCAAAGGACAGGCTCTTGTCAGCGCCGACAGGCAGCGCCGGATCGGCCCGTTCGCGGTGGGCCAGATAGACCTCGACCCTGCCATAGCCAGGCACAAGGGGACGGTCGCGATATTGGTCGGCCCAGCACGACAACAGCCTGGTGTAGGGATTGCGAACGAAGGTAAATCGCAAGGCTTCAGCACTTGTCGCCATGTGGTGGAACTGCACGATGCCATGGCGAGGCGCCTGCAACCGTGACGCCTTTCGGTTGTGGACCTTCCAGTTCTGGTCGCTGCGCCACCCCGACACGGTGTCGTTGCCGATCATGGCTGCAAGGTTGCTTCGAATGCGGCTGCTGGCCGCCTTCGGCGTTGCCAGGTACAGGATCTTGAGTTGCGGGACCACGTCGATCAAGTCGTCCGGCAGGTATGCGGTTGCCACGGCCCTGCGGTAGAAGGCGAGGGCTTCCGGATGCGCCCAGGCAAGAAACGGCTCCCTGACTACGTCGCGAAGGCTTTGCAGCCGTGGCCGCAACGAGCGCTCGAGGCGACGGAATGCGCCGAGCTGGGGTTTGCCCGGCACGACATTATCGGGCGAAACATGGCTGGTCGTCATCGGCAAAAACCCTCGCCTTGAAATCAGTCTACCTGTCGTGGCATAGGCCTGTAAGCAGGCAGACTGTCTTTACCGCATTGCCCTATCCAAGGCTGGCTTACGGCGCTTAATAGACCGCGAAGAAACTCCCGCCAAGTTCGAAAGCTCAATTGAGGTGGATAGAGGCATCGCGCGTCGCACGGGCTTGTCACAGCACGACCAACGCTTCCGGCCCTGGTGCAGGACAATGATCGCCTTTTGTGCTGCGATGTTTTTCCGGGGGTGGGAAGGCGTTAGACAACGCAAATGTTCCGCCAAATTTTTTACATTCAATCTCTAACTTGGCAGCGTCGACAGACTTACGCTATACGCCGCGGTGGGCACGGTAAACGGGGGACGAAACCACTCACGGATCGAGCTCGAATGTGCTGAAACGATTTCGGAAAATCAAAACAAAGGTTGGCCGAACGGTCGCCAAAAGGACCATACCGGCTTCTCCGTTTTACAAGCGATACCCGTATGGCGGCAAATTGACGATACTGACCGCCGATCGGCAAGGATTGTTTGATCCCGATCACGGATTTTTCTACAATCGCATTGCGAAGTCGGCCAACTCTACGGTCACAATAAACTTGGCCCAGCTTAAATTTCGCGAAAAGTTCCAGCTCGCCGGCGCGAAGAAACAATTGCTGCAGAGCGACACCCTGTTGCGTCCGTCGCAATTGACCGTCGATCAGGTTGATTCGATTTCGAACGTGTTCGCGTTCACGTTTGTGCGGAATCCCTACAGCCGCGTGCTGTCGGCCTATTTGGATAAGGTCGCGACGGGAAAGAAAAACATCGGTAAGCGCGGCAATATCCCGACTTTCTGTGAATTTTGTGATCTCCTGGAAGATGGCTGGCTGTATGCGGACCTCCATTGGGCTCCGCAGACATCGTCGCTTGTCATGCCCACGTCCGAGTTTGATTTTATCGGTCGTGTCGAAAATTTCGCCGAGGACTTCCAAAAGGTGTGGGATCGGATCAGTGGCGGCAGGCAAATCAGCAACACCATCCACCGCAGCCAAAGCCGAACGGATGCGACGAGCAAGGCCGACGATTACTATGATAAGAGATCGCGCGGGATCGTCTCTAGCCTCTATGCCGAGGATTTTGAGGCTTTCGGCTACTGACGGCAATGCGCGGCTTCTGCTCGGCGGCGCACAGTCTACCTCAGGAAAACGACACTCCAGTCGATCATGTGCAAATCTTCACGGCGTAGCGAGGTCAAATGGCTCTGTCTCAGCATGATCGGCAGGTCCAAGCCGAACCGACAGTGCCGATCCTGTTCGTGCGCCAGCGTTATGCGCCTTTCGGTGGAGGCGAGATCATGCTGGAAAACATCATGGCCGCGTTCGCGGCGCGTCAGCGGCCGGTGGCCGTGCTCTCCGGCGACTGGCCGCGTAATGAAGGGATAGAGTTCATCCATTGCGCCGGCCGCCGCTTTCCGCGTTCGCTGCGGGCGACGTCCTTTGCTCAAGCCGCCTGCCGCAAGATCGCCGAGATGCCACGGGCGCTGGTGCAGAGCAACGATCGCCTCCCGTGCTGCGATGTCTTCCGGGCCGGGGAGGGCGTTCATGCCGCCTATCTTGCCGAGCGGCGGCGTTTCCAGACGCGGCTTGGCAGGGCGGCAATGGCGCTGAGCCCTTTTCACCGCCAGACGCTGCGCCTCGAGCGCGCAACCTATGCCAGCCCACGGCTCAAAGCTGTCATTGCGATTTCGAAAATGGTCGCAGACGACATTGTCCGTCACTACGATTATCCGGCGGAAAATGTGCACCATATCCCCAACGGCGTGGACCTCGACCGCTTCAATCCGCAACTGCGCCAACAGCATCGGACCGCGGTCCGCGCGCGGCTCGACGTCGACGATAACAGGTCGGTCGTCCTGTTTGTCGGCTCGGGCTTTGCGCGAAAGGGGCTTCTTGCACTGATGAGGGCTGTCGCCAGGCTCGATGGCGAGCCGGAATTGTGGGTCGTCGGCCACGATTCGCGCGCCAACGCCTTCAGGCAGGCTGGTGACAGGCTGGGTCTCGGCGCAAGGCTCAAGATGCTGGGGCCGCAAAAGGACATGTTGCCGTGGTACGGCGCGGCCGATATTGCCGTGCTGCCTTCCATCTATGATCCTTTCGGCACAGTGGTGATCGAGGCCATGGCCAGCGGCTTGCCCGCTGTGGTAAGCACCGGCTGCGGAGCGCGCGAGCTTGTCGAGCGGTTCGAGCCGACGCTTGTTTGCGACGCGGCCAGCGAAAGCGACCTCGCTGCAGGGCTCGCGCACGCGCTGCAGTTGTCGTCACGATGTGAGACCGCGACCCGGGTGAGAGCGGCGGCCGAGCATTATGATTTCAACGTCATGATAAAGCGAATGATGGCGCTGTATGAAAGCCTTGATCTGAAATGATTTTCGACTTTGTTGGATTAGGTTAGTACCCTCAGTGCGCTAACAGGCCGGGAGCCGATGCTGCAGATACATTCGAATGACAGCGGCAGCTTTGATGCCGGAACCTTCTGACCGTGCCGGTGCTCTCGGTCGTTATCATCACCCGCAATGAGGAGGCGTCCATCGCGCGCTGCCTTCGTTCGGTGGATTTTGCCGACGAAATCGTCGTTCTAGACAATGACAGCAGCGACAGAACCAGGGACATTGCCGGTGATCTCGGAGCCAAGGTTTTGATGACCCTTGATTGGCCCGGTTTCGGCGCGCAAAAAAACCGTGCGTTTGCCGCGGCAACGGGGGATTGGATCCTTTCGCTGGATGCCGATGAGTGGGTGGAGGCGCCGCTCGGTGCGGAAATCAGAGCCGCAATCGCCGACCCAAAAGGCTATGACGGCTTCGAAATACCGAGAAGATCGCGCTTTTGCGGGCATATTGTCCGCCATGGCGGCTGGTCACCCGATCTGGTGCTCAGGCTATTTCGTCGCCGCTCCGGGCGCTTCAGCGACGATACCGTGCACGAGAAAGTAGTGGTGAACGGGAAGGTCGGGCGATTGTCCCAGCCGATCGAGCACGACTCCATCGCCGACCTGGCGGATGCCCACGACAAGATTGGCCGGTACGCCGAAGCGTCCGCCGCGCGGCTGCTTGCCGAGGGCAAAAAAAGCTCGATAGGCAAGGCGGTTTTGCGCTCTGTCTGGGCTTATATGCGCAGCTATGTTTTCCGGCTGGGATTTCTGGACGGTTCCACTGGGGCGATGGTTGCCGCTTATTCCGCCAGCTACACCTATCAGAAATGGGCGCGTGTGGCATTGGGGAGCGAGGCCAATTCCACCCGAACCAGCAAGACCGAGGCCAGGACAAATCTGTGAGAAACCGGCTTGCGCGACCGCCATTGTTGCCGAGCCATCGCCAACTAGTTAGTGTACGACGGTTAAAATCGAAAGCCAGGGTAGTGAATATGACTGATGCGTTTAGGGTATTTATCGGATGGGACAGCCGTGAGCCGATCGCGTACGACGTCGCGCGCCACTCGCTGCTCAAACATGCGTCGGCGCCTGTCTCCGTCATTCCGATCAAGCAGGACGAGATGCGTAGCCGCGGGCTGTACTGGCGGGAAAAAGACCCGCTCGCCTCAACGGAGTTCACCTACACGCGCTTTCTGACGCCCTTTCTCGCCGGCTACACGGGTTGGGCCCTGTTTTGCGATTGCGATTTCCTGTGGCTCGGTGACGTCGCCGGCCTGCTGAAATATACGGACTCGGACAAGGCGGTCTATTGCGTCCAGCATGACTATACGCCGAAGGCCACGACCAAGATGGATGGCGTGGTCCAGACATCCTATCCTCGGAAAAACTGGTCGTCGTTGATGCTGTTCAATTGCGCGCATCCCTCGGTCAAATCGCTCACGCCAGAGGTCGTGAACCAGGAAAGTGGCGCCTATCTTCACCGAATGCAGTGGGTTGCCGACGAAGATCTGGGCTCATTGCCGGTAGAGTGGAATTGGCTCGAAGGCTGGAACGAAAAGCCTGCTGTCGGCACACCTAAGGCGGTCCACTATACGAGCGGCGGCCCGTGGTTTGCCGAGTGGCAGAATGTCGACTATGCCGATTTGTGGATAGCAGAACGCGACGAATTCCTGGCTTCAGATCAAGCACAATCTTCTCAGAGCGCAGTTCGATAAGCGGCATCGTGTTTGGCAGGTGAGCGCTTCCGAAGTGGCATCGATTTCGTGTCGCGAAGAGCGCAGCAACCAGCCGTCAGACGCTAGGCGTCGACAACAATGCGTGGTGCCGCCTTGGGGCGGGACCGGGGACGGATTGTGCCTAAATCTGGCAGCTCAGGCCGGATAAGATGCCGCACCCAGGTAAGGATCAGCTCGCGGCAATATGATCGGTCTGGGGTCCGTCAGCTCTTTCATCGGCCTAGCCGGCACGCGAAAGTCGACCATGCCGTCACTGCGAAGACGCCTCGATCGTTTCTTGGAAAACCGCGGGCCTAAAATACCGCGGCTGCAGCTGAACCATGTCGAGCGCCTGGCGCTGGTCCGTCGCCATGGTGATTTTTCCCTTGCCTATTCGGCCGCCGTGCAGAAGGGGCTTCATTACTTCGGCGATGCCCAGGGCTACATCGCTTACGGCAGCAAAACGCGACATCATTTCGCGCTCGGTGATCCAATGGCTGCCCCGGCCGATCGGCGCGACTATATCAAACGTTTCGTCGAGGTTGCAGGCAGCCCGTGGTTCGTGCAGATCGGCGAACAGACGGCGCGCGTGCTTGCCGGGCTTGGCTATCAGGTCAACCGCCTTGGCGTCGACACCAGGCTTGTCCTGCCCGGCCACGACTTTTCCGGAAGGCGCAATGAGACAGTGCGCTATTCCGAACGTTGGCTCTTGAGGAAGGGGTTTTCCTTTGCGGAGGACAACGGGACCGTCTTCCTCGACGAGATTGCCAGGCTCTCCCAGAACTGGCGGGCAGACCGCATCGTCAAGCGCTGGGAGATGAGGTTTCTCAACAGGCCCTTTGCCGATCACCTTGGCATCGACATGCGCCGCTTCGTCCTGCACGGTCCGGATGGAGAGCTCGTTGCCTTGCTGGATTTCGATCCGCTGTTCAGTGACGGCAAGGTCATCGGCTACACCACCTCGTTCAAGCGCAAGCACATCGATGCCTCGGCGCATGCCGAGATCGGCCTGACCAAATTTGCGGTCGACCGCTTTCGCAACGAAGGTGTTTCCGTCGTTACCCTCGGCCTGTCGCCGCTGGTGGAAATCGGACCCAGCGGGTTTGTCGAAAGCGATTTCTGGCGGTGCGCTTTCCAGCGCGCCTATGAATCGCCGTGGGTCAATCGCACCCGCTTCAACCTGCAGGGGCAGGCGGCCTTCAAGCGCCGGTTCCACGGTGTCGAAGAGCCGACCTATCTCGCCTTTCGCAAGGGGACCTTTTTCGAGGCGCTTTCTCTGCTCCGGCTGATCAGGGCCGTCTAGTGCCTGGTGGATGGGGCTCGTCGTCTCCCAGTATGTCGACCTCACACCGGCCAGGCTTGGTTGTTTAGGTGGGAAAGGAAGGCCGCGGCGGGATGCAAAAGACCGGCCGCGAAGCGCCGGACGGTTCTTGCTGTCGTCCCCAGTCCCGCCGGGGCACTTTTGGTAGCCCGAGAACGGCTCCGCATCAGCGCCAAGGGGTCGGATTCACGGTTGCTGCAGCGTACCGCCAGGAATAACGAGGGTACCTTGGCCTGGCCTTGAGTATCTGAAGCCTATGAAGAACAAAGCGACGATGATCAAACAAATGACGATGACCGCGACGACGCTGCCAGGACGGTGTCCGGTATCTGGCGGTTGGACCATTGCCTTCCCGCATGGCTATCGCCGTTGACCTTCTTCATTCTCCAGCCGAGCATGACGACTGTCAATGGATGCAGGAGTTGCCCCCGTCATCTGTTGCGCAAAATGTTTCCCGTGGCTTAGTGGCAGCGCGTTGAGTTGGCCAAATGATCGATCAACCTCTCCCCGTTCACGGGAGAGGGTATCGTCCTTCGACGAACTCGCGAGGCAGGTGGGCGGCGCGGACTCAACCAATATTACGGGAAGACCGCCGCGTATTCGCTGCGGAAATCCCCGATGACGTCGTCGACCGTCATGTCGGGGTCGCCCTGGAATGTGTACATCGTATTCCACACCGAGTTCAGCCAGTCGGTGTCGGATATGTTGAAAGGATTCTGGACGCTGAAGCCGGGCTTTTTCAGCGAGTCGAGGACGAGCTGGTTGCAGGCGTCGAGCTTGTCGGTCGGAACGTCCAGGCGCACCGGGCTCGATCCCTTGATGGAAGCGAACTCGGCGTTGATCTTGGGGTCGACGACGGTACCGGCGAAGTCGAGCTCTGCCTTGAGCACGTCATCGGGCTGGCCGCCGAGGATGCCGAACGCATCCACCGTCACCGATAGCGCCTTGGTGCCGGGAATGTTGATGCAGCCGAAATCCTCGCCGAGCACCTTCTTGTTGGCCTTCCACTGACCCTTCATCCAGTCGCCATGGATCTGCATGAGCGTCTTGCCCGAAATGACCGTGCTGGTCGTCTCGTTCCATTGCCGGTTCACCCAGCCCGCGTCGGCCTGGCTGGTGATCTTGCGGAACATGTCGATCGCGTCGCGCAGGCCTTTCTCGTCGAACACAGTCTTGTCAGGCGTTTCACCATAGAAGCGGTTGTATATGTCCGGGCCGGCGACGGCAGCGACCAGGGCATGAAAGAGATAGCCGGCCTGAAACGTGTTGCCGCCCACTCCGATGAAGGTGAAGCCGGCCTGCTGGACCTTTTTCATGTCGGCGAACATATCGTCGAGCGAGGCCCATTTGGTCGGGTCGACGCCGGCCTCGGCGGCGACCTTCTTGTTGTAGTAGATCATCCCGTCGATATGGACGCCGGTCGGGATTTTGCGGATCTCGCCGTCGACCTTGATTGACTTCAAAACCGTTTCGGGAAAATTCGGCGTCGCCCCGATCTTGTCGAAATAGGCGTCGAGCGGCTCGCCCAGTCCGCGTTTGGTCAGATCGCGATAAAGGCCAGGCTCGGAGTTGATGAACAAATTGGGTGGTGTGCCGGCGACGATCAGGCTGACCAGCGGGCTGGAGCCGGCCTGCTCGTGCGGCACGGCCATCTCGGTAATCTTATTACCTTTCGCTTCGAACGCCTTGACGATCGCGTTGAGCGCGCCGATCTCGCTCTCATTCGACCATGTATGGAACAGTTTGAGCTCGGTGGCGGCGGCGCTGGCGAACGGCGCGGCGCCGATCGCCAGCGCCAGTCCAAATGCGCCCAGCAGTCTCTTGGACGTCAGTCTTCTGGACATCGTTTCCTCCCTATTGATGTTAAATCCGACTCCGAGTTTCGGCGTCGAAAAGATTGAACCGGTCGGCCGGAAAGATCGCTCTGACGCTGGCGCCGTCCCGCAGCGCGCCGATCTGCGAATGGTCTACATGCACAGCCAGCAGCTCGTCGGCGGCCGCCAAGAAGGCGGTACCGTCGCTACCGGTCTTTTCGCTGTAGCGCAGCGGCAGGTCGAAGATGGCGGCCGGTTTGCCGCCATTCGGCCTGCCGATCGAGAAATGCTCCGGCCGCAAGCCGACCAGCACCTTCATGCCCGTGGCCGGCTGCCTGATGAAGGAATAGTCGGACAGGTCCATCTCGACGCCGGTCGACCGGTGGGTCGCGACGACGCGGTTGCCGGTGAGATCGATCGTCGTCTCGAAGACGTTCATCGGCTGCGAGCCGACAAAACGAGCGACGAAGAGGTTGGCCGGCCGCTCGTAGATCTCGTCCGGCGTGCCGATCTGCTGGATGACGCCGCCGTCCATTACAGCGATCCGCGTCGCCATAGTCATCGCTTCGACCTGGTCATGGGTAACGTAGACAACCGTCTTCTTGAGGTCGTGGTGGAGCTTCTTGATCTCCAGACGCATCTCGGTGCGCAGCTTGGCGTCGAGGTTGGACAACGGCTCGTCGAACAGGAACACGTCGACATTCTTCACCAGCGCGCGGCCGATGGCGACGCGCTGGCGCTGGCCGCCGGACAGTTGCGCCGGACGGCGGTCGAGCAGCGGTTCGATACGCAACAGCTGTGCGGCCCAGGCGACACGCCGCTCTATCTCGCCGCGGTCGAGCCGTTGCGCCGAGAGGCCGAACTTCAGGTTGCCGCGCACCGTTTTTGTCGGATAGAGCGCATAGGACTGGAACACCATGGCCAGGCCGCGGTCCTTGGGATCGAGATCGGTGACATCGCGGCCGCCGATGGTGATCGAGCCTGCGGTCACCTCCTGCAGGCCGGCAAGCAGGTTAAGCAATGTGGTCTTGCCGCAGCCGGACGGGCCGAGCAGCACCAGGAACTCGCCGTCATTGACGGTGAGGTCGAGATCCTCGAGCACGGTGACGCGCCCGAACTGCTTGACGATATTTTTGAATTCGACCTTCGGCACGGCTATCCCTTGATGGCTCCGGCGGTGATGCCCTGGACGAAGAATTTGCCGAGCCCGAAATAGACCACCAGCGGCGGGATGGCCGTCAGCAAAGCTGCGGCCATGTCGACATTGTAGTGGACCTCGCCGCGCTCCGTGATGACGGTGTTGGCCAGGATGACGGTCATCGGTTGGGCGCCCATGCCGCCAAAGGTGAGCCCGATCAGGAAGTCGTTCCAGACGCTGGTGATCATCAGGATCAGCACGACGATCATGATGTTGCCGGACATCGGCAGGATGATCTCGGCGAAGATGCGCCAGAAGCTACCGGAATCCATGATCGCCGCGTTGATGATCTCGGGCGGCACGTCCTTGTAGAAATTGCGGAAGATCAACGTCAGCAGCGGCATCGCCAGCACGGCGTGGATGACGGCGATCGCCCAAATGGTGCCGTAGATGCCGAGCGAGGCGGTCAGGGCGACCAACGGGATCATGATGATCTGGAACGGCACAAAGGCGCACATGAACAATACGAACAGAAAGGGGCCAGCCCAGCGGACGTTCCACAGAGCCAGCGCGTAGCCGGTGACCGACGCCAGGGCGATCGACAGGAACAGGCTCGGGAACAGAATGGCGAGCGAGATGAAGAATCCGTGCCTGACACCCTCGCACGTCATGCCCGAGCAGACTTCTGCCCAGGCCTTCCACCAGCCTTCGAATGTCCAGGTGGTCGGCAGCGAAAAGACCTCGCCGAGCGCGATCTGGTCCATTGTCTTGAAAGAGGTGACGATCACCACGTAGAGCGGGATCGAAATGAAGGCCGCGCACATGGCGAGGAACACGAGGACGGCGATCGACGCTCCCTTGATGCGGCGGCGCCTACGGGGGTAGACGCGCCCGCCGATGCGCGCGGCCGCTGATGTCTCGTAAGCGGACACGGCATTCATACGGCGGCGGCCTGGCGACGGCGGACTTGCCAGGCGGTGACCAGCATCAGCGGCAGGAAGACGGCAGCCGTGATCAACAGCATGATGACTGCTGAGGCGGACGCGTAACCGATGTTGGAACGGGTCGAATAGGCGTTGATGACGAAATAGGCCGGCGTCCAGGTTGACGTACCGGGTCCGCCATTGGTCATGGCGAGCACGATGTCGTAGGTCTTGACCACGCCGAGCGACAGCAGGATCGCGCAGGTCAGGAACGTGAATTTCAGCATCGGAATGATGATCTCGACGTAGAGCCGCCAGAAGCTCACGCCGTCGAGCTTGGCGGCGCTCCAGATTTCCGTGTTGATCGACTTCAGGCCGGCCAGCATCAGCGCCATGTAGAAGCCGAGCCCGTGCCAGATCGAGGCGAGAATGATGCCGTAGATTGCCGTGGCAGGATCGGCCAGCCAGTTGAAATTGGCGCTTTCCCAGCCCAGCTGGTGCAGGAAGTTCTGGACACCGAGGGCCGGGTTGAACATCCAGCGCCAGACGATGCCGGTGACGATCAGCGACACCGCGAGCGGATAGAGAAAAATCGTCCGGAAGAAGCCTTCGCCGCGCTTTTCCTTCTCGATCATCGCGGCCAGGATGAAACCCAGCACGATGGCGAGCGCGCTGCCGATCGCCAGGACGACGACGTTCCGGAGCGAGGTCATCCAGACGCCGTCGCTGAAAAGCCGGTCATACTGGCGCGCCCAAACTGCGGGGTCGATCGCGTAGTCAGGGAAACGACGCGAACGCGTGAACGACATCCAGATCGTCCATCCGATGGCGCCGGCGAAGGCCACCAGGGTGACAGTGAGCGCAGGAATCAGCGCAAGCTGCGGCGAGACCTTGCTCCACCTGAGCGCCATTCGGGTTCCTCCCTCGAAGGCCTGCCTTAGCCGATCGCGGCTCTGGCAATTTTCATATTAGCGTTAAACCAATCATGACGATATCGCTCTGTCAACAGTGACAAGCAAATCGGGATCAAATGGCACCGGGCATTCGAGAAAACGACGCTGCAGCGCAGCAAACCCGCGCTTTGGCGGGTGAGAATTCATATTGACAAAGCGCGCGGCGGGGAGCAAAGGCGATATTAACGCTCATACGAAATTCGACCTATCGGGAGGAAAACGTCATGAAAGGGATCACCGGCTTCGGCCACGCCGCCATCAAGGTGAAGGACCTGGACGCCAGCCTCGCCTTCTATAGGGACAAGCTCGGCTTTCCCGAGATGCTGCGCCTTCACAATAAGGACGGCAGCACTTGGCTGGTGTATCTCAGGATCACGGAAGAGGTGTTCTTGGAGATATTTCCCGGCGCGGAAAACGATCGCGCTCCCGGCTGGAACGCCAACGGCGTCAATCACATGTGCCTGACGATCGATAATCTTGACAGCTTCTGCCCGGCGATCGAGGCCAACGGCATCAAGCTGACCGCACAGATCAAGGACGGGCTCGACGGCAACCGCCAGGCCTGGATCGAGGATCCTGACGGCAATCGCATCGAGCTGATGGAGATGCACGCCGATTGCCTTCAGTACAAGGGTCTGAAACGGTTGCGCGAAGAGGGATTGCTGCCGGCTTAAGTCCTCTCAGGCAACATGGCCAATGTGACGAGATCTTGCAGAGAACCCGTACCCGACTGAAGGACATCGCGGTGGCCACCGGCTACTCGGCGAACACCGTTTCGCTGGCGCTGCGCGGCAGTCTGCGAATTCCGGAGGAAACGCGCGACCGTATCCAGTCGGCCGCGCAGAGCCTGAACTATTTTCCGAACACCATCGCGCAGGCGCTGGTCAGCCGCGAGACGCGGACGATCGGGCTGGTGCTCACCGACATCATGAACCCGACGCTGACGCTGGTGTCGCGTTTCCTCGAGAGGGAGCTCGCCCAGCGTGGTTATTCCCTGATGCTGGCCGCCAGCGACCACGATTCCGCCAAGGAGTGGAGTGCGCTGAACGTGTTCCGCTCGCGGCAGGTCGACGGCATCCTCATCTATCCGACCAACCACGACCGGCTCGACCACATCCGCGCGGTGCGTCAGGTCGGATATCCCGCACTGGTGCTTGCCGATATTCCGGTTGCCGGCCTCGACGTGGTGGCGATCGACGACCGCAGCGGCGGCTACAAGGCGGTCCGGCACCTGATCGAGCGCGGCCATCGTCGCATCGCCATGCTCGACGCGGCGCAGCTGCTCGGCAACAGCGAAAAGCATGACGGCGCGTTTCGCGCCGTGACCGAGGCAGGGCTTCCCGCCGATGCGCTCGTCGTGGTCAAGCCCGGCGGCCATTCGGCGACCGACGGTTTTCAGGCGATCGGCGAGGCAATGAAGCCGAAGCAGCGGCCGACGGCGCTGTTTGCCACGACCGATTCGCTCGCCATTGGAGCGTTGCGCTGGTGTCGCGAGCAGGGCGTCTCCGTGCCCGGCGAACTGGCGATCGTCGGCTATGACAACACCGAAGCGGCGGACTTCAGCTCGGTGCCGATCACATCGATCAACTATGCCGCCGCCGAGGTCAGCAGCCATGCGGTTGAGCGGATCCTGTCGATGATCGGCAAGCCGTTACCGACGCCGATCGTGACGCTGATCGATCCGGAACTGGTGATCCGCCAATCCACCTGAGGCACGGCGCGTTCGATCGTCAGACACGACCAGCGTGGCAGCGCGATGCGCAGTGGCGGAGCGGACGTTGCTCACCGGTTTCGTGCGCCCTACGTGTGCAGCGAAAGATTGATGTAGCTGAGGGGCTTTCAGTTGCGGCGGCAAAATCGTAAATTCGGTTACGTTTGGGCGGGCATCCTCGCCAAATTGGTCTGACAGAGACATTAAGAAGATAATGAAATGAATATGTTACGCCACAGACTTGCGGTGGCGCCAATGATGGATGGGGAAGATAGATAAATAAAATCAAATGTTTATGAGGGTTTGTGTGCAACAACTGCACACGAAAGTTCTCCTTCTCGTCCATATCCGTTCTTGCGACGGAGTATCCGACCGCACTCTTAGGACGCCTTTTGAATAGCTGCGCTGACTTATCTCGCGAGGGCCGTCGCCAGTGTATCCGCGATCTGCCGTCTGCCAGATGGCGGACGTCACACAAAGCTGATCCCACGCGGCGCTGCTGATGTCCTCGACACCAATGCCCGGCTACGCATGCGTATTGTGCGGGAGCCGTAACAGTGCCTGCGCTCGCTGCAATATCAAAAGATGCTCCGGCTTCAGGGAGGCCACACCCACCGCCCATTCGGTCGGCGGTGAAAGCGCGTCGTTGCAATGCAAGTGAAAAAAACTACCGGGCAATCAAAGCAGACATTTCTGGACTGTTTGTCGAGCGAGGCGGAGTTTGGCGCAACGCTTGAACTTCAGCCGGGACCGAAATGGCCTTACCGTCCGATCCAGATCACGACGCCCGCGAAACACTTCGACTGATCGGTCCCGATCCGCAGAACTGGGTGCCGGATCGGGAGGGCATCGACCACAATGTCTTCATCGTCGGTGGCGGGCAGACGGGCGCGACCTTCGCCTTCGCGCTGAGGCGCGCCGGCATCGGCAAGGTCACGGTCATCGACGCCGCATCGGACGAAGGCAAGGCCGGCATCTGGCTTACCCATGCGCGGATGAACCGGCTGCGGACGCCGAAAGGCCTGCCGGGACCAGAACTCGGTCTGCCAGGCTTGAGCTTTCAGTCATGGTATGAAGCCCGCCACGGTGCGGAAGCGTATGCCGGTTTCGACCGCATCGCGCGGACGGATTGGGCGAGTTACCTGAAATGGTATCGAGAGTTCCTCGGTATCGGCATCCGCTACGGCACGCGTCTCCTGCGCATCGAGCCGGCTGCCGGGCATTTCCGCCTCGATCTCGAAGCGGAAGGCAAACGATCGGTCGAAACAGCGCGCAAGATCATCCTGGCCAATGGCTTTGGCGGCAGCGGCGGTGCGGTGATACCGGATGTGTTCGCAGCTCTTCCCCCGGGTATCGTCGCGCACAGTTCGGCGGCAATCGATTTTGCCTCGCTCAAGGGCAAGGCGATCGCTGTCGTCGGTTCCGCGGCTTCGGCATTCGATGCAGCCGGGACGGCCCTTGAGGCCGGGGCAAAATCGGTGCGTCTCTTTGCCCGCCGCAACAGCATTGCCAGCGTGCCGATCAATCGCGTCCGCGGCTATCCCGGTGCCTATGACAACTATCCGCTGCTGCCGGATGCGGTGCGCTGGCGCCAGGCGCTGCGGTTTCGCGATGCCGGTTCGACGCCGCCACCCGATGCGGTGGAGCGGGTGGTGCGGCACCAGAATTTCCACCTGCACCTCGGCGCCCCATGGACGAAGGCCGGTGTCGACAGCGGTAAGGTCGTCACAGAGATCGCCGGTGAGACGTTTGCCTTCGACTTCGTCATCGCCGGTACCGGCTATTTCGCCGACCCGACACGCAAGCCCGAATTCGCCGATTTCGCCGCCTCTATCCGCCTGTGGCGCGACCAGTACGCGCCGCCCAAAGCAGAACGCGATAAATTCTTCGGCGCCCATCCCTATCTCGGTCTCGGTCATGAATTCCTTGAGAAGGCGCCGGGCGAGGCGCCGTTCCTGAAGGATGTCCATGTCTTCAATCCCGGCGGCTTCGTCAGCTTCGGCCTGCCGATCGGCGATATCCCGTCGATCAGGCGCGATGTGCCCGCCGTGGTTGCCCGCATCAGCCGCGATCTCTTCCTCGCCGATCTCGACAGCCATGAGAGCCGCATAACCGGCAGCCATCCGGCCGAATTCGGCGAAGAGGCCTATGCCTCTGCCGTTTGGCGGCCGGCGCAGACCATCGCGGCGGAATAGACGCATTTCAATGGACAAGTGCCGATGACCTTCAGCCCTGACCTTTCCGACCCGTTCGTCGCCACGGCGGTTGAGTTGCGCGAGATCTTCGATCGGGATGCGGTGGCGCGTGACAAGGCCGGCGGACGGCCGGTCGAACAGATCCGGCTGCTGAAGGAGAGCGGCTTGCCGTCGGCGCAGATTCCCAAGCGCTATGGCGGCAAGGGCGCATCCTGGCTGTCGGTGCTTCGCGTGGTGCGCGAATTCGCCCGCACCGATGGTTCGCTCGCCCATCTCTACGGCTACCATCATCTGCCGCTTAACGGCGTGTTGTTTCGCGGCACGCAGGCGCAAAAGGATCAGCTGCTAACGCGCTCAGCCCGGGAAAACTGGGTCTGGGGCAATTCCGGCAACGCCATGTCAAAGACCTCGACGGCCAAGCGCAACGGCAAGGGCTGGATCCTCAGCGGCTTTCGGCCTTTTTCTTCCGGTTCGCATATCGCCGACTATATCCAGGTCGCCTGGGAGGACGGTCAGGACCGGCTGGCAGCGGCGATCCCGGCCGATCGCGAAGGCATCGTCATCGAGGACGACTGGGATGGTGTCGGCCAGCGCCAGACGGGTTCCGGCAAGGTGACCTTCAAGGATGTGCATGTCTGCGACGACGAACTGATCGGCTCACCCGCGGCGCCGCTAACGCCGTTCCAGACGCTGACGTCACTTTTCCAGCAGGCGGTCCTGCTCAACCTGTTCGTCGGCAGTGCGCAGGGAGCACTGAGCGAAGGGCGCGACTATACGGTCTCGCAATCGCGCCCCTGGATCTATTCCGGCTACGAGAAGCACACGGACGACCCGTTCGTGCAGCGCAAATATGGCGATCTCTATATCCGAACGCTCGCCGCGGCCGAACTCGCCGATGTGGCGGCGAAAAGCCTCGATGCCGCCTATAGCCAAGGCGAGGCCTTGACCCTGGAGCAGCGCGGGCAGACGGCGATCGATCTCGCCACCGCCAATGTCTATGCCGGGCAAATCGGCCTCGATGCCTCGAGCGAGGTTTTCGAGGTGATGGGCGCCCGCTCGGCCACCAAGGCCAACGGCTTCGACAGGTTCTGGCGCAACGTGCGAACGCACACGCTGCACAATCCGGCCGAGTACAAGAAGCGCACCATTGGCACCTGGTTGCTGACCGGGGAATTCCCGGTCGGCGGATTGTATCGCTGAGGAGGCGGGAGACATGGCCAGGCGCAAGGACAAGCTCAAGCTTGGAGCGTTTCTGCTCTTCACCGGCCACCATGTCGCCGCTTGGCGTCATCCGGCGGCGGGCGAGGGAACCAGCCTCAGCGACTACATTGAACTTGCCAGGTTGGCGGAAGCGGCCAAGTTCGACACGATCTTCTTCGCCGACGGCGTCGCGGCGCGGCTGAAGGATCTGGAGGTCGCCAGCCGCAAGGCGCATAGCGGCGTCTATCCGTTCGAGCCGATCACGCTGCTGTCGGCGCTTTCGGCGGCGACCAGGAACATCGGCCTGATCGCCACGGCTTCGACCAGCTATTCCGATCCCTACAATCTGGCCCGCCAGTTCGCTTCGCTCGATCATTTGAGCGGCGGCCGTGCCGGCTGGAACCTGGTCACCTCTTCCGATCCGGAAGCGGCGTTCAATTTCGGCCACGAGGCGCATATCCAGCACGGCGACCGCTACGACCGGGCTGAAGAATTCGTCGATGTGGTGCTCGGCCTCTGGGACAGCTGGGAAGACGATGCCTTCTCGCGCGACAAAGCGAGTGGGCGCTATTTCGACAAGGACAAGCTGCACGTGCTGAACCACAAGGGCCAGCACTTCAAGGTGCGCGGTCCGCTGAACACGCCGCGAACGCCGCAAGGTCATCCGGTTGTGGTCCAGGCCGGGGCGTCCGGTCCGGGCAAGGAGCTGGCGGCTCGTACCGCGGAAGCGATTTTCGCCGCGCAGATCACGCTCGACGAAGCCACCGCATTCTATGCCGACGTCAAGGGCAGGCTCGGCAACTATGGCCGCTCGGAAGATGACCTGAAGGTGCTGCCTGGCATCTTCCCGGTCGTCGGCCGGACCGAAGCCGAGGCGCAGGAGAAGTTCGAACAGCTGCAGGACCTGATCCAGCCGGAAGTCGGCCTCGGCCTGGTGTCGGCGCTGGCTGGCGGCTTCGATCTCAGCTCATACCCGCTCGACGGGCCCGTGCCGGATTTGCCCGAGACCAACGCCGGCAAGAGCCGGCAGGCTCTGGTGATCGACCTGGCACGGCGCGAGAATCTGACCATTCGGCAGCTCTATCTGCGCATCGCCGGCGCCCGTGGCCACTGGCAGGTGGTCGGCACGCCGCAACAGATCGCCGACACCATGGAAGAGCGGTTCGAGAATTACGGCGCCGACGGCTTCAACATCATGGCGCCGATCATGCCTGGCGGCTTGAAGGATTTCATCGAACTGGTGGTGCCGGCACTGCGCCGCCGCGGCCTGTTCCGTCAGGAGTATGAGGGCAGGACCTTGCGCGACAATCTCGGCCTGAAGCGGCCGGCAAATCGGTTTTCGCGGTCCGCCGCGGCAGCCGCGGAATAGGCAGACCATGGCGCGCGACAAGCTCTTTCTCATTCAGCCGGGTTTCTCCGACCCGAAACATCCAGGCCGGACATTCGTCTGTCCCTATTGCAACCAGGTCGAAGGGATGCTCGCCGCCTTTCCCGATCTCGCCGCCAGACTGGACGTCGAGCGCGTGCCGTTCGCGAGGCCGAGGGACAAGGTGATCGACGCGCTCGGCGAGCGGCATCAGTCCCTGCCGGTGCTCGTCATCGGCGGCGATCCGCCCACCGACCTGCCGACGGCCAAGGGCCAGGCCTTCGCCGACGACACCAAATGCATTCTTGCGCTTCTGGCCGAGCGCCACGGCTTCCCGCATCTGCATGAGTGACAGCATGACCTTCGATCCCGATACCTCCAATCCATGGATCGCCAAGGCGGTCGAGCTGCGCGACATCTTTGCCCGCGACGCGGTCGAGCGCGACCAGCTTGGTGGCAGGCCGAGCGAACAGATACGCCTGCTCAAGGAAAGCGGCCTGCTCACAATCGTCATCCCCAAGGAATTCGGCGGCGCCGGCGAACCCTATTCGACGGCGCTGAAGATCGGCCGCGAGTTCGCCAAGGTCGACGGCTCGATCGGCCACATCTACGGCTACCATTTCAGCGCATTGATCGCCGCCAGGCTCAATTCGGACGAGCCGCGTTCGGCCGATCTGCTGCGGCGTTCGGCTGCCGGCGACTGGTTCTGGGGCAACACCGGCAACAGCTTTTCCAAAACGCTGTTCGGTCGCAAGGATGGCGAGTGGACGATCGTCAATGGTTTCAAACCCTTCGCCTCCGGCTCGCATGTGGCCGATTATCTTTCGACCTCGTGGGAAGACGAGATCAGCGGCGAGAGGAAATTCGCGGCAATCCCCGCGGACCGTGACGGCATCACCATTCTCGACGACTGGGATGGCATCGGCCAGACGCAGACCGGCAGCGGCAAGGTCGCCTATAAGGACGTCAGGATCCACGACAGCGAGCTGGTGCGCGGCTGGGTCGACGCGTCGTTGCCGATCCGCACCATCGGGCCGCTGCAGCAGCAAAGCGTTTTGCTAAATGTTTTCATCGGCACAGCCCAGGGCGCTCTGCTGGCGGCACGCGACTACACGATCAACAGTTCGCGCCCATGGATGTATTCCGGAGTCGAGCGCCATATCGACGATCCTTGGATCAAGGGCCAGTATGGCGAACTCTGGGTCAAGACGCAGGCGGCGACGGTGCTGGCCGATCGCGCGGCTGCGGCGATCGATCATGCGATCGCCCGCGGCAAGGCGCTGACCGAGGAAGAGCGCGGCGAAGCGGCCGTTGCCGTCGCTGCGGCCAATGTGCTGGCGGGGGATGTCGCGCTGGAGGTCACGACCGAGATTTTCGAGGTGATGGGCGCGCGCTCGGCGGTGCGCAAATACGGCTTCGACCGTTTTTGGCGCAACGCGCGCATCCACACCTTGCACAACCCCGCCGAATACAAGACCCGCACCGTCGGCACCTGGTATCTGACCGGCGCTTACCCCGAGCCCGGCGTGTTTCGATGAGCAGCCGGCAGCTCCATCTCAACGTCAACATCCTGCACGCCGGCTTTTCGCCGGCGGCATGGCGGATGGACGGCGTCGACCCCTATGCCGCCTTCACCGTCGACCACTATGTGCAGGTGGCGAAGATCGCCGAACGCGCCAAGCTCGACGCCGTATTCCTTGCCGACCAGGCGGCGATCTCGGATCGCATCGACTATCGTCCGATCACGTCGCTGGAGCCGACCATCGTGCTGGCGACGATGGCCGCCGCAACAGAGCGCATCGGCCTGATCGCCACCGCTTCAACCAGTTTCAACGAGCCGTACAACATCGCCAGACGCTTCGCGACGCTCGACCATGTCAGCGGCGGGCGCATCGGCTGGAACATCGTGACCACGGCCGATCCCGCCTCGGGTCGCAATTTCGGCCTCACCGGTGCGATCGATCACGGCCGGCGCTACGAGCGGGCGGCCGAATGCGCCGAGATCGTCAAGGCATTGTGGGACAGCTGGGAGGACGATACCTTCATCGGCGACGTGGCCGGCGGGCGCTTCGTCGATGCCGCCAAGGTTCATGCCATCGAGCACAAGGGCGCGCATTTTTCGGTGCATGGGCCGCACAATGTGCCGCGTTCGCCGCAAGGGCATCCGGTGGTCATCCAGGCCGGCGGTTCCGATGACGGCAAGGAGCTCGCCGCACGCCACGCCGAAGCCGTCTTCTCGGCCTCTCAATCCCTCGAAGAAGCGCTTTCCTATGCACAAGAGCTGAAGACACGCGCCCAGATTTACGGCCGCACCGGCGGCGTGCCGCTCAACCTTGCCGGCCTGGCCACCATCATCGGCAGCACCGAGGGGGAAGCGGAGCGGCGGCAAGAAGAGCTGTGGGATCGCATCCCGCTCGACTACAGCCTTGGGCGGCTGTCCGGCGTGCTCGGCATCGATCGCGAGCGGCTGAAGCTCGACGAGAAGCTGCCAGAAGGGATTCAACTGCCCCCCAATGGCGGCCACACCTTCTTCAAGGCCACACTCGCGCTCGCGCGCAGCAACGATTTCACGGTTCGCCAGCTGATCCGGGCGCTGAACGGCAGCACCGGCCACCGCACCATCGTCGGCACGCCGGAGCAGATCGCCGACGATATCGAAAGATGGTTTGTCGCCGGCGCCGTCGACGGCTTCAACCTGATGCCGGACGTGCTGCCGACCGGACTGGAGGTCTTTGTCGATACGGTGGTGCCGATCCTGCGCCGGCGAGGCCTGTTCCGCACGGACTATGAAGGGCGCACGCTGCGAGACCATCTCGGCCTTGTCCGGCCCGAAAGTCGTTTTGCGCCGCAGCCGCACAAGGCGCCAGGGTTGCTCGGGGCCACCCATTGAACGATCATCAAACGACAACGGAGCTGAAAGTCCTGTCATCGACCTCCATGCCCGACAAAAATACAGGCCTGACAATGAGCGCTGATCCCGAATTTCTCTGGTACATACCGAACCAGGTCGATCCCGGTCACCGTGGCGAGCCGGCCGCCGTGGACCACAACAGCCTGGACACACTGACCAGCCACGCGAAGGCGCTTGAGGACCACGGCTGGAAGGGCGCGCTGATCGGTACCGGCTGGGGTCGGCCCGACACGTTTACCGTCGCGGCCGCACTCGCCGCCCGAACCACCTCCTTCGAGCCGCTCATCGCGATCCGCCCGGGTTACTGGCGGCCGGCGCACTTCGCATCAGCCGTAGCCACGCTCGATCAGCTGACTGCCGGTCGCGTGCGTATCAACATAGTGTCGGGCAAGGACAACCTCGCTGCGTATGGCGACAGCGAAGGCGACCAGATACATCGCTATGCCCGCACCAGAGAGTTCATGTGGCTGGTTCGCAAACTTTGGTCCGGAGAGAACGTGACCTTTGCCGGCGAGCACTTCCAGGTCACAGGGTCTACCGTCATGCCCCGCATCCCTGTCCGTTGCGATCGTCGCCATCCCAAGCTCTACTTCGGCGGTGCGTCGGAGGCGGCCGAGCGGGTGTCGGCCAGGGAGGCGGATGTGCAGCTCTTCTGGGGAGAGCCGCTCGACGGCGTCCGGGAGCGGATCGAGCGGCTCAAAGCCTTGAGCAGGGAACTCGACCGAGACCTCCCGCCTCTGGAATTCGGGTTGCGGGTTACCACGCTGGTCCGCGACACCACTGAGCAGGCCTGGGCGGACGCCGAGGCGAAGGTTGACGAGATGGCCAAGGGCAAGGGCGCCGGCTGGAACGATCACGGTCGGGCGGTAGCGGTGGGCCAGCGGCGTCTGCTCGATCTGCACGCGCGCGGCGAGGTCCTGGACGACAACCTCTACACTGCGCCGGGCAAATACGGCGGCGGCGGCGCCGGCACCACCTGGCTGGTCGGCTCGGCCGCCGACGTCGCCCGCGCGCTCGGCAGGTACCGGGATCTGGGCATCACGCACTTCGTGCTCTCGGACACACCGTATCTTTCCGAGATCAAGCGGCAGGGCGATCAGTTGCTTCCGCTTTTTGCGCAATGGGGCCCAAGCCGCGCTTCTGAATAGGAAACACGATGTCACAGCCGGCCGCCTTCAGCATCCGCCCTTCCGACGCTGACCTACGCGGTGAAGCGGCGCTACGGCGGCGTTATCGAGCGCCGCAAAGCGCGCATACCGGAAACTGGAACGAAGCCCTCGAGGCGATCCTTTCGCATCGCTCGGTCCGCAACTATCTGGCCAGGCCGCTGCCTGAAGGCACGCTGGAACTGATCGTCGCTGCCGCCCAGTCGGCGCCAACTTCTTCCAATCTCCAGGCGTGGAGTGTCGTCGCCGTCGAGGATCCGGCGCGCAAGGCGCGGCTTGCCGGACTGGCGGCGATCAATCGCCATATCGAGCAGGCGCCGCTGCTGCTGGTCTGGCTGGCCGATCTGTCGCGGCTGCGTACCATTGCCAAGGCAAATGGCCAGGCGGGCGAGGGGCTCGACTATCAGGAGAGTTTTCTGCTGGCCGTGATAGACGCCGCACTTGCAGCACAAAATGCCGTGGTGGCGATCGATGCGCTCGGGCTCGGCTCCTGCTACATCGGCGCCATGCGCAATCATCCGCAGGAGGTGGCGCGCGAACTCGGCCTGCCGCCGGAAACCGTCGCGATGTTCGGCTTGACCGTCGGCTGTCCCGATCTCCTGGCCGCGACTGACATCAAGCCCAGACTGCCACAGACAGTGGTTCTGCACCGTGAGCGCTACCAGTCAGCTCCGCATCCGGACGATCTCGCAGCCTACAACCAGACGCTTCGCACCTTCCAGCAGGAGCAGTCGATGCCTGAGGTCGACTGGACCGAGCTGATGTCGAACCGCATCGGCAGCACGGCGGCGCTGAAAGGCCGTGATCGCCTGGGCGAAGTGCTCAAAGCGCTGGGCTTCAAGCTAAAATAGGCGCGCGCGCCTGCTCGCGAGACCGAGGTGAGACTATTCCGCAGCGACGATGGCGATGCGGGCCGGCAGCGGCACTGGCGGCGTGAAGTCGAGAGCCCCAAGCCGCCGCGCCTCGGCCTTCAGCCAACCATGGAAGCGCTCGACCGTCGCCAGCTTCGCCTTGTGCGGCGTCGTCGCGAAATAATAGGAAAATTCGACCGGCTGCGGCGAGCCGAACGGGCTGACCAGCCGCCCCGTGGCAAGGTCAGGTTCGGCCAGCCGGAATTTGCCGAGGCCGATGCCCTTGCCGGCAACAGCCGCGTCAAGCACCAGCGAGGACTGGCTAAGCCGTATGCCACCTTCGACAAGGCGGCCGGACAGGCCGTTGGATCGCAGCCAGCCCTTCCAGTCCGGGCAGCTTGGATCGCGTTCCGGACCGTCCTCATGCAGGATCGGCGCTTCGCGCAGGCCCTCCGGCCCGCGATAGAGGCCGTGCATACGGGCAAATTCCGGGCTGCAGACAGGCAGCACCGCTTCCGAAAACAGCCGTTCTGTGACGAGGCCGCTATAGGCGCCCGAGCCGTAGCGGATGACGCAGTCGATGTCTTCGCTGGCAAAATCGGCAAGCCTGGTCGATGCATCGACCAACACTTCGAGGCCGGGCACCGCATCGCGCAGCGCATCAAGCCGCGGGATCAGCCATTTGCTGGCAAAAGAGGGCGCCACCGACACCTTGATCGGTGCATCTTCCTCGTCGCCGGAAATGCGTGCGACCGATTCAACAACCACGTCGAAAGCCTCGGTGAGACCGGGCATCAGCGCCTGGCCGGCCGAGGTCAGCAGAAGCTCGCCGCGGTTCCGCTGGAACAATGGTTGGCCGAGGTGATCCTCGAGCAGGCGGATCTGCTGGCCGATAGCGGCGGGCGTGACGTGGAGTTCTTCGGCCGCCCGCGTAAAGCTCAGATGGCGGGCGGTTGCGACAAAAGCGCGAAGCGAGGTCAGCGGCGGAAGTCTCGCCAGCGTCGGTCGCAGCTTCCTTGTTTTCGCACGAATGAAATCAACCATGAGGCGCATTCAACACGTTCAGGCCCGGCGCGACGAGGGCGGGCTTTGCGCCAAAGCACGCAGGGGAAAATTTCGTTTGCCGCAGCGTCGCGCCAGCAGGAACGGAAATCTAAGAAATCGCAATGTCTACTATTCTTGTAGAATAAGGTCGGGATGCTGATTTGGGCGGCGACGAGCCTCGCCGGATCCAAAGCCGGGTCCTGGAATGAAACCGTCGTGCGAAGCGGCGCTTTCGGCAGACGATAGAAAATCATTCTTCCGGTTTTGCGGCGCCACGGGGATCATTGCGTCGAGGCGCCGAAATGCGTTCGGCCGCCGGATGCAATCCGTTTTCCGGAGCCCAAGACCATGTCTGTCAATCGTCGTCATTTCAACCAGCTGTTGCTGCTTGGCGGTGCGAGCTTCGCATTGCCCGGTCTTTCCTTTGCCGCCGAAGGCACGCCGGTCCAGGGCGGCACGCTCAACTGGGCCTACTATCCCGACCCCACGTCGCTGATTGCCATCAACACCTCTTCAGGCACCGGCCAGGCCATCGGTCCCAAGGTCAATGAAGGCCTGCTTGATTTCGCCTATGACCTCAGCCCGAAACCGCTGCTGGCGACCGAGTGGTCGATCAGCGATGACGGCCTGCGCTACACCTTCAAGCTGCGCCAGGGCGTCAGATGGCATGACGGCAAGGACTTCACCTCACAAGATGTTGCCTTCACCATCTTGCGGCTGAAGGAGGCGCATCCGCGCGGCCGCATCACCTACCAGAATGTCACGGCGGTTGAGACGCCCGATCCGCACACCGCCATCATCGTGCTGTCGAAACCGGCGCCCTATCTGATCACGGCGCTGAGCAGTTCGGAATCGCCGATCGTGCCGAAGCATGTCTACGAAACGTTCAAGCCGGCGGAACAGCCCAAGCTGGAGCAGACGATCGGCACCGGTCCCTTCGTGCTCAAGGAATGGGTGCCCGGCAGCCATCTGATCTTCGATCGCAACCCAGACTATTGGGACGCGCCGAGGCCCTATCTCGACCGTGTCGTCCTGCATGTCATCCTCGATCCGGCTGCGCGCTCGGCGGCTCTTGAAACCGGTGAGATCGACATCGGCGCCAATCCCGTGCCGCTGGCCGATATCGAGCGGCTGAAGGCAAACCCCGCTCTGGTCGTCGACACCAACACCTACGCCTATTCTGGCCCGCAGCAGCAATTGTTCTTCAACTATGAAAATGAAATCCTGACCAAGCGCGAGGTGCGCCTGGCCATTGCCCATGCGATCGACCTGCAGAAGCTGGTCGACATCGCGCTCTACGGCTACGCCCAGGTATCGCCAAGCCCAATCAGCACCGCACTGCCCAAATGGTACGACCCGAGCATCAGGGCGCGTGAGCCCGACCCCAAACTAGCGGAGAAACTGCTCGACGATGCCGGCTATAAGCGCGGCGCAGACGGCAAGCGCTTCAAGCTCCGGCTCGCCTACAACGCGTTCCTGCCGGCGTCCTATGCCGACTTCATCAAGCAGTCGCTGGCAGCGGTCGGTATCGATGCCGAGATACTGAAGCTCGATCTGTCGACGTTCCTGAAGACGGTTTACACCGACCGCGCCTGGGATTTGGTCATCGAATCGCTGTCGAACACCTTCGATCCGACGCTCGGCGTGCAGCGCGCCTACTGGTCGAAGAACTTCAAGATCGGCCTCGTTTTCTCCAACGCCAGCCACTATGCAAACCCCGAGGTCGACCAGATCCTTGAAGCCGCCGCGATCGAGCCTGACGAGACCAAGCGGCGCGAGCTCTGGTACAAATTCCAGCACATCATCCATGACGACGTGGTGTCGGTCGATCTCGTCGCCGCCGGCGCCCAGATCGTCGCCAACAAGAAGGTCCGGGATTTCGCGCCCGGCGCCCAGGGCATCAACAACAGCTTCGCGCAGATCTGGCTCGCGCCAAACGCATAAGCATTTGGATCTCCTTTTTCTGGGATTGGCGCGTGAAGCCGCCGATCCGACTTTTCTCCATGAAAGACAAATCGCGCAAACGCGGAGTACCGACCATGACCATCAACCGACGCCTATTCAATCAGTTCCTGCTGCTGGCCGGCGCGAGTACCGCGCTTCCCGCCGGGGCCTTCGCGCAAGACGCAAAGCCGGTGGCCGGCGGCACGCTCAACTTCGTCTACTATCCCGAGCCCAACCAGATCGTTTCCATCAACACCAGCGCCGGCGGGCCGGCCACCATCGGCCCGAAGATTTTCGACGGCCTACTCGCTTACGACTACGACCTCAATCCAAGGCCGCAACTGGCCACCGAATGGTCGATCAGCGACGACGGGCTCGAATATGTCTTCAAGCTGCGCGAGGGGGTGAAATTCAGCGATGGCCACGACCTGACATCGCAGGACGTGGCCTTTTCGATCTCGCGGCTGCGCGAAGCCCATCCGCGCGGGCGCATCACCTTCCAGAATGTCACCGACATCGACACGTCGGACCCGCATGTCGTGAAGATCAAATTGTCGAAACCGTCCGCCGCGCTGATCTCTGGCCTGGCCGCGACGGAATCGCCTGTCGTGCCCAAGCACATCTACGAGAAGCTGAAGCCGGCCGACGATCCGTCTTTCGAGCAGATCATCGGCAGCGGACCGTTCGTGCTGAAGGAATGGGTGAAGGGCAGCCACATCATCGTCGAAAAGAATCCGACCTATTGGGATGCGCCCAAACCCTATCTCGACCGGATCATCTTCCGCTTCATCACCGATCCCGGCGCGCGTGCCGCAGCGCTGGAGACGGGCGAGGTCGACATCGGGCCGAACCCGGTGGCGTTCGCCGATCTGGAGCGTTTCAAGGCGCTGCCGCAATTCGTCGTCGACAGCACGGTCTTCGCCTATAGCGGCCCGCTGCACCAGCTGATCATCAACCTCGAAAACCCGATCCTGAAGGAGAAGAAAGTCCGTCAGGCAATCGCGCACGCGATCGACCTCGACGCGGTGAATGCCATCGTGTTCTACGGCTATGGGCAGGTGTCGCCGACGCCGATCAGTGTCGTCAACAAGAAGTATTTCGATCCCGATGTGAAGGCCGCGACCGTCGATACGGCGCTGTCGGAAAAACTGCTCGACGAGGCGGGCTTCAAGCGGGGAGCGGACGGCATCCGCTTCAAGCTCAGGCTCACCAACAACCCGTATAACCCGTGGGGCTATGCCGACTTCCTCAAACAGGCGTTGGCGAAGATCGGCATCGACGCCGAGATCCAGAAAT
Organism: Mesorhizobium sp. M0189; assembly: GCF_040322135.1. NCBI lineage: Bacteria > Pseudomonadati > Pseudomonadota > Alphaproteobacteria > Hyphomicrobiales > Phyllobacteriaceae > Mesorhizobium > Mesorhizobium sp. M0189. Next base: position 525,874 of record NZ_JAMYSW010000001.1, read on the forward strand.
TCGACTTCGGCACCTATGTCAAAACCATCTACACCGACCGGACCTGGGACCTGTCGACGGAATCCTGCGGCAACATCTTTGACCCGAGCGCCGGCGCACAGCGGCTCTACTGGTCGAAGAACATCAAGATCGGGCTGCCGTTCTCGAACGGCGCGCACTACGAGAACCCTGAGGTCGACCGACTGCTGGAAGCCGCTTCCGTCGAGCTCGACGAAGCCAAACGCAAGCAGCTGTTTTTCAGGTTCCAGGAGATCATCGCCGACGAGTTGCCGATCATCAATTTGATCGCACCGCCGACCATCATCATCGCCCGCAAAACCGTCAAGAACTACGCGCCGGGTGCGGAAGGCCTGTCGGCCAGTTTCGCCGACGCCTATATCGATCCGAACGCCTGAACCAGCGGATGACCGAAAAGAAAAGGGCCGCATGTCGATGCGGCCCTTTTTCGTTTCTGTCATTTGTGGGGCTGCAATCTCAGGCCAGAGCACGCAGCCTTGGGCTGGCGCCGACCAGAAGGCCAGCCAGGGCGATGGCCTGCGCCAGCTGTTCACTGATGGAACTCGATTCCCAGGCAACGCCGCGCAGCGGATGGCCGACGGCAAACAGATTGCCGTGGGTCTTGCCGTTACCGGCAATCACTTGGCCGCCATGCGTCGCGTCGATGCCGAAGCCGGTCGCATGCGGCCTGACGATGCCGTTATCCAGCAGGCTTTGGACGAATGGATCGGCGACCCGCCGCCAGTCATGCTCCTGATGGCCGCGGCAGTTGACGACACCATCGAAACGCAGCCGTTCGACCGCGCCGCTATCGCGCCAGCGGATCTCAGCGGCAATGCCGTCGGCCTGCGGATGGAGTGCCAGCACCCGTCCAGCTCCACCCACCCATCGGCCTTGGCTTCGCGCCAGCGCAACGCGCTCAAAGCTCGGCGGCGCCGCCCGGTGCGCGGTGACGTCCCAGAAGGCGCGCAGATGGCGTGTGAACTTTAGACGCTCCCTGTCGGTAGCGCCTTGCCACAGAGCCAGGATCCATGGCCGGATCGTCAGCGGCAGTCCTTGCCAGTCCAGGCCGGTGGCTTCGATTGCCCGGCGTTCGGCCTTGACCAGTACGAGAAGCGCCCTGGTGGTTTTCGGCAACGGACGCTCGGCGAGAAAGTCGCGCCATGCCTCGGTGTTGCGCCGTGGCTCGACAATCTGTCCCCGCCGCGACACGACACGGTAGCTGCCCTCGAAGCCGCGCGCTTCCATGCTGGCGACGACGTCGACCATGCTCAGGCTGGACCCGATCAGCAGCAGTTCCTTGCTGCCGGCTAGCCGGTCGAGTGCCGCCGGATCCCAGGGATTGGCGACATAGCGGGGATCGCTGACGATGGCTGCTTCCGTGGCGGATGGCTCGCTCTGGAACACTCCGGTTGCCAGCACCGCCTCGTCGGCCGGCAATTGCTGGCCATCGCTGGTGCCGACGCAGACACCCGATGGACCGGTCAGCATGTCGATGGCGGACGCCTTGACGTGGCGCAGCGAGGAACGCCCGTCCGCTTCTCTGACGGCTCTCGTCAGTTCGGACTGGACATAGCTGCCGAATAGCCAACGCGGCGGGCTGGAGTCCGGGACATCTTCGGGCGGCGTCCAGCCATGCTCAGGCCCATTCGCCACGAGCCAGCGAACGAGGTGATCGGAATCGTCCGGATGCAGCGAGAAGATGCGCGCGGCGCCGTTGACCAGATGTTGTGGATCGACGGTGCTGTAGGCAACGCCGCGACCGAGCTCCGCCCGGCGCTCGATGATGGTGATCGCCAGTGGTTCGGTCGAACGGTCAAGCAGCTTGATCGCGGTAACCGCGCCGGCAAAGCCGCCGCCTACAATGATGATTGAACGAGGGATCGAACGCGGGGAGGAAGAAGTATGAAGCATCAAGGACCCTTACGACGCCGGCGGTCCGTGGCTCTAGCCCATCACCCCGGCAGCGACCATCGTGCTGTCCCATAACCCGATGTCAAAAAACAATAATTGCCAGCTGGCGAAAGGCATTCTTTCGCTCAGCGGGTCTGGCAGGCGTTAGAGATGAAAGGCCTTTGCGACCAGCCCGAGAAACGCCCCCGAAGAGCCCCAATGACTGAAGATCGAAAGATAAAGCTTGGAGCCTTCATCCGCGGCCCTGGACATCATGTCGCTGCCTGGCGCCATCCTGATGTCCCCGCCAATCCGGGCCTGAGCTTTCAGCACTACGCAGAGGCCGCGCGCACCGCCGAGCGCGGTCTCTTCGACATGGTCTTCCTTGCCGACAGCCTCAGTGCGCGCAATGGCGAGCAGCCGATCGAGACTTTCGAGCGCACCGGCCATGTCGTGCATTTCGAGCCGCTGACGCTGCTGTCGGCGCTCTCGACCATCACGCAACGGATCGGGCTGGTGGCCACCGCTTCGACCACCTATTGGGAACCTTTCCACCTGGCGCGGCTGTTTGCCTCGATCGACCACCTGAGCGGCGGCAGGACAGGCTGGAATGTCGTCACCTCGGCCGATGCGCCGGCGGCGGCGAATTTCAGCCGCGACCAGCATCCCGTTCATGCCGACCGCTATGACCGCGCCGAGGAGTTCGTCGCCGTGGCGCAGAAGCTGTGGGACAGCTGGGACGACGATGCTTTCGTCGCCGACAAGGCTTCGGGCATCGCCATCGACCGGCATGGCATCCATGCCCCTGACCATGCCGGCCGGCATTTCCGGGTCAAAGGGCCGCTCAACGTCGCCCGCCCGCCGCAAGGCCATCCCGTCATCGTCCAGGCGGGTTCTTCCGATGCCGGCCAGCATCTGGCGGCGCGGACGGCGGAAGTGGTCTTCACCGCCCATCCGACCATCCAATCGGCGCGCGGTTTTTATGCCGAGCTGAAAGGCCGGCTGGCGTCGTTTGGCCGCTCTGCCGATTCCCTGAAAATCATGCCCGGTGTCTTCCCGGTCGTCGCGCCGACGCGCGCGCAAGCCGAGGACAGGTTCGACGCCATCCAACGCCTGGTCGATCCCGTGGTCGGCGTCGCCCTGGTTTCCGGATTGCTCGGCGGCGTCGATCTTTCCGGCCATCCGCTCGACGGACCGTTGCCGGAACTGGGCAGTTCCGATGCGGTGAAGAGCCGCCTGAAAGTCGTCTCCGAATTGGCCTCGAGCCGGAACCTGACCATCCGGCAATTGTATCTCGCCGTTGCCGGCGCGCGCGGCCATTTCCAGATCGTCGGCACGCCAAAAGACGTGGCCGACATGATGGAGGAATGGTTCGTCGGCGGCGCGGCGGACGGATTCAACGTCATGCCGCCGATCCTGCCGACGGGCCTCACCGATTTCGTCGATCTCGTCATTCCGGAACTGCAGCGGCGCGGCCTGTTCCGGACCGCTTACGAGGGCGGGACGTTGCGCGAGAATCTCGGCCTTGCGCGTCCGGTCCGCGGCGCCACCGAACACCAGGAAAGGAAAGCATCATGAGCGCGAGCACGATCGATTCGGAGACGTTTTGCCAATGGCTGGCCGATGGCGAGGAACTTGCGGTGCTGGATATCCGAGACAGCGCGATTGTCGGATATGCCTCGCCGCTGTTCGCCACCAATCTGCCCGCAGCACAGGTCGAGGCGGAGATCGACCGCTTCATCCCGCGCAAGGCGGTGCGCACCGTGCTGGCGGATGACGGCAGCGGCGTCGCCAAGCGGCTTGCTGAGCGATTTGCCGAGCGCGGCCGCAGCCAGGTGTTCGCACTGGCCGGCGGAATTCCGGAATGGACGAAGGACGATGTGGAAGGCTTGCCGACCTTCGACACGCCGGGCGTCGATTTTTCGCTGGCGATCCGCGACGAGAAGGGGACGCCGGTCATTACCGTTGCAAAGCTTGCGGCGCTCAAGGCCAAGAAAGCCGACGTGGTCGTGCTCGACAGCCGGACGGTGGCGGAATTCGACAAGGACCATGTACCGGGCGCCATCAGCGTTCCGGGTGCTGAGCTGGTGCTGCGCTTCGCCGACCTGGTGCCGTCGCCGGACACGCAGGTGATCGTCTCCTGCGCCGGCCTGCCGCGCGCCACATCGGCGCGCAGACGCTGATCGATGCCGGCGTGCCCAACAAAGTTGCTTATCTGCACGATGGCACCAAGGCGTGGCGCGAGGCCGGCCTTGCGCTCGAAACCGGCAGGACTGCTGCCTATGGTTCGGCGAGCGAGGACGCGAAGCGATTCGCCGAGGAGCGCATCGCAAAACTTGCCGAAGGCGACAGCTTCCCGCGCATCGATGCGGCGACGGCCGCAGCCTGGGCGAAGGACGAGAGGCGCACGACCTACCAGCTCGATGTGCGCACGCCGGAGGAATTCGCGGCAAGCCACATTCCGGGCTCGATCGCGTCGGAGGGCGGGCAGTTGCTCGGCGTCGCCTATCGAACCATTGCCGTGCGTGGCGCCCGTGTCGTGCTGATCGACGATCTGCTCGGTGTCCGCGCGGCGACGACGGCGCACTGGCTGCAGCGCCGTGGCTACGAGATCGCCATCCTCCAGCATGACTTCCAGTCGGCCAGCCTGGTGGAAGCGGCGTAGGGCAGGAGCTGTCGGGCGATTTTTGGAGGCAGCTATTCGGCGGCTTCCTTTTGACGGCGGCGGCCTGAAAGGACATTCTTCTGCATCGCCGTCAGCGAAGACCGCACCGCATTGGCGCTGTGCTTCAGCATCTTCGCCTCATAGTCTGACAGGGCTTCAAGCAGCGGCTTGTCGCCGCGTTTAGCGGCCACCAGTTCAGGCACCAGCAGCCCGGCGTCATAGATCGCGGTGTTGCCGCCGAGCGCGCGAAAATAGGTCATGGCATGGATGGCATCGCCGAGCAGTGTCACCTGTTTCGTCGGCCACGGATCGACAGGCTCTGAGCTGTGGACATGCAGCAGCGCCACCGTCGACGGGTCGGTGTAGCGAATGAGGTTGAGGATCTCCGGGTGCCAGTGGCCGATCTTCGAGATCAAGAGGCCGAGCAACTCCGAGCCGGAGAACTTTGCCAGCGCTTCGTCCGTAGCGAGTTCGTCATTTTCATAGGCGGTGTTCCACCAGACATAGCTGGTGGTGTTGTTGAAATGGAAACCGGCAATGTCCTTGTGGGTGTCGTCGTCCAGCCCGATCAGCCCATGCTTCCGAAATGCCTCGACATTGACCCGATGGCTGGTGACCATCAGCCCGTGACCTTCCGTCGGCCTGACGCCGACATTGTAGTCGAGCAGCAGCGGCGAGATCTGGTGAAGGGCAGCCGCATGCAGCGTCATCTTGCCGGCCAGGCGCCTGACGCCGGTGTCGAAGCTTCGCGCATGCGGCACCAGCTGCTGGCGCACGCGCGAGCGGGCGCCGTCGGCACCGACCAACACATCGGCATGGATTGTCGAGCCGTCCTCGAAATGCGCGATCACCGAACCGTCCGGCTGCTCTTCGTAGCGGGAATAGACCTTGCCGTAGCGCACGACGCCGTCGAGGCCGGAAAGCAGCACCTGGCGCAACGTGATGCGGCTCACCGACTTTTCGATATGCGTGTCGTCGGCCTCGCCGAGTGCGTTGCCGCCACCCCAGGCGTCCTCGCCCAAGGTCTCGAAATTTTCGTCGAGCAGGATGTTGCGGTCCGGCGCTCGGCCGAGCGTGGCGACAAAGGCCTCGTAGAGTTCCGGCGGCAAGTTGGCGATCAGCGAATCGATGCCACGCTGGCGGATGCGCAGCCGAAAACCCTGGACGTAGTCATTGCGGGCGCGATCCTTCTCGAAGACCGCGACGCTGATGCCGTTCTTCTTCAGGCCTTGCGCCAATGTCAGGCCACCGGGGCCTCCGCCGATGATAGCGACTTCGACATGTTCGGAGATCATGGCGTCGCTCACCCGACCGCCTTGAGCCTGGGTTTGACAGCGGCAACAGCCGGCGGCTCGGCCACTTGGCTGGCAGCGTGGCGGCTGAGCGCCGCCTTGGCGGCGATCGTGCGGATCATATGGTTCTGCGGTGCGTGCGAGCGGGCAGTCAGCGTATCGCGGTGGTGACGCTCGAGCTGGAAGTCTCTGTTAAGACCGGGATTGCCGGCAAGCTCCAGCGCCAGCGAGGTAACTGCCACGGCATTATCGATGACGACATGCCTGACGGTCATGCCGTCGGTGCCGACCGGTCGGCCGGCGTCGACGTCATCAGCGAGCGAGCGCAGCAGCCGCGTGCTGGTTGCGAGCCTGACCTCGATCTCGCCCAGCCCTGCCTGGATGTGCGGCACGGTCGACAGCGGCGCGCCGAGGCTCGCCGGCGCATGCGTGGTGACGAAGGAGACCAGCCGGTCACGGGCAGCGCGGGCGGCACCGTGGTAGACAGCGCCGATCAGCGAAAAGAAGAACGCCGTCGCACCTTCCTCCCGCCGCAGCGGCTCGGACGCCGGCTGCGCCTCGGTGATGTCCTCGGCAGGCACGGCGACATTATCCAGAATGACGTCGTCGCTGGCGGTGGCCCGCATGCCGGCGGCGTTCCATGTCTTTTCGACGCGCAATCCCGGCGCATTGGTCGGCACCAGGAACGAGGCGAGGCGCGGTTGCGGCTCGTCGGTCAATGCCAGCAAGTTCACCCATTTCAGGATGGGAATGCCGGTGACGTAGTTCTTGTGGCCGGATATCCGCCAGACATTGCCGTCGCGCCGGGCAATGGTTTCGGGCGGCTTGCCATGGGCGGGCGAGCCGATCCCCGGCTCGGCCTGGGCGGCATTGATCAAGGCAGGGCCAAGACGGCCGGCCTCGACAATCCGCTGCACCAGATGGCGCGGCCATTTTCCGGATTTCCGCAGCGCATACTGGCTGTTGTAATGCATGGCCAGCACAAGCGCCGTCGACGGCTCGCCGCGGCCGATCTCGGCGATCACCGCCTGGGCTTCCGTCAGCCCGCCGCCGAGGCCGCCATGCTCGCGCGCTGTGACCAGGCCAAGCAGACCGGCCTGGTGAACCCGGCCGAAATTGGCAAACGGAAATTCTCCGGTCGCGTCGTGATGTGCGGCGGTCAGCGCGAAGTCGTCGGCCAGGCTCGCTACCGTGTCGAGGAGTTGTGGGAACTCGGGGATCGTCGAGGTCATATGCTGGCTTCCTCTCAGGCGGCGGCGCGGATGGTCACCTGATCGAGCGGCCGGCGATCGACCCAGGCCTCGACGTCGAAATCGCTGGCAAGGAAACCCCAGTCGCGCAGGAAATCCTTGTAGTGGGAAATCGCCGCGACGAGCTCAGGCTGCAGTCCGAGGCCGAGATGGTTGTGGACATCCGGACCGTTGGCGGCCAGCACCTGTTCTTCGGTGGCGCCGGATTCGCGGGCGACGAAGCGCCGCGTCTCTTCCGGATGCGCCTTAGCCCAGGCGCTGGCGCGCAGGATCGTCTCGATCAGGCGCGTGACCAGATCAGGGCGCTCTTCGGCCAGCAAATCGTCGACGGTCAGCACACGCGGCGAACCGGAGTTGATGCGGATGTTCGGGTCGGGATGAAAGCCGAATTCGGCGACCTGGATGGCGCCGATCAGATTGGCGACATTGATGCCGGCCGTGCCTTTGACATAGATGGCGTCGACCTCGCCACGGATCAGCGCGGCTGCCTCCTCGCCATAGGCCTGTTTGCGCTTGAGGCCGAACAGCGACGGCCCTTCCTGGCTGTCGAGCACGCTGTCGGTCAGCGCGATGTCGACGATCTCGACGTCGGCATGGCTGAGGCCTTCAAGCGAGAGCGCCGAGACCAGCCCTTTCAGCGCCGTCGCCCGCATGAAGTCGACGATGCCTTCCGGACGCCGGGCGATGCCGAAGCGGCGGCCTTTCAGGTCCTGGGTTGTTCTGATGCCGGTGCCGGGCAAGGTGATGATCGCCTGGAATTCGTCGGTCCAGGTGATGCCGACGAGACGCGTCTTGCGCCCTTCGGACCGCGCACGGATCGGCGGCACGTTGCCGCCGTGGCGGAACGACCAGTCGAGTGTGTGGTTGAAATGGCTCTGGCGGATGTCGCGGTTGGGTGAATCGATGATCGACTTCAATTCGATCCCCTCCTTGCGAAAGGTTTCGTCGAGAAGTCCGAGCTGCGCCGCAAGCCCGACAGGCGTCGGCACCGGGCAGCGTGTGTACCAGATTTCGGAGATCGCAGTCGTGGTCATGAGTGCTCCTCAGGCGTTGCGCAGGCCGGCCTGCTTCATCAGCGGCAGGATGTTCTCGCCGAAGAATTCGAGGTCCGGCTTGAAGTCGAAGAAGGACAATTGCAGGCCATCGATGCCGGCGTCCTTGAGCTTGACGAACTGGTCGACGATCTGCTCGGGCGTGCCGATGAGATAAATGTTGCCGCCGACCTTGGCGTAGGGATCGTCGCGGCCTTCGCGGCCCTTCCAGGCCTGGGCGTCGCTGTTGAAGGTCTGGAACCCTTTCGGCGTACGGCTGTCGGCACGGGCGACGATCTGGTCGGCGACGGCCCAGGCTTCCTTCTCAGTGGGACGGCTGATGACCAGCGGATTGAGCAGCGTGCGCACGGTGCGGCCGACACCGAGGGCGGCGTCCTTCACCTTCTTCGTATGCGCCGGCAGCGCCTCCAGCGCGCTGGCGATGTCGGAGCCGGCCGGGCTGGTGACGAAGACGATGTCGGAATAACGGCCGGCAAAGGAAATGCCGGCATCGGAGCCGGTGGCATTGACCAGGATCGGCCGACCGTAATTCGGCTTCGGCGTGACGAAGCCGCCATTAAGCTTCCAGCTCGATTCTCCAGAGAAGGAGAAATTCTCGTCGTCCTGCCACAGCCGCTGCAGCACTTCGACGAACTCGGCCGCGAGTTCGTAGCGACGGTCGTGCTCGATGCGGTTCCAGCCGAACATCTCGTGTTCGACGGCGCGATGACCGGTGACCACGTTGATGCCCCAGCGGCCGCCAGAAATGTGATCGAGCGTGGCGCCGAATTTGGCCAGATGCAGCGGATGCCACGGGCCGTAGAGAACATGCATGGTCGAGATCAGCATGATCTTCTTGGTGATCGCGGCCATGGCTGCAATGGAGACGAAACTGTCCAGCGCCTGGCCGTTGAAGACCCCGCCATAGCCGCCCTTGGGCAGCCACTGGCTGAGCGCAAAGACGAGGTCGAAGCCAAGCTCCTCGGCCTTGAGCGTCAGGTCGCGATTGTAATCGAAGCGCCAGTCGGTCGAGCGCGGCAGGGTCGAGTTGGTCCAGCCGCCGGCCTGGATCGGCAGGAACAGTCCGAGCAGCACCGGCTGCTGAAGCGCTTTCGATAGCGGGCTGTCCGGATAGTCGGTCGGCGCCTTGAAGAAGGGCGTGCCGACGATGGAACCAGGCTTGTGGGCGAGCGTCATGGGGGAATCTCTCGGGGAAGGAGAAAGAGATGCCATGCGCGAAAGACCGCGCATGGGGCGGCGGATCAGGCGACGATATGGGTTGATGCGAGGCTGCCGGCATTGCCCTCGGCGCCCACTGTGTGATCGGCGATGCGCTTGTTGTAGAGGGTGATTTCCGGCTGGCTGACGATGCCGATGTCGGGCAGGTCCTCGACAAGGATCTGCTGGATCGCGGCCCATTGCTCGAAGCGCTTTTCGTGATCGACCTCGACGGCGGCAGCTTCAAGAAGTTCATCGACCTTGGGATTGCTGTATTTCGACCCGTTGGAGAACGGCACGCCCGGTTTGAAATTCTTCGACCAGTAGAGCCGCTGCACGCCGACCGTCGGATCGAACAGATTGCTCATGCCGTTGAAGGTGAAGTCGAAATCGCGGTCGGTGTAGATGCGCTTGGTGTAGGTGGCGAAATCCTGGCTGCGCACGGTGACCTCGATCCCGACCGCGGCCAGTGCCTGCTTGATGTAGTCGGCGCCGCGCTTGTAGGTCTCGCCGCTCGGCACATAGTCGTGGACAAGCTTGAGGCGGGTGCCGTCGGCACCGCGTTGCAAGCCTGCTTCGTCGAGCAGTTTCTCGGCGGCGGCAGTGTCGACCGGATAGGTCTTCAGGTCGGCGACGAACCATTTTTTCAGATTGGGGTTGATCGGACCGGGCATGGTCTCGCCATAGCCATAGTTGATGGTGTCGCGGATGACGTTGCGGTCGATGACATGGGCGAAGGCGCGGCGGACCCGAACATCCTGGAAATAGGGTTTCTCCAGGTTGAACTCGACCCGGCTGACACCGTTGGAATACTGATAGCCCTGTTTCTCGAAGCCGATATGCGGCAGCGTCTCGAAGCGCTGCAAGTCGCTGTACGGGATCGGCGTTGCCGGCGCCAGGTCGATCTCGCCGGTTTCCAGCGCCAAGGCACGCGCCGAAGCGTCCGGGATGAAACGCACGATCAGCCGGTCGAGATAGGGGCGCGGCGCGTCCCAATAATCAGGGTTGCGTTCATAGACGATGTGGCTGCCGCGGACCCATTCCTTGAAGACGAACGGGCCGGTGCCGACCGGCGCGACGTTGACCGGATTTTCGGCTGCCTTGCCGCCGTCATAGAGATGCTTGGGCACGATCGGCGTTTCGGCCGCGGCCAGCGCCGTGATCAGGTAAGGCGCCGGCTTTGACAGCACCAGCGTGACGGTCAGCGGATCCGGTGTCTGGATGTCGATAAGATTGAGGAAGGTGTTGCGGCCACGAGGGTGAACATCCTTGATCGTGGCGATCGAATAGGCGACGTCGGCGGCGGTGAATGGCTGGCCATCATGCCACTTCACGCCTTCGCGCAGCTTGAAAGTGTATTGCAGGCCATCGTCGCTGAGCGACCATTGCCTGGCCAGTGACGGGCGCGGCGTGAGATCGAAATCGTAGGTCAGCAGGCCCTCGGTGGTCTTTGCCGAGACGTAGACGGAATTGAACGCCGTGTGGGCGATCGTCGTCAGCACCGGCGGCTCGGCCGAGAGCAGCAGCGTCGCCGTTCCACCTTGTTTCGGCTCGGCTGCGTAGGCGCCGCGCGATGCGGGCAATAGGGTGGCTCCGAGCGCTGTTGCCGAAAGGCCGAGAAACCTACGGCGGTTCGGGGTGAGGAAATGAGACATGGCGCCTTGGTCCTTTTTTGCTGCCGGCATCAATCGGCCGGTCGTCGGCAGCCGGGTGAAAAATCCATCGTTCCAAGAGCCGGCCCGTTTGTGAAAAGATTTGGCCGCTTCGCTCCCGCACTTAAGATTTCATACTTCAAACGGCTATTTTTGTAGCATGAAATAAAATTCTATTCTGAAACATTGCCATTTTCAGAACAAAATTTCTTAAATCAGGTTTGACAATGTCTATAAATCTTGTCAACTAAAAAGCACGGAACTTTCCGGGAAACAGCAAACCCGCATCGTCAGCCACAGCCGGGATAGCGAAAACGATGTCGACCCTGACGCGCATTGGCAGAACCTTTCGGCGCACGGCCATCCAGGCGGTGCCAACGGTTCTGGGCATCGTGATCCTGAACTTCTTCCTGCTCCAGCTTGCGCCGGGCGATGCCGCCGACGTCATGGCCGGCGAGGCCGGTTCGGCCACGGTGGAAACCATGGCGGCGTTGCGCCAGCGCTTCGGACTCGACAATCCACTGCTCGTCCAGCTGTTCAACTATCTCTACAATCTGGCGCATTTCAGTCTTGGCTTTTCGCCGCGCTACGGCATGCCGGTCGCCGACCTGATCGGCCAGCGGCTGCCGGGAACGCTGTTGCTGATGGCGGTGGCGCTGACCATCGCCATCGCACTCGGTCTCGTCCTCGGATCGTTGATGGCGGTGTTTTCGGGACGCCTGCCGGATCGTCTGCTTTCGGTCGTTTCGCTGCTGTTCTATTCGATCCCGGGCTTCTGGATCGGGTTGATGCTGATCGTCCTGTTCTCGGTCAAGCTCGGCTGGCTGCCGAGCGGCGGTTCGGGAACCATCGGCAGCAACCTGACCGGCCTTGCCGGCCTCTGGGACAAGGTGCGCTACATGATCTTGCCGGCGCTGTCGCTGGCACTGTTCTACGTGGCGATCTATGCGCGGCTGACCCGGGCGGCGATGCTGGAAGTCCAGTCGCAGGACTATGTGCGCACCGCCGCCGCCAAGGGCCTGTCGCCGACCGTCATCACCATCCGGCATGTCCTGCGCAACGCACTGATCCCCATCACCACCATGGCCGGCATGCATGTTGGCGGCATGCTCGGCGGCGCCGTGGTCGTCGAGACCGTCTATTCCTGGCCTGGCCTCGGGCGTCTCGCCTTCGAGGCGGTCATGGGCCGTGATTTCACGGTGCTGCTCGGCATCTTGCTGCTGTCGTCGCTGCTGGTCATTGTCGCCAATGCGACCGTCGATCTGCTGCACGCCTGGCTCGATCCCCGCATCGGAGTACGCTGATGGCTTCCACCGAATTCGCCGCCGGCGATGCCCGCTCCCGCCGCCTCTATGCCGATACCCGCGAGCCTGCGGTGCCGGCTGAACCCGAGGCGAAGAGCTGGAGCAATCTTCACGCGCCCGACGCGCGCTCCGCCTCTGCGGCGTCGGTACCGATTGCGGCCGGTGGCCGGGCGCTGAAGGTTTTCCTGCGCAATCCCAACGCCATGTTCGGCGTGGTGTTCCTGTCGCTTGTCGTGCTGGCAGCCTTGCTGGCGCCCGTCCTCTATCCGGCCGATCCTCTGTCGATGGTAGCACGGCCCTTCCTGTGGCCGGGGCAGAATCCGGCCTTCCCGCTGGGCACGGATTCGATGGGCCGCGACGTGCTTTCCGGCATTCTGCATGGCGCGCGGATTTCGCTGTTCGTCGGGCTGATGGCGACCGCGCTCGGTCTCAGCTTCGGCATCCTCGTCGGCGCTACCGCCGGCTATTTCGGCGGCTGGATCGACGACCTGCTGGTACGCCTGGTCGAAATCTTTCAGACCATACCGAGCTTCGTGCTTCTGGTGGTCATGGTGGCGATCGCGCAGCCGACGGCGCCTGTGGTGACGGTGGCGATCGCCGTCATCACCTGGCCAACGGTGGCGCGGTTGACGCGTGCCGAATTCCGGGCCATCCGCGAGAAGGATTTCGTCATGGCTGCCCGCAGCCTCGGCTACGGCCATGCCCGCATCATCTTCCGCGAGATATTGCCCAACGCGCTGCCACCTTTGATCGTGACCTCGTCGGTGATGGTGGCAACCGCGATCCTGATGGAATCGGCGCTGTCCTTCATGGGCCTCGGCGATCCCAATGTCGTCAGCTGGGGCTCGATGATCGGAGCCGGTCGAGAGCTGATCCGAACCGCCTGGTATCTGACGGCACTGCCGGGATTAGCGATCGTCTTTACCGTGCTGGCGCTGAACCTGATCGGCGACGGCCTCAACGACGCGCTCAATCCGCGCTTCTCGCAGGAGCGCTAGAGATGGCCACTCCCTTGCTCAGGGTCGACAATCTGACGGTTCGCTTCCCGACCACCGAGCCGGTCAGCCGGCTGAGTTTCGAGGTTGGCGAAGGCGAGACGCTGGCGATCGTCGGCGAATCGGGCTCCGGCAAATCGCTGACAGCACTTGCCCTGATGCAGCTTCTGCCGCGCTCGGCGAAGATCCCCAATGGCAGGATCGAGTTCGCCGGCAGGGATCTGCTCGGTCTCGACCAGAAGGCGATGCGGAACTTGCGCGGGCGCGAGATCGCGATGATCTTCCAGGAGCCGATGACCTCGCTCAACCCGGTGCTGACCATCGGCCGGCAGATCACCGAGGTGCTGACGCTGCACGAGGGCATACGCGGCAAGGCAGCGCGGGCGCGGGCGATCGAATTGCTCTCGCTTGTGCGCATTCCCGATCCGCAGCGCCGCATCGACGACTATCCGCACCAGCTTTCCGGCGGCATGCGCCAGCGCGTCATGATTGCCATCGCCGTTGCCTGCCGGCCGCGCCTGCTGATTGCCGACGAGCCGACGACGGCGCTGGATGTCACCATCCAGGCGCAGGTGCTCGACCTGCTCGATACGCTGCGCCGCGAACTGTCGATGGCGGTCGTGCTGATCACCCACGATCTCGGTGTCGTCGCGCAATGGGCCGACAAGGTCGTCGTCATGTATGCCGGCCGCAAGGTCGAGCAGGCGTTGCCGGGCGCGCTGTTCAGAACACCGCTTCATCCCTACACGCGCGGCCTGCTGGCTGCGTCGCCGCGGCTGAAGACCAATCTCCACTACCGCGACGCCAGACTGACGGAGATTCCCGGCAGCATCGTCTCGGCTGCCGGCGAGAGAGGGTGTCCGTTCCGGCCGCGTTGCGCGGTGGCGCGCGACAGCTGTGCCCATTTCGTACCCGACCTCGTCGAGGTGAGCGAGGATCGCCTCGTTGCCTGTCCCTACAGCTTCATTCCGGAGGTTGCGCATGGCGTTGCTCTCGGTCTCTGACCTCTCGACGCATTTCCACGCCCAGGGCGGTGCGCTGCGCGCTGTCGACGGCGTTTCCCTCGAGGTCGGGCGCGGCGAAACGGTTGGTCTCGTCGGCGAAAGCGGCTGCGGAAAATCGACACTCGGCAAGACGATCATGCGGCTGGTCGATCCGACCGGCGGCAAGATCGAGTTCAACGGCACCGACATCACCGTTCTCGACGCCAGCCGGCTGAAGGCGGCGCGCCGCAATATCCAGATGATTTTTCAGGATCCGTTCGCATCGCTCAACCCACGCCACACGATCGGCGACATCCTGACCGCGCCGCTGAAAGTCCATGGCATCGGCAACAAGGCCGAGCGGCGCGGCATCGTCGAGGACATTATCGAGCGTGTCGGTCTGCCGAAGGATTCGCTCGGTCGCTACCCGCATGAATTTTCCGGCGGTCAGCGTCAGCGCATAGGCATAGCACGGGCGCTGATCCTCAATCCGGAACTGGTCGTCTGCGACGAGCCGGTGTCGGCACTCGACCTCTCGATCCAGGCGCAGATCCTCAACCTGCTAGTCGACATGAAGCGGCAGCTCGGCCTGTCCTACCTCTTCATCTCGCACGATCTGTCGGTGGTCCGCTATTTTGCCGACCGGGTGCTGGTCATGTATCTCGGCCGCATCGTCGAAAGCGCCGACAATGCGACGCTGTGGACCTCGCCCAAGCACCCCTACACGCGCGCGCTGATGGACGCCGTGCCGGACCCGTCGCGCCGGCGTCAGGCCGCGCCGATCCATGGCGACCTGCCGAGCCCGCAGAACATCCCGAGCGGCTGCCGCTTTCACACGCGCTGCCCGCTGGCGACCGATCTTTGCCGTTCGCAGGAGCCGGCATTCCGGGCGATCGCGGCGGGACACCACGTCGCCTGCCACTACGCCGAACCAACCCTCAACTGAAAGTTCAACGGAGCAGAAAAATGTCCGATTACCGCTATCTTGGCCGCAGCGCCTTGAAGGTTTCGCCGCTCAGCCTCGGCACGATGATGTTTGGCGGGCCGACCGAGGAAAATGTCGCACACCGCATCATCGACAAGGCGCGCGAGCAAGGCATCAATTTCATCGATACCGCCGACGTCTACCACAACGGCAAGTCCGAAGAAATCGTTGGCCGCGGCATCAAGGCGACGCGCGATCATTGGGTTGTAGCGACCAAATTCGTCAACTCGCATGACAAGGGTCCCAATCTTGGCGGCCATTCGCGCAAATGGGTAATCCAGACCGTCGAGAACAGCCTGCGCCGCCTCGGGACGGATTACATCGACCTGTTCTACTTCCACCGTGCCGTCTTCGATGCGCCGCTGGAGGAGCCGGTACGGGCGATTGCAGACCTCATCCGCCAAGGCAAGCTGCGCTATTTCGGCGTGTCGAACTTCCGTGGCTGGCGCATTGCCGAAGTCGCGCATCTCGCCGATGAACTCGGCATCGACCGGCCGGTGGCCAGCCAGCCGCTCTACAACATCGTCAACCGCACCGCCGAAGCTGAGCAACTGCCGGCCGCCGCCTATTTTGGTCTTGGCGTCGTCTCCTACAGCCCGCTGGCGCGCGGCGTGCTGACCGGCAAATACGAGCCGAACCAGGCGCCAGCTGCCGACACGCGGGCCGGCCGTGGCGACAAGCGTATCGCCGAGACCGAGTGGCGCCCGGAATCGATTGAGATCGCCAGGCAGATCGCGGCGCACGCAAAATCACGCGGCGTCTCCGCCGCCGATTTTGCGCTGGCCTGGGTTCTGAACAACCGGCTGGTCACGGCGGCGATCGCCGGCCCGCGCACCGAGGAACAGTGGGACAGCTACGCTAAGGCGCTGGACTTCAGGCTGACCGCTGAAGACGAGGCCTTTGTCGACCGCCTCGTCACAGCCGGCCATGCCTCGACGCACCGATTCAACGATCCGAGCCATCCGGTCGAAGGCCGCGTGCCGCGTTCCGAGCCGGCCGCACCGATCCCGCTGACGCGGCCTCTGCGCGCCGCCTGACGGTCAGCTGTGGACTGGCGGGGCCGGCGGCCCGCCAGAGTCTCCAATCGTTTCGGACAGATGAGAGAGCCCATGAATTTCCATGTCGAACGGCTGCGCCAGAGCATCGTCGTTTTGTCAGGCAACACCCATAGGCCATCGAAATCACGGACGCTGGCGCATCATCTGGGTGAGGCACTGCGCGAAAGATTATCCGCCACGGTGAATTTCCTCGATCTTGTCGATGCCGGCCGTGGTCTGGGTGCTGCGTTCACGCGAAAGGAATTGACGCCGGAGGCGCTGAATGTGGTGGAGGCTGTCGAACAGGCCGACGCGCTGATCGTGACGACGCCGGTCTACAACGGCTCCTATGCCGGCCTCTTCAAGCATCTGTTCGACCTCATCGATCCGCTGGCGCTTGTCGACCGGCCGGTGCTGATCGGCGCGACAGGCGGCGGCCAGCGCCACGCTCTGGTGGTCGAGCATCAGCTTCGCCCGTTGTTCGGCTTTTACTCCGCACTGACCGTGCCGAGCGCCGTCTACGGCAGCGACAGCGACTTTGCCGATGGCAAGCTCGTGGATCCGCTAGTCCTGGCGCGGGCCGGACAGGCTGTGGACCAGTTCGCGGCCCTGCTTTCCGCGCGGCAGCCGAACAGCCAACCGGTCAGGCTGGCCTCGGGCTGACGCATAACATTGCTCAGACTAGCGGAGAGCAAATTCAGTTCGCCGATAAGCCGCAGGCAACGCCTTTGAAGTCGATACAGCCCGATGCTGTCACTAAAGTGGTTGAGGCAGTGTGCATGCCAGTTGCGTGTCAAGGCCTTGTTCAGCCAAGCGAAGCTATTGATGGTCATCTGATCGATGGTCGGGCCGGTGGGATGACGGAAGATTTCGTGTGCACCACGTGTGCAGTGAGCGGCGTGATGTGCTAAATGGCCTTCAGTTTGCGCCAGCATAGTCGTAAATTCGGTTACGTTTGGCTACGCGCTTCTTTCCAAATTGCTCAGTCGTTCCAACAGGGTATTGGACGGACTGACGCATAAAAAAGATAATAAAATTAGTATGTTAGGACACAAAGTTGCCGTTGCACCTATGATGGACTGGACGGACCGGCACTGCCGGTTCTTCCATCGCCAATTGACGCGCGAGGCGCTGCTCTACACCGAGATGGTGGTGGCAGATGCGGTCATCCACGGCGCACGCGAGCGGCTGCTCGGCTTCGACGACAGCGAACATCCGGTGGCGCTGCAGCTCGGCGGCGCCGATCCGGGAAAGCTGGCCGAGGCGGCGCGCATCGGCGAAGCCTTCGGCTATGATGAAATCAACCTCAATGTCGGCTGTCCGTCCGACCGCGTCCAGTCGGGCACGTTCGGCGCCTGCCTGATGAAGACGCCGGTGCTCGTCGCGGATTGCGTCGCTGCGATGAAGGCGGCGGTGAAAATACCGGTTACCGTCAAGTGCCGCATCGGCGTCGACGGGCAGGATCCGGAACCGGCACTCGATGCCTTGGCCGACGGTGTTTTCGCGGCCGGCGCCGACGCGCTGTGGGTGCACGCCCGCAAGGCCTGGCTGGAAGGTCTGAGCCCAAAAGAAAATCGCGACGTCCCACCGCTCGACTATGGCCGCGTCTATCGGCTGAAAGCCAGAAAACAAAACAAATTCATCGGCATCAATGGCGGCATTCAATCTCTTGCAGAGGCGCTGAGGCATCTCGACCATGTCGATGGCGTTATGCTCGGCCGCGCCGCCTATCACACGCCCGGGATACTGACCGGCATCGATGCCGCGTTTTACGGCGGCACGGCTGAGCCGTTCGATTTTGCCGCGCTGATCGATGCCATGGCGGATTACGCGGCACGCCATATCGAGCAGGGTGGACGCCTCGGGCATGTCACCCGGCACATGGTCGGGCTGTTTCACGGCCTGCCCGGTGCACGCCGCTATCGGCAGATCCTTTCCACCGAGGCGACAAAGCCGGGTGCCGGACCGCAGGTGCTCAAGGCGGCTTTCGCAGAAGTCGATTTCGGCAGGACCGCAGAGGCGGCCTGAGGAAAGAAGTTAATCCCGCAAAATCATGCGATCGCCACGGACGTCGAAGCCCGATAGCGAGCCGATGAAATTCATGCCGAGCAGGCTCTGGCCGAGCGTGCCGGGTGCGGCGATCATGATGGGCATGTCCTTGCGCACGATGCCGCCGATCGACAGCTCATCGGTTTTTACGGCGGCGGCGCGTGTCATGCCGTTGGCGGTAGAGATCGGTATGGTGAAGCGGAGAGCCGCCGAATTGAACCCGACCGCCAGTGCGTCCTCGGCGGTCAGCACGGTGCTGGTCGCGCCGGTATCGACAACCGTCAGGATCGGCGTCCCGTTGATCGTGACACGCGCTTCGAAATGGCCGTTGCCGGCCTTGTCCAGGGTGACGGTGGCATGGCCTTCGTCCACGCCCAGTGCCAGCGGACTGCCGGGAACAAAGCCGGCGGTGACGCGGCTGGCGAAATCCTGCAACTCATAGCGGTACTGATAGCCGGCGATCAGCGCCAGCACGATGGCACCCCAGGCGCCGAGGCTGCGGGCCATGGTGCCTAACGGCCTGCCCGATCTGAGCAGGCCGGCGCCGACGAGCGCCGCTAAAGCGCCAAGCCAGATCAGCTGGCTGAAATCGTAATTCTCAATGCCGAACGTGCTGCCGGCGGAATCGTTGAGCATGAGCAGGAGCACACCCGCCCCGATCGCGACGATCAGAATCCACAACAGTCGGTTCATCTCTGCGGCCGGTTCACGAGAGGGCGTCGCGTTCGCGTGCCATGCGGCTGCGACGGGTTTCCCGGCGGGGGCGTCGCTCGACCGTTTCCAGCCTTGCCGGCAACTCGGCCATGACGCTGCGGCGGGTTTGCGGGGTCATGTCGATCCAGGCGGCGATTTCCTCGCGCGTGCGCCCGCAACCGAAACAGAAACCGGTTTTCATGTCGATCGAGCAGACCAGGATGCACGGGGATTCAATGGCCGTCATGAGGATTTCCTTGGCTAGCCTCCACATGGTGCAACGACAAAGTCAATGCAAGCCCTCCGGGGTGCGCCGCCAACAAGTGCTTTCGCGTCAATACCGCCAAGTTACGCCGAGGTTGTGCCGGCTGGCCAAGGCGGCTATGCCGCTCACCAATTCACAGGGACGATCGCCATCGACATGACCAGCGCGCTGCCTTTCGACGATTTTCGCGACCTTCTGGTGAGCCTGCCGCCGGCAGATATGGCGGCCAACGCCCGCGTGCGCCAGTTGTTTGCCAAGGCAGACAAGCCCAAAGGCTCGCTCGGCCGCATCGAGGACGTCGCCGCCTGGCTCGCCGGCTGGAGCGGCCGCGCGCCACCGGCGGTGACGCGGCCATTGGTGGCGATCTTTGCCGGCAATCATGGCGTCACCCGCCACGGCATTTCGCCGCGCCCCGCCGCCGCCACGGCAAATGCGGTCGAACTCTGCGCCGCCGGCGGTGCAGCGATCAACCAGATCTGCATCGCCAACGATCTCGGCTTGAAGGTGTTCGATCTGGCTCTGCACATTCCAACAGCCGACATCACCGAGGACGCGGCACTGGACGAGCGCGGTTGCGCCGCCACCATGGCCTTCGGCATGGAAGCGATTGCCGGCGGCACCGACCTGCTTTGCCTTGGCGACCTCGGCGTCGGCAATTCGACTGTCGCCGCGGCTCTTTGCGCGGCCCTGTTCGGCGGCACCGGCGCCGACTGGGTCGGCCCTGGATCGGGGGCCAACGCAGCGATGCAGAGGCGCAAGGCGGAGGTGGTCGATGCCGCGATGGCGTTTCACGGCGCGAGCCTCAAGGATCCGCTGGAAGCGCTTCGCCGGGTCGGTGGACGGGAATTCGCAGCGATCTGCGGCGCCATTCTGGCGGCGCGGATGCAGAAGATCCCGGTGCTGCTCGATGGGTTTGCGGTGACCGCGGCCGCTGCCGCCCTATATGCCGCCAACCCCGCCGCGCTCGATCATTGTCTCCTCGCAAGCCTATCGCCGGAGCCGGGCCATGCCAAGGCCGCCGAGCGCCTCGGCCTTCGCGCGCTGCTCGATCTGGGCGTCAGCCAGGGCGAGGGGGTAGGGGCGGCTCTTGCCGCTGGACTGGTCAAGGCGGCCGCGCTGACCAGCTCCGGCATGGCAGCCGCGGTCCGCGGTTAAGCATTCAGCGCCGGCGCGAAGCAACCGCCTTGGTCGGCAGCGCCGGCAGTTCCTCCATCACCCGGCTCAGCGGGAAGATGGCGATCGCCTCGGTGCCTTCGCGTAGCCTGGAATGGAGCTGGAATTCGCCGCCATGCATGGCCAGCAGGCCCTGCACGATCGGCAGGCCAAGCCCGGTGCCCTGTTCGGCGCTCTTGATGGCGATCGAGCCCTGGCCGAAGGCCGAGAGTACGATCGGGATCTCGTCTTCCGGTATGCCCGGCCCATTGTCCTTGACGGAGAGATATTGCCCGCCGCCCGCCGTCCAGCCGACGCGCACGCGGATTTCGCCGCCGGTGGCGGTGAACTTGATGGCATTGGACAAGAGGTTGAGCGCAATCTGCCGCACCGCGCGTTCGTCGGCGAACAGGCGCGGCAAGGCGTTTTCGAAATCCTGGACGATGCGGATGTCCTTGTTGCGCGCCTTCAGCTCCATCATGTGGCAGCAATCCTCGACGACGGAGAGCAGCATCATCGGCTCCTCATTGAGCTGGTAGCGACCCGCTTCGATGCGCGACAAGTCGAGGATTTCGTTGATCAGGTCGAGCAGATGCTGTCCGGAGTCATGCACGTCGCGGGCATAGTCGCGATAGGTCGGGTTGCTCATCGGGCCGAGCACCTCGTTGGCCATCACTTCGGAAAAGCCGAGAATGGCGTTGAGCGGCGTGCGCAGTTCGTGACTCATCGAGGCCAGGAAACGTGATTTCGCCAGATTTGCGTCTTCCGCCCGCCGCCGTGCCTCGTCCGACATCGATTTCGCCGTCTCCAGTTCGGCGATCAGCGCATCCTTTTCGGAGCGGAACGACAGCAGCATCAGCGAGGAACGGTTGAGCTGGCGCGCCACATAGGCGAAGAAAGGCAGCGAAGCGATCAGCAAACCTGCCATGATCACTTCGACGGGCAGCCATAGTTTCGCACTGGCATAGGCATAGATGGCGACCGGGAGGGCGAAGGTCGCCAACAGCGCACCGCGCAGGGACGATGCCAGGATCGCGGTTGCCGACATGGCGAGCAGCAGCACCACCGCCTTGGCGACCTGGAACTGATCGATTTGGCAAGTTTCGCAGCCGAGCCATGCGAACCAGGCCCAGCCAAGCCCGCAAAGAAAATGGCCGATCAGGAAATCCCTATGCGTTTCCAGCGGGTTGAGCTCGGACGCCTGAGTGACGCGTCTCGCCATGAATGCAACGATGGTGTAGCAGATGAATGTGAACAGCGCCCAGACGCCGATCTCCTTGCCGACGCCCGCGAGCAAGCCTGCGGCGGCAGTTGCCAGAACGAGCAGCGGGACGACGATCACGCCGCCGGTCATCGACAGCGCGTGGAGCTTCAACAGCTCGCGGTCGAAGTCGGGATTTCCGGCTTGCTGCGAAAGACGGTCGCGCGTCTTGCGGACCGCGCGCGCGACATCGCTGTTGCGATGGCGTTTCCTGCGGTCCACAATAAACTTGTCCGCCGTGGTCGAGCGTTGCAGGGGCATGAAGTCTTCAATTTACGCGGGCAGCAATTTCAAATCGTTAAGCTACGTTCGAATGATTAACCAACGGTTTGCCATATGAGCCGTTCGTGGTCGCGATGGCCGCGCCAGCGATACTATGCGCCGCGCCCGCGAAGCCGGTGGCGCAGGCTGATGGACTATGGGCTGACGCTCATCGTGCTTGGCCTGCTGATCCTCCTGGCGGCGCGCCTCGACCGGGTGGAGACGCGCAAGACGGAGGGCGCGGCGATTGTCAATGACGGCGATAGCATCACCCTCGGCAGCGAGCGTGTCCGCATGCGTGGCATCGATGCGCCGGAATATTCGCAGATCTGCCGCAAGGACGGTGCCGACTATCCCTGCGGCAAGCTCGCGCGGCAGTCCCTGGTGCGGTTGATTGCCGGCAAAGCGGTTTCCTGCAGCGGCTGGCAGCGCGACCGCTACGGCAGGCTGCTCGGCGATTGCAAGGTCGGCGGCAAGGATCTCAACCGCGCTCAGGTCGAGGCCGGCTGGGCGGTCGCCTTTGGCGACTTCGAGACCGAGGAAGCCGCTGCGCGCGCAGGCAAGGCCGGCATCTGGGCCGGAACTTTCGACGAGCCGAAGAACTGGCGCGAGAGCCACGGGCACGAGCTGGTCGAAAGAAAACACGGGACCTTGGCGTCGATCGGCGACGCCCTGCGGGAGATTTTTCGCTTCTGGTGAGCTGTGCCTATAATTCGTCGAGATGGACGAGAGGATAAAGATGAAGCTGTTCGACGGCGGCCGCGCGCCCAATCCACGGCGGGTTCGGGTTTTCCTGGCCGAAAAGGGAGTTGAAGTTCCGCTGGTGCCGGTCGACATGGGCGCGCTGGAGCACAAAGAGCAGCCGGTCAGCTCGCGTAACCCGCTGAAGCGTCTGCCGGTGCTCGAACTCGACGATGGCACCATCATCACCGAATCCGTCGCAATCTGTCGTTACTTCGAGGAACTGCACCCCGAGCCGGCTTTGTTCGGGCGTGGCGCGCTCGGCAAGGCAATCGTCGAGATGTGGCAAAGACGTGTGGAGTTCAATCTGTTCGGCTGCGTCGCCGCGGCGTTCCGGCATATCCACCCCGCAATGAGGGAATGGGAGATCCCGCAAATCCCCGAATGGGGCGAGGCCAACAAGCCGAAGGCGATCGAATTCCTGAGATTTCTGGACACTGAGCTCGCCGGCAGGGAATTCGTCGCCAGCGATGCGTATTCGATCGCCGACATCACCGGGCTCGTCGCCATCGATTTTATGAAGCCGGCTCGCATCAAGGTACCCGAAGAGTGCACCAACGTGCTGCGCTGGTATCGGGCAATCTCGAGCCGGCCGAGTGCCGCCGCCTGACAATGAGTTCCGAATGAGCGAAGAGTTGGAAGCCTTGGCAGCGAGGGTACGCGCCTGCCGCATCTGCGTCGATAAGCCGGCCGGCAGGCCATTGCCGCACCAGCCGCGTCCGGTGCTCAGGCCATCTTCGAGCGCCCGCATCCTGATCGCCAGCCAGGCGCCAGGCACCAAGGTCCACCTGTCAGGCATGCCGTTCACCGACGCCTCCGGCGACCGGCTGCGAAGCTGGCTCGGCGTCGGCAGCGAGGAATTCTATGACACGGACAAGTTTGCCATTGTGCCGATGGGCTTTTGCTTTCCGGGTCAGGACGCCAAGGGCGCCGACCTGCCGCCGCGCCGCGAATGTGCGCCGGCCTGGCGCGTATCGCTGATGGCGCTGATGCCGCAAGTCGATCTGGTGCTGACGATCGGCATCTACGCGCAAAGCTGGCATATGGGCGCGGCGCGCCGTCCCTCGCTGACAGAAACAGTCTTGGACTGGCGCGCCATCTGGGCGGCATCGACTGACCCGAAAGTCCTGCCGCTGCCGCACCCGTCCTGGCGCAACACCGGCTGGCTGAAGCGCAATCCATGGTTTGAAATGGATTTGCTGCCATTTCTAAGATCGGAAATCCGCTATCGCATCGGCTAGGCATTCAGCAAGAAATCACTCGCTTTCGCGCTATCCGACAGAATTTCTTTCTTGTAAAAGGCCATGACAAGAGGGAATATGGTAATCTATTCCTCGAAGCGCGTAGCGCATGAGGGGACGCGCTTTAAATTCTTGTTTTTATGCATATCGTTGTGCCAAAGCCGCTGCGCACTTTGGACGACTTGCATCAGGGGGAGCACCCAATGGACCGCCTCGATAGAAAAATCCTCCGCCTCCTGCAGGAGGATGCGACGCTTGCGGTCGCCGACGTCGCCAAGAAGGTCGGCCTGTCGACGACGCCGTGCTGGCGGCGCATCCAGAAGCTCGAGGAAGAGGGCGTCATCAAGCGGCGCGTCGCCATCCTCGACCATGAAAAGGTCAATGTGCGGGTCACGGTGTTTGTGTCGATCCGCACCAATTCGCACAGCCATGAATGGCTGCGGCGCTTTTCGGAGGTCATCCAGGAATTTCCCGAAGTGGTCGAATTCTACCGCATGAGCGGCGATGTCGACTATCTCTTGCGCGTCGTGGTGCCCGACATCGCCGCCTACGACGCCTTCTACAAGCGGCTGATCGCCAAGATCGAGATCCGCGACGTGTCGTCTTCCTTCGCCATGGAGCAGATCAAATATACCACCGAGATGCCGCTGGATTACATGGTGCTCGACAAGGAGTCCGGCGCCAACGCCGCTTGAGATTCTTCTGCTTAGTTCTTCTTTTTGTTGAGGAAAGTCCAGGGCGAGTTGACCGGCAGCGTGATCGTGTCCGGCACGGTGTCGACGTTGACCACCTCGGCCTTGCGCACAGTGTAGCCCGACTGGATGACACTGACGCCGTCAAGGATGAAAAGCTGGCTCTTCTCCATGCCTGGCTCTAGTGCGCCAGTTATCGAAACCGGCTGGTAGGCCTCGGACATCCGGTAGGGTTGCGCAGGCGTAACGAGGACGATCTGGTTGGGCGGCGGCGTCGGCATATGGCTGCAGGCCCCTGTCCAGGGCACCAGCAGGAATTGATAGACGAGATCACCGTCGCGATCGACCGGCAGTGCGTAGCCCGCGAGCTGCACGGTCTGGTCCTGCAAATCGTGAGAGAGCGTTTCGCCATGATCCGGCATTTTGGCCGCGATCATTGGCAGTCCGACGCTTTCGGCGGCTGCCTGGGTCGCCGGGCGCAGATCCTTCCAGAAAATGTGCATGGTCCCAGCGGAAGCGCTTGCCGCGATGGCGGACGCCAACAAGGCAGTCGCCAAGACCGCGCCTGATTTAAAACGGTTGCTCATCGCTGCTCCGCTGTTGAGCCTTGATCTGCGGACATCAAGTAAAGCTGCCGCTGTCCACTGGTCAACGCTCAAGCCGCATCACATGCCGGCGCGAGCCGGCTATGCCAATCTCGCGAAAGCCACGGGCGACGAACATGCCGCGAAACCCCATGAAGCTGTAGCTCGGCGAAGCATCGTCGACCGGATAGGCTTCGATCATCCTGGCGCCTTTGGCAACGGCGTGATCGATGGCCGCGTCGAGCAATGCGCTTGCCAGCCCGCCACCGCGCAGCGCTCTCGGTACATAGAAGCAGACGATCGACCAGATGCCCATCTCGCTATCGTCCTGCTGCCGCGACAGCCTGCGGTAGGTCTCGCGCGGCGCGACCGAGCACCAGCCGACGGTCCGGCCATCGATCTGGGCGACAATGCCGACCGGCGTGCCAGCCTCGATCAGCGCCATCATCGCGCGTTTCTTCTCGTCGTTCTCGACATGCTCGCGGCGGTCGAGGTTGCGCCAGGCCATGCACCAGCAATATTTCGGCCCGCCGGGTTGCTCGAACAGGTTTTCGAAATCAGCGCGCGGCGATTGCGTCACCTCCGTGAAGCGCACTTTGCTCAGGTCAAGCTTTTCTGGCGGCGAGCCGTTCGAGCGTCTTGGCATCGGAAAGTTCCTTCACGGCGTCCTTGCCGATCCAGCGCGCAGTCCTGTCTGTCGAGGCCGCTAGTTTTTGCGCCAGGGCAAGGGCAGGGCCGTGCAAATTCATCGATCGTTTGCCGATCGAACGAAGCGCCCAGTTCACCGCCTTCTTCACAAAATTGCGGCCGTCGGTCGCATGCGCTTCGATGATCGACAGGAATTCGAGGAAGGTCGCCTCGGGTTCCTTCTTCCGGTGGACCACCGACCAAGCCATCATCGCAAACGCCGTGCGCCGAACGAATTCCCGTTCGTCGACCGCGAATTCGGCGATCAATTCCCTCCAGCAATCCGTATCGACAAAGAGATCGGAGACCCCGTCGACGATATCCCACGAGTCGAAAGTCGCCGCCCATCGTCTTGCATCCGCGGCGGAGAACCGCTCCGGATCAGCTGTCACGGAAGCGATGAACTGCGCCTCCATGATGCCTGTCTGCCAAAGCTCGAAGGCACGCTCATGGTTGCGCTTGATTTTCTTGGCAATCTGCCGCTGCACGCCATGCGAGATACCGAGCGCACGTTCGATCTTGATGCCGTAGCGCAGCATGCCAAGTCGATTTTCCTCCGAGGCGATCGAGCGCAGATGAGCGACGATTTCGTCGGCGCTGGATTGAGGCGAAAGCTCGGCCACGGTGAAATCCTATTTCTCCAGCCGCGCCAGCAGCGAGGACGTGTCCCAGCGCTTGCCGCCCATCGCCTGCACGTCCTTGTAAAACTGGTCGACAAGTGCCGTCACCGGCAGTTTGGCGCCGTTGCGGTCGGCCTCGGCGAGGCAGATGCCAAGATCCTTGCGCATCCAGTCGACGGCGAAGCCGAAATCATATTTGCCGGCATTCATCGTCTTGTGGCGGTTCTCCATCTGCCAGGAACCGGCCGCGCCCTTGGAAATCACCTCGATCACCTTTTCGATGTCGAGCCCGGCCTGCTTGCCGAAATGGATACCTTCGGCCAGTCCCTGAACGAGGCCGGCGATGCAGATCTGGTTGATCATCTTGGTGAGCTGGCCAGCCCCAGCCGGTCCCATCAACCCGACCATGCGGGCATAAGCATCTATGACCGGCTTGGCCCTGTCGAAGGCGTCTGGCTCGCCGCCGACCATCACGGTCAGCACGCCGTTCTCAGCGCCTGCCTGACCGCCGGAGACCGGAGCGTCGAGGGACGAAAACCCGAGCGCTTGCGCCTGCTGCGCCAGTTCGCGCGCGACCTCGGCCGATGCCGTGGTGTTGTCGACGAAGATGGCGCCCTTCTTCACTGAATTGAAGGCGCCTCCGGCGCCGGTCGTCACCGAGCGCAGATCGTCGTCATTGCCGACGCAGGAAAAAACGAAGTCCTTGCCCTCGGCCGCCTCTGCCGGCGTCACGGCGAAGCTGCCGCCATGCTGGGCAACCCACTGCTCGGCCTTGGCCCTGGTGCGGTTGTAGACAGTGACGTCGTGACCGCCCTTGTTCTTGAGATGCCCGGCCATCGGATAACCCATGACGCCAAGACCGAGAAATGCCACCGAAGCCATGTTTTCGAATCCCTTAGAAACCTGCTTTGCGGCCTTCTTATCGGATCAGGCAAGGGGATGGGAGTCAGCGGTGCAGATGGATGGTGATACGCCGTTCGATCCACTCGACGCCGTGGCGCAATGTTTCGACGATGACCAGATAGATGATCGCCGCCCAGATATACGACTGAAAGTCGAAGGTGCGCGCATAAGTGAGCCGGGTGATGCCCATCAAATCGTAGACCGTGATGATGGCGACGATTGCCGAGCCCTTGATCATCAGGATGATCTCGTTGCCATAAGGGCGCAGCGCCACAATCAGCGCCTGCGGCAGGATGATTTTCCACATCGTCTGCAGTTTGTGCAGGCCGAGCGAGGCGGCACCTTCCCATTGGCCCCTTGGCACGCTCTCGATCGCGCCACGCAAAATCTCGGCCTGGTAGGCGGCCGTATTCAGCGAAAAGGCGAAGATCGCGCAGTTGAACGCTTCGCGGAAGAAGCCCCACAGGCCGACCATCTCGAGCTCCGGTCGGAAGGAGCCGACCCCGTAGTAGACCAGGAAGGTCTGCGCCAACAGCGGCGTGCCGCGAAAGAAATAGACATAGGCATAGGCGAACCCCGAAAGGATCGGATTGTTCGACATACGTGCATAGGCGATCGGCACCGACAGGATCGCACCAAGCACAATCGAGATGGCAACCAGCAGCAGGGTGATGCCAAGGCCGGATATGTAGCCGGGTGCATATTTCTGGAAGAACTCCGGGTTCCACGCAGTGACTAGGTAGACGACCACGCCAATGCCGAGAGCGATCCACAGGCCGACCAGGACATGGCCGAGGATGCGTTGGCGCGACCAGCCGCGTGCGGGCGGCGGCGGCCGGTCAACCTTCAGCGTGTCGGTGGCCAGGCTCATCTCTTGACCTCGCTGCCGCCAACCGCTCGTTCGATCGCATTGATGCCGAAGGAGGAGACGATCGCTAGCAGGAGATAGATCAGGCCGGCAAAACCGTAAAACAGGAAGGCGTGCTTGGTGACGCGAGCGGCAACCCCGCTCTGCCGGAGGATCTCGTTGAGGCCGACGGCCGAGACGAGCGCGGTGTCCTTGAGCAGGATCAGCCAAAGATTGGCAAGTCCGGGCAATGCGATGCGGATTAACTGCGGCAGTACGATCAGCCGCATCGTCTGGCCGCTGGACAGGCCAATCGAATAGCCTCCCTCATATTGCCCTTTTGGAATCGCGCGGAAGGCGGATAAAAACACCTCGCTGGAATAAGAGGAGAAGATGAAGCACAGCGCGATCATCCCGGCGACGAAGCTGTTGACGTCGGCCGATGTCCCGGGGCTCACCAGCCGGACAATGTATTGCAGGATTAATGGGATGCCGAAGAAGATCAGAAACAGCGTGAGCAGCTCGGGTATTCCGCGAAAGATCGTGGTGTAGATGTTCCCGGCCAGTCTCAGCGACGGCTCTTCCGACTGTTTGGCCAGCGCCACGAAAAAGCCGAGCGTCAGCCCGAAGGGCAGCGTGGCCAGCGCAAGACATACTGTGACAAACACACCCGCGGCGATGTCGTCGAGCCAGCCTTCGGGTCCCCAACTGAGAAGCGTCAGTGCGCTCTGCATCCGCCTGCCTGTTCTCCTTAAGGCTCGTTGAGACCCGTACCGCATCACCCCTCGTGCGCGGCATCCTTATAAGAACGGCGGGAATCTCCCGCCGTTCACGTTGTCCTATGTCGGTCGATCAGGACTCGCCGCCGTAAACGTCATATTTGAAGTATTTGTCGTTGATTTCCTTGTACTTTCCGTTTGCGCGGATCGCGTCGATCGCCGCATTGAACTGGTTGACCAGGTCGGTCTCGCCTTTGCGCACGGCAATGCCGGCGCCCGGACCGTGGATTTCGATGACGGGCTTGATTGTGCCGACCAGCTTGCAGCAGGCGCCGTCCGGCGAATCCAGCCATTGCTGCAGCACGACGATGTCGTCATTGGCGGCATCGAGCCGGCCATTGGCCAGATCGAGCTGGTATTCCTGCGCGGTCGGATACGGCTTGACGGTGCTGTCGGTGTAAGTCTTGGTCGAATAGTTGAAATGCGTGGTGGATGCCTGCACGCCGATCGTCTTGCCGGCCAAATCTTCCTTGGTGACACCCTTGATATCAGTGTCCTTAGGCGCGGCGATTGCCGGCGGCGTATTGTAATATTTGTGGGTGAAGTCGACCTTCTCGGCGCGTTCCGGGGTGATCGACATAGACGCGACAATGGCGTCGAACTTGCCTGCCTGAAGGGCTGGAATGATGCCGTCCCAGTCCTGCGCGACAAAAGTGCACTTCACCTTCATCTCGTCGCACAGTGCCTTGGCGATATCGATATCGAAGCCCACGAGCTGGCCGTCGGCGGTGAGGTTGTTGAATGGCGGATACGCTCCTTCGGTGCCGATCCTCAAGGTTTTTTCCTGGGCCTGGGCAACGCCAAGCGTCAGCAGCGCAGCCGATGCGGCGAGCGCGATACGCAGTGCAATACGCATAATGGTCCTCTCTGTTGGTCCCGGCCGTCGTTCCCGAACGGCTCTGTGGGCGGTGCTTTTGACCGCCCGCTGGCGCGATACTCCCATTCTTTCCCAAGAAAAAGCAACTGCAAAACCGCCGCTTGAGGGAAGGTCATGTTCAGAAAACGGTGACGCTGGGTCAAACGCCTAAATGGAGAGAAAGTGGCGGGAAGCTCCCCGCGGCCGCAGTCTCAGCGCGTCAGGCCGGTGGCGCGTTCGATGAAGTCGGCTATCGAATTCGTGTCGTCGAGATCGAAGACCGGCAAGTCTTCGCCGACAATGGGAAAGTCGGAGGCGACGGCGATAATGTGTGGATCGCCTGCCGAGAGCGGTGTCCGGTCCTTGGCCTCGAGCCGTCGCGTCTCGATTTTCTTGTGCGCCTCGCGCTTGTAGCCCTCGACCAGCACGATGTCGGAGGGTGCCAGCCGTGACAGGATCGCCTCCAGCGTCGGCTCGTCCTCGCCACGCAATTCGTGCATCAGCGCCCAGCGCCTGCCCGACACGATCGCCACCTCCATCGCTCCCGCCTGGCGGTGGCGAAAGCTATCCGCTCCAGGTTTGTCGATGTCGAAATCATGATGGGCGTGTTTTACAGTCGACACTTTCCAGCTGCGCCGGACGAGTTCGGCTACCAGCTTTTCGGTCAATGTCGTCTTGCCGGAGTTCTTCCAGCCAGTGATGCCGAAGATACGTCTGTTCATGGCTCGATGCTCTGCAACAGATGCGCGGCCCGGGCAAGGTCGTCGGGAGTGTTGATGTTGAAGAAGGGATCGATCTCGGCCCCTCTGGATTTCAGGATGGGAAAATCCACTTCGACAAAACCGTGCCGGTCGATGAACGCCGAAACGCGCCGGTTGTCTTCCTCGACGAGAAATTGGCGCAAGGCCTGGTCGAGCCCCAGCGGCCAGAGCGCAAACGTCGGATGCCGTTTGCCGCCGGAACAGGCAACGGCGATCGAGCCCGGGCGTGCATAGGCTGCCGCGAGCAGCCGCTCGACCATATCCTTGGGCAGGAAAGGCGTATCGCCTGCAGCCGTGACCAGCGCCTGGCAAGTGGTGTCGGAAGCCCATTCGAGGCCGGTCAGGATCCCGGCAAGCGGCCCGGCATAACCCTTGACGGTGTCGGCAAGCACGGGAAGCCCCGTCGCGGCAAACCGTGCCGGATCGCCATTGGCGTTGAGCGCCAGCGGGCCGACCTGCGGGCCAAGGCGCGAAACGACACGGTCGAGCAGGGTCCCATCGCCAAGCGCAAGCAGCGTCTTGTCGCCGCCGCCCATCCGGCTCGACCGGCCGCCGGCCAGAATGATCCCTGCGATATCTCGGCCCATCGTTTGCTGCTAGACCCTATGACCAAAATCAAGTTTTCAAATCAGACGGTCGTCAACGGTCGCGCCTATATGCCGTCCGGCGCCATGTCCGGTCCAGCGCTTTCGGCAGCTGTCTTTCGCCGGCCGACGATCCGTTCGCGGTAGAGCGCATAGAGGCCTGAGGCGATGATGATCGTGGCACCGACGATCATCGGCAGATCGGGGACATCGCCGAAGATCGTGAAGCCAAGCAGGATCGACCAGAGCAGGGCGGTGTAGCGGAACGGCGCGATGAAGGAGATATCGCCCACCCGCATCGCCATGATGATGAACTGGTAGCCAATGAGCACGAGCACCGCCGCCAGCGCCAGGAATGCCGTGCTTTTTCCCGTCATCGGCGTCCAACCGCCCATCGGCGAAAGCAATGCTGCGCCCAGAACGGTCATGGCAAGAGCGGTGGCGGTCGACACCAGCAATGTCGGAATTGCCTGCGGAATCCGCTTGGTGGCGAGGTCGCGCACCGCGCAGCATGCCACGCTAGCCAGTGCCAGCAGAGAAAACATGCTGAACCCTTCGAAGCCCGGCCGCACAATGATCAGCACGCCGGCAAAACCGACGGCAATGGCCAGCCAGCGCCGCCAGCCGACGCCCTCGTTGAACACAAGCGCGGCGCCCATCGTCACAGCCAGCGGCAGCGCCTGCAGCACGGCGGACACATTGGCGATCGGAAGATGTGCCAGAGCAACCAGGAACGACACCGTGGCGCCGGCCTCGCTGGCGACGCGCAGCGCAACTGTCGGCTGCAGCATCGAGCCAGGCCGGGCAAGCGCGCCGCGTTGCCACGCAAGCAGGGCAACGAAAAGCGAAGCGAAGGCGCCGCGGATCAGCATGACCTGCGCCATGTTCATCGATTCCGACGAGAATTTGGTGATTGCATCGTTGAGGGTGAAGCCAATCATGGCCACCATCATGAACAACGCGCCGCGCAGATTTGGCGAAAGAGGCAAGGCGATTACCGGGTGAGTCCTGCAGCAAGCGTCTAGCAGGCACCCGCAAAACAGCAACGTCAAAGGGCTGGGCCACAGCCTTTCTGTGGCCCGTGACATCTACCTCGCAAGAGCGGCAGGCTTATTTGCGCGTCAGCACCTCGGTGCCGTTGCCTTCCTTGCCGGCAATCGTCCACAGGCCATGCAGCGAGCCGTCGTCCTGCACCTTGTAGACGACAAGGCCAACCGCCTTGCCCATGACATAGCCGGCGGAGAAGGCATCGTCGTTGCGCATGCAGATGCCGTCCGAGGACGAGCCGCCTGTCTCCCAATGGATCGTGCAGGTAGTCTCGCTGGTCAGCGTGATCGTCGCGTCGCCACCATAGGACGATCCATCGAAGTTGGTGCCGGCCACGGCATAGGTGCCGCCGATCGACTGGGCCGCCGCGGGCAGGGCCGCGAAGCTGAGCAATGCAACAGAAAGAATGAGTTTGTGCATATCGTATTCCCCCACTGGGCGAAGAACCGCTCCAGAGCAGAGGCTAGGCCCGAACGGGCTTGCGGTAAATCCGGTAACCGTTTGCGGACAAGACCTTTTCTGGGTGTGATCCCGAAATGTGCCGTTCCAAAGGATGGGTTCGGAGGGCAAATCGATCACACTGCGGCTCGAGGAAAATTTTTCGACGAGATCAAATTTGCTCGGCAAGATTCACCAAATTGGTCATTGTAGGCTTCTGATCTTGTCTGGGGAGGTGGTCCATGATGAATGCACGAGGCAATGCGGACATGCTTGGCACAGGCAGCAGGCGGCACGTTTCGTCGGCTCCCCGGTTCTCTTCTGCACTGGCGGTTATCCTCATGGCGATGGCGCCTGCCTTCGCCGAGAACGGCGCTTCGGCGTCGGCAGTCGAACGGATGTCCACGCCGGGTCACGAAGCGGATGAACTCGCTCGCCGCGTCGGGAAATGGTCCGTCGTCAACACGATCTGGCCAACGCCCGGCGCCCAGCCGATTGTGATGACCGGGCTGGTGGCCGAGCGTACGATGATCGGCCCCTTCATGCAGGAGGTGATGCGACCGGCGCCCGGGTCGAAAATCCCAGACTTCCAGCGGATAGCCTATTTGAGCTATGACCGGGTGGAGGGCCGCTGGAAGTATGTCTCGATGGATACCCGTTTCCCGGCAGGGATCATGCCCGCCTGGAGTTTTGGTGGCGAGGAGGACGGCAAGATTTCGCTGCTTTTCGAGCCGCTTGGTTTCGTCGGCTTCGGGCCCGAGGTCGAAGGGCGGTTCGCTGCCTCCGATTTCGTCATTTCCAGGGACGGCGACAATCACGAAGTGGCCGAGCAGCATTTCCTTCAGGCCAATGGCAGCGGCAAGAAATGGCTTGCCGTACGATACGACTACACGCGTCAACCGTGACTCGTTAGCAAAAACAACGGGTTGCGAATATGTTCCGAGGTCGCCGGATGCTCACGGTCCCCTGAGGCTGCCGGCGATCGCTCCGATAAGCGGGTCGTATTTCGATTTCAAGGCTGGCGGATAGTCGATCCAGACCGTACGGATGACACCGTCTTTTCCGAACAGGCGGCGTTCGTAGAAGATGTTCTCGCCTTTGATGCCCGACAGCACCGCCCAGTCCTTGCCGGTCTTGCTGTAGGTAATCTTGTAGCCAGGTTCCTTGCTGCCCCTCTGGGCGGAGACGAAGGCTGTCGGAGTTTCATCATCGATATTGAGGATGCCTGAACAGATCAGGCTGGCGCCATCAGCCGTGAGCCATTGTTGTCCATCGCCATTGTCCGGCTCAGGCTGGCGAAGAGTGAAGATCTCATCCGGAAAGGTGCAGACGGTACCGAAGCGCTCGCTCGTATAGGTGAGTGGCGCGGCAACTGCCATGGTCCCCGCCATCACTCCGAAAAACGTCGGGATTGCAAAAAGCCGCTGCATGAGCCTTGCCTCGAAGCCGATGCCAAGGCGATTATTCTTGCACGAAATCGGTGACAAATCAGCCGCCGGTGACGCTCATATGCCGCGACACCGATGGGCGGTTGGTGCGGCGATCAATGATGAAGTCGTGGCCTTTCGGCTTGCGGCCGATTGCTTCGTCGATGGCGTCGGCGACCAGCTCGTTGCCTTCGGACGCACGCAGTGGTACGCGCAGGTCGGCTGCATCTTCCTGGCCGAGGCACATGTAAAGCGTGCCGGTGCAGGTCAGCCGGACCCGGTTGCAGCTTTCGCAGAAATTATGCGTCATCGGCGTGATGAAGCCGAGCCGCCCGCCGGTCTCGGCGACGTGGACATAGCGGGCCGGGCCACCGGTCTTATAGGGAATATCGCTCAGCGAGAACTGGCGCTCGAGTGCTGCGCGCAGCAGCGACAGCGGCAAATACTGGTCGGTGCGGTCGGCGTCGATCTCGCCCATCGGCATTGTTTCGATGACCGTCAGATCCATGCCGCGGCCATGCGCCCAGCGCAGCATTTCCGGCAATTCGGCGTCATTGAAGTCCTTCAAGGCCACCGCATTGAGTTTTACCTTCAGCCCCGCCGCCTGCGCCGCGTCGATGCCGTCCATGACCTTATCCAGATTGCCCCAGCGGGTGATCTGGCGGAATTTGTCGGCATCGAGGGTGTCGAGCGAGACGTTGATGCGTTTGACGCCGCAGTCGGCGAGCTCGGCGGCAAAGCGTGAAA
This sequence comes from Mesorhizobium sp. M0189, assembly GCF_040322135.1. Classification (NCBI taxonomy): domain Bacteria; kingdom Pseudomonadati; phylum Pseudomonadota; class Alphaproteobacteria; order Hyphomicrobiales; family Phyllobacteriaceae; genus Mesorhizobium; species Mesorhizobium sp. M0189. The sequence goes on from NZ_JAMYSW010000001.1 coordinate 560,811, forward strand.
GCTGCGATCCGTTGGTGGTCAGCGTCAGCTCTTCCAGCGCACCGCTCTCGAGATGCCGCGAAAGCTGGCGCACCAGATGCATGATGTTCTTGCGCACCAGCGGCTCACCGCCGGTGAGGCGGAGCTTGCGCACGCCCTTTTCGATGAAGACCGTGCAAAGCCGGTCGAGCTCTTCCAGCGACAGCAGGTCCTTCTTGGGCAGGAACGTCATGTCCTCGGCCATGCAATAGGTGCAGCGGAAATCGCAGCGGTCGGTGACCGACACGCGCAGGTAGGTGATCGTGCGACCGAAAGGATCGATCATATCCATGCTTATGCGCTTCCCGTGGCCGTGAACGGCTTCGTTATATATGGCTATGTGATGCGAGCCAACTTGCCATTCAAGATAGAAGCTCGCGATCTGCGGTAACACCCCGACGCCGACAGATCATGTCGGAACTTTCCATGCGGCCTTTTCCCTCAACGCGAAGCGGCGTAGGGAAGGCTGTCTTCCGCAGGATCCACCAGCATGACAGCGCCAAAGGAACTCAGGGTCTCGAAGGACCGCAAGCTGCTTTCCGTCACCTTTCCGGGCCATCAGCCGTTCGAATTGCCAGCCGAGCTGCTGCGTGTTGCCTCGCCGTCGGCCGAGGTGCAGGGCCATTCGCCCGAACAGCGCGTCACCGTTCCCGGCAAGCGCAATGTAGCGATCCTTAAGATCGAGCCGGTCGGCAACTATGCCGTGCGCATCACCTTCGACGATTTCCACGACACCGGCATCTTCACCTGGAATTACCTGCATACGCTGGGTCATGAGAAGGATGCACGCTGGGCCGCCTATCTCGCCGAGCTGGAAGAGAAGGGGCTGAGCCGCGACCGCTGACTGATTTCGCGGGACGCTCCGGTCAACGCAGCATCGCCAGTATCTCGCTGGTGTCGTGATAAAACGGCGTGCCTTCGATCAGCCGGTCATCCTTGAAGCGCAAGACTTCGGCAAACGGCTGCTTGATGGTTGCACCATTGGCCCGCGATGTCAGCGAAAGCGTGCAGCTCATGAACACCATGTCATCGTTTTGGGCGACCTGGAGGTCCTCCACCGCCACGTCGCTCCAGATTTCCCGCATCTTGCGGAAAAGGGCGCCAACGCCGTCGAGGCCGTTCCAGTCACCGGCATAGGGCAGGGAGCGAGGCTCATGCACGACAATCTCGACATGAAATGCGCTTGCAAGCATATCGAGGCTCTCCGACCCTGATTGCAGGAAACGCATTTCAACATTGAACATGTTTTCAATAAGTTCCATGGCGGTGCGTCGCCGGCCGAGCGGTTTCTCCATTTTTGACCTCCGTTTATGTCGGCACGAAAGCGGTTTGCGCTTGTTCGCGGTCCCTCGACACCCGTTTCCTGATAACCGACAAACGGGCATCGTGTCGTGAAAATGTCATGCGTCTGGAGTAGCGCCGGCAAAGGTTTGGAGACGAAAACATGTCCGTGATCACCAGCATCGAACAACTCGAAGCGCTCTATGGCCTGCCTCGCGAGGCGTCGGTGGTCAAGGAGCTCGACCAGCTGATTCCCGAATACGAAGCCTTCATCGAACCTTCGCCGTTTGCTGCGCTCGCAACCTGCGGGCCTGAAGGGCTGGACTGCTCGCCGCGCGGCGATCTCGCCGGCTTCGTCCGCATCCACGATCCGAAAACGCTGATGATGCCGGACCGGCGCGGCAACAACCGTGCCGATTCGCTGAGGAACATCCTTCGCGATCCGCGCGTCGCGCTTCTGTTTCTGGTGCCGGGCTCCGGCACGACGCTGCGCGTCAATGGCCGCGCCCGCATCACCACCGATCCCGCGCTCTGCGCCTCGTTCGCAGTCGAGGGCAAGCCGGCGCGCTCGGTGACGGTCGTCGAGGTCGATGCGGTCTATTTCCAGTGCGCCCGCGCCATTCACCGATCGGAACTGTGGAATCCGGCAAGGCATGTCGACCCAAGATCGTTGCCGACCGCCGGCCAAATCCTGGAAATCACCAGCCGCAAGAACATCGACGGCGAGGTCTACGACAGGGAATGGCCGGAGCGCGCGAAAAAATCGATGTGGTGAAGAAATTTGGTGGTGAGGGAATTTGGTGGTGAAGCACTGGGCCGTCAGGCGGTCTTCAACACCTCGGCAATCTTGCGCATCTGTTCGCCGATCATGTCGCATTGTTCCGGCGTCGACTGGCTCATCGCCTTTTCGATCAGCGTCATGTGGACCTTCAGGGCCTGCATCAGCAGTGCTTCGCCTGCCTCAGTCAACGTCAGCCGCAGCACGCGCTTGTCCTTCTCGTCGCTCTCGCGGCGCAGTAGGCCGCGGGTCTCCAACTGCGGCAAAAGCATGGTGATGTTGGAGCGGCCGACCAGCAGGCGGCGAGCGAGGTCGTGCTGCGACATGCCGGGATGGCGGTAGAGGTTCATCAGCACGTCCAGCTGCGCCGGCTTCAGGTCGAGCGGCGCCAGCTTCACCGCCAAGGTGCGTTCCACCACGTGGCAGGCGCGCGCCACCGCAACCCAGTTGCGAAAACGCGGGTTGTCCCAGGGCAGGTCTTGCTTAATGTTCATGTTTGAACTATTATGTTCATGCTTGAACCAATGGATGGATCGCCACTATGGCATCATTTGGACTGAAGGTCATCCGCGGCACGTTCGGCGTGGCCGAGCATGTGGCGCCGCGACTCACCGGGCGCGCTGCATTCGAGCTGTTCTGCCGCACGCCGCACGAAAAGAGCTTGAGCCATGGTGAGCGCCGCGCAATCGATCGCGCCGCCGATTTCATGACCGAAGCGCGCCATCACCGGCTAAAGACCAGAACCGGCTGCGTCATGGTGCATGAATTCCGGCCCGAGCCGGGCAGGGCGGCTGCAGGCACCGTGCTCGTCATCCATGGCTGGCGTTCGCGTACCGAATACATGCGCACATTGATCGAAGCCTATCGCGATGCCGGCTACAAGGTGGTCTCGCTCGATTTGCCGGGCCACGGCCAGTCGCAGGGCCGCCGGCTGACCCTTGTCAGTGCGGTCGATGCAGCACGGGTTGCCGGCGAATGGTTCGGCCCATTTGCCGCCATCGCCGGCCATTCCTTTGGTGGTGCCGTCGCCGCCAATGCCGTCGCCGGTTCAATCAGAAATATCCCGCCGTTGACGGCCGGGCGGCTGGTGCTAATCGCTGCGCCGAGCTCGCTTCCTGCGATCTTTGCCGACTTCAGCCGCATGCTGAATGTCGGCTCGCGCTCGCAGGTCGCCATGGCCGACCGGGTCGAGCGCATCGCCGGCCGGCCGCTGCACGAATTCACCGGTGACCGCCAACTGGCAAGCACGCCGCTGCCGACGCTGGTGATCCACGCGCCGGACGACCGCGAAGTGTCCGCCGATCATGCAAGGCTCTACGCGCGTGCCGGCGACCATGTGCGGCTGTACTGGGCCGACGGGCTCGGCCACCGCCGCATTCTCGCGGACAAGGGTGTGGTGGAGCGTGCCGTTGGTTTTGTTGCCGGCAGGCTGGAGCCGTCTCTGCAGTGACCTGAATGTCTGTTCTTGTCTGCCGGGTTCGACCGTCACGCCGCCCCGGTGCTGGCCATCGCTATCCAAGCCGCCATTGCTCCGGCCACCGTCTCCAGAAGAGCCGAGCGCGACGCGCCGTCGCGCGCCTGGATCGACATGCCGTGCTGTACGGTCGCATAGAAGGTCGCGGCCGTACCGCAGTCGAAATCGGCCGGCAACTCCCCCTCGGCCACGCCACGCTCGAGGCGTCTCAGCAAGGCTTCGCGGTTTTCGGCACGGCGACGGCGCAGATCATCGCAGATGGCGCCGCGGCTCGAGTCCTGGTGCAATGCGCCGAGCGCGATAAGGCAGCCTTGTGGACGGCCGGTCTGCGAATAGGCCCTGGCCGTCTGCCGCAGGAACCGCTCGACCGCCTGGCGAGCGGTCGGCGCCTTTTCCAGCGCAGACCAGATCTCGGTGCCTTCCACCTGCGTGTAAAGCTCGGTCGCCTCGAGGAACAGCGCTTCCTTGCTGCCAAAGGCTGCGTAGAGGCTGGGTGAGTTGATCCCCATTGCAGCGGTCAGGTCGCTTATCGACGCGCCCTCATAACCCTTGGCCCAAAACACCTCCATTGCCCGCCGCAAGGCGGCGGTTCGATCGAAGGTGCGGGGGCGGCCTCGTTCCGGCATGGTGCGCTTTCTGTGTTGATCGATACATAATTCAGTTGACGCGGTTCAGCAAGGCTGGCAGATATTTATGTATCAATCACTACAAAATGGAGAAGCAAATGTCATCCAGGAGCTTGCACGGCAAGGCCGCCCTCGTCACCGGCGGCAGCCGCGGCATCGGTGCGGCGATCGCACGAAGGCTCGCGGCCGACGGCGCGGGCGTGGCGATCACCTATGTGAATGGCGAGGAACGGGCGCGTTCGGTGGTCGGGGCAATCGAGGCGGCCGGCGGTCGGGCCTTCGCCATCAAGGCCGACAATCGCGATGCTGCCGCGATCGAGGCGGCAGTCGATGAGGCGGTAGAAGCCTTCGGACGGCTCGACATCCTCGTCAACAGTGCCGGCATCTGGCGCGCTGCGCCGATCCATGCCCTGTCGCTTGCCGACTTCGATGAGACAATGGAGGTCAACCTCAGAGCCCCGTTCGTCGCCGCCAAGGCGGCAGCAGCGCATATGGGCGAGGGTGGCCGGATCATCTCGATCGGCAGCAACCTGGCCGAGCGTGCCACCGATGCCGGCCTGAGCGCCTATTCGGCCAGCAAGGCTGCCTTGGTTGGCCTGACCAAGGCCTTTGCACGCGATCTCGGTCCGCGCGGCATCACCGCCAATGTCGTCCATCCGGGGTCGACGGATACCGACATGAATCCAGCAGGCGGCCCGCACGCCGAGCATCAGCGCCAGAAGATGGCGACGCCTCGCTTCGGCACGGCCGACGAGATCGCCGGCATGGTCGCCTGGCTTGCCGGCCCCGAAGGGCGCTTCGTGACAGGCGCGGCATTGACCATCGACGGCGGCGCCAACGCTTGAGGCTTGGCTCGCGGGCACTACCATTGGTCGGGGGCGAAGGCGGATTGGCTTGACCCGTCACGATGTTGTGAAACCGTTCTGCAACAGACGTTCCGAAATTTATCGAAGCTTAACGAAATCAGTATGAATCAGTATAGTCACGCCTTACATCCGCCATGCGGTGGGCGAGACCGTGAAAGCGGTGCGGAACGGGATCCGGGTTCAACCGGAGCGGGTGATCCATGAAACTCCTTGAAAACAAAGCCACCGTGCTGCCGTTTGCGGTGGCCGCGGCAATGCTGGCCTTCGGCGCGCCGCAGGCTGAAGCACAAGGGTTCTTCGACATGCTTTTCGGCGGCGGCGTCAAACACGCACCGCCGAAAGGTAACTTTCCCCCGCCACCGTCAAAATACAAGCCGAGGCCCAAGGCGCCGGCCGCTTCCGGTGGTGGCGGTGGTGGTGCGCAAATCAGCAGCCCGTCCTATTACACCTACAAGAGCGATCCGCTGGTGCGCGTCGATTTTTCGGCACTGTCGGCAGCGCCTGAACCGGCAACGCCGCAGGATGCTGCGTTCGAGCCGGCGGCCACCGGGGCTGCATTCCGCGAAGCCATTGCCGGGCTCGACGGCTATGACCTCTATGCCGAGAAGGACATCGCCAAGGCGTTGATCGCCTACTACTCAGCCAATCCGGATTTCATCTGGGTGACGGGAACCAGTCCCAGCAGCCGTGCGCAGGATGCGGTGCGGGTGCTGGGCGAAGCCGCGAGCTACGGCCTGACGCCCTTCGACTACACCGTCGAAATTCCGGCAGCAGGCACATCGGCGGGCGATGCCGATGAACGCCTGAAAGAGCTGGTGCGCTTCGAGATGGCGCTGTCGGCACGCGTCCTGCGCTACGCCCGTGACGCACAAAGCGGCCGCGTCGATCCCAACCGCATGACCGGCTACTACGATTTTCCGCCGAAGCCGCTCGACATGGAAGGGGTGCTGAAGACGCTGGCCCATACCCAGCAAGCTCGCACCTACCTCGAATCGCGGCATCCACAGAATGCCGAGTATCAGGCGCTGCGCGTCGAACTGGAAGCGCTCCAGGCCAGCGCCGAAGACGAAATCACCATCGATCCCAATCTGCTGTTGAAGCCGGGGCAGACCAGCCCTGAACTGCCGAAGCTTTTGACAAAGATCGCGCGCAATCTCGATGACGAGATGGGCGGCGCCTATGGCGAGGTCCTGGCGAGGCTCGCCACCAGCGAGGTTTATGATCCGGAGCTGGTGCCGGTGATCAAGGCGGTGCAGAAACGGGCCGGCATGAAAGGCGACGGCGTCATTGGCCCACGTACCGTTGCATCGTTGGCCGGAACGTCCAAGGCCGATAAGGTTCAGAAGGTTCGGGTTGCGCTCGAAGAGTTGCGCTGGCTGCCTTCCGACCTCGGCAGCCCGCGCGTCTTCATCAACCAGCCGGCTTTCACCGCGAGTTATATCGACGATGGCGAGGAGAAGCTGAAGACCCGCGCAGTCGTCGGCAGGCCCACCAACCAGACTGCTTTCTTCTATGACCAGATCGAGCAGGTCGACTTCCACCCCTATTGGGGCGTGCCGCAGTCGATCCTGGTCAATGAGATGCTGCCGCGGCTGCGCCGGGATCCGGGCTATCTCGACCGCGCCGGCTATGAGGTGGTCAATGCGCGCGGCAAGCGCATTCCCTCCTCCTCGGTCAATTGGGGCGCCTATGGCGCGAAGATACCCTACGGCGTGCGCCAGCTGCCGAGCGAGGCCAATGCGCTGGGCGAGTTGAAGATATTGTTCCCCAACAAGCACGCCATCTACATGCATGACACGCCGCAGAAGTCGTTTTTCCAGCGCGACATGCGCGCGCTCAGCCATGGCTGCGTGCGCTTGCAGGATCCGCGCGGTATGGCGGCTGCCGTGCTCGGCACCTCGGTCGACTACATCGAGGACAGACTGAAGCTCGGACATTCGACCGAAGACGTGACACGCAAGATCCCGGTCTATGTCGCCTATTTCACCGCATGGCCGGACCTGTCCGGCAATGTCGAATATTTCAACGACGTCTACGGCCGCGACACAAGGCTGCAGCAGGCGCTCGACAGCACGGAAGCGGTGCGTTCGCCGGCAAGCTGAGGAATGCGGGTCTAGCGCTGAAAGAGCGGACGCCGGAAGCCGGCGTCGCGCCCGGCGATCAGCCAATACACCAGGCCAGCGACAACGCCTGCTGCGGCAATGATACCGATATCGGCCCAGCGCTCCGGGTTCGTGTCGTCTGGTACACTGGGCCAGATCAGGGCGAAGCCGCCAACCGCAGCCGCGGCGCCGAAGATCATATGCAGCCAAAAACTGCGCAGCGAGAAAAACTCGGCAATCAGTGCGAAGATCAGCGTCTGCAAGGCAGTCAGCACGATCGTCAGAAAATAGATGAACATGCCGAGCGGCGGCAACAGCAGCACCGCAACGGGGGTGACACCCATGACGTCGAAATAATTCGGCGCATTTGGCAGCGAGCTCAGCCCGCCATAGATCGCCGCCACCGCGATCAGCCCAACCAGTACCGCTATGAAATAACCCGCGAGCATCATCAGAAAGCGTTTCAATACGTGCTTTACCGTCGCCACGCCCACCCCCGCGCGCAATGATAGCACTCAGTCAGCCATCAAAGTCATATCTGCGCAAGGGTGTGTCGAAGGCCGGGGGCCTTCGAGGCGCGCCATTTTTTAGAATCTGGACCGTTTGCGGGACAGCTTCATTTCGGCGCGGCTGTCACCGGATCATAGGTGATTTCGACTTTGGCCTTGTCGTTCGTGTAATAAATGACGGTGTAGGCGCCGCTGTCCCAATCGATTTCCTTGATGTAGCGGAAGTCGTCGCGCTGCTCGACTTTGGCAATGATTTCCGACAGCTTCTTGGCATTCTGCGCCGGCACCGGATTGTCGTCCGCGGCAAAGGCCGATCCGCCGACAAGCAGCACGGCGGCCGCCAAAACAAGTCTGGACATGGCTTTCCCTCACATCTCGATCAGCAGAAACTCGTTTCCATGCAGGTTTGTTCCGGGATCGCGGAGCGTTGCGCTACAAGGAGGCACCGTCCGTACCTGATTTATGGCCGCCGAAAAAAGGCGACTGCTTAAAATCATGATGCGTCGCCTCAACATCGCGGCCATAACAGTGCCGACGGCCACTCGGGGGTCTACATGCAAATGCGTCATGCCATCATATTTGTACTTTCCATACTTTCCATACTTTCCATCCCGTCCGTTTCGATGCCTGTGCAGAAAGCCGAGGCGCTGGAACCTGAACGCTATACGGTCTATTGCGCCGACGACCGCATCGAGGTTTCGTTCTGGGATATCGAGCAGATGAAGGTGCGGGCCGGCTCCAACGTTTGCCAGGTCCAAAGCTATACGAGCTACAGCAGCGCCTTGAATTTCGCCCAAAAGAATTTTGGGGGCGAGGGGGCGACCTGCAGCTGCTAGTGGTAAAAATCTGACGCTTGGTGCCCAATGCGGATTATCTGTTCCGACCCTTTCCGGTCGTACAGACGTGGCAATGTTACGGCGTCAGTTGACCCGTTCCGTTCATTGGCCATCTTGCAACCCTTTGAAATCTGGCGCTAGATGGGACATGGGACCATTACTGCGCGAGGTCTCTATGGCAAACACAGAAGAAGGAACGCGCGTAGCAGGAGTTTGGCTTGCGATCGCCTCTATCCTGCTGGCAGGCGCGCTGGTCGGCCATGGGCCGATCGATCCCGATATGGGTCGCCAGATGGGAGTCATCACCGACGACCCTGTCCGATGGGCGATCATCCATTGGGTTTCCGCGGTAGCGCTATCACTGTTCGTCCTGACAGGTCTGATCGTGCTGGCGGCCAGATCGCGCCTCACCGAGGCGTGGTGGACGTTGTCTGCCTGGGGTGTGCTGACTGTCGGCGCCCTCTGGACCATGACGACCGCGGTGGCCGAGGCCACCGTGGTCTCCGCCGCTGCTGCCGCCGGGAACACGGCAACTTTCGAGGCCTGGTGGGCATTTTCCGAAGGAAAGGCCAACGGCTTCATGTTTTTGGCGTTGGCCGTTGCCGTGATCGCTGGCAACGAGGCGCAGACCACTCACCGAGCCACGCCGGTCTGGGCATCGTCCATCGCAGTCGTGGCCGGAATTGGAGCCTTCCTCGGTTGGCCCCTGGGCATGTGGCTCGGAGTCACCCTGGGCAGCTTCGTCTGGGTCGTGGCATCACTGGTGATGTCCCTGTGGACACTTTGGTTCGGGTTGGGTTTAGCGCGGACCGTGATCGGGCTGCGGCCTCACAATGGGTGACATCGAGTCCGTAGCGGGAGCGTAGCGAGCGACCCGCTTGATGACCGCGACGGGCGCTCCAGCCGCTCCCAGGCCGCGGGGATTGCTTCGCGCCGCTGAAAAAGGCCTCGACGCGCGAGTTTGCCGAATGGGCGATATGCTTGCAGTGGGCGCGATAAAGCCGCTTCAGCAGCCGGAGCGAAAGGCAGGTTTACCCAGAGCGGGCCTACTGCTTCGGGACCAAGCGTCAGATTTTGACAACTAGCCGCTCTGACTTGGAATTGATTCAGGAAAGCAGATGGTGGGCGATGCAGGGATTGAACCTGCGACCCCACCCGTGTGAAGGGTGTGCTCTCCCGCTGAGCTAATCGCCCGCTCGTTGCCCGAAGGCCAAGCGCGCCGCGATATAAGGGAGGCCGGCCCGCGAAGTCAACCACTTGTCGGTCGGCATCTGGCGGTCCGGACTATGGCCGGCTTCAGCCCTCTGCCGCGGCCATCAGCCCTTGTACCATATCGAGCGTCAGCGAATCGAAATGCGAGATCACCGCCGACGGTTCAAACTCCCGCACATGACGGTCGGTGTAGCCGAAATCGACTGCCACCACCGGAATGCCGGCCGCCTTTGCCGTGTCGATGTCGGTCTGCGAATCACCGACCATCAGTGCACGGTGCGGGTCGCCGCCGGCACGCGCGATGGTCTGCGTGAGATGGCGCGGGTCTGGCTTGCGGAACGGAAAACTGTCCTGGCCGCAGATCGCCGCGAAATGCCGGGTCATGCCGAGCGCCTCGATCAGTGCCACCGAATTGGCCTCGTATTTGTTGGTGCAGATGGCCAGCAGGTACCCGGCCGCCTCGAACCGCGCGATCGCCTCCGGTACGCCCGGGTAGGGGCGCGATTTGCCGGGAATGTTAACGGTGTAATGGTCCAGAAACAGCTTTAGCAGGCGGTCGTGCTCCTCCACTGCCAGCGACCTGTGCTGCGCTGCATGGGCGCGCTCTATCATCACCCGGCCGCCATGGCCGACGAAGCGCTTGAAGCCGGCTTCGTCGACGGCCGTGAGCTGGCTGGCGGCAAGGCTGTGGTTGAGGCTGTCGAGCAGATCCGGCGCCGTGTCGATCAGCGTCCCGTCGAGGTCGAACACGATGATCGGTCGGGTCATGGCCTGTCCTGTGACGATTTGATTGCCGGCAGGCGATAACCGCTGCGGCCCGTTCAGGCAAGCCGGCTTATGCATCGCGGGCAAGGTCCTTTGACCAGCCCGGCAAAAATGCTACGAGCGCCGAAACGAATCTCGGGACCCGGCATGGATGCGAGGCAATTGAAGGTTGAGGCTGCGCGGGCAGCGCTTGCCCATGTCACGGACGGCATGCGGCTCGGCATCGGCACCGGCACGACAGCGGATGAGTTCGTGCGGCTGCTCGCCGACAAGGTCGCCACCGGCCTGACTGTCATCGGCGTGCCGACCTCGGAGCGCACCGCCGTCCTTTGCACCGAGCTTGGTGTGCCGCTGTCGACCCTCGAGGAAACGCCCGAGCTCGACCTCACCATCGACGGCGCCGACGAGATCGATCCGGCGCTGACACTGGTCAAGGGCGGCGGCGGCGCGCTGCTGCGCGAAAAGATCGTCGCGGCGGCCTCCGCCCGCATGATCGTCATCGCCGACAGCTCCAAGATGGTCGAGATGATCGGCCGTTTTCCGCTGCCCATCGAAGTCAACCGATTTGGCCTGCGCGCCACCGAAATTGCAGTTGGCGCAGTGGCTGCAAACCTTGGCCTTTCCGGCCCTGTTACACTGAGGATGACGGGGAGCCAGCCATTTGTTACAGACGGCGGCCATTTTATCCTCGATGCATCTTTTGGCCGCATTCCGGATACAAGAGCGCTTTCGAATGCTCTCCACGCCATTCCGGGCGTGGTCGAGCATGGTCTTTTCATCGGGCTGGCATCAACGGCCATCATAGCCGGCGGCGACGGCATCCAAACCGTCCATGCCGCCCGAAAACCAGGGAGTTTTACCGATCATGATGTTGCATAACCGGGTTGGCCGCTTTTTTGCCATTCTGGCGGCCTCGGCCGTTTTCGCGTTTTCGTCGCCGGCGTTTTCGCAGGATGTCACTGATGCGCATTTGAAGGCGGCGCGCGCCGCGGTCGCGGCGATCCATGCGACGGATACGTTCGACAACATCCTGCCGCAAGCTGCCGCGGCGCTCGAGCAGCAGCTGATCCAGAAGAACCCGGACATGCAGGAACTGATCGCCAAGACGATCAACGAGAAGGCGATGGCCCTGGCATCGCGCCGCGCCGACCTGGAAAAGGAAGCAGCGCTTGCCTATGCAAAAGTGTTCTCGGAAAAGGAGCTCACTGAAATCGCCGCCTTCTACAACTCCGATACCGGCAAGAAGCTGCTCGACAACGGCTCGATCGTGACGCGCGAGCTGGTGAAGGCTGCCGACATCTGGCAGAACGGCCTGGCTCGCGATCTCGCCCAACAGGTAGGCGAGACCCTGGGTGCAGCGGCGAATGCCAAGGCGCCGGCCGCACCTGCCGACGGTGCCGCCCCAGCCGATGGCGCTGCTCCTGCGGACGCGACACCGAATTGATCGCGAACTTCCGAGCGGCCTGACCGCCACTGGACCAGAAAGCCCGGCAAGTCCGGGCTTTTCTTTTGATGGTCGGCAGCCTACCTGTCTCGGTGTTTGAGGGGCAAGGAGTTCAGCCATGGCCGGTTACGACTACGATCTTTTCGTCATCGGCGGCGGCTCCGGCGGGGTGAGGGCGGCGCGCGTCGCGGCAGCACTCGGCAAGCGCGTCGGCATCGCCGAGGAATACCGCTATGGCGGCACCTGTGTGATCCGCGGCTGTGTGCCGAAAAAGCTCTATGTCTATGCCTCGCAATTCCCCGAGCATTTCGCCGACGCCGCCGGCTATGGCTGGACGGTGCCTGAGGCGCGTTTCGACTGGCAGACGCTGGTCGCCAACAAGGATCGCGAAATCAGCCGGCTGGAGGCCATCTACCAGAACAACGTGCAGGGCGCCGGCGGCGAAGTCTTTCACTCACGCGCCGTGCTGGTCGATCCGCATGTGGTGCATCTTCTCGGTGAGGATCGCACCGTTACCGCCGACCAGATCCTGATCGCTACCGGCGGGCGTCCGGCACCGCACCCGGCATTGCCCGGCCATGAGCACTGCATCTTCTCCAACGAGGCCTTCGACCTCAAGGAGCTGCCGAAGGCAATCATGATCGAGGGCGGCGGCTATATCGCCGTCGAATTCGCCAACATCTTTCACGGGCTTGGCGTCGACACGACGCTTGTCTACCGCGGCAAGGAAATCCTCAGCCGTTTCGACATGGACCTCAGACGCATGCTGCACGAGACGATGGAAAAGAAGGGGATAAGAATCCTCTGCCACGCCGTGTCAGAGTGGGTCAGGAAGCGGCCTGACGGCCGGCTCGACGCGCTTGTCACCGGCGGCACGGTGCTGACGGTCGATCAGGTCATGCTCGCCATCGGCCGCGTTCCCAATACCGAGAACATGGGCCTGGAAGGCGTCGGCATCGAGATGACCAAGACCGGGGCAATCCAGGTCGACGGATACTCCCGCACCAATATCGACAACATCTGGGCGATCGGCGACGTCACCCACCGCGTGCAATTGACGCCGGTGGCAATCCACGAGGCGATGTGCTTCGTCGAGACCGCCTTCAAGGACAAGCCGACGGCGCCCGACCACGACACGATCGCGACCGCGGTCTTTTCCCAGCCCGAGATCGGCACGGTCGGCCTGTCGGAGGATGAGGCGGCAAAACGCTTTTCGGATCTCGAAATCTACCGCGCCACCTTCCGGCCAATGCGGCACACGCTTTCCGGCCGCGATGAAAAGATGCTGATGAAGCTGGTCGTCGACGGCGCCTCGAAAAGAGTCCTCGGCGCCCACATCCTCGGGCCGGATGCCGGCGAAATGGCGCAGCTTCTCGGCATACCGCTGAAGGCCGGGCTGACCAAGGATGATTTCGATCGTACCATGGCGGTGCATCCGACCGCGGCGGAAGAACTCGTCACCATGTACAAGCCGACTTACCGGGTGAGAGATGGTGAGCGCGTCTGACGCGACAAGAACCCATCGCGGCAACGGGATTGCCGCGATGGAAGTGCGTGAGTTTTTTTACAGCAGCGTTCCGCGCAGGATCACCAGCGCCACAGAAAAATAAATCACCAACCCGGTGACGTCGACCAGCGTGGCGACGAACGGAGCCGATGCGCTGGCCGGATCGAAGCCGATGCGCTTCAGGGCGAACGGCAGCATCGATCCAGACAGCGAGCCGAAGGTGACGATGCCAACCAGCGTGGCGCCGATCGTCATTGCGATCAGCGGCCAGTGGGGGCCGTAGTCGTAGAAGCCGAGATACTGCCAGAGCGCGATGCGGCAAACGCCGACTACGCCAAGGATCGAGCCAAGCACCAGACCAGTCGGCAGCTCGCGCAGGGCCACCCGCCACCAGTCGCCAAGGCCGATTTCGCGCAGCGCCAGCGCCCGGATGACCAGCGAGGTCGCCTGCGAGCCGGAATTGCCGCCGGAGCTCATGATCAATGGAATGAATAGCGTCAGCACGATCGCCTTTTCCAGCTCGCCCTCGTAGCTCTGCATCGCGTTGGCTGTCAGCATCTCACTGACGAACAGCGCGCATAGCCAACCGGCGCGCTTCTGGATCATCGCCAGAAAGCTCATCTTCATGTAGGGCTCATCCAGAGCTTCCATGCCGCCGAAGCGATGCACGTCCTCGGTCGTTTCCTCGATCATCGTGTCGATGATGTCGTCGATGGTGACAATGCCGAGGAGTTTGCCGTTGTCCACGACCGGGACGGCGAGCAGATCGTATTTCGAGATCAGCTGTGCGACCTTCTCGCTATCGGTCAGCGGCGACACGGTAATAGGCGCGCGATCCGGCGCAACCGCCATGATCAGCTCATCCGGCTCACCGGCAATCAGCCGGCGCAAGCTGGTCGAGCGCAACAGGACATGCGTTTTCGGATCGACGATGTAGATCGCGTAGACGGTTTCGCGTGTCCGCTCCACCTTGCGGACGTAATCCAGCGTGCGGGCCACGCTCCAGTCCGGCGGCACGCTGACATATTCGGTCGTCATGAGCGAGGCGGCGCTGCCCTCGGGGTAGCCTAGAATGGCAAGCAGCGTCGCGCGCAGCGGCGGCGCCAGGCCGCCGAGCAGTTCGGAACGAGCCGGTTCGTTCAGATCGCGCAGTATGTCGGCGGCGCGGTCGACCGACATGGCCGCAAGCAGCCTGCCTGCCCTGCTGCGGGGCAGCGCCTCGACCAGTTCGGACGCGCCGTCGAGTTCAGGCTGGTCGAAGATCTCGACCAGCCGCTCGAACGGCACTTCGCAGAGCAGATCCGATGCTGTCTCGCGGGGCTCCTGATTCAAGGCCTCGACGATATCGGCGATGTGTTCGTTGGCAAGCACGCGGGCGATGGCGATAGCATCGCCGCCCGCGACAGGGGAAAACTCGTTCATGGCTCACTCCTTGCCGTCCGGCAGGACGTGAGCCGGTCAGGTCACGTCAAGCGGACGGCGGTTGCGTTCGACTGTGACTGTCGCCAGGCATGGCGCGGTGACCTTTCTGCTCGCGGGTTCGGGTTGGGATCTCTGCGAGCCGGCGCAACATAGGAGCGCGCCTTGCCGAGTCAATCGCGAGAGCGGGTCAAAACGGCGGCAAACCGACTGGATCGCGAGACTGTGATCGGGCTGCGTGGCAGGCTGGCTGGATGCCGGCAGTGGTGCCGCGGCTATCTCTGCTTCAGCCGGCGGGGAAAGCGCAGCCATTTGTCCTCGGCCGGCCGCGTCGGCTGCGTGAGGATGGTGGTGAGCTCGACCGGCAAGCTCGGAACCAGCGGCTTCTTGGTCGCGACGCCGTCGGCGATCGCAACCACGCTGTGGTAGAATTCGGTTCCCGCGACCGATCTCGGCGGCGTCGCCTCATGCATGATCGAGATCACCGTTGCGTCGGGGCAATTGTCCTTGATCGCCTGATGGAAGGCAATTCGTCCTTCAGGATCGAGCGCGCCGGTGGCTTCATCGAGGAACAGCAGTCCGGGCTGCTGCAGCACGATGCGGGCGACGACCAGCTTCTGTTTCTGCCCACCCGAAAGAACCTGATCCCAGATCTTTCCTTCACGGCTCTCATCGGCCAGATGCTCGATGAAGTCGCCGAGGCCGGCCTTGTGCAGGGCGGATGCGACTTGCCGGTCGGCGTAATCATGCTCGGAACCGGGCAGGCAGACAAGCTGCTTCAGCGAGACCTGCTGCAGCTTCACCTCCTGGGCGGCGTAGAAACTCCTGACCCCTTCAGGGAAGACAATGGTGCCGCGGCCATAAGGCCACAGGCCGTTGATCGCCTTGATCAGCGAGGTTTTGCCGCATCCGGATTCGCCCTTCAGGAACGTCCACTCGCCACGCCGGAAGCGCAAGTTTGCAGCGCTCAGGAACGGGGTGGCGTCCTCGCCCTGATGCGCCAATTCGAGCTTCTGGATGGTCAGGCCGAACACCGGGTTCTGGCGGTCATAACGAAAATCGGAGCGGCCGGTCAGCCCGTAGAATTCCTGCGGGTGCTGGACGTTTTCGATCGCATTTGCGAGTTCGGTGACTCGCTGGCTGTTGGCCCGCACCGCGGCGATGGCAGGCATGACGTGGATGAACCATGAACACTGGCTGATCAGTGAATTGACCATTTCAGAGCCAGTTATGTAACCCTTGAGATCGAACCCGTTGTGGATGAACGGCACTAGCCCAGGCCCGTAGGCCACAATGCGGGCGCCGATGAAATTGTAGATCAGCTCGAACGAATTGTAGCCTGTGTTGACGATGTTCAGCCGCGCCCAGGTGCGGTCGATGTCGACATAGCGCTGGCTGTGCACCGTCTTCTGCACGTTCTCGCCTTGCGATGCGGCGACATGAAAACTGCGGCGTAGGAACGTGATCAGCTCGCCGCGATAGCTGCCTTCGGCCTGCTGCATTCTGACATTGAGCCGTTCCAGCAGCCTGCCCAGCTTGACCGCGATCCAGGTGTTCAACGGCACGTAGGTGGCGACTGCCAGAAACGCGAGGACGGCGCTGCCATAGCTGCCGAGGAACTCCAACCCTTTGACCTCCGCCGAGTGTGCAAGCAGTTGCTGGCCGACGAAATACAATGAAGTAGCAACGGCCAGGACCCCCATGGCGAGGCCGATGGCTCCGCCCGTCATATCCTTGATCGATTCCTGGATGCGCTGGTCGATATTGTCGGGAGCGGCGGCGCCTGACGAACCATGCTGAGCGTGGAAATGCGTGTGATTGGAATCAAGCAGGGCTTCGTTGAACTGGCTGTCGAGCCAGCCTCGCCATTTGCGATGCAACGTTGCGGATACCAGGCTGCGGATACCGGTAAAACCCGCATCTTTGAGCACGACCAGGAGGACAAGTATCCCGGCATTGGTCAGCAATGTCTGAAGCGGCGTGGTGTTTGCGGCATCGTGGAAAAAGGCGATCGAGTTGACCAGCTCTCCGGATGCTACGGCAAACCATACGCCTGCCTTGCTGGAGAGCGCGGTGAGCAGGGCGATCACCAGTGTCAGCGTCCAGGCTTCCACCCAACGGTCTGAGAACCAGTAGGCCCGCATCAGTCCCCAGAAGCTGCGCATCGACGATACGGGCGTCAGAGGCGACTGCCTTGCGGCACCGCGGAGCCATTTTTCCGATATTGAATGTCGCGTTGGTCTATCGACCCGAATCACTAATCCCGCCCAAACGGTTTTTCTTTTGTTACGGACAGTAACACCAATTGATCATTTTCCATTAGCTTTTCTCCAACCGCAGGTGGATTGGCTGGCCGGCCGTTGCAGTGGAGCAACAGAATGAATGCTCACGGCGCTAAGCTGTCACGTTTCGAGGGGCGGAATATCAACGCAATTTCAAACAGTTACTTGCCCGCCCCAGAGCAGGTAGACACCTTCCCCTAGGGAAGGTCTTCACACAGCTTTGTGAACATAGAAGCGCCGTCCAGCAGTCGATTTTCACAAGCTGAACCGATCTTCAGCCCGCCTTTACGGTCAGGTCCGACCTCGTCGGTGGCCAGAACGTGACCGTATGATTCGTGGTTGAAGCCGCCTTGTCACGAACCCGTAATCAGCCAAGCAATGACTTCTCCGGCACAGTCTAGGATGCGGACCAACATCCATTAGACCATGCTTTTTTACAGCGCGAACAAAACTGCGTTTGACAATGATGCGCTACGGATCGAACCTGCCGGGGCGCATCCACGTTTGAACCGGGGGGAGTTCTTCATGCTTGCACGGACTTTTTTTGCCGCGATGCTCGCAACATTTGCCTGGCTGCCGCAAACATATGCCGGCAGCCAGACCGTTCCTGCACACGCCGAGGGGCAGGTCGAGTTCAACACTCCGTCCGGCAATATCGGCTGCATCTATACGCCGAAGGGCGGCACCAGCACCTACGAGCCGCAGGATGGCGGACCGGAGCTGAGCTGTTCGCGTGTCGAGCCCAGCTACGACACCATCATCCTCGGGCCGAAAGGCCCGGCGACGCTGATCAAGAATCCGGGCGAGCAAGGCTGCTGCGGCGACGTCACCAAGCTGGCCTACGGCAATAGCTGGGGCAAGGGACCGTTTTCCTGCCAGTCATCCACCAAGGGATTGACCTGCACCGGCAAGCATGGCCATGGCTTTTTCGTCAGCAAGGCCAAGGTGACGGTGAAATAGTCCGGCTCAGTTCGCCGTTTCCAGCTCGCCGCGCGCCTTGGCCGCTGCAACCTGGCGGATCGCATCGGCAAGCGTATCGGCGTCCTGGGCGCCCATTACGGCATATTTGCCCTCAAGCAGAAAGCACGGCACGCCCGATATGCCCATGCGCGAAGCGGTGGCGATTTCGGTGCCCACCGCCTCGACATCAGCGTCGGTCGGCAGCAGCGTTTCGACCACGGAGGCATCCATGCCGGCCTCGCGGGCGGCTTCGATCAGCACGGCATGATCGCCGAGATTGGCGCCTTCCTCGAAATTCAGCTGGAACAGCCGGCGCACCAGCCGGTTCTGAACGGCCTCGCCGGCCGTCCCGGCCCAGCGAATGAGCCGGTGCGCATCCAGCGTATTGGGCGCGACCTTGATGGCGTCGAAGGCAAAGGAAATCCCTTCAGCCTCGCCCAACGGCTCGATCCGGGCATGGATTTCGCGGATGCGTTGCTCGCTGCCGAATTTCGCCACCATGTAGTCGCGGCGGTTCTTGCCTTCGGGCGGAATCGTCGGGTCGAGCTGGAAGGGCCGCCAGCGTATGTGAACGTCGATATCGACGGCGGCAATCGCCTTGTCGAGCCGCTTCTGGCCGATAAAGCACCAGGGGCAGACGACGTCGGAGACCACATCGACGGTAATCGAACTCTCGTCGTTCATCTTGATCTCCTGTTCTGAAGAGGTCACTTCGGTTTGCGCCACCAGGTCGGCAACTGATAACCGTATATGGGCGTCTTTTGCGGATGTTCCAGATAGTTCCAATAAGCGAGCCATTGCCGGTTGTTGTGCTGCGTCGGCACCATGTAGTTACCGGAGATCAACAGCCGGTCGAGGACGCGGACGGCGGCGACATAGTCCTCCTTCGAGCGAGCTCTCAACATCGCCTCGATCGCCGCGTCCACCGCCGGATCGGCGACGCCGGCGAGGTTGAACGAGCCTTCGGCGTTGGCGGCAGCGGATCCCCAGCGCCCGGTTTGCTCGATACCGGGCGACAGCGAGTTGTTGAAACCGGTCGAGCCGACCAGCACCTCGAAATCGAAACGCTGCTTGCGCGACTGGATCTGATCACCGTCGAGGCTGCGGATACCGACATCGATGCCGAGCTTCTCAAGCGTGCGCTGATAGATAGCGGCAAGTCGCTCTTCGTCCTGCGAGGCGGTCAGGATCTCGAAACCGAACGGCTTTCCCTCGGGATCGAGCATCGCGCCGTCCTGCACCGTATAGCCTGCGCTCTTCAGCAGCTTGAATGCGGCCTTCAGCACCTTGCGGTCCTGGCCAGAGCCGTCGGTGACAGACGGCCTGTAGGTGCCGTCCATGACATCTGCAGGCACGCGGCCGGGGTAGGGGGCCAGCAGGGCCTTTTCCTTTTCGCTGGCCGGGTGGCCGAGCGCGGAGAGTTCGGAATTCTGCCAAAAGCTCATCGTTCGCGTGTATTTGCCGCCGAATAGATTCTTGTTGGCCCATTCGAAATCGTAGAGCATGCCGAGCGCACGCCGCACGACCGGATTGGAAAATTTCGGCAGCCGCGTGTTGAACAGAAAACCGTTGACCACCGGCGGAATGCCGGTGTCGAAAGTTTCGGCGATGACCTCGCCCCGGTGGAAGGCCGGAAAGTCGAGATCGCGCTCGCGTTTGACCGGGTCGCTGTCGTCGTCGATGGCGCAGATGCCTTTCTTGAACGCTTCCTGCTTGGCGTTGGCGTTGAGGAAATATTCGATGGTGATCTGGTCGTAATTGTCGAAGCCGCGCTTGGACGAAACGTCCTTGCCCCAATAGTCCGGATTGCGCTTGAACACGATGCGCTGGCCAGGCACGACTTGCGCCACCGTGTAAGGGCCGCTGCCGACCACCGGCTTCAGCGTGGTCCTGTCGAATGTGTCCTTGTTGAAAGCGTGTTTCGGGATGATCGGCGTCAGCGCAATGATCAGCGGAAATTCGCGGTCGGCCTTGTCGTTGAAGGTGAAGCGCACGCTGCGGTCGCCGGTCTTTTCGAGCTTGGCAATCGCTTTCATCCGCTGGCTGTAAGGTGGCCGGCCCTTCTCGGTGAAGACGTCATAGGTGAACAACACGTCTTCCGGCGTCACCGGTTCGCCGTCCGACCATTTGGCCCTGGGATCGAGGTGGAATTCGATGCCCTTGCGCTCGGGATCCATGTCGGCGGTATCGGCTAGCAGGCCGTAGAGACTGAAGGCCTCGTCGTAGTTGCGCTGCATCAACGGCTCGAAGACGAGATTGCCAAAGGCTTGATCCATCATGCCGCGCGCCGTCGTGCGCAGGCTTTTCAGGATGAATGGATTCAGATTGTCGAAGCGGCCGACGACGCAATAGGTAATGCTGCCGCCCTTCGGCGCGTCGGGGTTGACGTAGTTGAAATGCTTGTAGTCGGCCGGCAGCGCCGGCTCGCCCTGCATGGCAAGCGCGTGCTTCGGTTCCGACAGGGTCGGTTGCAGGGAAAGGCCGACAAACAACATTGTGGCGATCAGCCAAATGACAACGCGGCCCATGACCGTCTCCTTCCCGATTCGATGCGCAGCATACATGAGCCGGTCGTGCACCGGCCAACCCCCTGAGCCAATCCTTCGGCCAAGATTCGCGAGGCTCGGGCTGGATTCGGCATCGCTTGCAGTGTAACACGCCGTCCGAAGTCATTCTGTTGCCTCATTTCGGCAACAGGTAGCTGGACCACACGGCGCGAAAAAGCCGGTTCCGGGATCATTTGAGAGGAATGCACGACATGACCAGCCTGAACAGCAACGCGTACCGCCTGTCGGTCATGGCCGCTGGCGTGGTCGGCATTCTCGGCGCCGGGATTCCCGCTGCTTCCGCGCAGCAGCAACAGCAGATTCCGCAAGGCTGGTTCAAGGCCTGCACCAAGCAGGAAGACGTCGACATCTGCAATGTCCAGAACATCACCACCGCCGGCAACGGCCAGCTCATCACCGGCGTCAGCCTGATCGAATTGAAGGGCAAGGTGAACCGCAAGGTGTTCCAGGTGACGGTTCCGACCGGCCGGCTGGTTCCTCCCGGCATCGGCCTCCAGATCGACGGCGGCAAGGCGCAGAAGCTCGACTATGTGATCTGCTTCCCGGACCGCTGCGTGGCGGAAGTGCCGCTGACCGATCAGCTCGTCGCATCCTTCAAGAAGGGATCGGCGCTGACACTGACCTCGATCAATTTCCAGAACCAGCCGAATCCGATCAAGATTGCGCTGACCGGCTTCAGCGGCGCCTTCGACGGCCCGCCGCTGCAGCAGTCGGACATCGAGGACCGGCAGAAGAAGCTCCAGGAGTTCGTCGCCAAGAACAACCAGGATTTTGCCAAGAAGCTCAAGGAAGAGCAGGAAAAGGCGAAGGCCGCAAACTGATCGACGGGTTTTCGAACCAAAAAAAGCGGGGTTCATGCCCCGCTTTTTTTGTTTGGACCGGCCGTTTGTCGGGTCCAGCCATGTCTCAAGCCTGTCCCAGCTCCCAGCCAGATCCCGACTAAGTCAATGTCTCAATTGGTGCTTCGGTTCGTAGCGCCCGTCCGGCCTCTTCTCGAACATCTCACCTATCTGTGGATGCCGGACCGGTTCGCCCGACCGGTCCTCGAGCAAATTCTGCTCGGACACATAGGCGATGTATTCCGTTTCCGAATTCTCGGCGAGCAGATGATAGAAGGGCTGGTCCTTGCGCGGTCGCACGTCAGCGGGGATCGCCTCGTACCATTCGTCGGTGTTGGCGAATTGCGGGTCGACATCGAAAATGACGCCGCGGAACGGAAACAGCCGGTGGCGAACCACCTGTCCGATCGAGAATTTGGCTGTCTTCATCGCACTCACCACTTGAACTTCTTGGACGCCACGCATCCTGGAACACGCAAGGAACGCTCCAAGACTTTAGACTCTAACGCATCGGTCCGGCAAAGATTGGTCCAGACCTTGCCGTCGACATGTTCGTTATTTGGCGCAGACTCTGCGTCAATTCAATCCCGAAGCGCGTGACGCCGGGTTGAGTTCGCAAGATGCGGAGCAAGGGCGGTACCCAAGATCGCTAGCGCTCAGCCGGTTTTCGCAATCCACCAAAAAATGCCGCAAAACCGCTGCCGGGTCGCAGACCCTCGCGCATAAAAAACGCCCGCAACGGCGCCAACCCTTCAAGCACGCCAAGACCAGCGCTGCGCGCCAACTGGGCCGGCAGCATGTCGGAAAGCAACGACATGTTGAGCAGGTTGACCGCGCTGCTGCGCGCCAGGATGTCCGGCCGCCGCTTGAAATCATAGGTCGCAAGCGCCTTGGCGGCGCCCGGGTCCGAGCGATTTCTGCTTGCGGTACCAATCAGGTCGTCGATGTCCCTGATGCCGAGATTAAGGCCTTGCGCGCCGATTGGGGGAAACACATGGGCGGCTTCGCCGACAAGCGCCACGCGGTGCTGCGCAAACCGCCACGGGCTCACCGCTGAAAGGGGGTAGACCTGTCGGCCGGGCTCAACCGACACGCGGCCCAGCATCGATTGCATCCGCTGTTCGACCCGCGTCGAAAGCTCGGCGTCGTCAAGTGCTGCAAGGTCCCTGGCGGTATCGGGCTCGAGCACCCAGACAAGGCTGGACCGGTTGCCGGGCAGGGGAACCTGTGTGAACGGACCGGTCTCGGTGTGGAATTCGGTCGAAGTAAAGGCATGGTCGCTGCGGTGACCGAAATTGAGCACCAGCGCCGCCTGCGGATAGGATCGGACCGATGTCCGGATGCCGGCTGCCTCGCGGGCCGGCGACTGACGGCCATCGGCGGCAACCGCCAACGACGCCTCAATCTCGCTGCCGTCGGCGAGAACGGCATGGGCATGGTCGGCATCGAGGCGCCATGCCTCCACCATCGACTTTCGCCACTCGATGCCCGCATGCGCGCCGACAGCCTCGGCTAGCGCGCGGTTGAGAACGCTGTTGGGCACGTTCAGTCCGAATTGCTCTTCGTCGATCTCGCTGGCGCGAAAGGTCACTGTCGGGCCGCGGATCAGCCGGCTTGTTGCATCGACGATGCGCATCACCTTGAGCGGCGCTGCGTGCGGCCTGATTCTATCCAGGATCCCGAGCCGTTCTAACATCTTCAGGGCAGGGTTCATCAAGGCTGTCGTCCGGGCATCGGGGCCGGCTGCCTCGGGTCCGACGAGCGTCACCGGAAAGCCGGTCTCGGCAAAGCCAAGCGCCGCGATCAGCCCTGCGGGGCCGCTGCCGGCAACGAGTATCCGTGCTGTTTCCCGATGATCCAAATTCGGCTTCCCGATTGCGAGGTGAGGCCTATCCGACCTGCCGGTCCATATAGGTCAGGTGATGTCGCTTGATCAACGCGGCGATTCGGCCCATTCGGTTGCCATGACCGGCCAACAAGACGATTTCAGCCACCTGGACGGTATCGGCCGTGCGATGGCGAGCGTTGCGCGCAGCCCTCGACTGACGGTGAGCGTTGTTGCTGGCATGGGCATCGCCCTTGCATGGCTCCTTCTCGGCGCAATTGCAGTTCGTGGTGCCGTAAAGCCGGCTCCCGGGCACCGATGCACCCGGTGACACTATGCTGAGATATCTGCCGCAACTGCCGCTGCCGGATTTCCTTGCGCGTTTCTTCGCCCTCTGCCTTGCGCCGGCGCCGCTTCACGCAAGCCTAGGCGCGCAAGGCGGGGCACTCACCGCGATGTGGCTGTTGATGGCCATCGCGACCATGCTGCCCTCCGCGGCGCCGATGATCCGGACCTATTGCGAGATCGCAGATACCGCCAGGATCAAGAGGGAGCCGGTCGCCCATCCGTTGGTCCTCGTCGCTGGATATTTAAGCGTCTGGCTTGCCGTCTCGGCAATGTTCGCAGCCCTGACGCTAGCAGTCGATGCATTCGCGTCACCCGGGCAGATGCTCGATCCGGCGGTTGGAATTGCCGGAGCAGCCGCGCTGTCGATCGCTGGTCGCTATCAGTTCAGCTGGCTGAAGGAAGCCTGTCTGGAGAAGTGCAGAAATCCGTTCTCGGTCCTGTTCGCCAACTGGAGCGCCAGGCCCATTCGCATTTTCCGGCTCGGCATGGAGCAGGGCCTGTGGTGCCTTGGATGCTGCTGGGCGCTGATGCTGGTAATGTTTGCCGTCGGCGTGATGAACGTGTTCTGGATGGCGCTCATCGGCCTGTTTAGCCTGGTCGAAAAACAGACGGCAGGCAATCTGCCGACGCGGCTGGCCGGCGCGATACTGCTTGTCTGGGCAGCCACGCTGCTAGTAGTCTCGACATGAGGGGGAGAATTCGATGACAGACCAAAACTGGGCAATGAAGGGAGAGCTCGTCCTCTCCTGCAATTGCACGGTTTTTTGCCCTTGCGTGCTGTCGCTCGGCAATCATCGGCCGACAGAAGGCTATTGCCAGACCTGGGCCGGATTCCGCATCGATGCCGGCCATTTCGGCGAGGTCGACCTGTCTGGTCTCAATCTTGGGCTGGTCATGGAAATCCCCGGCTATATGAGCCGCGGCAATTGGACTGCCGGCCTGTTCATCGACAAGCGCGCCTCGGTCTACGCTGTGAAGGCACTGACGAAGATATTCACCGGCAAGGCCGGCGGAACCACATCGCTGCTCTCGATCCTGGTCGGACAGTTCCTCGGCGCCGAGCAGGTGCCGATCACCTACGAGACGCGTGAGAAAACGCGCATCTTTCAGATACCGAAGATCATCGATGGCGCGGTGACGCCGATCACCGGCAAGGATCGCGACAAGGATACGGTCATCACCAATTCGGAATACTGGATCGCGCCGGAGATCATCGTCGCCAAATCCGACAGGAGCAAAATGCGGGCCTTTGGCCGCAACTGGAACTTTGCCGGCCGCTCGGCCGAAATCAGCAAGCTGGACTGGCGGGGACCGTGAGCAAGAAGACGACGGCCAGGAAAATCGCCGACCGGATTCCGCTGCCGAAGAAGAAAGTCACATGGCCGCAGGCGCGGGCGTTCTCGGTCCATCTCTTGACCGCGTCGGGCTCATTCCTGGCGTTTCTGTCGCTGGTCGCAGCAAGCGAGCAGCGCTGGACGGCGATGTTCTGGTGGCTAGGGCTGGCGCTGTTCGTCGACGGCATCGACGGGCCGATCGCCAGGAAGCTCGACGTCAAGGAAATCCTGCCGACATGGTCGGGCGAACTCCTCGACAACATCATCGACTACGTGACCTACGTGCTGATTCCAGCCTTCGCGCTCTATCAGCGCGGCTTCATGGGCGAGCGCCTGTCGTTCCTGTCGGCGGCGATCATCGTGGTGTCGAGCGCAATCTACTATGCCGATACCGGCATGAAGACGAAGGAGAATTTCTTCAAGGGCTTTCCAGTCGTCTGGAACATGGTGGTGTTCACGCTGTTCGTCATCGAACCCGGACAATGGGTTTCCTTCGCCGTGGTCGTGGTGGCCGGCATTCTCACCTTCGTGCCGATCCATTTCATCCATCCGGTGCGGGTGAAGCGGCTGCGGCCAGTCAATCTCGGCATGACGCTGCTTTGGTGTGCTTTCGGCGCGCTGGCGCTGGCGCAGGCCGCGCTTGCCTCCTTCTATGACAAGATCGGCGTGCTGGGCGAGCAGGTCAGCGATTTCATCAAGATCGGAATTACGGTCACCGGGCTTTACCTAGCTTGCATCGGCGCTATCATGCAGTTCTTTCCAAATCTCGGCGCCAAGCCGGACAAGAAAGCCTGATCCCAAGAGAGCTGGAAAATGTCCAAAGCGATCCGCATCCACGCCAATGGCGGTCCGGAGGTCCTGACCTATGAGGATACCGATCCCGGGCAGCCGGGCTCGGGGCAGATTCTGGTCAGGCACACCGCGATCGGTCTCAATTTCATCGACGTCTATTATCGCTCGGGCCTTTATCCGCCGCAGGGCGGATTTCCGCTGATCCCCGGCGGTGAGGCGGCCGGCGTGGTTTTGGAGGTCGGCACAGATGTCGACTGGCTGACGCCCGGGGATCGCGTCGCCTATGCGGTGACCACCGGCGCCTATGCCGGGCAGCGCGTGATCGCCGCCGACCGCGTGGTGAAGGTGCCCGACGGCATCAGCGACGAACAGGCCGCGGCTATGATGCTGAAGGGCATGACCGCCGAGTACCTGTTGCGCCGTACGTTCAAAGTGAAGGCGGGCGATACGATCCTGTTTCATGCGGCGGCCGGCGGTGTTGGCCTGATCCTCGGCCAATGGGCCAAGCATCTCGGCGCGACGGTGATCGGCACCGCAAGTTCGACCGACAAGATCGAGCTCGCCAAGGCGCACGGCTTCGACCACGTGATCAACTATCGCGAGCAGGATTTCGTCGCCGGTGTTGCCGCCATCACCGGTGGCAAGAAATGCGACGTGGTCTACGATTCGGTCGGCAACGATACGTTCCCGGCCTCGCTCGATTGCCTGCGGCCGCTCGGCACGTTCGTCAGCTTCGGTCAATCATCTGGGCCGATCCCGCCCTTCAGCATCTCATTGCTGGCGCAGAAGGGCTCGTTGTTCGCAACGCGGCCGACGCTGTTCGTCTATAATGCCAAGCGCGAGGACCTCGAGGCTTCCGCCGCCGCCTTGTTCGATGTCGTGCTCAGCGGTGCCGTCAAGATCAAGATCAATCAGCGTTACGCGCTCAGCGATGCCGGCAAGGCGCATTCCGATCTCGAAGGGCGCAGGACGACCGGGACAACGATACTTATCCCTTGAGCGCCCGCAGTTTCGGCCCGCCGACGCCGCGGTTCTTGCGAACTGCGCTTTACCGCTTGAGTTTCCGCTGAAATTCTTGAAGCTCTTTCAAGTCGTGAGGCGCTTACCGTCGAGAGCAGGGCGCGCATACGATGCTTGCGGGAACACAGAACATATCTGGCAAACCAGATGGAGGCACTGTGAGTGCAGATCAAGACGGCGCAAACCTGCTGGAGGTTCGCGGCCTCACCAAGATATTCGGCACGCTGACGGCGTGCGACCATGTCGATCTCAACATCGCCAAGGGCGAGATCCACGCGTTGCTTGGCGAGAACGGCGCCGGCAAGTCGACGCTGGTGAAAATGCTGTTTGGATCACTGGAACCGAATTCAGGCGAGATTTTCTGGAATGGCCAGGCAGTCCGGATCACCAGCCCCGGCACCGCAAAAAAGCTCGGCATCGGCATGGTTTTCCAGCATTTTTCGCTGTTCGAGGCGCTGACGGCGGCGGAGAACATCGCGCTGTCGCTGGATGACGGCTCGCCGATCAGCACGATCGCGGCCAAGGCGAGGGCGCTCTCCTACAGTTATGGCCTGCCTCTCGATCCGCTATCGCTGGTCGGTGATCTGTCGGTCGGCGAGCGTCAGCGTATCGAAATCATCCGCTGCCTGTTGCAGACGCCGCAACTCATCATCCTCGACGAGCCGACTTCGGTGCTGACGCCGCAGGAAGCCGATAAGCTGTTCGAGACGCTCGAGCGGTTGCGTTCGGAAGGAAAGTCCATCCTCTACATTTCGCACCGGCTGGAAGAGGTCAAACGCATCTGCGACCGCGCCACCGTGCTGCGTCACGGCAAGGTGGTCGGCCATTGCAATCCGCGCCAGGAAACCGCGTCTTCGTTGGCGCGGATGATGGTGGGCAACGAGGTTCAGGCTGTGGTGCGGGCGCCGGCCGAAGGTATCGAGACCGCGCCGGTGCTGCTTCAAGTCCGCGAACTCACCCGCAAGCCGGCGACTCCGTTCTCCATCCCGCTCAGGAACATCAATCTTGAAGTCCGCGCCGGCGAGGTGATCGGCATTGCCGGTGTCGCCGGCAACGGCCAGGGCGAATTCTTCGAGTCCGTTTCCGGCGAGGTGCTGCAGCAGGATGCCGGCTCGGTCCGCATCCGCGGCAAAGATGCCGGCGGCCTCACGATCACCGGCAGGCGCCTGATGGGCGCTGCCTTCGTCCCGGAAGAGCGGCTCGGCCACGGCGCAGCACCGCGCATGAAGCTTTCGGAGAACCTGCTTCTGTCGCGCCACGCCACCGATGGCAAGATGTTTGTCGGCGCCGGTGGAATGGTCAAGAGCGATGCAATCTATTCCGCTGCCCAGCGCATCATAAAGGCGATGGACGTGCGCAAGAGCGCGCCGGATCCGGAGGCTGCGGCTCTTTCGGGCGGCAATCTGCAGAAATTCATCGTCGGCCGCGAACTCGACCGCCGGCCAAGCGTCCTGGTGGTCAATCAGCCGACCTGGGGGGTCGACGCGGGTGCGGCGGCCCACATCCGGCAGGCGCTGATCGAGCTAGCGCGCAGCGGCTCGGCGGTGCTGGTGATCAGCCAGGACCTCGACGAGCTGTTCGAGATTTCCGATGCGATCACGGTCATGCACAATGGCGAACTGTCGAGGCCGCTGCCGATAACTGAAGCGACATTCGAGAAGATCGGGCTGCTGATGGGCGGCTCAGAACCCGGGCATGCCGAACATACGTTGGAGACGGCTTGATGCGCCTCGAACTTGTAAAACGCCCGCAGCGCTCGATGCTGTTTTCGGCACTCTCGCCGTTCATCGCTTTCGTTTTGACGATCATTGCTGGTGCTATCATGTTCGCGCTGCTCGGCGTCAACCCGTTGACGGCGTTCCGCATCTACTTCATTGAACCGATCAGCCAAGTCTGGCAGTTGCATGAGCTGGCGATCAAGGCCGCCCCCCTGATCCTGATCGCGGTCGGGCTGTCGGTCTGCTACAAGGCAAACATCTGGAACATCGGCGCCGAAGGCCAGTTCATCCTGGGCGGCATTGTCGGCTCGATCATTCCCGTGCTGTTTCCGCAGTTCGAAGGTCCATTGGTGCTGCCGCTGATGCTTCTGCTCGGCATGGTCGGCGGGGCCGCCTATGCCGCAATTCCGGCACTGCTGAAGACGCGCTTCAACACCAACGAGATCCTGACCAGCCTGATGCTGGTCTATGTCGCCCAGCTCTCCCTCGATTGGCTGGTGCGCGGGCCGTGGCGCGATCCGCAGGGTCATGGTTTCCCGCAGACCATCCAGTTCAACGACTCGGCTATCCTTCCGGAACTCCTCCCGGAATCCGGCAGGGCGAACTGGGGATTTGTCTTCGCGCTGATCGCGGCAGTACTGATCTGGATCCTGATGAGCCGGATGCTGAAAGGCTTTGAGGTCCGCGTGCTCGGCTCGAGCCCGAGGGCAGGGCGCTTCGCCGGTTTCGGCCTGAGCCGCATGGTTTTCTTTGCCTTTCTGCTGTCGGGCGCGCTGGCCGGACTTGCCGGCATTTCGGAGGTCTCTGGCGCCATCGGCCAGCTGCAGCCGGTGATCTCGCCCGGCTACGGATTTACCGCCATCATCGTGGCATTCCTCGGCCGGCTCAATCCGCTGGGCATCGTTGCCGCCGGCCTTGTGCTGGCGCTGACCTATCTCGGCGGCGAGGCGGTGCAAAGCGCGCTCGGCATCTCCGACAAGGTGGCGCGCGTGTTCCAGGGGATGCTTTTGTTCTTCGTGCTCGGCTGCGACACGCTCATTCACTATCGCATCCGCCTGACCGGCCTTTCCGCGCCGAAACTCGAGGCAGCACCGAAGCTGGAGGAAGCCCGCTGATGGACATCACCGTCAACATCCTCTTGACCATCGCGACGGCGGCGACGCCGCTGCTGATAGCGGCGATCGGCGAACTGGTGGTCGAACGTTCCGGCGTGCTCAATCTCGGCGTCGAAGGAATGATGATCATGGGTGCGGTCGGCGGCTTCGGCGCCGGCTATCTGACCGGCTCGCCGTGGATAGGGCTGTTGGCGGCAATTGCCATGGGGGCAGTGTTCTCGCTTCTGTTCGCCCTCATGACCCTGTCGCTGGCCACCAATCAGGTGGCCACCGGCCTGTCGCTGACGCTGCTTGGCCTCGGCCTTTCCGGCATGATGGGGACGAATTTTATCGGCCAGCCCGGTGAGAGATTGCCCAACCTCGATATTCCCGGCCTGACCGCAATCCCCATCGTCGGCAGGCTGCTGTTCGGTCAGGATCCGATCTTCTACATCTCGATCGCGCTGACCGCCGCCGTCATGTGGTTCCTGTTCAAGACCCGCACCGGGCTCACTCTGCGTTCGATCGGCGACAGCCATGCATCCGCCCATGCGCTTGGCATCCACGTCATCCGTTACCGCTATCTCTCAGTGATTTTCGGCGGCGCTTGTGCCGGCCTCGCCGGCGGTCATCTATCGCTGGTCTACACACCGCAATGGGTGGAGAACATGACCGCCGGCCGCGGCTGGATCGCGCTGGCTCTGGTCGTCTTCGCCTCCTGGCGGCCATGGCGGGTGTTGGCCGGCGCCTATATCTTCGGCGCGGTCTGGATCGGCCAGCTTCATGCACAGGCATTTGGCATTCCGGTCCCCTCGCAACTGCTTTCTTCGCTGCCCTATCTGGCAACCGTCGTGGTTCTCGTTCTAATCTCCCGCAACAAGCGTCTGACGATGATGAACACGCCGGCTTCCCTGGGGCAGCCATTCGTTCCGGATCGTTGACAACAAAAAGACGGAAGCTCCAAGGCTTAACTCAGAGAGGTAACACAATGAAAAAACTGCTTATTGCCCTGATGGCGACGACGGCCGCATTGTCGCTGGCGGCCTCAGCCGAGGCGGCGGACAAGCTGAAGGCCTGCTGGGTCTATACCGGCCCGATCGGCGATTTCGGCTACTCCTACCAGCACGACCAAGGCCGCCTCGAGGTGGAAAAGGCACTCGGCGACAAGGTCGAGACCGCCTATCTCGAGAACGTCTCCGAAGGCCCCGATGCCGACCGCGCCTTCGAACGCCTGGCACGCGAGGGCTGCAAGATCATTTTCGGCACATCCTTTGGCTTCATGGACCCGGAAGTGAAGATCGCCAAGAAATTCCCCAAGGTGATGTTCGAGCACGCCACCGGCTACAAGACGGCCGAAAATCTCGGCATCTACAATGCGCGTTTCTATGAGGGCCGCTACGTGCTTGGCCAGATCGCCGCCAAACAATCGAAGTCGGGCGTCGCCGGCTACATCGTTTCCTTCCCGATCCCGGAAGTGGTGATGGGCATAAATTCCTTCATGCTCGGCGCGCAGTCGATCAACCCGAACTTCAAGGCGAAGATCGTCTGGGTGAACTCCTGGTTCGATCCGGGCAAGGAAGCCGACGCAGCCAAGGCATTGTTCGATCAAGGCGCCGACATCATCGTCCAGCACACCGACTCGACCGCTGCTTTGCAGGTGGCGGAGGAGCGCAAGCTGCACGGCTTCGGCCAGTCCTCCGACATGATCAAGTTCGCGCCGCACGCGCAGCTGACCTCGCTGACCGACGAGTGGGGGCCGTACTACATCAGCCGGGTCCAGGCGGCGCTCGACGGCACCTGGAAGCCCGACAATGTCTGGCTCGGCATCAAGGACGGCGCCGTCAAGCTGGCGCCGTTCACCAATATGCCCGACGACGTCAAGGCGATGGCCGAGGCCACCACCAAGAAGATAGCCGACGGCTGGAGTCCCTTCACCGGGCCGATCGCCAAGCAGGACGGCACACCATGGCTGAAGGACGGCGAGGTCGCTGACGACGGCACGCTGCTTGGGATGAATTTCTACGTGAAGGGCGTCGACGACAAGCTGCCACAGTAAGCAACCGGAAACACATCGAACGAAAGGGCGCCACGCGGCGCCCTTTTTGTTTTGGATTGAGTGATATCAGACCGCCGAGCCGTAGAGGTCGTAAGCGTCGGCACGATCGATCTTGACCGTGACGATGTCGCCGGCGCGCAACGGCCGCCGCGATTGGATATGCACCGCACCGTCGATTTCGGGCGCATCGTATTTGGTCCGGCCCTTGGCCGAATTGCCATGTGCTTCGTCGATCAGTACCGGCAGGCGCTTGCCGATTTTCTTGGCGAGCTGCGTTGCCGAAATCTTCTGCTGGCGCTGCATAAAGCGGTGCCAGCGGGCTTCCTTGACCTCCTGCGGCACTTGCTTGAGGCCGAGCTCGTTGGAACGGGCGCCTCTGACCGGCTCGTATTTGAAGCAGCCGGCACGATCGATCCTGGCCTCGTCCAGCCAGTCGAGCAGCATCTCGAAATCGTCGTCCGTCTCGCCGGGGAAACCGACGATGAAGGTGGAGCGAATGGCGAGATCCGGACAAACCTCGCGCCAGCCGCGAATGCGCTCGAGCGTCTTTTCGCCATGGGCGGGCCGGCGCATGTTCTTCAGCACCTGCGGCGAGGCGTGCTGGAACGGGATGTCGAGATAGGGAAGGATAGTGCCTTCGGCCATCAGCGGGATGACGTCGGCGACATGCGGATAGGGATAGACATAGTGCATGCGCACCCAGACACCGAGCTTACCCAGCTCTTCCGACAGATCGAGGAATTTCGCCCGCACTTCGCGATCGCCGAACATGCTGGTCTGGTATTTGATGTCGATGCCGTAGGCGCTGGTGTCCTGCGAGATGACGAGGATCTCCTTGACCCCGGCCTTGGCCAGCTTCTCGGCTTCGCGCAACACGTCGGCGGCCGGCCGCGATACGAGATCGCCGCGCAGCGCCGGGATGATGCAGAAGGTGCAGCGGTTGTTGCAGCCTTCCGAAATCTTGAGATAGGCATAGTGGCGCGGCGTGAGCTTGACGCCCTGCGGCGGCAAAAGGTCGATATAGGGATCGTGGCTCGGGGGAGCGGCCTCATGCACTGCCGCCATCACGCTTTCATAAGCTTGCGGGCCGGTGATGGCGAGGACGTTGGGATGTCTTTCACGGATGACGTCCGGTTCGGCGCCGAGGCAGCCGGTGACGATGACCTTGCCATTCTCCGAAAGTGCCGAGCCGATGGCGTTGAGCGATTCGTCGCGGGCCGAATCGAGGAAGCCACAGGTGTTGACGACGACCAGGTCGGCGCCGTCGTGCTTGCGGGCGATCTCGTAGCCTTCGGCGCGCAGGCGCGTGATGATGCGTTCCGAATCCACAAGGGCTTTCGGGCATCCAAGACTGACGAAGCTGACACGAGGGGCGGACATCAAAGCTTTTCCGGATTTTCAGGATTGGCGGCGCAGTACCACAGTTGTTGCCGCATTGGTATGGGCAGCGGCTGCAGCGAAACGCAAGCGCCCCCGAAGGCTGGCCGAAGTCGAAGTGCCGGCCGATGCGAATTCGAGTCGATGCGTCAGCTCACCGCACTGCTGACATGCGGCAAGACTTCCACCGCGCCTCGATAGATCATATCGAGTGCGACATAGAAGATGATCAAAAGGCCGATATAGGCGATCCAGCGATGGCGGTGCAGCAGCTTGGCGATGAAGCTCGCGGCAAGGCCCATCAGCGCGATCGACAGGACCAGGCCGATCACCAGCACCTGGAAGTGATCGCGCGCTGCGCCGGCGACTGCCAGCACGTTGTCGAGCGACATAGAGACGTCGGCGATGACGATCTGCAATGCAGCCTGACCCAGCGTCTTCTTACGCGCCTTCCCGGCCACCATATTATCGCTGTTGATATCGGAATTGGACAACGCCTCGGTCGCCTCCACTTCGTCGGCATGGGAGGTGCGCAGTTCGCGATACATCTTCCAGCACACCCACAGCAGCAGGATGCCGCCGGCCAGCAGCAGGCCGACAATCTGGAGCAGAGTGACAGTGATAGCTGCAAAACCGATGCGCAGCACCGTCGCCGCCACCACGCCGATAAGGATCGCTCTCTTGCGCTGCTCGACCGGCAGGCCGGCAGCGGCAAGGCCGATGACAATGGCGTTATCGCCTGCAAGCACGAGATCGATGGCGATGACCTGGAGCAGGGCAGAGAAGCCCGCGGCGGTGAAAATTTCCATCGACTGGGAGTTCCCTTGCTGGTTGGCCGGCCGTTCGCGTCGAATGCCTGGAGGCCCTAACGTGTATGGTTCCCGCGCGTCAAGGGACTGGTTGGAACAAGGTCGGCAAACCGCCCGTCACGGCGGCAACATACAGAGTTGGCGACGATCGGCCCGAAACACCGGCGAAAATGCGGCCAGAGGTCGCGAATGCCTAGTTGTAGAGATTGTATTTGGGCCAGTCGCTTTCGGGAATTTCGTCGCCGATCCGGTAGCGGAGCTGCAGGACCTCCATATGGTCCGGCGCTGTCTCGCATTTGAATTTCAGCCGGTACCATTGTCCCTTGCTGCGAAACGCAGCGCCCGGGCTCCTGATCGCATCGGCGCCCATTTCGGGCGTCGCAAAGGCGTAAGCGACGACGCGATCGGCTCTGTATTTGTGGTCGTCGCGGGTAATCCGGTCGAGAATTTCGGCGTCGCATCTCTGCTCCAGCCGGGTTTGCGGATCGAGTTTCAGCAGGCCGGCGCGCAATGCGCTGTCCATGGCGCTGGCCGGCCAAGCCACTATCGTCCATGCGAAAACCGCAGAAAATACTTTATTCATAGGCGGGAGAAGCATCATATTCGGACGGAGAAATCAACCCGATCGGGGTCACTTCCCGGTCATCTCGACGCAAGCCCAGGAGATTGCTTTCGGGACAAGGCTTCAAATGGCGGAGGGAGTGGGATTCGAACCCACGGTGGGCTTGCACCCACGCCGGTTTTCAAGACCGGTGCCTTAAACCGCTCGGCCATCCCTCCAAGGTGATTTTTCAATCACTTAGGATATCGCGAGAGGGCGGGTTCGAGCAGTCGGTACCGGATTGGCACCAGGACGTTCCCCGACCGGTTCGCGCTTCATTCCTGTAAAGCCGCATTCAACACCAAGTCAACCATGGCGACCGCACCTTTGGGCGCGATTCAGGACGGTGAGCAGCCCGGCATGGCGACCTGTGTTTTGTGCTGAGTGTGGAAAATCGTTTTTAAAACCCGCACAGACTATTAATCGTTGTGCGCCGATATGTTGGGCGCATTAAACACATGTAAGTAAATCGTATTCCGGAGTTGATTTTGGCCGTACTTGGCGCTCTCCCGCCCGGTCTTCGCTGTAGACCAATTCGAGAAACCGACTGGGAGGGAGTGGTCGACTGTCTGTGCAGGGGCTTTCCGGCGCGTAACCGGAGTTACTGGATACAGGCTCTGACCCGTTTGTCGCAGCGGCCCGCAGTTGCCGAGTTCCCACAATATGGCTTTGTTTTGGAGCATGCCGGTCGGATCGTCGGCGTTGTGCTCACCCTTTATGCTCGCTACCAGGGGTCGGAGGGCGACGAAATCCGCTGCAATCTTTCAAGCTGGTCAGTCGACGCAGAATTCCGTCCCTACGGCGCCATGTTGGTTGCGGCGGTTCTCAAGCGAAGGGATGTGACCTACACGAACATTTCGCCGGCACAAGCGACATTGAAAGCCAACCGGGCGCTCGGCTTTCGGCTCTTCTCCAGCGGACAATTTACCTTCGTGCCGGCATTAAGTTCGGCGCAGCGGTCATGTCGCGTGCTCGAAGCGCGTCCCGATCTTCCGGAATTGGCGATGCTGTCCGAGAGTGAGAGATACATACTCTCTGAACACTCCACGCTGGGCTGCCTGTCGTTGATCTGCATTTGCGACGGAGCAGCGTTTCCCTTGGTGTTGATGCCGCGCCGAATGTTGCACGGTCTTATCCGATGCCATCAGATCATCTATTGCCGCTCGCTCGCGGATTTAAGCCGGTGCGCCGGTGCCGTGGGGCGCTTTCTCTTGCGAAGGGGAATCCTGGTTTGCTTTGTCGACGCCAAGGAGCCGATTCCAGGTTTGTTGGGGTGGTACCGCGCCAACAAGGGGCTGAAATACTTCAAGGGCCCCAGACCACCCGCACTTGGGGATCTGACGTTCACCGAGCTTGTGATATTCGGTCCCTGAATCTGCGCTCGGAGACATGCCAACGCCGGGCAGCAAAGCGTGCGGGCACGAATGGCGCTGGTGATCGATACGCGATGATTTTCATGCCGATCGGCGAGACGGTCGTGCCACAATCTCGCCCGGTTCCGACCACAATCGGTTAATACGGTGATAAACAATTCCTGCGCACAAAAGGATTGGGGTTGGGAGTCGCCGGCGTTTCTGGAGTGGGTGCTTTGGCACCGCCAACGTTAAAGCTGCGGTGCCTTCGTCGAGACTGTAGGGGACAATCGAAAATGCAGACTACGGCGCGCCCGCGTCTTCGTCGCGCTTCCGCTTTCGCGCTGTTTGCCTTGTCGGCAGCCTTTCTTGCGGCATGTGCCGGGCCGCAGCAAAAGGCGATGGTCAACAAGAAACCACGCTCCAAGGAATATTTTTCCGAAGCCGAATACGGTGTGAAAGCCAGCCCGCGCGTGATGTTCAAGACGTCTCGCGGACGCGATCAGCTCGGCAGACCCTATCAGGTGCGCGGCAAGTGGTACTATCCGAAGGAAGACAAGCGTTACGCCAAGGTTGGCCTCGCATCCTGGTATGGTGAGGCCTTCCACGGCCGGTTGACCGCCAACGGCGAAGTCTACGACATGGCAGATCTGACGGCGGCGCATCCGACCATGCCGCTGCCGAGCTATGCGCGTGTCACCAACATGAAGACCGGCAGCTCGGTGATCGTGCGCGTCAACGATCGCGGACCCTATCATGATGGACGCATCATCGATGTGTCTAAGCGCGCTGCTGAAATGCTCGATTATGCCAATATCGGTACGGCCGAGGTGAAGGTCGAATATGTCGGCCGTGCGCCGCTCGAAGGCAATGACGGTCAATATCTGATGGCCTCGTACCATCCCGGCAACAGGGCACCGGATCCATCGGACGGTCTGCCCAGCGGTGTCATGGTCGCCATGAATGGGCCGTCGCCGAGCCTGCCGGTAAGCGCCGCGGTGGTGCCGTTCCCCGGTCAGCTGACGAATTCCGGGCAGGCATCGGAAGCTGTCGTTGCGACGCAGGCACCGGCCTCCGGCGATGTGACGCTGCCCGAATTTGGACCGATCGTGCCGGAGCGTCCGGAAATCAACCTGCCGGCGCAATCGCCATTCACTGTGGCGTCGCTGTCCTATGCCAATGAGCGCGTGCAGCGCGCCTCCAACGCCTTCGCCGCGCTGGATGGCGTCGGCATGTCGCCCGCCGAGATTCTTCAATCCTGGAAACGGCAAGCTCCTCCAGCCGGGTCGCCCACGGACTATGTCGCGGCGGGTTCGTTCGAGGATGCCGCCGAAGCCGAGCGGGTGGCGGCCAAACTTTCCAGCTTCGGCAAGACCGAGATCCAGCGCTCCGAACTCGACGGCAAAGGCTGGTACTCGGTCAACCTCTATGCCGACGGCCATGGCAGCCTGGACGAGATGCTGCAGGCCGCGTGGTCGCATGGTGCGCCGGATGCGCTTGCCGTACGCAACTGATGGCGGGTCGCCTGGCTTTCTCGTGCACGATTGATCCGCCGTGGAAAAGCCTGCTAGCTTCGGCCAACTTGCAAAAGAGCGCCGGCTGACTGGTCGAACCCGATGAAATTTTTCCGTCCTTCCACCGGGCTCATGACGCTCGGCCTGCTGCTGCTCTCGCTTGTGCCGGTCTCAGCACAGCTTTTCGAGACCAAGGCCGCGCAGGCCTTCATGATCGACGCCGAAACCGGCACCGTGCTGTTTTCCAAGGATGCGGACAGGTTGATCCCGCCGGCCTCGCTGGCCAAGCTGATGACGATGGAAGTGGTCTTCGACGCCATCAAATCAGGGCGTATGACGCTCGACGACACTTTCGTGGTCAGCGAGAACGCCTGGCGCAAGGGCGGCGCTCCTTCGGGGACATCGACCATGTTCGCGAAACTCAAGTCGACGATCCGGCTGGAGGACCTGATCCAGGGCGTGACCGTGCAGGCGGCCAATGACGGCTGTATCGTCATCGCTGAAGGAATGGCCGGGTCCGAAGCGAATTTCGCGGCGCAGATGACCGAGCGCGCCCGCCAGATCGGCTTGCAGAAATCGACCTTCGTCAATTCCACCGGTCTGCCGGCCGACGGGCAGCAAACGAGCGTTCGCGAGCTTGCGCTTCTGGCCCTGCATATCTGGCGCAACTACCCGGATCTCTACCGCTATTATGGCCAGAAGGATTTTAGCTGGAACAAGATTTCCCAGAGGAACCGCAACCCGTTGCTGGCCATGGATATAGGCGCCGACGGCCTTGCAGTCGGCGCCAGCGAGCAATCCGGATTCGGCATAGTCGGCTCGGTCAGCCACAATGGAACAAGGATGATTGCGGCAATGAGCGGACTGGCAAACGACCGCGAGCGCGCCGAGGAAGCGCGAAAGCTGCTCGACTGGGGCGTTCGCTCGTTCGAGAAGACGGAGATATTCGCCAAGGACGAAGTGGTTGGCGAAGCCCAGGTCTTTGGCGGCTCCAAATCCGGCGTCGCGTTAAAGGCTAATGGACCCGTGGAGATATTCCTACCGATCGCCAACCGCGACAAGCTCACCGCCAGGATTGTCTATGACGGACCGGTGGCAGCGCCGGTGGAGGAGGGGCAGCCGGTGGGTACGCTGCGCGTCTGGATCGGCGATACGCTGAGCCAGGAGACGCCGCTTTTTGCCGCCGAGTCGATCGGTGTCGGTTCGTTGCCGCAACGCGCGCTCGATGCCGCCAAGGAACTGGCCGTCGGCTGGCTGCGTTAGCACCGTCGCGGTGGACCTTTTTTCCCGCCGGGACTATACGGTCCCCGAAGTATGGACAAAGGCTTTGGCGCGCGGATTTTTCATCACTTTTGAAGGCGGCGAAGGAGCAGGCAAGTCGACGCAGATCGGGCGGCTGGCAAAGAAGATGCGCGCCAAGAAATACGATGTACTGGTGACGCGTGAGCCGGGTGGCTCGCCGGGCGCGGAGGCGGTTAGGCATGTCCTGCTTTCAGGCGCAGCCGAGCCGTTCGGCCCCAAGATGGAAGCGCTGCTTTTCGCCGCCGCGCGTTCCGACCATGTCGAACAAGTCATCCGGCCGGCAGTCGAGCGCGGCTCGGTCGTGCTTTGCGACCGCTTCATGGATTCCTCTCGCGTCTACCAGGGCGTCACCGGAGGCCTCGACCCGGCATTCATGGACGCGTTGGAGAAGGTCGCCATCAACGGCATGGTGCCGGACATGACGCTGATCTTCGACATCGACCCCGCCGAGGGACTGAGGCGCGCTACCGCCCGACGGGGCAGCAGTGACGGCCCGGACCGCTTCGAGAAGGAAACATTGGCCATCCACCAGCGCCGCCGCGAGGCGTTTCTGACGATCGCCGCGGCTGAACCCGAACGCTGCGTCGTCGTCGATGCGTCAGCAGACCCGGACACGGTGGAGGATGTCGTTACCGCCACCGTCTTCGCGGCTCTCGAGAAGATGATGCCGGCGCAAAGCAGACAGGCGGCGCCGGCATGATTTTCGAACGCATCGCACCCGAACAGCACGATACGCTGGACGGGGTGCCGGAGCCATCCGAGACGCCGCGTCTCGTCGGACATCTTCAGGCCGCCGATATGCTTGCCGCCGCCTATCGCTCGGGAAAGCTGCCGCACGCGCTGATCTTTGCCGGGCCGGTCGGCATCGGCAAGGCGACGCTGGCCTTTCACCTGGCGCATCACCTGTTGAAGCACCCGGCCTTCGGGCAGGCGCCGGAAAGCCTTGCCGTTCCCGATCCGGCATCGTCGCTGTTTCGTCAGATCGCCACCGGCGCGCATCCTTCGGTGCTGCATCTTACGCGCCCCGCAAACGACAAGACCAAGAGCTTCAAGACCGTGGTCACCGTCGACGAGATCCGCAAGGTCAGCCGCTTTCTGTCGCTGACCTCGCATGACGGCAGCTACCGGGTGGTTATCGTCGATCCCGCCGACGACATGAACACCAATGCTGCCAATGCCTTGCTGAAGAATCTTGAAGAACCACCGGCGCGCACCTTGTTCATCCTCATCGTCCATGCGCCGGGCAGCCTGCTGCCGACGATCCGGTCGCGCTGCCAGATGGTGCGGTTGGCGCCGCTCGATGCCGAGAGCTTGATGACGGTTCTGGAGGGCATCGAGCCACCGCCACCGGAGGATCCTGCGGCGCGCGCGGCGCTGGCGGAACGGGCAGGGGGCAGCGCCCGCAATGCGATCCTGCTGACGCAATATGGCGGGCTGGAAATCGCCGCCACCCTCGACGCCCTGGTGATGGCCAAAAAGACAGATGTCGCCGGCGCCTACCGTCTTGCCGAGGCGGTCGCCGGCCGCGACCAGGCGATCCCGTTCGAGATATTCAATCGCCGCGCACTTGATCTTCTGTCGGCCGGCGCCAGCCAGGCCGCGCTGGCCGGCGATTTGGCGCGGGCCAAAACGCTGTCGGATACTTGGCACGAGGCTTTGAACGCTATATCTGAAACCGAGACCTACAATCTCGACAAGAAGCAGCACGCCCTGACCATGATCGACCGCCTGAATTCTGCAATGCGAATGTGACGGCCGCTGGCGTGGCTTTGAAGCCCCTGAGTTTTGATCCCAATCAATCGCAGGAACTTCGAAGCCACCACATTGGCGTCGGATGGCAATTGCCGTTTCGATGCGATATCTCACCGCGACATCTTTCATTCAGACATTCATGACGGCTCATCCATGGCACGCGAAAAATACTACGTCACGACGCCGATTTTCTATCCGAACGGCAAGCCGCATATCGGCCATGCCTACAATGTCATCGCCAGCGACACGCTGGCCCGCTTCCAGCGGCTCGACGGCAAGGACGTCTTCTTCGTCTCGGGAACCGACGAGCACGGTTTGAAGATGCAGCAGACGGCGGACGCCGAAGGCTTAGCGCCGAAAGCGCTTGCCGATCGCAACTCGGCGATCTTCCGCTCGATGCTCGAAGCGACCGGTTGCTCGAACGACGTTTTCATCCGCACCACCGAGGAGCGTCATTACAAGGCCTGCCAGGCGATCTGGACGCGCATGGCTGAGAATGGCGACATCTACCTCGACCGCTACAGCGGCTGGTATTCGGTGCGGCAGGAAGCCTATTTCGACGAGGCCGAAACCAAGGCCGGTGACGACGGCGTGCGCCGCGAACCACTCGGCTCGCCCGTCGAATGGACCGAGGAAGAGAGCTATTTCTTCCGCCTTTCCGCCTATCAGGACAGACTGCTCGCGCTCTACGAGAACAGCCCCGAATTCGTCGGACCGGCGGAGCGGCGCAACGAAATCATCAGCTTTGTCAAATCCGGCCTGAAGGATCTGTCGATCTCGCGCACCACATTCAAATGGGGCGTGCCGGTGCCCGGCGATGAGAAGCATGTGATGTATGTCTGGGTCGATGCACTAACCAACTACATCACCGCCGCCGGCTATCCGGATCCGGCCAATGAGAGATGGTCTTTCTGGCCGGCAAACGCCCACGTCATCGGCAAGGACATCATCCGCTTCCACGCGGTCTACTGGCCGGCATTCCTGATGTCGGCTGGCATCGAATTGCCGAAGCGCGTGTTCGCGCATGGTTTTCTGTTCAACCGTGGCGAGAAAATGTCGAAGTCGGTCGGCAATGTCGTCGATCCGTTCGCGATGATCGAGCACTACGGCCTTGACCAGGTGCGCTATTTCTTCATGCGCGAAGTGCCGTTTGGCCAGGACGGCAGCTACAG
Organism: Mesorhizobium sp. M0189; assembly: GCF_040322135.1. Classification (NCBI taxonomy): domain Bacteria; kingdom Pseudomonadati; phylum Pseudomonadota; class Alphaproteobacteria; order Hyphomicrobiales; family Phyllobacteriaceae; genus Mesorhizobium; species Mesorhizobium sp. M0189. Next base: position 602,362 of record NZ_JAMYSW010000001.1, read on the forward strand.
TCACGATGCCATCGTCAACCGCACCAATGCCGATCTTGCCAACGATCTCGGCAATCTGGCGCAGCGCTCGCTGTCGATGATCGCCAAGAACTGCGGCGGCGTGGTGCCTAAGCGCGGCGAATTGAGCAATGCCGACAAGGCGATCCTCGATCAGGCCAATGCCGCCCTTGTCACGGCGCGCAGGACGATGGCCGACCAGGGCATCCATCTGGCGCTGGCGGCGATCTTTGGCGTGGTGGCGGAAGCCAACCGCTATTTCGCCGGCCAGGAGCCATGGGCGCTGAAGAAGACCGATCCGGCACGCATGGAAACGGTGCTGTGGACGACGGCTGAAGTGATCCGGCGTGTCGGGCTGCTGTGCCAGCCCTTCATTCCGGAGTCGGCGGCAAAGCTGCTCGACCTTTTGGCGGTGCCGGCGGACAGCCGCGATTTCGCGAATGTCGCCGAGGCTCACGCGCTGGTATCCGGCACGGCGCTGCCGGCGCCGGAACCGGTATTTCCACGCTATGTCGAGCAAACGGAAACAAGCGCCTGATGCTGGTCGACAGTCACTGCCATCTCGACTTTCCGGATTTCGCCGAGGAGCGGGCGGCCATCGTCGCCCGCGCCCTTGCGGCCGGTGTCGGCCGCATGGTGACGATCTCGACGCGGGTGAAGCGGTTTCAACAAGTGCTTGAGATTGCGGAGACTTTCGATGAGGTCTATTGCTCGGTCGGTACCCATCCGCACAATGCGGCCGAAGAGCTTGATGTGACTGTCGAGGATCTGGTGCGGCTGTCCGATCATCACAAGGTGGTGGCGATCGGCGAGGCCGGGCTCGATTATTTCTACGATCATGCGCCGCGCGATGCACAGGCGCAGGGCTTTCGCACCCACATCGCCGCGGCTCGTGAGACCGGTCTGCCGCTGGTCATCCATTCACGCGACGCCGACGACAACATGGCTGATATCCTCGAAGAAGAAACAGGGAAGGGCGCCTTCCCCTTCATCTTGCACTGTTTTTCATCGGGGCGCCGGCTGGCCGAGATCGGCGTGGCGCTCGGCGGCTACGTTTCGTTTTCCGGCATCCTGACTTTCAAGAACTCCGCCGAGTTGCGCGCCGTCGCCGCCGATGTGCCGCGCGACCGTCTGCTGGTCGAAACCGACGCGCCATACCTTGCGCCGATCCCGTTTCGCGGCAAGCGCAACGAGCCTGCCTATGTCGCGCATACAGCCAAGGTGCTGGCCGACACGATCGGCGTCAGCGAGGCCGAGATCGCTGCTATCACCACCGACAATTTCTTCCGGTTGTTCAGGAAAATGCCGCGCCCGAGCGCGCCGGGCGCCTGACGCATGAGCGATCGGTTGCGTCTTACCGTCCTCGGCTGCGGCTCATCGCCGGGCACGCCACGCATCACCGGCGACTGGGGTAATTGTGATCCGACCAACCCAAAGAACCGGCGCATGCGCACCGCAGCGCTCGTCGAGCGGATCGCGGCGAATGGCGCCAGGACCACGGTCGTCATCGACACCGGCCCGGATTTTCGCGAGCAGATGCTGCTGGCATCGGTCAGGCGCATCGATGCGGTCGTCTATACGCATCCGCATGCCGACCACATCCACGGCATCGACGATTTGCGCGGCTTCGTGCTCGAGCAGCGCCACCGGATCGACATCCATGCCGATCAGGTTACCATGCTGCGGCTGAGGGAAGCGTTCCGCTACTGTTTCGAAACACCGAAAGGCAGTTCGTATCCGCCGATCGTCAACGCCCATATCATCGACCACAACAGGCCGGTGGTGATCGAAGGCGAGGGCGGCGCCCTCACCATCGAACCGCTGCCGCAAATCCACGGCGACATCATCTCGCTGGGTTTTCGTATCGGCAATCTCGCTTATTGCCCTGACATCAGCGACTTTCCGGGAGCGACAGCCGAGCGTATGCGCGGGCTGGACATGCTGGTCATCGACGCGCTGCAATACACCTTCCATCCGAGCCATCTGTCGCTTGGCCAGGCGCTCGGCTGGATCGAAAGACTGGCGCCGAAGAACGCGGTGCTGACGCATATGCATGTGCCGCTCGACTACGCCACGGTAATGGCCGAGACGCCGGCCAACGTCGAGCCTGCCTATGACGGCATGACGATCGAAATCCCTTACAAATCAGCGTAAAGGACCAAGGTTTTCATAGCTGGGTTACAGAGTTCGCTCCAAACCGCCCAGCGGCTCGCTTATGCTATCTTCGCCACGTCCTATCGGCCATGTCAGTTCCATAATCTATCTTATGCGACTGAAGCCTGTAGCGTCCACTGAAGCCTGTAGCGTCCGTTGGCAGCGAGACAGCATTTGTGGGGCAACGGCGTGCTAGGGTTGCGAATCATGAACACACTGCTTGCAAGTCTTGCCCTCACCCTCGCCTGCGCATTCACTGACGCGCGAGCGCAGGACTTTGATCGTGCGCCAGGCGAGAATGACCTGGCTTTCGCGAAACGTGTGGTTAGGTTCGCGGACAACGTTGATCCGCACACCACAGCCGTGACCTGGAACGGCCTCCAGACACTGTTCGTCGATTACCAGACCACTGAGGAATATCCGGAACGCCCACTCGTCGCACTACAGCAGCAACCCGACGGGTACCGTACAATCCAGGTCACGCTTGGCGAACACGAAGGCGGCACGCCAGAGATTACAGCGCTCGGCCTCGTCAACGCCGATCACGATCCGGCAAAGGAACTGACTGTCATACTTGCCTGGCCTGTTTCGCACTACGACGTTTCGGGGACGCTCTACGAAGTTCGCATCTTCGACGCCCCCAAACCGGGCCAGAAGGCGCTGACGCAATTGAAAGTGAGCCAAAAGTTCGACGCCACCTGCGACTGCGGATGGCGCGACGGCACGACGAAGCGTTTCCGTTTCAAGACGATCAGGGCGGTCAAGGCTGAATTGAAGCGCTTGGGCTATTAGCCGCCGGCGAGAGCTCGCTTGCCGGATGCTGCCCCCGCCTACCCGGTGACCGGCAATCGTCACGAGCGCCGGCACAGGCTGGGTCGCTCGTCAGAATTCCATATCCCCGAAGTCACCGCCATTATCGGAGCTGGCATCGTCTGCCTGGTCGGCTTCGTCCGGCTGCGGTGCCGGCCGTTCGGCTGCCTGCGCTTCGCTGCCGCCAAACATGCCGGCGATCGCATTGCCGAGCAGCACGCCGCCTGCCACCCCCATCGCGGATAGTGTCCTGAAGGTTCTGCAAAAAGTTTTGGAGAGAGAACGGCGCTTGCTCTGAAGGGCGAGCGGCCATGGCACGGTGGTGACGTTGCAATCACCGATT